>CAWJNN010000050.1:0-44914 GCA_963844115.1 uncultured Planctomycetales bacterium | reverse complement strand
TGATTCAAGGCTCGATCGAAGTTGATATATAAATAACCAGAATTGTTTTGGGGCAAAGAGCCAGTAATTTCTTGAAAATCTGGGCTTTGATTGAGCGGTTCTTGAACTGCCATATCGCTCATACTCACAAACATCGATCGATCGTCGAGCCAGCCGTAACTCAAGATCGGATCGGGGCTGATCGACGCTTTGAGATCGGTAATTTCTTTACCGTTAGACTTCCGAGCGGCAGTAGCTACGCCATTCGCACCAGCCAAACCTTTCAGTCCTTGCATGGCACGTTCGGTAGCAGGCTTATCGGTACTATCAAAAACTGCCGACATGCCAACACCCACTGCTTTAAAGGGGCCTTTATTAACTGGCACGATCGCCAGTCCATACTCACCACCCATCCAGCCCAAAACATCTCGATCGAGGTTGAGCTGAGTACTTTGCTGGAAAGTTTGTTGCATTTGGGTAAACGCTTGTTTCAGTTCTGGTTGTGTTGCAGCATTTTTTTGCGCTTCTGCCCAAATTTGTTTCAGACCACTACCACTGGCCAGGAACAGAGTATCAGCAGGGAAATTGCTTAAGACTTTCCCTGGTGCTGGCGGTAGCTGGAAAGAATTGTTAGCAGTTTGCGCTAACATCTTCATCCTTAAGCCCCGATCGTCGATGCCAATCCCACCAGTCAGGGTTTGGACTTGGTCGATCTTTTTCATGGTCGCGGCATCGATTTTCTGCTCGCTGACCTTGTTCATTTCTCGCACAAACCGGCTGTAATCCACATATAAAGAGGCAATCGGATTAGGAAGACGCAAATTACTACCACCAAAAAACTGATTGCCATATTTAGCACTAAAAGAAGCCGTGCCATTAACCGCATCGATCGACTTTTCCACCGCTTGCCGATCGCCAGCCACCATCACCCAATCATTGATTGAGGTCGAAAAAGTGGCTTTTTTGTCTGTGCCGCTAGCTAAAATCTTGGTTCCTTTATAGTCCAATTCTTTGATGGGGGTTTTGGCATTGGCCTTCATCTGGTTCAGAAAATTGAGGGCACTAATTTTATCTTTGACCTTACTCACAACTAACAGCGATGGTTCAGTGGCTGCTTCCGCACTGGGTAAAAGTGCTACCATCACGTTGCCCAACCAGGGTTGGATGTCTTTTTGATAATCGACTTTTTCCTTGGCCAGCACATCTTGTTGTATTTGCTGGAGAGATTGACTGACCAGTTTTTGCGCTGCTGGGGTACCGAATTTCTCCAGTTTGCTCCACATCTGTGGATCGGTAGCCACATAACCGACTAAATAAGCGTTATCGGGCACGGCGGCGGCTAGTTGCTCGGGTCGATCGCCAACATTTTGTCCTTTTAAATAGTAATATGCTGCCCCGCTGCCGGCAGTTGCTGCTAATAACGCGGCGATAATCACACCATTTTTAGCCATTATCATCTCCTCAGGTTTAGATCGGTGGCAGTTTTTCAACTTGCCTCTTTTACCATCCACCATAGTACCGACAGAATCCAGATTTGTGCCGGTGCTAAGCAGATGGCGAACTGGCACAGTAGTCCCCAGACTTACCACCTGTTTTCTCAATAAGTCTGACATGAGTAATCTCGATCGACTTCTCTAGAGCCTTAGCCATGTCGTAAAGAGTAAGAGCACCCACCGTGGCAGCGGTCAATGCTTCCATTTCGACGCCAGTTTTCCCTACGATGGTGACTGTAGCCCGAATTCGATAGCCGGGCAGTTGTCGATCGCTAGAGATGTCGATCGCCACTTTGCTAATCGGTAACGGGTGGCAGAGCGGAATCAAGTTAGCGGTTTGCTTGGCGGCCATGATGGCCGCAATCCTGACTGTGGCCAGCACATCACCTTTGGGAGCATTGCCAGTGGCAATGGCTTCCCAGGTAGACAGCGACATCTTGACCGCAGCTTCAGCCGTAGCAGTGCGTTTAGTCGCCGCCTTATCGGAAACATCTACCATGCGGGCTTCACCAGCGTCGTTCAAGTGGGTGAGCTGACCAACAGGAAAATTACTTTGCATTTCTCAGAACGTCTGTGTTATATTTAGGTTCGCGCTTGGGCAAGTAGCTCAGTGGATTAGAGCTTCTGACTACGGATCAGAAGGTCGGGGGTTCGAATCCCTCCTTGCTCACTACGGTGGACGGCAGCCGAGAATGTATTCTCGGCTGCCGTTGTTTTTAGATGATATTTTTATTCATCATTTCTTCGATGAAGTTGGTGTAGACTTCACCAGCGAGAAAGGCTGGATTCTCCAGCACCCGCTGGTGGAAGTTGATTGTATTGGGCACACCCGTAATCGCACATTCGCGCAAGGCTCGCTTCATCCGTTTGATCGCCATATCTCGATCGACACCCCAAACAATCAGCTTGCCAATCAAAGAATCGTAATAGGGCGGAATTTCGTAATCGGTGTAGATGTGAGAATCCATGCGCACGCCCGGTCCACCGGGGGGCAGATAGCCACTGATTTTGCCGGGATGGGGGCGGAAATTATGCTCGGGATCTTCGGCATTGATCCGACACTCAATAGCATGACCCTGGAACACAATTTGCTCCTGGGTAAAAGACAAAGGATAGCCTTGGGCAATCCGAATCTGCTCGGCAATTAAGTCGATCCCAGTAATCATCTCGGTGACAGGGTGTTCGACCTGAATACGAGTATTCATTTCCATGAAGTAGAAGTTGCCATTTTTATCGAGCAAGAACTCCACAGTACCCGCGCCGGTATAGTCGATCGACTTCGCCGCCGCGACAGCCGCCGCCCCCATCTTGTGGCGGAGGGCAGCATCTACCGCTGGGCTAGGCGCTTCTTCGAGTAGCTTTTGGTGACGGCGCTGAATGGAGCAATCCCGCTCCCCCAGATGTACGACATTCCCAAAGTTATCAGCTAAAATTTGAATCTCTACGTGGCGCGGCCTTTCCACAAATTTTTCGATGTAGACACCACCATTACCAAAGGCCGCTTCGGCTTCACCCTTGGCAGCGTGGAAAAGCCGCACCAGATCGCTTTCTTCCCGCACTAGACGCATGCCGCGCCCGCCGCCCCCGGCAGTCGCCTTAATCATCAGCGGATAGCCTACCTTGGCAGCTACTCTGAGAGCTTCATTTTCATCAGCCAGCAATCCTTCACTGCCAGGAATGGTTGGTACTCCTACCCGTTTCATAGTGTCTTTGGCCGTAGATTTATCACCCATCAAACGCATGGCTAACGGTGATGGTCCCACAAATGTGAGATGGTGGTCGGCACAGATTTCCGCAAACCTGGCATTTTCAGCTAAAAAGCCATATCCGGGATGAATGGCACCAGCATTGCGGGTCAAAGCTGCTGAGATAATATTGGGAATATTCAGGTAGCTTTTGCTACTAGCCGGTTCGCCAATGCAGACCGCTTCATCGGCCAGCTGCACGTGGAGAGCCTGCCGATCGACCGTGGAATGCACTGCCACTGTGGCAATGCCCATTTCACTACAGGTGCGAATAATGCGTAGGGCGATTTCGCCCCGGTTAGCAATCAAAATTTTAGAAAAAGACATTTATGTAGTTTCGCTCTGCCCCCAACAGCCGCTAGCCCCGATTGGCTAACATTCCTATTCAATCCTACTATGGCTGCGTTCAGCTTGAGCGAATCCTGCAACCACCAGTCGAAACTAGCCGGGATTTGTTTTTATGAATGGCGGTGCTAGTTTTCCGATCGATTTATCTACCGATCCGTCGCTGGAGGTGCGGAAAACCCCACCTCAGATAATTCAATACAATGTAAAAGATGTATGCAGAGTAAAAACGTGGTACCTATTGTAACTCTGTGAGAAATTCACTAACGGCAATTCTAGTGGGGAATCTGCTCCCAAGGTTCTAATATAATCAATAAGATTTAGATCGGGAAAATACAGGGATGGGTAAAGTAGTCGGCATTGATTTGGGCACAACCTACTCGGTGGTAGCCGTCATGGAAGGTGGCAAGCCAGTAGTCATCGCCAACGCCGAGGGCACTCGCACCACCCCATCTGTCGTGGGTTTTAGTAAAGATGGCGAGCGCCTCGTAGGCCAGCTCGCTCGCCGCCAAGCCGAAATGAATCCTCAGAACACTTTCTACGGGGTAAAGCGGTTCTTAGGACGAAAGTATGCCGAGCTCAGCCCCCAAGCCAAGCAAGTGCCGTATACGATTCGCAAGGACGACAATGGCAATATTAAAATTCGCTGTCCGCGCCAAAATCGCGAATATACTGCCGAAGAAATTTCAGCCATGATCTTGCAAAAGCTCGCTGATGAAGCCAGCCGTTATTTGGGCGAACCGGTCACGGGCGCTGTGATTGCAGTACCGGCCTACTTTAACGACTCCCAGCGCCAAGCCACCAGAGATGCCGGTCGGATTGCCGGTTTAGAAGTGCTGAGAATCTTAAACGAACCAACGGCAGCATCGCTGGCCTATGGCTTAGACAAAAGCGAACTGCAAACCATCCTAGTTTTCGATCTGGGCGGTGGCACCTTCGACGTTTCCATTTTAGAAGTGGGCGATGGCGTATTTGAAGTAAAAGCTACTAGCGGCGATACTCAACTCGGTGGCAATGACTTCGATCGCAAAATTGTGAACTGGCTGGCTGAGGAATTTTTAAAAACAGAAGGGATCGATTTGCGCAAAGAGCGACAATCTTTGCAAAGGTTGGCCGATGCTGCTGAAAAAGCCAAAATTGAGCTGTCCGGGGTAGCCAGCACAGAAATTAATTTGCCATTTATTACTGCTACTACCGAAGGTCCCAAACATATTGAAACGCGCCTGACACGCGCCCTGTTTGAGGAGATGTGTGCCGATTTACTGATTAGGCTCCAAGCGCCAGTAAAAAGGGCTTTAGCCGATGCTGGGATGACAGCCCGCAACATTGATGAAGTAGTTTTGGTCGGTGGTTCAACTCGGATGCCAGTAGTGCAAGAGGTGGTGCGGCAGCTACTCAACAAGCGCCCCAGTCAAAACGTCAATCCCGATGAGGTAGTGGCAATTGGTGCAACCATTCAAGCAGGAGTATTAGCGGGTGAAGTCAAGGAATTATTGCTGTTAGATGTTACCCCCCTCACCATTGGCCTAGAGACGATCGGTGGCATCACCAAGAAGTTAATTCCCCGCAATACCACCATCCCCGTCCGTCGCTCCGACACTTTCTCCACTTCAGAAAATAACCAGACCATGGTAGAGATCCATGTAGTGCAAGGGGAGCGAGAAATGGCGGCCGATAACAAATCCCTGGGTCGCTTCAAGCTCACCGGAATTCCCCCAGCGCCCAAAGGAATACCGCAAATCCAAGTGGCATTAGATATTGATGCCAATGGCATCTTACAAGTAACGGCGATGGACCGCACCACTGGCCGCGAACAAACCATTACCGTCCAAGGAGCTTCCACCCTCAATGAAGCCGAAGTCCAGCGGATGATCGAGGAAGCCGCAGAATATGCCGCTCTCGATCGCCAGAAAAAAGACAAGATCGAAAAACGCAACAAAGCCGAGGCGCTCACCTACCAAGCCGAGCGGCGCATGCGCGAGATTGCACTAGAGTTCGGCATGCAATTTGCCAGCGGCCAACGGCGACAGATCGACGACCTCGTCCGCGAGTTGCGGGATGCCCTCCAGGCCAATGACGAACGCGAGGTAGATGCCATTAAGGCCGAGTTAGATGAGTTATTGTACGACATCAACCGCCAAGTCCGGCTCTTAACTGATGCAGAGGATGAAGGTTTCTTCACCACCCTCAAGAAAACCTTGCTGGGGGATGATGATGAATTCTACGATAACCGAGATTACCAAGGCTATAACAATGGCCGGATGCTGCCGCCAGCATCCAATTACGATCCCTATCGACCGGCTAACTACCCATCTCCTTATCCCAACAGCCGGGGCTATGATGGTGGATACAATCGTTATGGTACCAATAATTACGATCCTAACTACGATTACAATCGAGCGGGCGAACCCCAGCGCCGAACTGATGATTTTAGCCAGGGTAGTCGCCCCCGGCCACCACAACCAAGTAACGGCTCCAGCGATTGGAATCGCCCCCGGCCTCGGTCAGCAGAAGATGCACCGCGCCGCTCTCGGCCAGAGGACAGCAGGTATGATGACGACCTAGATATAGATCGTCCTAGAGCGCGGCCGCGACCGGAATTGCGCGACAACCGCGACTATCCGCCCAGTGTAGATAGACGAACGAACCAGAGCAGCAATCCCGATCGTCGTTTTGCACAACCACCGGCAGCCCAAGATGACTGGGAAGATGAGGATGAGTGGTACTAACAACTATGGAAAATATTCGGAACTATTACGAAATACTGGGAATAGAGCGTAACTCGACGCCGGAAGAAATCAAAAAAGCGTTTCGGCGTTTGGCGCGGCAACACCACCCCGATTTGAATCCGGGCGATAAGGTAGCCGAAGAAAAATTCAAAGAGTTTAATGAAGCCTACCGCGTCCTGTCCGATGCCACCACGCGCAGTCAATACGATCAGTTCACCCGCTTTTGGCGCAATAAAAAAGGGCGCAATAAGGACTTTTGGAATAACGCCAGTACTCGCCCGGAGCATCGCGCCAAACCTGATGACGATTTTAGCCAGTTTGGTGACTTTAACAGCTTCATCGACCAACTGCTAGGACGCAAGTCTAGAGCTAATGCTAGCGAACGGCGGGCCGAGCGATCCGAAGATCCAGTCCGCCAGCCTGGTCGCACCTCGACGATCGAAGACGATCGAGAGCGGGTGCCGCCCAAATATGAAGCACCACCGCGATCGAAGAATGTTGAAGCGGAATTGCAGTTGCCCCTAGAAAAAGCCTATCAAGGCGGCCGCGAGCGGATTAAGCTAGAAGATGGACGCTCTCTAGAAGTGGATCTCGCCGGCCGGGATGGTATCCGGCCAAAAAATTCGGTTGCGCGGTCAGGGCATCGCCAACGGCGATCTATTTTTGAAAATTCACATTGCTCCCCATCAACGTTTTCGCTTAGAAGGGCTAGATGTTTATTGCCTCTTGCCGGTTACGCCGGCGGAGGCAGTGCTCGGGGGATTTGTAGAAGTACCCACTTTGGATGGATTGGTAAAAATCAATTTACCCACTGGTGTGACTAGCGGACAGCGGCTGCGACTGGCCGGCAAGGGGTTTCCCAACGACCAAGGCGATCGCGGCGATCAATTATTGGAACTGCAAATTGTGGTACCCAAACAACCATCGACTGCTGAGAAAGAGTTGTACGAACGGCTCAAGTCGATCGAGAGCTTTAATCCCCGCTTGGATGATTTGGAGAATTAAATCTAGGAACCCAGACTCGACATCGGGCAGTCTAGGGGAAAAGCCTGGGTGGCCAGGGGAATAATCAGCTTGTGGATTTATATCAACTCTATGCATTTACTATCTTTGGATAATTCTGTTCTTTTTTTATTAAGTACGCTGGTGGCCATCACCTATGGCTTTCCGGGCGTCCTCTAGAAAAACAATTCTCCATGCGACTTTTGATTTTTAGCAATTAGTGCAGGTGATAGAATCTGGTGGTGCGATTACCGAACTACTCCATGCTTAATTCTGCTCCCCCCCTAACTCTCCGCCGCTATACGAAGGTAAAGCCAAGATTATCTACGCTACGGACAATCCCGATATTTTGCTCGCCTATTTTAAAGACGACGCCACTGCCTTCAATGCCCAAAAAAAGGGACAATTGTGGGCAAGGGTGAAATTAATTGTCAAATTACCACTCGCCTTTTTCAAATCATCGAGCAGCAAGGCATCGCTACCCATTGGATCGATACTCCTAGCGAGCGGCACATGCGGGTCAAAGCCTTGACCATTATTCCCCTCGAAGTAGTCGTCCGCAATATTGCCGCCGGTAGTCTGTGCAAGCAAACTAATCTGCCGCTGGGTCAAGTGCTGCCCCAACCCTTGGTGGAGTTTTTTTATAAAGATGATGCCCTGGGCGATCCACTGTTGACTCCAGATCGATTGCAGCTCATGCAGGTGGCCAGTCCCGAGCAAGTTGCCGCGCTGCACCACACAGCCTTGCAAATTAACCAGATTTTGGTCGATTTTTTTAGCCTGTGTGGTCTGACCCTAGTAGATTTTAAAATCGATCCTTCGTCAGCGGACCTTCGTGCAGGAGCGTAAAGACGTAGGGATCGACATCCCAGCGCTCCAGTGCATAGCGAAAGACGGGCACGTTACAGGCATCCACCGCGCCCAGTGGCACAAGAACACCCGCTGTAGCCAGAAGGATCGAGAGGGAACGTTGAAGTGGCAGCTTGTGCATCGCGTATACCCTATGTACAGCATAACCGGTTCGGCACCGATCATACACGCCAGAATTTCTACACGCCAGAATGTGGAACGGAACTTGTACCGTTGGCCTTCACCCTTGCGCCAGGACCTTCACCCTTGCGCCAGGAAACGGAACAAGTTCCGTTCTACTCGGCGATCGCCGTTGCATAATTTGCTTCCAACCACGTCAACGTCCGACGGATTCCCTCGCGCAGCGGTGTCTTGGGCTGCCAGCCAACGGTTTGCTGCAGGCGGTCGTTGGCGAAGGCTTTCATCAACGCGCCGTCGGGTTTGTCGGTGTCGTAGACCAGTTCACCTTCGAAACCGACAATCTCACGGATCACTTCCGCCAACTCACTGATGCTGAGTCCTCCGCCCAAACTGACGTTGATCGGCTCGACGTTATCATACTTCTCGGCGGCCATGATCATGGCGTCCGCGGCATCTTCAACGAACAGCCATTCCCTGACGGGACGCCCCGTACCCCAGATTTCGACCTTCGGCAGCCTGTTCTGTTTGGCGTCGAAGAACTTCAATAGCAGCGCGGCCAGGCCGTGCGATCGGTCAGGATGAAAGTGCTCGCCAGGCCCATACAAATTCGTCATCAGCAAGTGAATCGAATTGAATCCGTACTGGCGTTCGTAACACCAGCCCTGCACGACCTGGGCCTTTTTGGTGAATCCATAGTTCACAACGGTTTCGTGCAGCGGACCGGACCAGTAGTCCGCTTCGCTCATCATGCCGTCCAGGTATCCCGGATAGGAACAGGCGGCGACGACATTCACGTACTTCTGGACGCCCGCTTCGCGAGCTGCCCGCATGGTATTGAAACCGAGCAGCAAATTGTCGTCGAAAATGTCGGCCGGGAATTTCCGCTGGTAAGCCAACCCGCCTTGTCGAGCGGCACAATTGAAGACGACATCGGTTGGATGCTGCTCAAAGAAGGCTTGGGCGCTACTGGGATCGCGAAAATCCCACCCCTCCGCGGTTCGAGGGACGGATGGATCACAGCCGCGCGCCGCGAGCGATCGCGCAACCTGGCTACCCAGAAATCCCCCGCCCCCGATGACGCTCACTCGCGAACTGGACCAGTCAATTGTCACGTTGTCGTTCGCCTCGCACAGAAGTTAGATATTCGTAAAGGGTGATCCCATATCGACCGTGTCCATCGCACGGATTAGTTCTTCAATTCCATCATCCAACGTGATGGTCGTCTCGAACCCCAGCTTTCGGATTTTTTCGTAGGAGACCTCGTAATCGCGACGGTCTTCGTCTTTGCCGATTTCCGCGAAATGCAGGTAAAAAGGAATCCGCTCACGAATCTTGTTCACGACTTCCTCTTTGGTGAGATTCAACGATTCGTGTCCCACGTTGTACGACTCGCCCTTCATTTGGTCGATGTTCTCCAACGCGAAAAGGAAGGCACGTGCCATGTCACGAACGTGAATGAAGGTCCGGCGGAAATGACGCTCGTAAACGATAATCTGCTTGTTGACGACTGCCTGATGCACAAAATCATTGATCAACAGATCCATCCGCAGTCGCGGCGAGACACCAAACGCCGTGGCAAACCTTAAAGCGGTGCCACGCGGTGCCTCCAAGGAAATCGTCTCGGCTTCGGTTTTTGTGATTGCATACAACGACACCGGACTCAACGGGCTTTCCTCTGTGCAGACAGCATCCAATTGCCCGTAGTTGCTTCCTGTCGAAGCGTAAACCAGAGTCTGCTGGTCGCTGAGCGCGTCAACCACATTTCTGGTCCCATCGACATTGGTCGCCCGGGCAACTTCCGGCGCCTTGCGACAGGCAGGAAAACCGACGATCGCAGCCAGATGAATTACCGCGTCGACCCCGGCAACCACCTCGCGCACCTTGTCGCGGTCGGTCACGTCACCGCGAATAAAGGAAAAACCGGGCCTATGGAAAAACGGCCATAGCGGGTAGCCACCCGAACGCAAGATGTCGTAGACGACGACTTCGTGTCCCTTTTCCAACAGGCACGGAATCAGCACCGTACCAACGAATCCTGCACCACCAGTGACCAGTACTTTCATATTCTTATTTCAATCCTAGTCGAAACCGCGTGATATCCCAAAGCAATGGTATACCGTCCGACACGACATTCACACAGGTCTCGCCGCCCTGACGGGCGTCCGTGGTAATCGGCACGTCGACGACCCTCAAGCCATGGCGAAGCGCTTTGACAGGAATTTCGACTTCGTACGAATAGTTGTCACTCTTCAGATCAATCAAATCGGCGGCACGCCGCGTCCAGGCCTTCATTCCCGCCTGCACATCGGTCATGCGGTGCAAGAAAAGGATCGAGGCGTAGAGGCTGGCGGTCTTGTTGCCCAGCGTGCGAAACGGTGGCGTGCTGCCATCCCGACGCACCGAATCCTTCATGAATCGACTGCCCAACGTGACGTCCGCGTCGCCTTGTTCGATCGGTGCGATCAACTGGGGCAGCTCTTCCGGCAAGAACTGAATATCGGCATCGATTTGCGCGTGAATATCGCCGCGTGCTTCAGCAATCCCGGTTCGAATCGCATGACCCTTCCCGCGGTCATTCTCGTTTCGAACGTAACGGACGCCGGAGTGCTGTTGGGCGACTCGCTGTACTTCACTCCGGGTATTGTCACTTCCACCGTCAACCACCAGCACTTCGCAGTCCGACGGATAAACCGCGACGATTCTCTCCAGGCAGACTGCGATCGTCGCCTGTTCATTAAAGGCAGCAACGATCACGGTGAGTTGAGGTTTGTCGTCTGCCATACTACCGCTCGCCACCCTGGGGCATCGCATCCTTCATAAACGCCGCCACTTCATCCCACGATGCCGGTAGCGGAACGATTTGATGTGCCTTGTAGGTGTCAATATCGTAAATCTGTTGCTCGGTGTCGGACTGCGGGCCGGGTCGCAATTCCGGTGGCAACAGATCGATAACTCGGCGAAACTCCACGTTGCCCCTGCCGCACAAGTTGTAGATTTCGTTCTTTGTTCCCTTCGACGCCAGCGCCAATAAATACTGGGCGACATGCCGAGTGCTCATGAAATGCAGCCGCGTCGCCGAATCGATCCAAAGTGGATTCTTCTGCAGCACGTCGAATATCGGCCCCTTCGACAAATTCGGGCCGACCATCTGCGCCAATCGCACAATCTGCCAGGAACTGCAGTTGCGCATGACGAATAGTTCTGCAAGTCGCTTGTGAAAGGCGTAGGATCCCAATGCCTCCAATTCAATTTGTGCATCTTCCCGCGTCGTTGCTGCCTGCGACGGATGATTGTAGACGTCAACGGTTGAGACCAACACGTAGTGCTCATACTTAAAATCGAAAAGCGATGAATAGACCGACGCGGCGCTCGCCTGAAAATCGAATAAAGGATCGCGATTCGCAAGAAATCTCTTGGCGTTGCCGTTGGCATTGATGACCAGGTCAAAGCGCTGTCCGATTTTTTCGTCGTAGTCCTTGCTACCAACGATCGACACCTGCCAACCCTGTTCCGCGGCGACCTCCGATATAGCGGAGCCAACAAAGCCGCTTCCGCCAATGACCAAACAGTGACCTTTGTTCACGCTAAACGCCTTTAGAAATAACGACAGATTTCGATTATAACCCAGCGGATACACGACTTCTAGAATCCACTCCCTCGCGAAACAGCATCCTTCAGTCCGCTCGCACTTGCAGATGACTTCCCGTCCGTCGATACTCTAGAGGGCATTTTGAAACGAACGTAACCCGACGCGTGAGCGAGATGATCGACTCATTTCCTGGAGTAAATGAAATGAACCGAGTTTTGGATCAATGTCTTCTGGCAGTCCTTGTTATCGCGACGGCACAAACGTGTGGCGCCGCTGAACTAAATGCAATCAATCCCGATATCACCTCGAAGATCGAGGCCGCACTACCCGACAGGGATTCCGCTCAGTCGGACCAGCCTCGTAAGGTGTTGCTGTTCAGCAAGACCAACGGCTTCCGTCACGGTTCGATTCCCGTTGGTGTCGCCGCGCTGAAGATGCTGGGTGAGAGAACCGGTGCCTACGTTGCAGAACATACCGAAGATGAGTCCATGTTCGAACCCGAGACGCTGAAACAATTCGATGCGGTGGTTTTCGTCAATACCACCGGACCGGTCTTCTTGCCAAAGTCTTTGCCGTCGGATGCCGCTGAGCGTGAAGCGGTGGTCGAGCGCGAGAATCGTTTGAAAGGTAGCCTGGTCGATTTCGTGAAAAGCGGTAAAGGATTGGCGGGTGTGCATTCGGCGACCGACACCTACCAACAGTGGAAGGAATTCAATGACATGATGGGCGGGGCGTTTGTCGGACATCCCTGGCACGCCGAGGTCCCCGTTCGCTTGCTCGATTCGCAACATCCGCTAAACCAGGTTTTTGGAGGTGAAGGATTCACGATCGTCGACGAGATCTATCAGTTCCGTGATGATACGGCACTTCGGTCCGAACGTCGGATGTTGTTGAGCCTCGATCCCAATTGGGAAGGCCTTAGCAAGGGGTCGCGCAAAGACGGTTTCTATCCGATCAGCTGGATTGACACGTACGGCGACGGTCGCACGTTCTATTGCTCGTTAGGACACCGGGATGAAATCTACTACAACCCCTCGGTATTGCGACACTATCTGGCTGGTTTTCGCTACGCCCTGGGTGATCTGGCTGCCGACGCCACTCCGGACGACGGGAAGGACGGAGATTAGTGATCGGTGATCGGTAATCGGTGATCAGTAATCGGTGATCAGTAATCGGTGATCAGTAATCGGTGATCAGTAATCGGTAATCAGTGAACGTGATCACAAGTCAGTGATCGTGATTGCCTCGATACTCGCCTTTCGACAATTGTCTCTCACTAATGTCCAATGCCGCGTCTCCGCTGTTGATGCCCAGAAGCAGTGCTCTCCCGGTGATGTACGCCTGCCGTCAGCACGTCTTTTCCGATCCGCTGGGCGACGAAGGCACGATTCAAGCCGTCCGCGAAGCTTTCGGGACTCAACAATGGGCGTCGAAGGTCGGCAACGACCGAACCGTGGCAATTGCCTGTGGCAGTCGGGGAATCAATCGGATTGATCTGGTGATCCGGACGCTGGTCGCGCTCGTTCGGGAAGCGGGTGGAAAGCCATTCGTTTTTCCTGCCATGGGGACCCACGGCGGGGCGACCGTCGAAGGTCAGATCGCGGTTTTGGAAACGCTGGGTGTAACCGAACAATCGATCGGTTGTCCGATCGTGAGCTCGATGGAAACCGTCCTGTTGGCCAAGACGCCCTGTGGGCTGCCGGTATTCATCGACAAACAGGCCAGTGGGGCCGATGCCATCCTGGTCGTCAATCGGATCAAGCCTCACACGAACTTCCTGGGACCTGTCGAAAGCGGCCTCATGAAGATGCTGTCCATTGGCATGGGAAAGGCAGATCAGGCCCCCGTACTGCACAGTCTGGGTGTCGCCGGGCTGCGCGATCGCATGCCAGTCGTGGCACGTGTCGTTCTGGAAAAAGCACCGGTCGCCGGCTGTCTGGCCCTGCTGGAAGATGGCCGACATCAATTATCCCGTGTCGCTGCGATCGATCCAGAAGCGGTTGAACAGGAAGAAGTGCAGCTGTTGGCCGAAGTTCGTGCGTGGCAGCCGGAGATTCCAATCGACGACTTGGATCTGCTGATCATTGACGAAATTGGTAAGGAAATCAGTGGAACCGGTATGGATACCAAGGTGGTCGGTCGCTGCCGGTTATTAGACTTCCATGCGTTTGACAGACCGCGAATCAAGGTAATCGCCGTACTGGGACTCAGTGAAGCAACCCATGGCAACGCGATCGGGATTGGGATGTCGGACATAACGACGCGACGGGTCGCTGAGGCATTCGAGCCGATCAGCACTTATCGGAACAGCGTCGTCAGCCACAGCCCCACCATGGCCGCTCTACCCGTTACGGTCGAAACGGACAAAGAACTCGTTCGCACCGCGTTGGACTACCTCTGCAACCCGAAACCGGTCGACCAGGCTCGGATTGTCCGTATTCAAAACACCCTTGAATTACACAACGTTGAAGTATCCGCGCCAGTAGCGGACGCGATTCGCGACCGGGAAGATATCGAACTTTCCAGCAAACCGTTCACAATGGATTTTGACGCGGACGGTCGACTGTTGCCGCTACGGGTAGATGCATGACTTCTTCTTCCGAGGCCCGGCAACGTATTTGCAATGTATTATCCATCGACCAAGGTTTGAGCTATAGGACATCCAGAACGACGCCGATAAAACGGAGAATTTGGCGGAGGAAGTTCAATCCGCCGCGACTCTGGCGGAATTGAAAGGCAAGCTTCGCAAGTTCCGAGTAATCCCGGCTAGCGATGCAGTCGGCCTAGACCCGCTTCAGCTTGGTGACACGCCCTGTCGCCACCCATTCCGCAACATAGATGTTGCCATCCGGGTCGAAGCATGCGTCGTGCGGGTGAATAAAGCGCCCCGCCTTCCATAGTTCTGGGTTGCCGCGGATGTTCTTATTCCCTTGATTTTTCACCCGTTGGACGTCTTCACCGAGTCGCGCCACGACCTCGTTGTCTTTGCCAAGGATGGTGAGACGAGCGTGTAGTTCCGGGACCACGAGCAGATCGCCCAGCGTATCCACGTTGGCTGGCCAACCGTAACCTGGCAGCGTCTCGACATACTCACCGTCCAGTGTCAAATATTGGAGCGTGTTGTTCGCGCGGTCGCAGATGGCGATCATCGGATCGCGCCCCGGTCGATCGTCGACCCAGATTCCATGCGGCAGGTCGAACTTGCCCTTGCCTGTTCCGGGGCCGCCAAACTTGGACTTCCAGTTTCCGTTCTTATCATACCGGTGGATGAAATACGAACCGTACCCGTCGGCGAGGTAGAAATCGCCATCGGGGAGGAAGGCAAAGTTGGTGGGCAGAAAACGATCTCGTCCCCATTGCTGCTGAGGATTCGTGTCCTCGCCGTCTGCGTACACACCTGATTCGACCGGGGCGTGTTTGTGCCAGACGACCTGCCCGTTGAGATCCATTTTCGAAAACGCTTTGATCTGTTGGTAACCGCAAACGTACAGAAACTCCTGTCCCTCTTCTTTCCGCACTTCAATGCCGTGGCCACCACCTTGATACTGATTTCCAAACGCACGGACGAAACGGCCATCGGCGTCAAAGACAAAGATGGAAGGATGATCTGGCTTGTCAGCGTGTCCCTCGTGGATGACGTACAGGTTTCTATCCGAATCGACAGCCACGTTGTGCGTCGTCTGCCAGCTATATTTGTCCGGCAGTTGGGGCCACTCATGCACGACCTCATAACGATAATCCCCCTCACCGATCGTGAGGTTTGAATTCGTCTTACTGGCCGTAATCACGGCCGGCGCGAAGCGTAGCCGCGCTCCCCACTGCGACCGCGGCGAGAAAGCGACGTCGCGTGATTGACGTGTTGGATGACAGCTTCATGGACCGATCCTTTCCACATAAAAGAATAAGTACACCCGAGAGGATTCGAACCTCTAACCTTCGGTTCCGTAGACCGATGCTCTATCCAATTGAGCTACGGGTGCATCAGAAACAGAAATCTAATCGTTTTCGGTGACTCTGTAAATTGCGGCGTGAGGGCTTGCTCAGTCAGCATCGACATGGTGCTCCAAGTCGAGCAGTTTTCGCTTGGTTGTCACGCCGCCCGGCGCCGAGAAGCCACCCAGTTCGCCGCTGGAATTGAGGACGCGATGGCAGGGAATGATTAACGGAACGCGGTTGTGCGCCATAATGTTCCCCACGGCGCGCGCTGCGCCTGGCGATCCGCAACGCGCTGCAAGTTCGGCGTAGCTGGCGGTCTGTCCGTACGGAATCGCCCGACAGGCGCTCAACACGTCACGCTGAAATCGCGTTAGCACTTGGTGCTCCACCAGTACATCGCGAAAGTCATCCGGCTCGCCTTGCGCATACGCATCAATGCGTGCCGCTAGCACTTCCAACCACTCGGTGACCTCGAAAGGATCGAATTCCGGGTCCATCGGCGGAGGTCCGGATTCGCATGATTTGCGGTCAATGGCACGTTGGGCGGCCGTCTGGCGGGTGTGTCCGATCGACATCCCTACAACACCGGAATTACGGCCAGAAACGCCGATCCAGCCCAACCGGGTAAAAAAGGTGAGCGTCGAATGACCAATCGCTGGCTCTCGTTGCGCTTTCTTGTTACGCTGGATTCTAGGAGTTTGAGAGGCTAACATACAAAAGCTCAACTGACATATTGTCGGTAATTAGAAGTGTACTGAGATCAGGAAAGGGCAGGGGCGCCACGCCGCCGCATGATCACGTCGACCTAACACCGCCGATGACGGACAGTTTACGATCTCCGTCCACTCCTGTTAAGCCACCGATCCCTCAAATCCGCCTCCCAACCCTCGATATCCTACTTCAATCCCTATCCGAATCCACGTCCGAATCCACATCGTGGTTTGCCGCCAGGAGATCCTTGCATGAACGGCTATGATTCCTTGAGCGACGATTTTTACATCAATATGACGCTCAGCACTGAAATGAACTTGCCGGACAACCGCGAGTCCATATTGCATTTCTTCGAAAGGATCCAGAAAAAATATCCGACGATGCGGAATTTCTATTGCCGCGAAAAGGGCGACTTCGTCTTGGAAGAAGACAAGGGAAGCGGGCAATATCGGTGGATTTCAATCGAGTCGCGTCGAATTTGCTCAGGCCATGTGAACCCATCTTCGCTGGACGACGCGATGGAGCAGCACCGGCTGGTCCTGGAACTCGTCCCCTACATGTTGTCCGTCAGTCCCTTGGATTGCGAGGCGCTCGACTTGCTGTTCGGATTCGATTTTACCTGCCGAGGTAACCACAATCAGATGGTCACCGAAGCGCTGGGAACGAATTCGGCATTCGACTATCTGATGAACGGTACCGGCGCCGCCGTGATCAATCACGAACCCAGTATTACCCTGGCATTGGACGAGGAATGCCGTCAGCAGTGTCGGTTGAGCGTCGAAACGCGGACGAACGCGTACCATGTGCGCACCGGCGATTATCCGGACGATCAATTGAGCGTCTATGTGACCGCCCGTCAGTACGGAAGCCTGGACCCCGACACCACCTTCAAGGATACCCTGGACCGTCTTGTTCAGATCAATACCGACATGGTCGAAGCGGGTGTGGCAGAGCATATTCTACAACCGCTCGCTCGTACGATTGCCATGCGCTAGTGTTCCATTACGTGTGCGCAGACCTCAATTTCGTACCTGGATTCGCAAGAATTCAGATAAGCGTGATTCCCGTCTGGCGATCTGAATTCTTGCGAAGCCAGCTACGTTCACGCCGCACTGCGTGATCGCATGCGAACCACGCAGTCTGTCCGCCATACTGGATAGCCGACGACTCCGAGCCCGCGGATTCCAATCGTCCCAATCGGCACAGCCCATAGCGAACGACCGCGTCCAACGTGCGCCACCGTTACAAATCGACGTTGTGCCGAGACAGGCCAACGATAGTTCGTCGATGAGCTAACCTATAGAAGCAAACGTGAGCTCTGAAACCCTCCAGACCGGACCGTCCCACTCAAGGTAGTTGCCAGGAGATCTGATCGATGTTCAAACGAAACCGTCGCCGCTTCTTTATCGATTTCAAAGTTCAGGGTGCGCTGCTCGTCCGAGCCACCATGTCCTGGTTTTTCTGCCTGTTGTCCGTCACGACGATGTTACTCGTGTGGGGCGTGATCACCGGTCCCACGCAAGCGTTTGTAACCCACCTGGCCGATTTCTGGCAACGTTTCGCGCCGGCGTTGGTCGCTTCCATCCTGTTACTGCCGTTGGTCCTGATGGATACTACGCGGATGAGCAATCGATTTGCAGGACCGATTTTCCGACTGCGGGGTGCCATGAAATCGCTGGCGCGCGGCGAAAGCGTTCGGCCCGTGCATTTTCGTGAACACGATTTTTGGAAAGACATGGCCGAAGACTTTAACGCCATCGCAGCGAAAATTCCGTCCAGGAACGCCACGGTCGCCGCAACGGACCAAAACAGCGACCAAGAATTGGTGGCTGGCGTCTAGCGACGCCTCGAGACCTGTGCTCGAGTTGCCGGATCAAATCGCTGTAGACTAGCTCCCGCCAGTGCGACCTCGACCCGGTGGTCTGCCCCTTCCCTTACCACGACCGCGCCCGCGCCCACCACCTGGTGATTTGGCAGCCTTCGTACGCGCTTCGAGATTATTCGTGACCACTACGCCCACCGCCTCTTCCCAGGTCGGAATACTTCCGTGCCTCGACTTCCTGAAAGCCGACGACTCGTCGTCTTCCCCATCCGGATCGTCCAATAACTCGTCCGAGTCATCCGGCGCATCGAACGTTTCATCGTCAGCGTGTTGGTCCATTCGACTTCCGTCCGCTGGGCTTATCTCATCCGCTGGGCTTTTCTCATCCGCCGACTGCTCGCTTCCGCGCCTGCGCTCCGCGACGTCCGCGACGACGACGGCGACGCGGACGACGCTCCTGATCATCAGCCGTTTCAACCTTGTCGCCCGTCGTGGCTTCGTCGCCCGTCGTGACTCCAGCTACTTCGTCACTTTTCGCTTCGGTTACTTCAGATGCATCGAAGTCGACTGCTGCCTCGATATCGTCAAGGTCCAGTGCAAAATTCTCCGCTTGCGCTTCCTCGCCGTCCTCGGATGGACGCCGACGCCCGCGCCGACGTCCCCGTCCAGACCGGGACGGTTTTTCCTTCGTCACGCGAGAATCTTCCGACACAGATCGTTCCGCCGGTCTGGTCTTCCGCTCTGGCCCGGAATTCGGTTCACCTCGGTCCGCCTCCGCAGGGACGGGCGCTGGTTGAGCAACAGACGCTCGCTCTGCCGCCGGCTTCTCTTGCCGCGGTGACGGTGCAGGAACACTGATTCCAAGACCGGATGCGAGATCATCCCAACCTGAACTTTGGTTGGTGGCCATCGACGATTTCGATGGAACGGCGTCAAAATCAGGAGTCGTACCAGGTATGTCTTCGTTCGCCACGGGTCCGGTCTGTTTCGCCACTTCCGCACTGGTTTCGACACCCAGGTCATCGACCAGATCGTCCCAATGGTTCTTTTTTTCTTGTTCTGTCATACTTCCTTCGCTTTTTGACCGGCCCAGCTGCTGTGCCGCTATTGGTTCGCCCTCTAACTCGGAAGGGGGCGACCCCGGAAAGGCGCGACCTCGGCAGGGGGCCGAATAATACTCAAAATCCACTATTATGATATGAGCTATCGACCAAACTGCATAGACGTCTTGCCGCCCCCGTGCGTCTTCAAAGCTATGCCAACAGTGCAGAAAAACCGGCGGCTAGTCCCGGCGCGCCGGGATACCGCTCACCAGCAAACCCCAAAATCAAGACTTGCAGGCGCATCAGGCGTAACGGCCTGCGTCTAAATCGCATCCGGTAACCGATTCACGCGTAGATACAAATTTTGCGATGACCATGATCCTGCGTACGATCTGTTTCACGCTACTGATCACATCGATCGTCATCCAGCCGACCGATGCCGCGCGGCTTCGGCGTCGAGCGCGTTGCAGGCGTCCACAGTGCTCGCCAAAACAGTGTTTTCCCGAAACGGGGCTTCCCGAAATGGGGGTTGTCGAGGCGGCTACGCCTGACTTGCACTCGACCAGCAAGCTCGCAGTCCGCAAACTTTTTGATGGCAAGACACTAGGCGGCTGGAAAGTCGCCGACCAATCCAGTTTTGACGCGCACGGAGACGTTCACGTACGTGACGGTCGCATCGAACTGCCGGCCGGTAGTCCCGCGACGGGAATCGTCTTTACGGGAGAGCCTCTTCGGGTAAATTACGAATTGTCTCTGGACGCGATGCGTACCGACGGAGGTGATTTCTTCTGTGGCCTCACGTTCCCGGTTAAGCAAGAATGTTGTTCCTTGATTGTGGGCGGCTGGGGTGGCGGGCTCGTCGGACTGTCCAATGTCGATTCGATGCCGGCAAGCGAAAACGAAACCACCAGCTTCCAACAGTTTAAGGACAACCAGTGGTATCGCATTCGGCTCAGGGTATCGTCGAGTCGAATTGAAGTCTGGATCGACGAAGAGCAATTGTTTTCGTTACGAACCGAAGGCCGAACTTTTGACATCTGGTGGGAGCAAGAACCGATGCGACCGTTGGGTATCGCCACGTGGTATACCGGCGCCGCCCTGCGAGATATCGAGTTACGGCCGTTGTCGCCCGAAGAAAAATGATGCGGGATACGGGATGCGGGATACGGGATACGGGATACGGGATACGGGATACGGGATACGGGATACGGGATACGGGATACGGGATACGGGATACGGGATACGGGATACGGGATGCGGGATACGGGATACGGGATACGGGATACGGGATACGGGATACGGGATACGGGATACGGGATACGGGATACGGGATACGGGATACGGGATACGGGATACGGGATACGGGATACGGGATACGGGACGCGGGATACGAGATGCGAGGACCGAGAATTGCGATGCAGGCCGCTTCAGATTCGAGATGGGTTTCGATTTGTATATCGTTATCCTGTATCTCGTATCGCTCGTCCTACAACTGGCATCCCTCATCCCGTGACCCGAATCGCGCATCTCACCAAGGAGCATCACCATGAGCGCTGACGCGACATCAGAATCCGCATTTCCGCACGTCGAAGAGATCGAACTGCGTGGGCACATTATCGACAGTTTGTTGTTGCCGAAGGTTCTAGACTGCATAACGACCGCCGGTGGATCGTTTCGCATCAAAGAGATCGCAGTCGGCCAACAACGTATCGATCCCAGTTCGGCGCTGATCGAAGTTAGTGCGGCAACGGAGGACGCCCTAATAGACATCCTTGCCACGATCAGCGACCACGGTGCCGTCCCCACGCAGACTCAGGATGTCCATGTCGAGCGGAACGATATCGAAGGAGCGTTTCCAGAGGGGTTCTACAGCACTACGAACCAGCGAACGGAAGTCCGAGTCGACGGCAAATGGATCGAAGTTCAGCAACAAGAGATGGATTGCGGCCTGACTCTTGGTGACGATGACCATTCGCCGAGATGCATCCCTATGAGCGAAGTCGCCAAAGGCATGCCGATTGTCGTGGGGCATGCCGGAGTGCGTGTCATCCCGGAAGAGCGGCAATCGCAGGGCCAGGTGTTTGAATTCATGAGCAGCCAAGTGTCGACCGAAAAGCCGAAGGGCGCCGCCATTCGTCAGATCGCCCAGGAAGTCCACCGCACGCGACAGGAAGGTGGAAAGATGTGCATTGTGGGCGGGCCGGCGATCGTCCACACCGGCAGTGGCGAACACTTCTGCGAGCTGATCCGCGGTGGTTATCTCGATTTGTTGCTGGCTGGCAACGCGCTTGCGACACACGACATCGAACAATCCTTATTCGGAACCAGCCTGGGGGTCTACCTGGAAAAAGGTAATCTTGCCAAAGCCGGCCATGAACACCATTTGCGGGCGATCAATAGAATCCGCCGAGCTGGGGGTATCAAGTCCGCGGTCGAGGACGGAATCTTGACCAGCGGGATCATGTACGAGTGCATTAAACACGACGTTGATTATGTCCTGGCAGGAAGCATTCGCGACGATGGTCCTTTACCCGAAGTCGTCACCGACGTCCTGGAAGCTCAACGAATCATGCGCACGAAGCTGCACGATATTACTTTCTGCCTGATGATCGCCACAACGCTGCATTCAATCGCGGTCGGCAATCTTCTCCCCTCGTGGGTACGAGTCGTCTGCGTCGATATAAATCCTTCCACCGCGATCAAACTCAATGACCGTGGTTCCTTTCAGACGGTGGGCCTGGTTACCGACGTCGAGCCGTTCCTGCGAATTCTGGTCCAGGAAATCGCCGCTCTCGAATCAGACCAAACGGCCGTATCTTGAACTTGAAAATCAACGAGCCGTCGGCGGGGCGGTTAGGGCCAGACAGTTCTTCCGGAGGATATCACCGAGATGAATGAGATGTCCTGTCTGCTTGCCGCCGCATCGTTCGCGGCCGAAAAGCACCGCGATCAACGTCGCAAGGATGCCGTACCTGAACTGGGCCGTCAAAGTCGCTGACGGCTGCCGCGGTGTCCATCCGAAATTGGACGTTCTTTTCGACGAGGCGGTCGCTGCGGCTCGTCAGCGAATGAAGGACTAGTTGGACAGCGCCACTTTTTGAATTCGTTTAACCGCAAGCCCAACGGGCTGCGCGGGTTATGGTGAAGACCCTAAATTCAGCCCAGTCGCCCAGCGCGCACGCCGATGGCGTTGCGGTTAAACGACTTATGGCAATGATTGACGCCAAAGTGGCGCTGTCCGACTAGGCTTTGTCGGAAAACTCGTACGATGGGTCTCCGAACCCGTCGAAAACCCATCCAAATGGCAGCCGACGGGTTCGGAGACCCATCGTACAAGATTGCTGCGGCTCGTCAGCGAATGAAGGATTAATTATGCGCGCAGGCGCATGGTGATTGCTGGTTTGCCGCGAAGTTTTTCGGCGAATGACGAAGGGAACTATTTCTGGTGGGTAATTCGATGGAATACAAGCACAGCCAATCGGCACCGCTGCACTATCTTCTTCATGGTATTGCCTTCTTCATGGTATTGCGTCCTTGCATGATTGCATGCGAGGCGTCGAAAACTATCTGCGCGAAACTGGCGCGGATGCCGGCGCTTAGGATATCGGGGCCGTCATCAATTTCTCGCTCAGCGCGATAGCTCGCGATCGCAGCTGGTCCAGCTCGTCCATCAGTACCTCGAGTTTGTCCTGGTTTTGACCTGGTTTGCACATCCGAGCGGTCAGCTTTTCGTGTGTGCTGTTCCAGCTGAGCCAAAGCATGAGCGCTTCTTGCCACTGAGGATACGAATTGGGCGTCGGCTCCTGCGCCTGCTGGTACTCCCGCTTTTCCTCAAGATCCTCGGGCCGAATTCGGCCCGAGCGGAAGGGGACCCGCTTGTCCCTGCGATTATGGATTCCTGCGTGAAGGACGTGACTTCCGTTCTCGCCGCTTTGGTAGCTGCGCCGCGGTCGCGGGGCCGACACAGACGCTCGTTTGGGCCCTGAAGTTGACTTCATTGCTGCTCTCCCTCGCTACGTGTGAAAAGACTCGGCATTCCATGCCACAGAGGTCACATCACGACGTCAACTAATGCACAGTCAACTACCGCACGGGGACAAGCACACCAGTCGGTTCCGGTGGATGTCACCTCTTCTCCAACTAATTATTCACGCGCCACGGCAATACGACAATAGAAATTACAAGAATTCGATCGCGATCTCCTCATTTTGCAATTCATTTTTAGATTATTTTCTCTGGTTTGCCCAATCTGCAGCGGCGAGTCTAGGGATCCGCCCGATATTGCGATCAGGGACGCCACGATGTCGTATGGAGACAGCCGTATGAAGAGAAGAGCAGTTCAACCATCAAAGTCGAACGCGATGGCATAGCGATCGGCGGGTAATCGCACGGCGGGCGGGTGATCGCACAGAATACGACGCGAACGCCAGGGAAGCGTCACTACAGATCACCGGCCATCTTGTCAAATTCGTCAACTGGGATCGCTGCGGCCGTACTAAAAGAGATACCCGTTTGTCTCCCTAACACCATCGACGCTTTCATCGCGTCGGTCATCCGTTCGAATTCCACAATAATTACCAGGTCGTGCTCGCCCAACAGCGCGTAGATCTCACGAGTTTTCCCACCCAACTTTTCAATGACCTCGCGTACTTCCTGCGTTCGCTGTCCGCTGACCATTTGGATGGCCTTCTCCGAGTACCGGCCGAGCAAGAAAAAGGTATTCATTGCAGTGTCTCCCAAACCTGAAGGATGCGTTCTCTACGATACGTGTAAATTAACAGGCCCACAACCCTTACCAAGTCCTGGGCTGGTTTTGATCGCCTCCGTAATAAACCGTTTGGCCTGATGGACGGAGTCAAGCAGCGAGCTGCCGCTCGCGACTTGCGCCGTGATGGCCGCCGAATAGACGCAGCCGGTTCCATGCGTATTTCGCGATTCCACGCGCTCTGCCTCAATATGATGCAACCGTCCGCCGCTCCACAACACGTCGACCGCCTGATGCGGCAAGTGGCCTCCCTTGATCAGCACATTTTCGACCCCTAAATCAGCGATCTTTCGCGCCGCGACTTCCATCGCACTAACGTCGCCAACTTTCATGTCGGATAAAACCTCTGCCTCAGGCAAATTGGGCGTCACCAGATAGGCGCAGGGCAGTAGCTCTTCGCGCAGGACCGCGATCGCATCTTCGTCCATTAGCCGCGCACCGTGTTTGCTGATCATCACCGGATCGACGATGAGCGGGAACGAAAACTGCCGAGCACACTCAGCCACTGCCGCCGTCAGTTTGCCGTTGCCCAAAGCGCCAGTCTTGGCGGCGTGCGGTGGAATATCGGATAGAACGGCGTGCAATTGGGCAACAACGAAATCGGGATCGAGCTGCCGCACGTCATCCACCGAGATCGTATTCTGTACCGTAAGTAAGGTGACAACGCTGGTGCCGTAGACGCCAAACTGGTGAAAAGTCTTTAGATCCGCTTGCAAACCGGCTCCGCCAGACGGATCGGAACCGGCGATGGTCATGGCAACACACGTCATCGGGCTATTCCATGCTGCTCATTTGTAGGTGCTCAATCGTTTGTGCCCATTTGTAACCGATCGTTGAGATGATCCAACGTTTGGTAAAGGCGATTGAAGAAGCCAGCTTTCGCAAAACTAACGGCGACTCCCAGCAACAGCATAATCAGACCGAACACCAGCCATTGGAGACCGCCTCCCAACCTCGATTGCTCAAGTACATCATACATCGGGCGGATCTGCATGAAACAGAGAACACTAATGGTGGCCAGGCTACTGAGTAGACTACGGACGTGTTTTATTTGCAGCCAGTAGCACAAGGCCAGGCTCGCCAAACAGGAAACATAGAATCTATTCACGGCAACGGGAATGTCCGGAAAAAGAAAATCGTACGCTACGGCGGCAAATACGGCCGCCAGCGGTATTGCGATCGTCGCAAGTTTTCGAATCTGGCATCCGAGTTCGTCATCGAATAACAGCCCCAAGATCAGCACGGCGAGTACGGCCATATGCAAAACGTAATAGGATGAAACCGCAAGCGACGCCGCGCCCCAACCTTTAACGCAGAATGGCGCTAACGCGATCAGCAATCCGATCACGGCCCGTATCGTCGACCGCTGAACGAGTCCGATGACGACCAAGGTTAACCCCAGCGCCACAAACATCCACCTTTGCGGCCAGGTTAGCATCACGATGCTCATGGTTCTGCTCGACACCATGCTCAACATCAGACAGCACAGCACAAAACATGATTCGGCCCACCGCAGTCGCCGCAGCCAACCCATGGCGTAAAAAGCGATCAAGGCGCACAAAGTTATCCGAATTGGCGGCATCCCGAACGCTTCGAGCAACTGAAGATTGGCTCTGGCTGGCCCGCCGGTAAAACCTCCAGGCAGGGCAGGGACCACCAGCAGTAACGGCAAAACGGTCGCGAACATCTGCGCCCGCAGATGTCGCCGCACAATCGCCATTTCAAGAACTAATACAGCGCTTGCTAACATCAGGGGTATCAGAAAATAGGGCCGCCAACCAAAACGTCGAGTTTGCATTGCTTCGAAACCGTAGCTGATCGCAACCGACCGTAAGGCGAGTGCACAACAAAGACCGGCAAACAATGTCCAGGGATACCACGGCCAGTTCCATGGCGTTCCACTGGGAGCGTCCGAACGTCCGGCACTTCGCGCCGCAGGCCACAGCGAGAGCAGAAAAAGGCCTCCAAGAATCGGGAAGAGGAGTACTCCCATACGCATATATCGCAGCCAGGCTGCATCCTCTTGCATCGCGCAATAGCCAAGGCAGGTCGGATAGAGAAAGATCAATCCCAGTAACAGGTAGAGTCCCATACGGTACTGCCGCCCCAAGCGGATGCTCAGACTGTGCAACAAACCTTCCGACGTATGGACGCAGAACGTTAAACCGACCAGGCCGTAGATCAGGCCCCAGAGCGGATCTTTCACGGTGATCGCGTCGATGCTGATCGCGAGCGCGAGCTGGACGAAGACCAAGATGAGAAAGATACTGCGAGCGTCATCCCACACCTGACCCCAGCGCACAATCACCCAACACGCCAAAGTGAGCAGCAAACTGTAACCGGCAATCGAGCTCATTAGCTGCCAGCCGACTTGGAGACCATCGCGGGCGGCTACAGAAATCTGCAGCCCGTACAGCACTGCACACGCACTGATTAGGTAACTGGGATTCACGGCCACCAGCCTCTTGCCGAATCCGCTGATCGACGATAGCAAATGATTCGCTGTCATGACGCACCTCGAACGATTTTCGAAAGGATGGCGTCTCAGCGCGCATGCGCCATCCCTGATTCACGCCTTTTCCACACGTAAACTACTAAATGAGGCAGTCTGGGTCATCAATCCGACCGCGTGCTGTCACCGACTTCCCACCGCGAACCGCCCACGCCAGTTGCAGCAAAAATGTACTGACTTAGAATGGATTCTACGTCTCGGTACTTGGATGATCTATTACATTTTTTCGCAGGAGAAATCCTCGTATGAATATCAAACTTGCATTTGCCGTCTCGATCGTCGTTGCACTGCTGACGAGTACGACGCGCGCGCGGAACCTCAAAATAGCCTGGAAGGTCGCATCACGAAGTTAGAAGAGCGATTACATCGCATCGATATCCAGATCGGGACGCTTGATTCCATTGCCGTCCAGATACGCCAGCTCCACGACGAAAAACAAAGACTTGACGCCGATGGGACGGGCGTGCGAACTGCCGATCGGGCGGCTGGGAACACACCGGGCGGCGTCCCTGCCGCGGATAGAGTTACGGCGAATAAACTTGCTGCCGGCAAGGGGGATGACACGGAGGACGACAGCGAGATGCCGAGCGAGGATCAAGACGGGCTGCCGCTTCTTCCCGGCGAAACGGAAGAGACGGACGATGCCGTCGGCAGCGATGAAAAGGACGACCTGTTTTCCATATTGCCGGATCAACTGGACGGTGAATTGGACGGTGAACTGGACGGTGAACTGGACGGTGAACTGGACGGTGAAGAATCGGTAAAAGACAAAGACGAGTTATCGCTGCAGGACGATGGGTCGGCCGTCAAATCGCTTCATCAGCGGGTCACGCAAATCGAGAAACTGACAAGCACGATCGAAGAACGTCTGAAGCAGCTGGACGCTATCGCGGAAAAACTGGCGGCGCTGACCAACACGGAAGCCGCTGGATCGCTCCGCACCGCCGCGCGACCGCCTGGCCCGCCGGAGGACCGCCTGGATGCCGCGCCCCCGTCGGATCCGGCGTTCCTGGTCGTCAACAACTGGACCGGCGTTCCGCACCAGATCACTGTCAACGACGCGCGCGTCCAGCTGGAACCAGGCCCCAACCGTATCGAGGTTCAGTTTGGGACCGTAACAACTCGGATGGACGGTGAGACCCTCGAGACGCTGTGGGACATGTCGCACTGGCAAGAGGTAGCGGACGCCCAGCAGATCATACTGGACTTGAAGTACTGATTGGAATCGCGACCGAAACGGCTATTGTCGTTCGCACGAACCATCGGATTTGAGATAGCGACGTTCGTTTTTCGGAATCCAAAACCGCTCTTGTTTGGGGCAATCACTAGGATCGATGTCGACTGGATAGTAGTTCTGCACGTCACCGCCGTGGTGCAACGCATTCACCTGTCCACGGTGCCGGGGCGCCACCATGTCATCCCAGGTGTCCGTCAGCGGCTTAAACACGATTTCCGCCACTTCCTTGCGATAATCCAACATCACGATGCGACCACCATCTTTGGTTGTCATCTGTGCAAAACGCGGATTGACACCAAAATCGATGTCGTCCTCGAGTCCCGACGGACAGTCCCATACTTCGTCTTTGCCATGTAGTGCCGAACTGAGTGCCGTTCGCAATTGGCTGGGCTGTAGTTTGCTCGACGGCAGATTCTCTTTCGCTTTCATCAGCGCAGTACCTAGCTGTTGAAGTCGACTCTTGCACTGAGCCTGTCGGGCAGATTCACGAGCGGACTGGACGGCTGGCATCAACAATGCCGCCAACATCCCGATGATAGTGACGACGACCAGAAGCTCGATAAGTGTGAAACCTAAATCACGTGACCTGGGCCGCTTGAAACGCATAGCAATGATCCTCTTTGTCCCACTACGGACCGGAATGCCCGACGCTATTTAGCCCACGCCACTGTCCGTGATCCGTATGCGAGTATTATCGACGTATTTACCGAAAACGTCAACCTATAAGCAGCCACGTACCATGGTGCCGGGTCTTAGATCTTTTGCCGACAACGTGGATAACCCTTTGTACTTTTGTTCTCGCGCTGTTTTTGGGTTTCGCCAAGAGACGCGCGGAGCTTAACGCGCTGGCTAAGGGTGACACCAAGCAACGGCCAGTCTTGGATAAAAATACCGTCGGTTTTCTTGACGAATTGCTGAACAGTGCCGCAACGATTGCGATCATCAGTTATGCCCTGTTTACGGTTGCGTCTGGTAAAAACCCGTCGTTGATTCTTTCACTCCCGTTTGTCTATTACGGCGTAATATCCTACAAACGCCTGGTGACGGTGTCGGACGAAGTCTAGGACCCGGAAAAGGTCATGTTCACCGATCCGCGTGATTTGATAGTGTCGTGTTGTGGTCGGCGTCGTTCCTGGCGATCGAGAATTGGGATCTCCAGGTCTTCGCGCTGACAGAGGCCGGTTGACCATTGGAGTATCGAAGACTTAAGAAACCCTTTGCCTCAGCACGCTTGGAAACTCGGTGACCCTGTCTGCGGCCCACCTCACGAAAACATTGTTTCGCCAGATGATCGCAGACCTTATCGTCCTTGTCCGCGGCCCGCAGCAGCTGTCCGCTAGCTCCGGGACTTTGTCAACGCGTGTGGACTCAAATATAGTCTCGGTTTCGTTATAATTGGGTAGCATCGTCCGACGTATGGATAAACAAGGCTTACGGAACGCGAATCCCATGAAAATGAAAAGCACCAGCTGTACACTTCTTGTGGTCGCCGCACTTTATCTGGCCATTTCCGGATGTGCCGACCAATCTGCATCAACAACGTCATCGGACGATTCATCTGAAGGTCGTGGATCGCTTGTTGATGAAACGAAACCTGCCAGCGAGACCAAGTCAGAGAGGGCGACGGCAGAGTTATCTACAAACCGTAAATCTAATAGCCAAGGCGACGAGGTCGCCGGCGAGCCAGTGGACGGGATTGGTTCCGAAGACGGTGCAGCGATCCTTCTCAAGTGTGCGAAACATATTGAAGGCGACCGAGATAGGGATGCGGTTGATCTACTTCTTCAGTTAGTGGAACGTGAACCTGACAACGCCAACGCACATATGCTTTTAGGTGTCGCTTATCAAAATCTACAGCAATTCGAGCAGGCCGCGGCGGCACACAAACAGGCGATCGCTGCAGACCCGAAACGTTCCGATGCTTATACGAATTTGGGCGTAGCGCTGGCGTCGCAAGACAAGACAGAGGAGGCGGTGGTGCAGTTCCAGCGTGCGGTGGAATTGAATCCTAATGACACAGGGGCGTACAACAGTTTAGGAATTGCCTTGCAGGAAGTGGGACGTTTCGAGGAGGCAGTCGAGCAGCACCGTGCTGCCCTGGCAATCAACAATAACTGGGCCAAAGCGCATTGGAACCTAGGAAATGCGCTGCGCAAATTGGGACGTCGCGAGGAGGCAGAGTCCCAATTTAGAGACGCGTTGCGAATCGACCCGGATTACAAGGCGGCCCACAAGAACCTTGGCCTGACCTTGGCCGAGATGGGGCAATTGGAATCGGCCCTGCCACATATGCGCAAGGGGATGTCGGAAAATAGTGTAAGTTTTGCGATGGCCAACGCCCTCTTGGGCTTCAAGCGGTATGAAGAGGCACTGCCCTATTACAACAAGGTTCTGAGTGCCAAACCGCAACACGCCAAAACTCACAGGAACCTGGGCCAGGCATTAGCAGCTCTTGGTCGCCTGGATGAAGCGGTCGTACACCAACAGCAGGCAGTGCGGTTGATGCCGCGAGACCTCCAATCGCAAATTAGTCTGGCAACCACCCTGGAACAACTGAAACGGTACGACGCAGCCGTGTTGCACTGGCAGCAGGCTTTAAATCTGGACGCCCAAAACGTACAGGTTATGAACAACCTGGCTTGGCTTTTGGCGACATGTTCCGAAGAGCGAAACCGTGACGGCAAGCAGGCGGTCGAACTGGCCACGCGGGCGGCCCTGGGATCGGACTATAAGAGTGCGTTCGTACTGGGCACGCTCGCTGCAGCCCATGCGGAGGCGGGAAATTTTAAAAAGGCCGTTGACTGGCAGAAAAAAGCAATCGCGTTGGCCCCGGACGAGCATGTGGTTGATTTCCGCCGACGGCTTCAGCAGTATGAGGCGGAAAAACCCTTTCACCAGGAGTCTGCAAAAGTGGGTACCCCGGAATAGTGTCCGAAGTAATCGCAATGATGTAGCTGAATACATTGCAGAATCGTTCGTTCGCCAAGCGCGAGATGCTTGTCAGTTCGACAGATATCATCATCGCGACTTTCCGTTCGATACCGAGGCGTCACGCGGCGAAGGCCAACCAACTACTCAACTCCACCGAGTGAGTGCAAGCCTCCTACCGAAGATTGTCAAAGTCATGCAACCACGCTTTGACAAGGCGAAGTTCTTCGGTGGGAAAAATCTCGCCGTCGATCAACCGCTGATAACACTGCAGCAAATTGTCACCAACTTTATCGGGTTCGGGAGACAGATCCAGTTCTTCTAACATCCCGACAAGAAGTTCGTTGCGAAGGTAGCCGGGCACTTCCTGCTCAAAGTCTTTCATCAGGTCATGGACGTTGCGCTGTTGATGGACCTCTGACGCGTGAAACACCAATCCGAATCCTATTGCCCAGAGGCAGCGTTGGGCGATGAAGCTTCGCCAAATATCTGTCATTCGAAACGAACAATGACTTGGCAAATACATTAAGGCGTACGCCGCGGGCCACCACCAGGTGGACTGGCTGTTGAACGGACACCATGTTCCCGGCGGCAGCCAAACACTCGCGTTTCGAGTGAACTGCACATCCTGTTCGCCGGTCATGCGCCAGATGGCATCGACGTCGGGCGCTCCGTCGGCGAGGCCTTGCTGTATGGGCGCTGCGACGCTGATTGGCTCGGCGCTTGGGTCATGGTCCATTGTGTGCCGGTCGCAGATTCGCGAGAGGGGAAAGCCGCGGGGCCAGATGTTAAGGTTGGTAAAAAAGCGATAGACATTGCACCAGGATCGCTGCGAAACAGGCTGAACCTCAACTTCCAGCTGCCGGCTAGTCCAATACGAATTGGGCGCATTGTCGTCGTCCGTTTCGTAAATGCATTGGGCACCTTCTTGGATTGCTTGGAGATAACCCAGATTCTTGCGCATAGTGCCCGGTCGGCAACAACTGCGCCAGTTCCATTGGCATGGCCAGCTGTTGCGGAAGGGACAGGAAATGGCATGCCGGAAGATCGTACTCTTCAGGACCTTTCTGATCGCCGACCACGATGAGATCAAATCCGCACCGCTGAAATTGCTGTGCGAGTCGCCGTATGCAGTCCGTCGGCGGCTGGATCGTGGTGACAACTCCGAATCTTTTCATTAAGGGTTGGGACACGTGTCGTGGCGCCGTCGCTGACGGCGAAGTCTCCAAAGATTTGAGAAGGCATCTTTCAAGCTGGATCGGCCAAGTCTGTTGCTTGGGTTTTGATAGGTAATTGGCACTTCCACCCAGGACCAATCGTGCAGCATAAATCGAATTTCGGTTTGGAAAAAATGTCCACGACTTCGTACCCCTTGCTGCACGATATGTGTCAGGGCGCGGTTGCTAAAGCACTCAAAACCGCTCGTCATATCTTTCATCCGTGTGCCTAACAACACATTTGCCAGCAGCGTTCCGCCCCAGCTGACCAGGCGTCTCCAGCCGATTCCGATGTAACGGCCGCCGCGACAGAAACGACTTCCTGCGGCAAAATCTATTCCGGCAACCATGGCATCGATAAAACGCGGAATATGATCAGGATTATGACTAAAACCACCATCCATTTCGAGGATCCACTGGCAGTTTTCAGCCAAGGCAGCCCGGTATCCACTGAAATAAGCGTCGACGACGCACTGGTTTTCCGGCGCCCACACCGGCTGGACGCGGTTCTCGCGGTCAGCGAATTGCTGCACCAAGTCTAACGTGTTGTCTTTCGATGCAAGATCAAGCACACAAAAAACTCGATCGTTTACTTCCAGCTGCTCGCAGACTCGCGACAACAACTCCTCTACGGTTGCCTCTTCGTTAGCCAGAGGAATAACAACACCAAGCCGCGGTTCGCGTGTGTTTGTTGTCTGCAAGGAACGCTCCAATTAATGCCGTAGGAGTTGTCATGTCACTGGCTATAATCAATCATACGTCACACGCTATTTGTGGAGCGAGGTGTTGTTTCCTATGGGCGGTCGAGATGCCAAAGTCTTTGTGTCAGGATGCTTCGACATGTTGCATTCCGGGCATGTCGCCTTTCTCGAGGAGGCGGCCTCGTACGGTAATCTTTGCGTCAGTATCGGTTCCGACGACACAATATATCAGCTCAAGGGACAACGGCCCGTATGCACGGAGGCAGAACGAGTTTATATGGTCAAAGCGCTTGCTTGTGTCTCCGACGCTTTTATATCGCGGGGCAGCGGCGAACTGGATTTTGCAGAAGAGCTAGCCGATATTCAGCCGCAGAAATTCGTTGTCAATCAGGATGGAGATAGCGCAGACAAACGACGGCTCTGCGAAGAATTCGACATCGAGTATATCGTCCTTGAACGCAAACCGTATGCGAATCTTCCTTTGCGGTCCACGACCCATTTGCGACAAAAATCACAAATTCCTTACCGAATTGATCTCGCTGGCGGCTGGCTGGATCAGCCTTGGGTCAGTCGATTTGCCAGCGGCGCGGTCATTACGGTGTCGATCGAGCCGTCGCACCAGTTCAATATGCGCAGTGGGATGGCAACCAGCACTCGGGAAAAGGCCATTCGCATGTGGGGTACGCGAATACCGTCCGGAGATCCTGTGGCACTGGCAAGTATGCTGTTCGGATACGAAAACCCACCTGGAACCAAGGAAGTAGCCGGTTCGCAGGACGCCATCGGCATCGTACTACCTGGTGCGAATTACTTGTACTATGACGGCGACTACTGGCCGGCCAGGATCGATTCGTGTCTGGACGACAGCGTATTGGATTGGCTGGAACGAGTCACGTGGTTGGTCGAGCTGCGTCCCCGGCAATCCGATTTCCGGGTGCTGGACCAGCAGCATGTCAATACGGTCGACGCAGAAAGGCTTTCTGACGCCGCTGACCGTTGCTGGAAGAGTTTGTTAGGAAAAGAGATCGACGGGTTCGCCGAGGCAGTTTCCGATTCGTTTGACGTCCAGCGGAGTATGTTTCCGCTGATGGTGCCGCCGCCGCTTCAAAAGGACGTCGACCAACTCGCCGCTCAGGCACAGGGCATGAAACTATGCGGTGCTGGCGGTGGCGGATACGCGCTGCTCGTTTCCGAAAGCCCCGTCGAAGGTGGATTTCATATTCAAATTCAAAGGAAGGACAAAATCTTTCGCGATTAGCTTACGTGCCCGAAAACATTATTTCTGCCTGAACTCCAATAAGTTGACAATCGAAAGAAAAACAAACGGCGATAATAAGCGCCGCAGGGAAACGCCGGATTGAGCTGATTTGTCGGCGGTCATTGCCGAGTGGTAATTGCCCGGTGGTCGTATCCCAACGGGATACGCAATATCTATCCTGTTATTTTGCCAGGGAGGCCGGTATCGTAACCGTGAGCGTAATCACTGGCGTCAGCGAGGGACACCGTCTCCACTCTCCCGTCGCGGAAACCCCCTGGACGCGGCAATGCTGTACAGCGCGTCGGCAATCTCCGTTTTCCCGCGCCGCTCCCATATCCCAGCCAGCATGACCATCGCTTGGCCGGCGCCCTCGGTGTACGGCGCGGTCCGAATCCCGATTTCGAGGTAGCGGATGGCACTATCCTCGTCGCCAGTTTGCTCGCTGATGGTCGCGAGGTCCCACCAGGACGTCGCGAGCCACGGCTCTTCGATCAGGGCGGCGGTCAGCGGCGGGATCGCCTCCTCCCATCGCTGCCCGCGCACTAGGATCGTTCCCAGTCCAGCAAGTGCACGGGGGTTGCGGGGCTCGTCGTCGAGGGCGCGCCGCATCATGGCTTCCGCTACGACAAGATCGCCCTGATAGGCAGCCACAAAGCCGCGATCACTCGGTCGTCTACTCCCAGTGGGTCAAGAGCCGCAAACCTTTGAGTCTCGCGAAGGATCCCCTGATCGATCGCTTGAATCCGCCATGGTTCCCGCAACGGAGACTCGGCTCGAGCACGCGTAAAGGCGAATCGAGTTGAACCCGCGCAGTTCCGCTTATCGAGAACCGTCCCGGTGTTGCTCCAGACCATGGGGATGAACGCGAACAGTCCGATCGCCACCGCGCTCACAAGCCGTTTCGGGCTTCCGTCCCGAGCGAAGAAGCAAAGACCTGCGAGCAGCGTGAGGGGGATCCCCATCGACGAGAAGAGGTCCCAATCGCGCCGCAGCGAGTAATTGATATTCCAGAAGACCGGGAACACCACTAGCGACGCAGCTGCCAGCGCCACCCAGCGGCAAACGCGATCGTGGAGGCAGAGTCCCCCTGCGAAGAGCAGAGCCAGGCCCGCGGGGGCTGCCATCAGCGCCAAATTCGCCACGCCAATCACGTGCTCAAGATCGAAGATTGCGTACCGGTCCATGACATTGGTGTGCGTTTTCACAAGAGGCAGGACGACGGACTGGCCTCCGCCCATGAACGAACCGTATCGTTGCGGCCCGGCGTCAGGGAGCGTCCCCCCCCACGTTCCCAGGTACAGTCCAAAGAAAACGATCACGACCGGCAGCAGAAATCCCAGCCCTGCTAGTGCGATGCGCTTCCACCGGAAGGGCCGCAGATGGCTATCGTTAGCGAGGAATGCCAACGAGGGCAGGAGTAGGCCGCCCGAGCCATGCAGCCCAAAGGCCACTCCGACGGCTAGAGCCGGCCAGAGGATCGACTGCCCGTGCCGTAGCGTACGGATGCCCAGCCAGAGGTAGCACAGAATGGCTGCCGAGACCGGTGCGTAGACTTCCATCGTCCCAAAGTAGAGCGCGACAGTACCGGCAGTAAGCAGCAGGGCAGTGAGGCCGATCCTCGCTGCTGGCTCCTCAGTTGCATCCTTCCCGATCCGCCACGCAAAGACCACGTACGCCAAACCAGAGGCTAACGCGATGATTCGGATCGTTGTGGCTGCGTCGATCCGAAATATCCAAGCGGTTGCGATGAAGATCCAGCAGGTCAGGGCGTTCGATGCGTAGACTTCCCCCCGCGACAGGCGAAATATCACTTCGTAATTATCCCCGGAGAGATGGACGTTCCTCAAAAACCAAAAGGCGAGTGCGGCCAGTATGAGCAGGAAAGGGAGGCGCACGGGTCGAGGAATTGACGAACCGATTCTGCCGAAGAGCTCCGCGAGCCGATTCGAGAGTCCGGGGATCAAAAGGAGGGAGAAGAGCAGGAACAGGGCAATCCCAAATGCGGCGAGCGGAAGTTCGCGATAGGCCTCGACGCCAAAGAAAGCGTCGAAGTCGGGTTTCCGCTCGGCAAATGTGCCGACCGTGAAGAGGCTGGCGAGAACGACCGCGGCGACGAAAAGCCGGACACCTACGCCGCGTTTTGTGGATCCGTCAGTGAATTGCATGGACGCTGAAGACCTACCCGTGTTTGACAGCCTAGGTTAACAATCGTCGTTTTATGTGACCTGCCGGCCCAGTATCTGGCAGAAGAGTATGCGTCTTGAGCGAATCAAGTACTTTGCGGGTTATTTGACATAGCCCAAGTTCTTTAGCGCATCCAGCGTTTGTTGGTCCACGTTTCGATCCAGTCCTGATGAGCCGGGCTGCGGGAGGCTGGCGAGGTACTGAGTCAGCTCGTCAAACGCGGCACCGATCTCCTGCATGTTGGCAGGAAACAAGTTGTTGTTTTCATCCGGATCCTCTGCCAGATCGAACATCATATGATTGCCTTTGCTATTCCAGACATATTTCTTATCGTCGTTGATCACCGCCATCCAGTGCCCCTTGGTGCCAACCGTCGGTAATGTGCGACTTTCAATCAGGATTGGATGCTGGATTTGCGAAGGCAAGTTCCCTTGGATGTTCGGAGGAGTTGCAACATCGAGCCGCTGTAAAATCATGGGGAGGACGTCCGTCAACTGTACCCAATCGTTCGAGCGATTACGGATCCGCGACGCACCTTGTTCCTTTACCAGCATCGGAATGTGAACGACTTCTTGATAGGGCGTCGCTCCGTGTCCCCATTCGCCATGTTCGCCTGTCAGCGAGCCATGATCTGCGGTTACGACGATCAGTGCGTCCTCATATTCGTTCGTATTCCGCAGCCAGTCCAAAAGCCGCCCGATGTGGTGATCCATAAAGTTGATCTCGGCATCGTAAAGCCCAATCTTTTGTTCGCGACTGAGCGCCCAGCCTCCGGTCGGCAGGCCACCTGGTACGAATTGTCGCGCATATTTTGCAGGTGGTTGCAAGGGTGAATGAGGATCAAAGTAATTCAAGAACAAGAACCGTGATTGGCCGTTCGTCTTTTTGAGGAATTGAATCGCGTGGTCAGTAACACTGTCGGCCAGTCGCCCATTTAGCTCGCTGATATACCCGTCGTCATAATGGTCGAATCCCTTATCGAGACCAAAAATGCGTTTAAGCCAGGGCCCGGCGACGACTGCTCCAGTTACGAATCCAGCTTGCCGTAGAACATCTGCAAGTGTAATTTCCGTCGCACTGATAGTTTTCGCCCGATAGACATCCCAGGATTTGTCTTTCTTTTCCAGCGCCTTAATCAGCTGCATATCGCCGTCAGGATCGTACTGCGCGCCGTGACTGGAGACGAATTTGCCAGTAAAAAGTGATGCGTGCGACGGTAGCGTCCAGGTGCCGGGAGCAATAGCGCGATCGAAGACCAGGGCATCGTCGGCGAGACGGTCAATGTTCGGACTTGTGTCGCGGCCATACCGATAGCATCCCAGGTGATCCGCACGCGTCGTGTCAAGTGTTATCAAAATGACAGTGCGCGATTTGGGGCCTGTCGGCGACTTCTTGCTTGTCGTCGGCTTTTTCTGCGCCCAGAGAACGATCCCACCGGTCGCTACTGCACAGCCGCCCAATAGGCCGATTCCAAGCAGCTTCCGACGCGATATTGAAGGCGTGCCAGGTTGCGACGTTTGGTGGTCCATGCGGTTTCCTTCGTTCATCGATTAGTATACCCAAAATCGCGACACGGAGACTAACCGCAATCGAAATTCGGCGGGCGCGTTTTTCAACCAGCACGTTAGCAGTTGGCGATGGCCAATGGTGTGGCTCCCGTCTCAAGGAAGGCTCGTATCCTGGTATACTAGAAATCCGTTTGTCCGGTGACAGACGATTGTCGTGTGCAGTTGGAATTCTCATTCGGCCCCGGTCCGTTCTTATCTCATGAGATGGCAACGAAATGCATGACGGAGAAGCCATTCAGGAAAATCGCCTGAGCCCAACAAACCGTCAGCGGTTAAGCGGGGTAGTGCTGTGTGTGGGACTCTCGCTGTGCGTCATGTTCATCTACGCACCGGTGGTCAGCCACGGATTCGTCAATCTGGACGATCCGCACTACGTTACCGACAACCCGAACGTGCGAGGCGGTCTGTCGTGGGATGGTATCGTTTGGGCCTTTACGGTTTACCATTCGGGCCATTGGCATCCACTGACATGGTTGTCCCATATGTTGGACTGCCAATTCTTCGGGATCGCCGATGAGGATGCTGGTGGCCATCACTTGGTGAGTGTCTCGATGCACGCTGTTAACGCTTTGCTGTTAATGATCGTCCTGTGGCGCATGTCGGGCCAGTTGTGGCCCAGCGCGTTGGCCGCGGCACTGTTCGCGTTGCATCCATTACGGGTCGAGTCGGTCGCCTGGGTCACCGGTCGCAAGGACGTTCTAAGCGGTCTGTTTTTTATGCTAACGCTTCTGGCCTACGTGTGGTACGTGGAAAATCGCGGTGTCGCGCGATACCTGTGCGTCATGGGTAGCCTGGCCTTGGGCCTATTGGCCAAGCCGATTCTGGTGACGGTTCCGTTCGTGTTGTTGCTGCTGGACTTCTGGCCCTTGCGGAGGTTTGGAGCAGGGGGCATGGAGCAGGGAGTAGATGATTCGACGCCAAGCAATCCGCAATCCGCAATTCGCAATCCGCAATCGCTTCGCTTGTTCTTGGAGAAGGTTCCGCTGCTGATCCTCTCGATGGCGTCTTGCGTTGTAACTGTCTTAGCGCAACGTTCCAGCGGTTCCATCGGCGGAACGCAGATTATCCCGCCAGCCTGGCGATTGGCCAATGCTTCTGTGGCCTACGTCATGTATATTTCTAAATCAGCTTGGCCGACAAACCTTGCGGTTTTCTATCCGCATCCCGCTACGGTTTCCGAACAACAGTACCATGCGTGGCTAATCGCTGGGATTGGCGCGGCGCTGCTGTTAGCCTTGGTGACGCTGGCAGCTTTGTTGACGGCGCAACAATTGCCGTTCTTGGCAGTCGGCTGGTTATGGTACTTGGGAATGCTGGTGCCCGTGATCGGGTTGCTTCAAGTTGGCCTGCAAGCCTGGGCCGATCGTTTTTCCTATCTGCCGTTAATTGGCCTGTATGTGATGCTGGCCTGGGGCCTCGACTACTGCGCGGCTCGCGTTCCGCGATTGAGGTTGGCGCTAAGCGTTGCCGCCTGTTGTTTTGTGGTTGCCATGGCGGTTGTGACACGAGACCAGGTGCACGTCTGGAAAGACAGTGAAAGCCTATTCAAGCACGCCTTGAATGTAACGCGATCGAACTATCTCGCCCACAATAATCTGGGTAGTGTTCTGCAAGATCTAGGACACTCGAACGAGGCGGCCACGCATTTCCGGGCGTCGGTACGCCTGCGCCCGAATGATGAGAAAAGCCGTATTAATTGGGGTAACGCGCTGCAGCGCATGGGGCGAACGCAGGACGCGATCGAAAATTACCGGATCGCGGTCGAACTCAACTCGGACTACGCAGAGGCCCACATTAATTGGGGCAATGCGCTACAAGAGCTAAAGGGGTACGACGATGCCAGAATACATTACCAACGAGCGGCTGAAATTAGTCCAGAAAACGCCATAGCCCATTTCAACTGGGGTATCGCCCTGCGGAACCTCGGCCGGACGGAGGAGGCCATATCGCGCTATCGAGAAGGGCTGCGGTTGCAACCGGCGGATGTGGGGGCTCACAAGAACCTCGGGTTCGCTCTTTTGAAGTTGGGCCGTTTCGCAGAGGCCAGGCCGCACCTCGAAAAGGGGTTGCCGCCCGCGGCCGCGCAATTTTCACTTGGCCGTGCTTTGTTGCGGCGCGAGCGATTCGAGGAGTCGATTTCGTATTTCAGAGAGGTGCTGCGGATCGATCAGCATCATGTCCCGGCCCACAGAAATCTTGCCTTGGCCCTGGGAGCACTGGGTCGCTTCAAGGAGACCGTGCCACTTCACCAAGACGTGCTGCGATTGCATCCAGATGATGCTCAAGCCCACATTGATCTGGCAACCGCTTTGCAAAGATTGGAACGCTATGGCGACGCGATTTCACATTGGAACAGAGCTTTGCAACTCGCGCCCGAAAATGCGGGAATCATGAACAACCTGGCCTGGCTTTTGGCGACCTGTGCCGATGACCAGTTTCGTGACGGTCGGAAGGCAATCGCCTTGGCCGAAGAGGCGGCTCGTTTAAGCGACTATAAGACGGCGTTTGTGCTGGGAACGCTTGCCGCATCGCATGCGGAGACTGGTGACTTTGAAGCGGCCGTTTCCTGGCAAAAAAAAGCGATTGAGCTGGCGCCGGACGAACAGAAAGCTGATTATGTGGAGCGACTTCAGGGATACGAAACGAACAAGCCCGTTCGCGAGGGCGGCTTCCCCTAGCGTGCCAGACAACGAGACGGGTGACTGAAGATTGTCGCGGCGACAATCCTCGCCTGGCCTCGTCCCTTGGTCGATGCGGAAGTTTGTCAATGTAGTATCATCGTTATAATAAGGATCGGCTCTATGTGCGTTCGCCAGAAAGACTATGCCCCGAACAGTCGGCGCTAGGAGCCAACCGAGCGTTAGGCGCAGGGTCGTCACATCCACTGGCAAATTTCAGCTCCTTCGATCTTGACATGCCCTCCTCGTCGCCCAGTTTCGCAAGTCTCAAAAAACGGCGCGTGCGATTTCGGCTTGTGATCGTCGTCGCCACGTTAATCGCGTGCGAACTGGCGTCCTTCATGGTCGTTTGGATCCAAACCGGCCAACCCGTTTTGTGGACTGAATTTCAGAGGAAACGAAGCCAGATCATCGGGCGTTTTTCGGGAAATAATCAATTCGTGATCGCAAAACGTGATGAGGGGAGAACCCTCGGGGAGGGAGCTGGCCTGCGCCGGGAGGTCATTCATCCTTATGTCGGCTATGCGTTGGACCCCACAGTAATGCCGGGGATAAATGAGTTTGGTTTCCATAAAGCCAAGAGCGATCTGCCGCAAGCGCGCGCTGACGACAAACTAATTGTAGGTATTGTCGGTGGCTCAGTCGCCGAAACGTTTGCGGAACAGGGGATGCCTGTCGTAGAGCGGGAATTGGCGAAGCATAAGGAATTTAGAGGAAAAAAAGTTATTGCCATGAATCTGGCCAGCGGTGGATACAAGCAGCCGCAGCAGTTGATGGCACTGACCTATATGTTGACATTGGGTGCGAAGTTCGACATTGTCATCAATCTCGACGGTTTCAATGATGTCGCGTTGCACGATGCCGAAAACGCCAGGACACACACCTACCCGGCATATCCGAGAATGTGGTTTGACTTCGTGCGCCGCTTCACAGACGCCGAGACGCGTCGTCTGACGGGTCACAAGGAATTTCTCAAAGCAGAAATGGTTTCGCTCGCCAGATCGTCCTCCCGCGCACCCTTCTGCTATTCGTTGACGTGGGGTGCATTCTGGAATCTCCGACAGCAGCGACTCATGAAACAATATATGGATTTAGAGATAGCAGCCAGAGATTACGTGGAGCACATCTCGACGGAGTTGCCTTACTACGTAACAGGACCAAAGTTAGCTATCGGCAAGAACGAAGAGTACCTATTTCTCGCTGATGTTTGGAGTCATTGTTCACTCCAACTTCATCGGCTTTGTAAGGCCAATGACATCCGATATTTTCATTTCCTCCAGCCGAATCAATATGTGGCCGGCTCCAAACCAATGCGTCGAGCTGAGAAAGCTCTCGCCGTTAACACAAGCTATGTCTACAAGCCCGGTGTCGAGAAGGGTTATCCGCTTCTCGTTAATGAGGGTAAGAGCCTGGTTCAGCAAGGGGTTCGCTTCACGGATCTAACGAATATCTTTGTGGATATTGAAAGACCAATTTATATCGATGAGTGTTGCCATTTTGGCGAAGCTGGAAACGAAATCATCGGGATTGCCGTTGCTTGTGCGATACGAGACGACTATCGCTCAGCCCAGCTGAACCCCTAACGGTCTTGTGGCATGACCAGCTTTCAATCAACCAGAAGACTTGGGAAATCACGAGGTCCGTTGACTAAGCGATGGCTTTTTGCGCGATAGGAGTAGTTGCCGCCCTATGCCTTTCCGAAATCTCCTGTTTCATCTACGTGTCAATCCGTGAGGGCATGAAAAATTACATCGGCGCATCCAATCCGATGCACGGCCGCTTCGAAGCCACCGCGCCGTACCAGGCGCGCCATTTTTGCTGGCCTGTGAAGGCGGCGTAGGCACCATCACCCAGACCGGCCGGAGCGCAAGAACCCGCTGACTTTCGAGTCGTATGCCGAACTCGGACAGCTGTTCGAGCCCGTGCTTGGAGTGCGTTCTGGTAGGAGGTTGTGCTTCTCGTCGTAGCTACCGGCTGTCCACATCCTGGGTTTCATGTTCAATCCCATAGGGCTGAACATGAAGTCCGAGAGCATACTGGCCTTTGTCAGGTTGATTCCACCGGGCTTTGTGTCATCCCTGTGCTTGGCCCAAATTCTTCCCCCAAAATGCTTCTGGCCTTGGCGATCAGCTGATTGACTTCCGTCACCAGGTCCTGGCGTAGGAGCTTGTACTTCGGGATGTCCACCAGCATACCGCCCTGCTCTATTAGCTCGAACGTGGATGGCCTGGACCTGGCAGACCGCGGTCTTCTTTGGCGGCATCGCGCTGCTGCTGGTGGCGATGACGCTGTGGGAGTTGCGCTCACCCGGAGGCGCCGAGAGGCGCGGCGTGCTGGGCCTGGTCACGACGCGCGGCGACCGGCTCTTCATCTCTCTGCTCGCGGCCGGCTTCATCCACCTGCTCTGGCTGGCGTTCTTCGGCACGCCGCTATGGGGCGCGAGCGCGCTCGCGCTGGTGCTGGCGGCTGCGGTGTTCCGATTCGTCTGACCTCGCGCGCAGCCTTCACGCGGCATCGCAGACCATCCGATTCGATGGCTTGAGGCGATACTCCGCGCCCCATGCCGCAGCAAACCACCCTCGTCTCCGGAACCCTCTTCGCCCTCGCCGCCGGCCTGATGTGGGGCCTGGTGTTCGTGGCGCCGCTGATGCTGCCCGACTACCCGGCCCTGCTGTTGTCGTGCGCGCGCTACCTGGCCTTCGGCCTGATCGCGTTGCCGCTGGCCTGGCTCGACCGTGCGCGCATGGCCGAGCTGACGCGCGCCGACTGGATCGAAGCCCTCAAGCTCGGCCTGGTCGGCAACCTCTTGTACTACCTGTGCCTGGCTGCGGCGATCCAGCGCGCCGGCGGGCCGCTGCCGACCATGATCATCGGCACCCTGCCGGTCGTCATCGCCGTCACGTCGAACCTGCGCGACGCTCGGCGCGGTTCGCGGCTGCCCTGGCTGCGGCTGCTGCCCTCGCTGCTGTTGATCGCCGCAGGCATCGCCTGCGTCAACCAGGTCGAGATCGCGGCGCTCAAGAACGACCCGGATACCGACCTGCCGCGCTACGCGGTCGGCGGCCTGCTGGCCCTCGGCGCGGTCGCGTGCTGGACCTGGTACCCGATCCGCAACGCCGACTGGCTGCGCGCGCATGCCAACCGCAGCCCCCGCGCCTGGGCCACTGCGCAGGGCCTGGCCACGTTGCCACCGGCCGCGCTGGGCTTCGCCCTGTTCTGGGGCTGGAACGACTTGAGCGGCGCCGTCTTTGCGATGCCGTTGGGTCCGACGCCGACGCTGTTCATCGGTCTGATGTGCACCATCGGCCTGCTGGCCTCGTGGCTTGGGACGCTATGCTGGAACGAGGCCAGTCAGCGCCTTCCAACCTCACTCGTGGGCCAGCTGATCGTCTTCGAGACGCTGGCCGCACTGGCCTATGCCTTCATGCTTCGCGCTCAGATGCCGGGCCCGGTGACGCTGGCCGGCGTTGCCCTGCTGGTCGCGGGCGTGGTGTGGGCGCTGCGCGTGCGGCCGCAGCCACCGCTGGCCGAGGCGCACCCGAACTGAGCGTGGGTGCGCGCTGAGGCGGCCCTAGAAGCGCACCTGCAGCCCGAGGCTGACCTGGTCGTTGCCGCGCGGGTTCTCGACCTCGCTGCGCAGCACGCGTCGCGGCGCCATCTGCCAGCGCAGGCCGGTGCCGGCTTCGTCGCTGACGTCGTTGATGCGCAGGCCGCGCGCGCCCGGATTGCCGGCGTCGAGGGTGGGGTCGCCACCGCGCATGGCGCGCAAGGCGGCGTCGCCCAGGCGCTTGATCGCCGTGCCCGTGCTCGTGACGGCGCTTGTCGGCGGCGACATCTCCGGGTCGGGTGTTTGTGCCGACGCACTGTGACTGAAGACGATCAACGCCACGCCGAACAGGCTGCCCAGAAAGCTCGCAATCGCGGCACGCATCGGCAGGGAAGGGGGCTGATCGAACATGGGGCGCTCCTGTGAATCGGCTGCGACGGGGGCGTGTCGTGGCGCTATCTTCAGGGTTTCAAGGGCGTTGTGCGCGTCCTCAGCGCACGGCGCAGCGAGCGCCGTGAACGATTCACTGACGATCTGGTAACGGCCGGTGGCGCCGCCGCGCGTAAGCGTGAGCCGCGTTGCCAGATGCAAGCGACGCGTGCTTAGTTCACGAGCGCGTCGTCGAGGACTTCGACCCAGTGCCGCACCGGCGTCGCGGTGCCGCTCTGCAGGTGCTGGATGCAGCCGATGTTGGCCGAGACGATGGTCTGCGGCGCGAGCGGTGCCAGGTTCGCCAGCTTGCGGTCGCGCAGCGCGTAGGCGAGCTTGGGCTGGAGCACCGAGTAGGTGCCCGCCGAGCCGCAGCACAGGTGGCTCTCGTTGCTCGCCACGCTGACGTCGAAACCCAGGGCGCCCATGTGCGTCTCGACGTCGCCGCGCAGCTGCTGGCCATGCTGCAGGGTGCAGGGGGGGTGGTACGCGAGGCGTACCACCCG
>CAWJNN010000049.1:0-99867 GCA_963844115.1 uncultured Planctomycetales bacterium | reverse complement strand
AATGTATCGCTTAATACTTTGGGCGTTGATAACCCCTAAGTATTCCTGTACTGGCCGGCCTTCTACAAAACCCGTGGTTGTAATGATCATTTGATTTTAGTTTAATTTGTCAAAAATAGTTCTTTAGCTGCAAATTCTCGTTGGTTTGCCAATCTTTAGATGCTTCGCCGATATAGGCGATCCTTCTATCAATATCAGGGTGACTGCCTAAAAATTCGGGCATGGCCGAGGCCGGTGCTGAATCCCTCAGATGCCTGAACAAACCAATAAACCCCTCCGCATCGATCTTTCTGCTCTCAAAAGCGAAAGCCCGTCCAGGTCTCGCTTCTTTTTCCAGATCTCGAATATTTCAGTGACTTGAATTTATCCGCCTGGTCAACCATAATGGAGGTGACGTTCCCAAATCTCCCAAACAATAAACTTAAAAAAACACGCGAACCTAATTGACGAAAAATAGATTTAGTAGAGTGCTTATTGTTTACATGCTAGACTCATCGGCCGAGCAACGCCGCTAATTCAGGATACGTCTTCAGTTCTTTCAGCAAGGCACTATACACCACCATACCTCCACCGGTAATGCAAAGGCATTTACCACATCGCTTTTTACCACCGTTATCCTGATGGTATAAGGTGTCTGCACCTTCATTTCCTGGAAAAATTCATTGAGCACTGCCGTAGCTTCATTGTCCTGCTGACCCGAAAGATCCAATGCATCATATACAGCATTACCTAATTGCTGTTCTGTACTTACAGATATAGTAGAAGCTAATTTTTCCGACATCCAGGGCACAATTAAAAAATAAGCGGTCACGAGCACGGCTGCGATACCCAAAAAGATCAGGAGATTTCTCCCATATTCTTTTGTTTGGCTCTTTTTATGCCATGGCTTGCTTTGCTCCGCCTGCATTTCCAGGATAAAATTAAGAGCTTGCCTGCCATTGATCTCAAGCTTGCTGCCCGGCTCTTTGGAATGGCTGATCCGGAGCTGGCTGATGCTATTATCAAATACGGCTACAAGTCCGGCATTTCCCATCTTGCCCTGTTGGTAACACCATCATACCCGCGAAAGCCAATGGTGATACTATTTTCCACTGCCAGCACCGTCGCCTCAACAGGCTCGTCAAGAGAAGATGTATAATATGAACCAAACCAGGTTTTCATGTTACAAACATAGCTTTTAGCCTGTTAGATTCACAACCTCCTGTACTTTTTTACAATTTTTTCAAGTCGATCATTTGCTTGACATTTGCTTCAAACAATCTACATGCACCAATTAGCCACCTATATTTCCTTGCGAACACTGCTTGTCTCACCGTTGCCGCTTTCTCTTTTCCAGCCTGCTTTTAGCTGGGGCGTCACGGGTCATCGTACCAGTGCCGAGATAGCCCAACAGCACCTGACAAAAAAAGCAAAGAAGGAATTGCGCAAACTGATCGGAAAGGGAACCCTTGCCTTATGGTCCAACTGGCCTGATTTTATCAAATCCGATTCTACCTGGAACCATGCCTCGCACTGGCATTATGTAGATCTGCCGGGTCATATGGAAAAAGAAAAATTCATTGAAGACCTGAAAAAACTGCCGGGTAAAATCTGTATACCCAAATACCCGCGATGATAGCCGAATAAAAGACAACTCTTTGTCCATCGAACAAAGGAGAACAGCGCTCTATTTTCTTATACACCGGTCGGCGACCTGCACCAACCCTTACACGTAGGAAGGGACGAGGACGCCGGCGGCAATAAGATCGTGGTATATTGGTTTGATAAAAAAACCAATCTTCATTCATTATGGGATAGTATGCTGATAGAGTTTCAGCAATACAGCTACACCGAATACGCCAAGGTGCTGGATATATGCCGATACGGAAAAAGTAAAAGCATGGCAATCCGGGTCACTGGAAGACTGGTTCTACGACTCGCATGTGTTATCGGAAGTCGACTATGATGCTTCACCCGCTGAATCCAAGCTGGGCTATAAGTATAATTACCAGTTTCAAAAAATGCTGGACGAACAATTGCTGAAGGGCGGCGTAAGACTGGCCGCCTTATTGAACCAGGCTTTTGAATAGTGGGTATTTATTACGGTGTGCCGGTATAAGCACTGCCAAGCAATTGCACTATTGACCATTCACCATTATTTTTTATCAACGCCTTTGATTCCGCCATCATACAGCGGCAGCTTCCATAAATTCCTTTTGCTGATCGGGTAAAAGACTTATTGTTACCGGTTTCTTTTTATCATTGCCGGTGAAAACAAACTGGATACTTTCTGTGTGGCCAATTTTTGCAACCCTGATGGAGTAGCGACTCCATTCCTGAAGTTAAAATGAAAATAGCCGTCACAGTTCATGCTGCCGGTATTGCGATAGGTTGCTTTTACTTTTGATCCTTCGAAAAAAACAAATATGGTAGAAGCGTCATTATAACATTCGTCGGGTATCGTAAAGAAAAAATCTATTTCTTTTCCATCCGCATCAATACTCAGTGAAGCACCTATCTGGAGGGAGATAAACCCGGTCGACAATTTCGTTTCTTTGGTATAGGGATCCGTTTCCTTTATCAATTTACACTCCGGTCGCTATGGAGTTCTGTGCGGACAGGAAAACCGGGAACAATAACAAAAAAAGGCTAACGAATTTCATACTACTGATTAAGCACTAAAAATAAGATTTACTTCGTTCAAAACACCCCGCATTATTTCTTTTAACAATCCCCGTTTAACGACCTTATTCCAACATTTCATACGCACTGAATTTCAATTCACCTGCAAATCCCTTTGCTCCAGGCGGAGTAAATTATCATTTTTACATTCTCACGGAAACTTTCAATTGGGATATGTTAAACAACCTGCCATCCTATATCGCCATAGTCTTTAGTCTCACTACCCTCCTCGTCGCGGGCCTTTTATTTTTGGCCATTAAAAATGCACTACCGACTCTACAAAAAAGAAAGCCACGGTGATCCTTTTTGGTATGCTGGTATGGCTAGCCTTACAAGCATTTTTAGCATTAAACGGGTTTTATAAAGACATCCATTTACGCCACCAAAAATGCTATTGTTGGCCCTGCCCCCGATAGCAACTATTTTAATACTATTTCTAACCTCATCCGGCCGAAGATTTATCGATAGCCTGCCGCTGGAAATTTTAACATGGCTGCATACGGCAAGAATAGCAGTAGAGATCGTGTTATACTTTTTGTTTGTGCATAACGCTATTCCCCAATTGATGACTTTTGAAGGAAGAAATTTTGATATTATCGCGGGTATTACCGCTCCTTTAATAGTATGGTTGGGTTATAAAAAGCGATCATTGAATCAAAGATCATCCTGGCCTGGAATATTATTTGCCTGCTGCTGGTATTGAATATTACGATAAACGCTGTGCTTTCACTACCCACACCTTTTCAGCGTTTTGCTTTTGAGCAACCCAATATCGCGGTAGTGTATTTTCCTTTTAACTGGCTACCCGCCTTTGTTGTTCCGGTTGTCATCTTCAGCCACTTAGCTGCGATAAGGCAACTAACCCGGAAAACAGCCGATAATAAAACCAACTTTTGTCCCATACCAGCATCTGATGAAGCCGGATTATTGCTATATTCATAGTAGGGTCGGGAAGCTATTTTGCACCAAACTGCACATCAAAACCGGGGCACTGGAGAGCAGCGATGAGAAAATTCTTTTTTATACTTCTTCTATGCGCTTTTTCATTTTTGGCTAAAGCCGACCACATTACCGGCGGCGAAATGTTCTACACTCATACCAGCTTTGCAAATGGCCAGAATATTTATAATGTTACACTTAAACTTTTTATGCGCTGCAATTCAGGACGCCAATTCCCTGATCCGGCGATTATTTCTGTATTTGATCGGGTAAGCCATCTTCGTATCAGGGATATCACAGTGGCAATATCCAGCCGGCAAACCATCAGCCTGGCCAATTCAGACCCCTGTATTTCAAATCCGCCAATTGTGTGTTATGAGGTAGCCTATTACACTTTCTCCATTTCCCTTCCGAGTCAACGAGTCGGGTTACACCCTTGCGAGTGAAGTAAATTACCGTATCCGGGGAATAAGTAACCTTGCGCGGTTGCCAGGTAGGTGCTACCTATACCTGCGAGGTGCCGGGAAATTTACGGCTGGGAACTGGCATAAATATAACAGCGCGGTATTTACTGGCTCAGACCTTGTAGTGGTTTGCGCCAATAGTCCTTTTTCGTTTTTCAACTTTGTTCTTTTGCCCCTTTTTACACAACCTCATATCTCCTTTCTTCTTATGCAAAAAAAACCATTGTTTTATGCAGGTATTGTCCTGCTGGTACTTTTTGAAATTGCCAACGTTTATTTCATCATGCCGATGCCCGGCAGTCAGGAAATAAACAGTCTGTCGGTAGCATACTTTTTATACCGTTGGCGTTGGGTATTCCGCGGTGCGCGCATTGTTGATCCTTGTACTTGGCATTGTGGATGCGTACCGCAATTCCCGCTGGAAAACACTGGTGGCCATTGCCGTAGCAGTAGGTGTTTCCGGGATGTTCAATTTCAATATGGCAGCCGACCACATGTTTTACCAACCGGGAAAACTGATTCTGGCGGATAGCGCCACCAACAAAATCGGTCTGGAAAAACTAGTCATCGGCGTGGAGAAAAATGGCGTTGCAAAAGCGTATCCAATCCAGTTGATCGGTTATCACCACCAGGTACGCGACACTTTAGGAAAAGATCAGGTAATGATTACCTATTGTACCGTTTGCCGAACCGGGAGGGTTTTCCAACCCTTTGTTTATGGCAAACCAGAGGTGTTCCGCCTGGTTGGGATGGATCATTTTAATGCCATGTTTGAAGACGTCACGACTGGCAGCTGGTGGCGGCAGGCGACAGGTGAAGCAGTAGCCGGCCCGATGGCGGGCGACGCCATCCTCCCCAGGCCCACATTTGGGGCGTCCCATAGTAGAAGACAGGGATTCCATGCGCCTTGGGCGTTGGGCGATCCACCAATTCATTCCGGGATAGTCGATCAATACGACGGCGTCGGGGCGCGATGGCGAAAATAGCGGTCGGCCTTACTGACCAGACCCCAGAACCGGTGGATGTTCAGCAAGACGCGTACGAGCCACATCACCGCAAGTTTGGTGAGATCCTCGTGCAGCCGACATCCGGCGGCGGCCATCCGTGGCCCGCCGTAACCCACCGCCTGGACGTCGGGATGGATTTGTCTCATTTGCCGGATCAGATTAGCGCCGTGCAAATCGCCGCTCGGTTCACCAACCGAAAAGAAGATTTTCATGGGACGCTATGGCCTCGCGAGCGCTAGAATCGGAACCTCGTGCGGCCAAATATCCCAGATTTGCGGACCCCTACAAAGTGCAATTCGCCCGCGTCGCGCGATCCAAAGAAAAACGGCCCATGAGAGCCATCGTACAAGCGCCCTGGACGATTCTCGTCATTTCAAAACTCGTTCTGAGCCTCGCCCTTGCCCTTGCCGGGACCCTTGCCCTTGCCGGGGCCTTTGCCCTTACCGGGGCCCTTACCCTGGCGCCTCTGTGGACCATTCGACGGCTGTCCGTCAGCGCGCTGCTGCTCCCGCCGTTGGCGTCGAGCGGCGTCGCGTTCGTCTTCATTCAGGCGACCGTCACCGTCTTCGTCGAAGTCAGCCAGCAGCCGCTCTTTCTGTTCTGGAGTCAGTTCACGTGGCTTTCCGCCATGTCCTTGCTCGCCGTGCGCCTGACGTGCTTGTTCGCGTTCTTGTTCATTCAGCTTGCCATCGCCGTCCTCATCGAAACGCTCAACCATTCGTTCGCGCATTCGCTCCCGGTGCGCCTGATGGGCCTTTTGGCGTTCTTGTTCATTCAATTCGCCGTCGCCGTCCTCATCGAACTCTTTCAGAAGCCGCTGGTGTCGGGCCTGATGAGCTTTCTTGCGTTCTTCTTGGCTCAAACTGCCATCGCCATCCGCATCAAACTCCGCGATCATCTCGGGACTCAGAGGAAGACCTCCGCGTCGACGGCCCTGGTCGCCGCGAGGGCGAGCACCAGCCTGTCGGGCAGCCTTTAATTCCTGCCCCGTCAATTTGCCATCGCCGTCCTCGTCAAATTTATCCAAAAGTCGCTGGTGCTTTTCTTCGCGGTTGGGTGGTTCGCCGTCGCCTTCCTCAGCCCACGCCGCAGGCGCGAAACACGCCGATGTCGCCAAACACGTCGCTAAACACACGGTGACGATAATCGATGAAAAAACGAATCTCATTTTTTGGCTCCTCGAGGTACGCAATGGACTGTCTGGTGATGCCGGCCGACGCCGGGTGATTTCCGCAACGTCTCCTCAATAAAAATAACGTCAATAACTATCGCCCCAATAACAAAAACCCCGCAACGCATGGATTGTTTCGCTAGATCCTCAACAGGAATCCTCAACAGACTGGCAGGCAGCGGGAACTCACCGTGATAGCAGTAGCTCCAGATAGCTTCGCCGCTCGATATCCGCAAGCTCTAACTGCAGGGCCAGGGAGTGGATGCAGTCCTTGGCATCCGCCAGATTCTCCTCGGTGGCCGTGACTTCCAGCTCGGCAAACGTGCCGAGATCCGCGATCTCATCCAGAGCCACTTCGACCTGCCAGCCTCGCCACGCGATCCGACCGGGCCGTCGAGTTTTTCGAACATCGGCAACGTGTCGAAAACCTAATTCCCCCAGGAGTTCGACGTAAGGGTCGGCTGCCGCCTCGCCGGTCGGGAGCGGCAATTCGATCTCCCGTCGCGTCTTGGTATCCTGATCGATCTTGGGACCTTTGTAGGTGACAAAGTTCTCTTCGCCCACTCGACGAATGCGCAGGGCCTCGTCGGTCTGCGCGAAATCTCGCGCGGGGTGAGCGAAATAGGAATCGACCTGACAGATCGAGTCAAAGAATTGGCAACCCAGCTTTGTCAGCTGCTCCGCCAGCGAGTCGGGATCGCTAACCACAAACTTTTGTTCGACCTCAAAGCTCACGAATCGGAAAATAGGCCCGGAAGTTCATCCGGATCTTCTTTTTTATTGGGGCGTGACGGGTCGTCGAAATCCAGATCGTAGAGTTCCTCGTCTTGTTTCTTGGCGGGATCGATCAATGGCGAATCCAGGGGGTCGCCGTCGGGGTCGGGTTGCTGAAAACGTTTTTTATCGATTTTTTCGTTGATGCGACCGAGAATACCGCCCGTGCCTTCCTCTTTCAGGGCCTGCTTGAGTTTTGCCGCGTGCAATTCTTCGGTCGTGTTCGCCTTTTGTTCTTTTAACAGGGCGATAATGGCATCGGTCGCATCGAGTTGCTCGCCGATCGCGACGAGAACCTCGTGTTCTTTTTCATTAATCTCTTCGCGTTCCAGGAATCGCCTCTGACTGTTGGCAAGATCAAGCGGCGTCATGCCCCGCCCGTTTTTTGCGTTAAGATCCGCCTTCCGGCGGATCAACATGGCGACAAAATCAAGTTTTCCGCTGGTAATGGCGATATGCAGCGCTGTCTCGCCGGGGCGTTCGATTTTTTCACCCGATTCGCTTTCAAACGTTCGTAACGGTCGAAGATTAATGTCTGCGTTTCGCTTGATCAACAATTCTCCAACTTCGACCATACCCTTCGACGCCGCCAGGTGTAGCGGCGGTAGATCCCCCTTTTCGGGAATATTCGGATCCGCACCCTCGTCCAGCGCTGCACTGACGGCCTCGAGCTCGATTCTCTTCGATGGCGGTCAACAACGGGTCACCCAGCCCTTCCGCCTTCTTCACGATCTCGCTCGGCACATCGGTTTCGGTCGTACAACCGATCAGGGCGACCAGCGACAGAAGGAATGCTCGATGGAATGACATGACGGCCGAACGTTGTGCTGAAGGTTGTTGTGCTGAAGGTTGTTGTGCTGAAGGTTGTTGTGCTGAAGGTTGTTGTGCTGAAGGTTGTTGTGCTGAAGGTTGAATGCTGACGCGAAAGAGGTTGCAGGCGAGCGTAGTCATGTGGGTCCTCCGTTTCAAGTCCTTTTAGTATAATGACTTGCCGACAAGCCTAAAATGGTTATTAAAAGGCGGAATTCCTCGTTGATCCCCGATTCTTCAGGATTTGTGCAAAAGGACCCGATGCGTAGGTTCTGGATCGGTATTCTGGCGATCTTCGTCGGCGTCGCTGCCGTTCGCCTTATTTCGGCGTTGTTGCCGGCACCCGACCACAGTGGCGACCATCCGGCGGTGGGTCGGTATTTGCCGGAACTTCAGCTGCAGGGACTTGGGGAGGGAACTTCCCCACTCGATTTGGACGACCTGCAGGGCAGGGTCGTGTTGTTGAATTTCTGGGGTACCTGGTGTGGACCGTGCATTCAGGAAGTTCCCCACATGGCAGACCTCTACAAGCGATTCCGTGATGGCGAAGGATTTCAGCTGATCACGGTTTCGTGCGGCGCGGGCGGCGACGACAGCGATCTGGCCGGCCTGGCGGATAAGACCAGCGAATTTCTAGAGGCCCGCCGCCTGGAGTTGCCCACGTATGCCGATCGAGGCGGAGTGACGAGACGGGCGATCATGATGGCACTCGATTCAGATCTCGGATATCCAACCACGTTGCTGCTGGATGAAGACTCGTCGATTCGCGCCGTCTGGGAGGGATTCGATTCTCCCTTCCCGCGCCAGATGTCTGACCGGATTGAAGCTTTGCTAGCCGACCGCGACGCGGCCAACACCGCTAGCAGCGGGGACAACAAGGTAACGTCGCGACCTTGATTGGACTTGTTTGCGTTGCAGTCGCCTGCTACGCTCGGCCCCACTTTTCAGCCGTCGCGGCACCCATGCGCTGACCGTAGTGCAGCGCCGTTCTACCTACTTTGCAACCTATTATGTGCGCGGGCTTACCCGGACACATTTGAATTTAATCGATAGATGGGAGAAGTTCGCCATGCGAACTCGCTCATATCAACTTGGTATTACGCTGTTCCTGGTCGTTAGCGCCGGTTGCAACGGTAGCGCAAATCCATTTGCGTCGAACGGCGGTGGACCGGGCCCGTTTGCTTCGATGCCGGGTGGATCGGCTTCGATTCAGGTTCGTGAGCTAGAAAAGTGGCAGGCCAACGCGCAACGTGAATACCAGATCATGCAGTCGCAATCGACAGCTCTGGCGCAACGCAACCAGCTGCTGGAGTCGCAGCTTGGCACCACCCAGCGCCACGCGCAAGTCCAGGAACAACACCTGGCGGATGTGAGTCGTCGGCTGAAGGAAGCAACGGCGACGCTTAGTCAGTATCAGACTCGCGGTCGGCAGCAAGACGCAAATCATTTGTCACTGGATCAAGTCAACCAGGAGAAGGAACGTCAGCTTGCCGCCGCGCGACGCGATGTTCAGCGTCTGGAATCGCAACTGGCCCGACTCCAGCAAGATTTGCGAAGCAACCAGGACAAATTGGCAGCGGCCCAGCGTGATATGACGGAAGCCAAACAATCCTCGGAAAATCTGCTGGCCGCCAACCGGCGACGCGGCGGAGCAACCATCAGCCCCAACACGAATATCTCCTTACCCGAATTCGCGATTCCAGGCGTTGTCGTTCGACGCGACGGTGACGTCCTGCGGATTCCGCTTTCCAGCGACGAGATCTTCGCTCCGGGAACCGTGCAACTCACGCCGGTCGCCGTCGAACGATTACGACACGTCGCGACGGAATTGTCGAGCGCCTATCCGAATCAACGAATTGGCATCGAAGGTCACACCGACGGATTGGCGATTTCCGGTCCCTGGCGCGACCAGCATCATCTCTCCTCTGCGCAGGCGATGGCCGTCTACGAGTTCATGGCGCGGCAAGGTGGCTTTGGCCCTCAGCAGCTTCATGTGGCCGGCCACGGTGCCAACCACCCAGTCTATTCCAGCGCCACGGCTGACGGGCGACGAGGAAATCGGCGCGTCGAGTTGGTCATCTATCCGGAAACCGTCAGAACGGTTGAGAACTAGGCGACGTCGACGGCCGACACGGCTTTCGATAACGCCCGCTCTAACGTCACACGATCGAGTGACGTACAATGGTGGCCGATAGGCTACCCCGACCGGCGGAACCGACGTTGTTCGACGTTGGGTCGTAGCATTATACCAGTTTCTCGTTCGAAAGCCGGACATGATCGCCATCGTCGATTATCAGATGGGCAACCTGCGGAGTGTCCAGAAGGCATTTGAACGCGTAGGTTACGAATCGATCGTAACCGACGATCCGCGCCTTGGCCGATGCGGATAAGATTGTGCTTCCAGGCGTTGGGGCATTCCAGGATGCCATGTCTCAACTTCGGAACCGGCAGTTGATCGAACCGATCCGCGCGGCAATTGATGATGGTCGACCGTTTCTAGGCGTATGCCTGGGACTGCAGTTGCTGTTCCAGCGCAGTTTCGAAAACGGATGCCACGAGGGGCTCGGTATCTTTCCTGGCGACGTTGTCGCGTTTCAACTGCCGAAGGGCTATAAGGTTCCCCACATGGGTTGGAACCAGCTGGAATTCGATGTCGAAAATCCGCTTTTGGCGGGGGTGGATCGCAACAGCTTTTTCTATTTTGTCCACTCTTTCTATGCCGTTCCCGCGGACGAGCAGGTGGTGGCGGGACGTACCGTCTACCATCAACCGTTTTGTTCCATGGTCTGGTCGGGAAACGTTTTCGCGACGCAGTTTCATCCGGAGAAGAGCCAGGCGAACGGTCTGCAACTGTTGCGAAACTTTGCCCAGTTCGGCGCCTTGGCGACGAGCAGGGCTCCTTGAAAGGTCGGCGTCATTCTGGCATATTTCGATTGGACTTAACGGGTTACGGCGCGTATCGCGCGAGCCGCCAATTTCGGACAATCGTGCATCCCGCTCGCTTTTTGCCGATGAATAGGGATTGCGGATGAACGGGGTTTGCGGATGAACGCAGTGGCAGTGGATCAACGGGAACATGCAGATCTGGCCGGCAATTGACCTGCGCGGTGGACGCTGCGTCCGGTTGTTTCAAGGCGACTATCAGCGGGAGACCGTTTACGACGACTCGCCGCCAGCGGTGGCCGAGCAGTGGGTGCGGCAAGGTGCGCAGCACTTGCACCTGGTTGATCTGGACGGAGCGCGTGACGGAAAGCCGGTTAATTCCGACGTGGTGCGGCAGATCGTCGAAACGGTTGATGTGCCGTGTCAGTTGGGCGGTGGTATCCGCGACGAAGCAACGATCGAAGCCATGTTGGACCTGGGAGTCAGTCGTTTAATCGTCGGCACGCGCGCACTCACTCACCCCGACTGGTTTCTTCAGATGCTGGACCGCTTTCCCAAACAACTCGTTTTAGGCGTTGACGCTCGTGATGGCTACGTTGCGACGGAGGGATGGCAGCAGACGAGCCAACGTCCGGCGATCGATTTGGCCCGACAGTTTGACAACGAGCTGCTCGTCGCCATTATCTATACGGATATTGCCACGGACGGTACATTGACCGGACCGAACGTACCCGCGATCGAAGCGATGGTGCAAGCGTTAAGCGTCCCTGTCATTGCATCCGGCGGCGTTGGCGACCGTGAAGACGTGGCGCGACTGGCACGGACGAATGCGGCCGGCTGTATTATCGGAAAAGCACTTTACGAAGGAAAACTGACAATGGCCGACGCGCTGGCAGCTGCGTCGGGCGCTGGACAAACCGATTAAGAATGCGTTTAGAAACTCTTCCGGAGCGCTCCGCTACTCCTGTGGCTCAATTTAGGAATTCAAGGATATGGCGAATCACAAAGTAGAAGACATCCGCAACATCGCGCTCGTTGGTCACGGTTCGTCCGGTAAGACGACGCTGGCAGACAAGTTCCTCACGCTGACCGGGACGGTGAAAGCCAATCCCAGCGTCGATGACGGAACCAGTATTTGCGACTTTGACGACGAGGAAAAACACCATAAGTTTTCGATCGAGGCAGCGGTGACGCATTTTCAGCACGGTGGAAAGCGTTTCAACGTCATCGATACGCCGGGCTATCCGGATCTGATTGGGCAGACGATCGGGGCGTTGCGGGGTGTCGACACTGCGGCAATTTTTATTGACGCGAGCGCTGGAATCAAAGTCAACACGCGGCGGGTATTTCAGGAAGCCGACGTTGCCGGCGTCGGCCGCATGATCGTGATCAACAAGATGGACGCCGATAATATCGACTTTCCGGCACTGGTCCAGGGCATCAAGGAGCTGTTCGGCAACGCGTGCGTGCCGTTGAACGTTCCGATCGGCCATGGCAGCGATTTTAAAGGTGTCGTCAGCACGTTGAACGTCCCCGAAGACACGGCAGGCGCACTGCTCGATCCCAAGGAAATCCATGAGCCCTTGATTGAATCGATCATTGAGGCGGATGAAGAGGTCATCGAACGATATTTTGAGGGAACCACGCCCAGCGAAGAGGAACTGTCCGGCTTGATTGTGCGCGCCATCGCATCCGGGTCGCTGATTCCGATCTTATGTGTTTCTGGGAAAACCGAGGTGGGAATTTCGGAGTTAATGGATGCCTTCGCTACCTGCGCTCTCCCACCAACTTCAGTCGAGCGAACGGCCAGCAAGGATGGTGAGGAAGTCACTCTGTCCGCCGATCCCGCCGGGCCGCTGGCCGCTATCGTGTTCAAAACGCGCATCGATCCGTTTGTGCAAAAGCTGAATTTCGTTCATGTCATTTCCGGGACGCTGAAGAAAGACAGCCATATTGCGACCTCCAGTCGTCGCAAGGGGATTAAGATCGGACCGCTTTTGGAAGTACAGGCTGCGGAAACATCGCCGATCGATGCGGCCGGGCCAGGCGACATCGTCGCCATCGCGAAAATCGAAGATCTGCATACGGGGAACAGCCTCGGAGAACTGGTGCTACCGGAAATCAAGTTTCCAACGCCGATGGTTGGGTTAGCGGTGACACCCAAGAATCGCGGTGACGAGGCCAAACTGTCCAACGCCTTGCACAAAATCTCGGAAGAGGATTCGACGATCAGTTTGGACCATGACCAGGAAACGCAAGAGCTGGTGATGAACGGGATGAGCGAGCTTCACCTGACCTTGATCAAGGAACGGCTGAAGCGCCGCGACAAGGTGGAAGTTGACACGAAGGAACCGAAAATCCCGTATCGCGAAACGATCCAAACCGAAGCCGAGGGTAGTTACCGCCACAAGAAACAGTCGGGTGGATCGGGTCAGTTTGCAGAAGTGCATATTCGCATGTATCCGTTTCCCAAGGGGACCGACCCCGAAGAGTATGCGACCAAAGCACGCTTCCCCCAGTTGAAGAAATTCACGCACCACCCGGCGCCCAATTTCTTGTGGGTTGATTCTGTGGTGGGAGGATCGATTCCCAGCAATTTCATGCCGGCCGTAGAAAAGGGATTCATCGAACAACTCAATCGCGGCGTCGTTGCGGGGTATGCCGTGCAAAACGTTTGCGTCGAGGTCTACTTCGGTAAGGACCATGCCGTCGACAGCAATGAAACGGCATTTCGGACGGCGGCGGCGCACGTATTCAAGGAGGTCTTTGAAAAAGCGAAGCCTTCGTTGCTGGAACCCGTCGTCAAGATCCACATCACCGTGCCTGCCGATCGTATGGGGGACGTCAACGGCGACATGTCGACGCGGCGGGGCAGGGTGCTGGGGATGGAATCGGCAGGCGGTGACCTGCAGACCGTTATCGCCGAAGCGCCTTTGTCCGAGGTGTCGACGTACGCGCGGGCCTTGTCCAGTATGACCGGCGGTCAGGGCAGTTACGTCATGGAGTTTTCACATTACGACGTTGTTCCGCCGAATGTCCAACAGGAGATCATCGCCAAGTCCAAGGTCAAGGAAGGGCACGACTAAGGGACGGCGGATTTCTAAAGAGGGGGGGTCGGGAGTCTTTTTTCCGGTCGAACAAATCGGCCCGCAGAATTTGATTCCCCGTCGGCCGGCAGGAAAAAAGACTCCCGACCCCGTGCACTCGACCCCGTGCACTCGACCCCGTGCACTCGACCCCGTGCACTCGACCCCGTGCACCACACGACGCCACTTGCTAAGCCAGCGGCGATCGCGTGCCTTCTAGCACGTGTAGCGGTTCGATCGATCGTAGTGGCCGAGCACCCCGCACCCCGTATCCCGTATCCCGCACTCCGCACCCCGTATCCCGCACCCCGTATCCCGCACCCCGCCGCATCCCGTACCCCGTATCCCGCACCCCGCACGCCGCATCCCGTACCCCGTACCCCGTATCCCGCACCCCGTATCCCGCACCCCGTATCCCGTACCCCGTATCCCGCACCCCGCACCCCGTATCCCGCACCCCGGATCGCGAACCCCGGATCGCCCATCCAGCCTCCAACCCGTCCTCAACCTATGTTTGAGAGGATTCTCCAACCTTGATCAGACGGTCACGTCCGATGTCATCGCACGCGCGTAATATTCTTCCTCAGCGTTCCCTACGAAACGTCGTTTATCGGCTAACGGACGCCGTGGGCGTTGTGGTCGGACTCTTTGCTGCCTGCTCGTTCACGGGACACGCTATTCAGGAGACTCACGTCGCTGCCGCGGCGTTGGCGATCGTGCTGTTATCGATGGTCGCCGAGATCACGTTTCTGTATCGAAGCTGGCGTGGCAACCTGGCCAGCCAGGAATTGTTTTGCCTAATGGCGACGTGGGCGTGGACGGTTGTGTGCATCCTGCTAATCGCCTTTCTCGCCGGCTACACCGTTGAACTGCCCCGCCGCACGTTCTTGCTGTGGTGTGTAGGAACGACCGCCTTCTCGACAGCTTGTCGCATGCTGCTTCGCTGGCTTCAGCAGGGCTTGCGCGCTCACGGTTGGAATACACATCAATTCGCGATCGTCGGTGTTAATGAACTCGCGTTGCAACTCGCTGACAATATCGAAGACTCACCTGAACTTGGACTGAAGCTGGTTGGCTTCTATGACGACCGGCCCGAAGAACGCACGCCGGAAGTTCCCGCAGATGTCGGACAACGCGTAGGCGACGTGACCGAACTGGTCGAAAAAGCACGGGCGGGCGAGGTCGATATTATTTACCTGACTTTTCCCATGCGAGCTGAAGATCGACTGCGCGATGTCCTCGCTCGCCTGAGTGATACGACCGCTTCAGTCTATATCGTTCCTGACTTTTTTGTGTTCGAACTGTTGCACTCGCGGTGGAGCAACATTGGCGGTCTGCCGGTCGTCAGCGTGTTTGAGAACCCATTCTACGGTGTCGACGGCTTCGTCAAGCGGTTTGTTGACGTTTGTCTGGCAAGCGTGCTGTTACTGATGTTGTCGGTGCCCATGGCCGTCGTTGCCTTGCTGGTCAAGTTCACATCGGCCGGACCCGTCTTTTTCCGGCAACGGCGGTATGGCCTGGACGGCCGCGACATCCTGGTGTGGAAGTTTCGTTCGATGACCGTTTGTGACGACGGCGACAACGTGCCGCAAGCGAAACGAAACGATCCGCGCGTCACCGGCGTCGGCGGTGTATTGCGAAAAACCTCGCTAGACGAGCTGCCGCAGCTGTTCAACGTGCTGGAGGGCAGCATGTCGCTGGTTGGCCCGCGGCCGCATGCGAACGCACATAACGAGTCGTTTCGCACGATGATCCAGGGCTACATGCTGCGGCATAAGGTCAAACCGGGTATTACCGGCCTGGCACAAGTGAACGGATGGCGAGGCGAAACGGACACGCTGGAGAAGATGGAACGCCGTATTGAATGCGATCATCAGTACATCCGAGAATGGTCACTGTGGCTGGACATCAAGATCCTGTTCAGAACGATCTTCGTCGTGTTCTCGCGACAAAACGCCTATTGACCGCTGGGCGTCACGACGGCTGGACGTCCCGGGCGCTGAGCGTCCCGTAGGTCGAGCTCTACGAAACTGACCAGGCTATTGATCGTGGAGCGATCCTTCGCCTTGGTTCGCGAAGACGCTGTGAGTTCCTCGAAAACAGAACAAGTAGGCCGCGAACAAGTGCAGCGCAGTTCCGGCAACACAGACGTTTTACGGCAAGCTCTTGCCGGTAATCCCGACGCGACGCGACGCGACGCAGCTTGTTTCCGGCCTACAAACACTTCGACCCTATCCCGGCCAGCCAAAGCACGGCACCAATAATGACAAAACAGGTGACCACGCTTGCGATGAAGCCGATCGCATCGACGGCCGTCGGCTTCTGAAATTCAAAATCGGAACCGGCGAATAGCTTGCGATAGTCAAAACGATTCGGTTCACGGTACGATTGTTCGAGTTGTCGGATGTCCAGCGCCGGATCGGGATCGACCGGCGTTTTCATTTTGACGTAATATCGGTCGAGCGCTTCTTTGGAATTGCGGCCCGTCAGGAAGCTCACCACAATCATGACCACGAACGGCGCGAAAATCTTGGGCGGAAATTCGAGCGTCTTCAATGTCGAGTCGCTGAGGTCACGCAAATCGAGCCCTGCTAAATCGTAGAGTAAAAAATCGATCTTGAAATTCCCGACGCCACGGAGGGGAACATCGTCTGCGTAACGCAGGACAACCTTTGATGCGAGGTCGTCGATTTGCTGAGCCGGGCCAATCGGTTCCGGCCGCGCGTCCGTCCGTCCGTTGCCGTTCTCGTCGATGGTCTTGACGCCGCCAGACCAGTAAATGGCCTGCCCGCCGGTCGTGGTGACCTCGATCAGCGAATCTCCCTGTGTCAGCGGCGCGGGTCGGGGCCCGAGCCTGGCAAGCGACTCTGCCCGCGTCGCGGCAGCGAGCTGGTCGATCTTCTGTTGGCGCTGCTCCCACAGCGCGATTGTCGCCCGGCGTCGTGCCACGTCGGAAGACGCGGCGGTGCGGGAGGTCGTGGTTTGCACCAGGTCGGTCGTCTGGCTCCACCTCGGGTTGGTCGTCAGGCCCGGCACGAGGACGGGAGCCAGCCAGGGTACGAGAAAGAAAGTCAATGCACAGAAACCGATGCTCGCCCAGGCGGCGGCCGTTGTCGCCCGCCGCCAGTACATTCCGACCCAGAAGGGAGCGGCAAACAACACGCCGACGATCCACGTCAGCTGCAACTGCGCGAAGACGTCCATCATCGATAGGGCAATGACCACCGCCCCGCCTACGATGAGGATGCCGGTCACTCGTGCAACGCCGATACACTGGGCTTCGGTCGCGGCAGGGCTGATAAACGGCACGTAGACGTTGCGTACGATCAGCGCCGAGCTGACGATCATGTAGGCGTCAATCGAGCTCATCAGGGCCGCCAGCAGGCAGGCCAACATGAGTCCGATCAGTCCGGGACCGAGCAGGGCCTTGCAGGCGATGCCCCAGGTTTTGTCGGGGTCCTCGGCTAATTCGGCATTGTCGGCCAGCAGGGTTACCGCGATCAGCCCGGTCAACACCCAGCCGACCGTGCAGAATCGTTTGAGGAAATTCCCCACAACAAGCCCGACTCGAGCGTTCATTTCGGTCTTGGCCGATCCGCCGCCGGTAGCGATGAAGTGGGGTTGGACGACGATGCCGACCAGATTAATCAGCACAACCACCACGATAAAGTAGAGCGGAAACTCGCTCCGTCCCGACACGCCCACGACCGAAAAAAACTGTGCCGGCAATTGCTCGTGCATGATGCGAAAGCCGTCGCTGAGGCCTTGCGTGGCCGGATCGCCGAACTTCTCCACTAGAGCGTTCAGCCCGAAGGGGATCAACATGATCGACAGCAGGATGATGCACAGACCTTGGATCAAGTCCGTCCAATAGGCGGCCCTCAGTCCCCCGGCAATTCCGTAAAGCAGCACGACGACTGCCAAGATTGGCACCAGGACGTAGTCCAAGCCCACGACGTGACCGGCGACGGACACCTCGCCCGCGCCTAGCAGCGTGCCGGCAACCTTGCCGATGGCCGCAAAGAGCATCGAGCCGTACACCATGTAGAACACGATGCCGAACACGGCGTAGGCGGCGCCCAACGGTCGCGACTCGTACCGTTCGGTAAACCAATCACCCAGCGTCAGGTGCCGCATGCGGCGATACCAGACGCTCGCGATCCAGTAAAACGGCGTCACGAACAGCCAGTACATGACGCTCCACATACCGCTGATCCCGCTGGTGAATGTCGTGCGTCCGGTATTGACCGGATCGCTCGGCCCGGTGCCCGCACCGAAGGCGGCGAACGTCTGCAGCAGCTTGCCGAAACTCCGCCCGCCCATGAAGTAATCTTCCTGTACCTTCACGCGGCGCATTGCCCAAAAGCCGATGCCGAGCATCAGCGCGAAGTAGACGATCAGAACGAGATAATCCCAGATCGTCATGAGGCGACAGTTTCAATTCCTAAATGACTGACGCTACGCTCCGAATACGGCCTCGAGGCCGCCGCGCATCACGCCGGCGTCGGGGGTTTGGCCCGTCCAGTATTCGATGCCGATGACGCCTTGTGCGACCAGCATGCCAAGGCCGTCGAGATGCTGGATGACTTCGATCTTGTGCGGAATGGTGCAAGTGAAGCTTCGCAAACCGAAAGCACGCGCTCCGGCAACCGCCGCGGCAAGGTTCTCGGGTCGGACCTCGAGCGTAAGGTAGCGCCAATCAAGCCCCATCGCAGCGTAGGCAGGTTCGATCATCGCCTGGGTCGGATTTTCCGCAACCGGAAAGACGAAGCAGCCGGTGAGTTCCTGTTTGAAATTGAGTTCGTCAGCCATGGACTTGATATACTGGCATTTGCGGTTTGATATCAAGGGGTGCCAACAAGCGAGTGGAGCGAAAGCATGGTCAAACTCATCGCGCTGTTGAATTGCAAGCCTGAACTCAGCAGCGAAGCGTTCAAGCAACGCTGGCTGATGGAACACACGAAGCTGTCCGCTCCGTTGCCGGAATGTCGCGAATACCGCATCAATATCGCTCTGGATCATCAGCCGGACGGCGACGGCGTCGAGCCGCTGTACGATGGCACCGCCGAATTGTGGTCGGATAGCGTCGAGGCCATGGAACGTCGCTTCACGACGGCAATTGCCGGTCTTGCCGGAGCGGATGCTGATGCGTTCTGTGACCTTCGTGTTCACATCTTTACGGAAGAATTTAGCGTCATCCGCCAAGGGCAGCCGGTGCAGCCCCCCGTTGCGGTCACCGGTGTACGAACGTTGAGGTCACTGGTGCATGAACAACAAGCCTCGCATTTGCGTCGTCGGCAGTTCGATGAACGACCAAATCGCCCGAGCGCCGCGGTTGCCCGGCGCAGGGGAAACTCTGGTGGGGTCCAGCTACCAGACCGGTTTTGGTGGTAAGGGATCCAACCAGGCGGTGATGGCCGCTCGTCTGGGCGCCGAGGTCACGATGGTCGTCAAGTTGGGCCGCGACTCAGTCGGCGATCAAACCGCAAAACACTACGCAGATGAAAACATTCTGACGGACTTCGTTTACTTCGACGATCGACTTTCCTCCGGTGTCGCGCCGATCTGGGTCGATGAGGATACCGGACAGAACACGATCATCATTGTCCCCGGCGCCAACCTGGCGCTCACTCCAACGGAAGTACGGCGTGCCGCCGGCTCGATCCAAGCGGCGCAGGTGGTAGTCTGTCAGATGGAGATTCCTATGGAGTGCAATATCGAGGCCTTCCATGTCGCCCGGGAAGCTTCGTCGGTTAGGACCATTTTGAATCCTGCGCCCAGCGCACCAATTCCAGACCAGATGCTGAGCTTGACCGATCTGTTGGTACCCAATGAAAGTGAAGCGGCCGATTTGACCGGCTTGCCGGTCACGAATCCCGAAGAGGCGGAACAAGCGGCCCGTGCCTTGCAAGCGCGCGGTGCCGCCACCGTATTGATCACATTGGGTTCCGCAGGCGCGATTGCCGTTACTACCTCCGATGAAGTCATCCGGGTAACCGCGCCGGCGGACAAGGCGGTGGACACCACGGGAGCCGGAGACTGTTTCATTGGTAGCCTTGCGTACTTCCTGGCCGTGGGCTTCGATCTGCGGCGCGCCATGGAGAATGCCTGCAGCATCGCCAGTCGGAGCGTTCTGGCCCACGGAACTCAGAAATCGTTTCCGAGAAAGGCCGATTTGAACCCCGAACTGTTTATCCGCTGATAATCGACATTAGAACCAGTTTCACAACCTATTAACGGGAGGGCGAAGCTCCCGTTGAGCTTTTATTTGCCGACGTTCCGGCTCGGCAGGAGCCCCCGCCCTCCCGGTTTTGAAACGACCTGGTGAATTCCTCATGACGTCTGACGAATCAGTTGCGCTGAATCGACATATTTCGAGTCTCTGTTTGAGTGCCGTGCTGCTCAGCCTGGGGATCGCGCCCAGTGCCATCGGCCAGCCCACTTCCAGCCAGGTTGAATTCTTCGAGCAACGGATTCGGCCCTTTCTTGCCAGCGAATGCTACGAGTGTCAGGGCGCCAAAAAGCAGGAAGGCGGGCGGCGCGTCGATTCGCGCGACGGGCTGCTCAAGGGCGGCGACTCCGGTCCGGCGCTCGTCGCCGGTGACTCCGGCAAGAGCCTGCTCATCGAGTTGATCACCAATAAGGACTCCGATTCATTCTGGCCAGTCTCGAACTGCACGGACTGCAACCGGCGCCTGCGGCCGGTTCGCGCCTGGCTACGCCGCATGAGCTTCGCGATCACGGGATTGCCGCCGACGCCTGCCCAGCGGCAACGAGCCGAGCGCGGCCAGGACGAAGGAAAACTTAGCGGATGCAATTACAGATTATTCCTGCGCTGCTGATCGTAATGGTAACGGCAGAATCCCTTTGCAAGATGATTTTCTGAACAACCTTCAACGGAGCAACAACGTTTGTCTCGCTGGTCCGTTGTGCCTGTCCTACGCAGGCGGGCGTAATGCATCTTGCACAAGCCTTTGGTGTGGTACGGTTTCTTACATACGTTTACCGTGCAGTGGCGTTTTGCTTTCTGTGGCATGGTATCAACCCAACATCTTGTGGGATCTCGGTAGAACATAGCTGCGGCATAATACCATTCTGCACCTGTAAACTTAAAGTACTAACTGAGCGCAATACAAACTGGCGTAAACGCGATAAGCAATACACAACCGCTACGAAGCCCAGACGACGTGGCAGGCCTGGCACAGTTTATGCGCCTTGTCCCTCACGACACCCGCGGCTAGCGCCTTGCGGCTCACCGTGGCTGCAAGCAATGTAAGTGCCATGGGGCGCTCAAGCCTAAAATTGAGCTGCGACCAAGCCTGGGCTTTGTCGGAAAACAGGTAAGATGGGCCTCCGCGCCCGTCGATTATGCATACACTTGTCAGGCGACCGGCACGGAGGCCCATCGTGCGGCATGTCACCAGCACCTTTTCCAAACAAGGCTACGCCACGGCGCATCTTCGAGTGGCGGGCCCACGGTTTGTTCGATCAGCCGCCGAGCGTTAGCTCACGGTTTTAGGGCGGAACTCTCGGCGCGCCGGGACTAACGGGTGGCGGCACATGGACGGTAAGGGCGACGATGGCCTGCGGCCGCCTACGATTCCTTCTTCTTTAGTAGGACCTCGACGGCCTTTTCAATCTGCAGGTCCTTACCGTCCTCGACGCTGTCGGGCGTATTGTAGACCTCGACGTCGGGTTGCAGTTCGAGGTTTTCGAGGTAGTTACCGTCGGGCGTGACCATGCCCACCTGCGGAATGCCGAAGATGATCTCCGGGTTAATCTGCTGTTCCCACCAGACGGCCGTGCCCGTTCCCGCGACGGGCGCGCCGACCAGTTTGCCCAGCTTCAGCTGCTTTACCGCGTACGGAAACATATGCGCATCGGAATAATTGGCTTCATTCTGGACGACGGCAAAAGGACGAGACCAGCGGGAAACCGGTTCCGCTCCCAGGTCCCCTCGTTTTTTACCGCGCGGTTGGATGTAGACGTAATCCTTGCCGCTCAGAAAGCTGACCAGGTCGTCGTGCAGCCAGCCTCCCCGGTTGTACCGCGTATCGATAATCAGCGCTTCTTTGTCGCTATTGACGCCCAGGACATCTTTGTAAAAGCGACGGAAACTAGAGTCGTTCATCCCGGCGACGTGTACGTACCCGACGCGGCCGTCGGATAACTTGTCGACCAGATCCCGCCGCCCCTTAATCCATCGTTCGTACAAGGCACCGCTCTGCTGACCCTGACCAATCGGCGTAAAGACTTCCTCCCAGTCCGATCCGGATTCAAGGTTGGTTAGTCCCAGCCGTACTTTTTTTCCACCCTTCGTGTTCATCAGTCGGTTCGGGTTGACGTCGGGTGTCAAGCGGATCCCGTCGATGTGGGTGATCAAGACGCCAGGTTTGACTTTGCTGGTCTCGACGTCGAACGGGCCGCCACGTAGAACCTCGGCGACTTTGAGGCCGGCGTCATGATGCTGGATGTCAAAGAGCAGCCCAAACGCCGGTGTTTGATCGCCACCGGAGCGACGAGGACGGTAGCGGGCGCCCGTGTGGGATGCATTCAGCTCGCCCAGCAGTTCGCTCAACAGTTCCACAAAGCCCTCCGTCGTGCCGATCGACGGCAAAAAGGCGGCGTAGTTTTCTTTCATGGCCGCCCACGGCACATCATGCAGACCAGGCTCGTAAAATTTTCGTTTTACCTGTCGCCAGGCGTGCTCGAAGATATACGCACGTTCGGCCGAAAGATCCAGATTCATCTCGGCTCGATAGGCGATACCTTTGACTTCACCTTTGCCCGATTCCGGCACGGTGACCTTGGAAAGCTGGCCTGAACCGCTGCGCACGAACACGGACTTGCCGTCTTTCGCGAACACAACGCTGCCGCTGTCCAACGTGGCCAGCTTGGACGTGTCTTGGTCGCGAATGCGCGTAGACCATAACGCCCACGACTTGTCGATCTTGGCAAAATAGACGACGGTTTCGCCGTCCGGGGCGATATCATATCCGCCGATGGAGGCGGAAAGAAACGAGATCCGCTTGACCCGGTCATCGATACCGCTGAAGTCGATCTTGATGGGATCGACCTTTTTGTCGCCTTCCTTTTCCTTCGTTTCTTGTTCCTTGTCGTCGTCGTCCTTCTGGTTTTTTTCGTCTTCGTCGACTTCCGAGTCGGTTTTGTCAGCGGCTTGTTCTTTGTCGCCGTTCTTTCCCTTCTCCTTTTTCGCTTTGTCTTTCTTTTTTTCTTCCTTCTCTTTTTTCTTCTTTCTCAGTTCCATTTCTTCCTTGGACAGGTTAATAAAATCCCATGCGTCGCGCGTCAAATAGAACGAGAAAATGTCGGTGTCGGATCCCCAGCTGCCATGGTCGCGGCGGCCCAGGCGGTTGGAAATGAATAGCAGGGACTTGCCGTCACGGCCCCAGCGAGGCCCGCCTTCTTCGTATCCGCTATTGGTGATGTTGCTGATTTTGCCGGTGGCCACGTTGACGACGCCGACATCCTCCAGCCAGCGGTTGTGCGCATGATAGTTAAACGCCAGCCATTTGCTGTCAGGCGACCAGTCGTAACCGATGTCGCCATCGGAGTAGCTGTAATTCAATCGAGCGGGAACCAGCGTGCTGGTCTTGCGAGTGCCGACGTCCATGACGCGAATCTCGTCTCGATCATGAAGGTAGGCGATTTTCTTTCCGTCCGGCGACATCAGGGGCTGAAACGACTCGTCTTCGCCCACCAGAACGGCGTCTTCCGTCAAGAGTGTCGCCGAGAAGAACCGGTCTTCTTCTTCGCGCGTAATCGATGTCTTGTAAAGATTCCAGGCGCCGTCTCGTTCACTGGCGTAGTACACGCTGCGGCCATCGGCGGACCAGGCCAGTCCTCGCTCCTGTTGAGGCGTGTAGGTTACCCGCTTGGTCGTCGCGTATTCGACCGACGTCACGAAGACCTCGCCGCGCAGGATGAGTGCGATTTCTTCTTCGTTGGGGGAAACGGCGAAGTCCGTACATCCGCCGCTCATCGACAGTGTCTCGATCGGATTGCTGCGGTCGTCGGCCGTGACCTTCATTGCGACCGGGCGTTGTTCGGCATTAGCCGGCTTGATCCAGACTTGACCATTCCACCAGTACGCCAGTGTGCCGTCGTTGGCGCCGCTGAGAAACCGGACAGGATGTGTTTCGTGAGAGCTGATTTGCTCGGCTTTGCCCGGTTCATCAAGCCGTGTCTTGAAGACATTGAAAGTGCCACTCTGCTGGCTCAGGAAATACAGCGTCTCGCCGTCCGCGGACCAGACAGGATCCCGATCCTCTCCGCGAAACGAAGTCAGTTTCGTGTGCTCGCCCGATTCCAGATCGTAGATCCAGATATCGCGCGTGATGGACGAAACATGATGTTTACGCCACGCGTCTTCGTATCCCTTGCGATCGTAGTAGGCGATCTTTGTTCCGTCGGGACTGGTCACGGCGGCCTGCGACGGCGTGGTTAGAATCTGCTGTGGTCGACCGCCGCCTACCGACACTCGATACAGTTCACCTAAGCTGCTATCGCCGATCGTCGCCTGGGGCGCATCTTGGCGGGCACTGGTGAACAGAACGCTTTTGCCGTCGGGGCTGAACGACGTTGGTGTATCGGTCGCCGAGTGGAACGTCAGGCGTTCCGGCGAGCCGCCTTCGGCCGACATGACGAATACATCGTCGTTTCCGTGTCGGTCGGACGCAAAAGCGATCTGCTTTGAATCAGGTGACCAGACCGGCCACTTTTCGTAATCTTCGTGGGTCGTAAGCTGACGAGCGCGGCCTCCCTCGCTCGAAACGAGCCACAGATCGCCCCGATAAACAAATACAATTTGCTTTCCATCCGGTGAGATGGCTGGATAACGAATCCACAACGGGGCGTCGGCGCTGGCGTGAAGCGTGCCGGAACCGCCGATCGCGACGACGACGATGATGAACAGAAGGTAGCGCAACGTGTTACGGCGAATCTGCGGTTCGTACATCAAAGGTGTTCCTCAAGAGCAGCAAGTGTAGTTCAACTCTAATTGACCCGTGGCGGCAAGGAAAGTATTTCTGAGCGAAACGGGCGCTTCGCGAGCGAAAACGAGCAAAAACCCCCTTTGCAGTTAATACGCCAGTCGGCGGGGACTGGTTTCGATCAACGATCCGCCCGCACCGATGTGTCCAGGCTGGGCTGTCCAGGCTGGGCTGTCCAGGCTGGGCTGTCCAGGCTGGGCTGTCCATTTTACGAACCGATAGAGCAGGAATTCCAATCGTGCCCGGTGCGCTTTCACGTCTAAGAACAGGAATTAGCCGTTTTGCCGCTAGCCACGGTTCGTTGGCAAGAACCGGGGCTAGCGCCCGAACGGCTGAGCCACTGAACCCCAAGATCAAACCTTGCAGACGCACTAAGTTTTACGTCAACGCGAAGAAAACGTAGCGGTGGTTTCCAGCCGCCAACGTGCAGGGATGCGAAGTTTGGAAACGCCTTCTAGCAGCGGATTGCAGCAGCCGATGGGAATCGTGGCGGCGCGAACCGGCGAATTCAATGCTGGCACGCACGGGGCAGCCGGTTTGACTCAACACTTCACCTCACCGCAGTCGAAGAAATTAGCAGGATTCTTGATTTTGTGGAGTTTGCTACGTACGATAGCGGTACGATAATCGGGTGATGATCGCCTGACGGGAAGTCTGCATGGGTCCAACTCGTTTCCAGCCTGGAATCAATATCTTTTGCGGCTGTATCAGTCCGGCATAAGGCCGGACCTCGCTCGCTGCTCCTAATCGACCCCTTCTGCTTATACGACATGCGACGGCTACTTCGCGCGGATTGCGTCGAACGAGTCGGTTGATCGCAATGGGAGAAACCATGGCTTCCGATTTTCGCCTGAAAGAGCAACTTCCGAATCTCACCGCCGAGATTGTGAAGACCTATACGGAGGTTGGCACAATCAACCATTTGGGGCATTGCCCGCTACCGAACTTTGACGTGATCGTTGAATGCGCTGAGGCCTTGAAAGAGATCATCTACCCCGGATATCGACGTCGCGAAGGTTTACACCTGGGAAACGTGGAGTATCACGTTGGTGATTTGATCGATGGTCTGCACGATAAACTGACTCAACAGATTACGCGCTCGTTTCGGCATGAGGCGGGAGCCAGCTGTGACTACGAATCGGACGTCGACTACGAAGCGAAAGCCCAGGCGGCAACGATCGCTTTTCTGGAGAAAATTCCGCAACTGCGCTCGACGCTGGCCATGGATGTACAGGCCGCCTTCGATGGCGATCCGGCGGTTTCCGGCCTGGATGAAGTCATTTTCTGCTATCCGGGTCTGGAAGCTGTCACCGTGTACCGGCTGGCTCACGAACTGTATCGGCTCGGGATTCCCTATATCCCGCGCATTCTGACGGAGTGGGCACATACCAATACTGGAATTGATATCCACCCCGGGGCGACGATCGGAAGGCACTTCTTTATCGACCACGGCACGGGTGTGGTGATTGGCCAGACCTGTGAGATTGGCGAGCACGTTAAAATTTATCAGGGTGTGACGCTGGGGGCGCTCAGTTTTCAAACCGACTCGGAAGGGCAGCTGTTGCGTGGTGACGAAGTGAAGCGGCACCCGACTATCGAGGATCGAGTGGTTATTTACGCGAACGCCACGGTGCTGGGTGGACGTACCGTCATTGGCCACGATTCCGTGGTCGGATCGAGTGTCTGGTTGACCCAATCGGTGAAACCGCGCACGACCGTCGTTCTGGAGAAGCCGAAACTGCGGATGCGCAGTGAAACGGACGACGAACTGGCGGGGGAAACGAATTACCAGATCTGAAGAGGCGATGCCACACGGTTCATCGTGTGAGATTCAAAGATGCCCTCTTCCAATGCGCTCGTCGAATTCGAACGATGGTCGCCGAACCCGTCGAACAAAGCGGATGATCGGAAGTCGACGGGATCGGAGTCCCATCGTACGAGAAGTTGACGGGATCGGAGTCCCATCGTACGGGAGGGCGACGGGATCGGAGTCCCATCGTACGAGAAGTTGACGGGATCGGAGTCCCATCGTACGAGGGGATTCTCAGGCATCTCGCAATTTCACGACACCCGATTAGATCGCGTCAATCCGTGCGTAGTACGTGTTCAGTTCAGCCTGTAGTTCTTCCATCAAGGCGGCGAGGTTGGCGTGAACAACACGAACCGGCGGATCACCGCTACCCGAGTGGCGGCCGGTTATCGCGCGGTGACTGGATCGTTTAAAACTGTGCAGGCTTGATGCTTCTGCGGTCAAGCGTTCTCGGCGAAGTCGCTGGTGGGGCTGTAAGGTTACTAGACCAACGACGCGAGAGCTTGCTATTGGCATGGAGTTTTCCGGTGTTATTGGCAGACACACAAATCGCTGCTGATGTGCTGCCAGTGTGGAGGTTTTACGGAGGGTGCCGGCAGGCCAATGGAGATAGGCACGGCGGGGTTCTGCGAGCGAATCGCGGTTGCGGGTGGCTGAATCGATCCCGGTTGAGTATCCAGTTTAGTAGCCAGTTGAGTAGCCATTGTCGGTGTCGACAGACTGGTCTTGGATCTTGGTGACGGTCTTAGTGGAATTCTTGTGGGCGTTCTTGGGGGTGTTCTTTGCGGCATAGTGTTCAGGTAATCTTCGATCTCGAGCAGCAGATCAGGGGAGGGCAGGGGCGAGCGAATCGCCTCGGTCGACGGTTTACTATTTTCAATCGTCGCATCCGCGAACCGGCCGGCGGGAAATTGGACCTCAAATTCGTAGGGGCCGATTTGAATGCGCGATCGGTCCGATAGAAAACAGCGACTCTGGGGGCTACCGTCGACATACAGGGTGGGCTGAGAACCAAGGTGGCGGATCATGACGGCGTCGGCCGTGACCAGCAGGTAGCTGTGAAGTTCTGGAAACTGCCCACCTCCAAGTACCAGGTCACAGTCGGAACCGCTGCCGATAAAAAAGGTGCGTCCGTTGACAGGGCGAATTTTGTCCCGTGTCCTACCTCGTGTAATCTCAAGTTGGATTACAGGCGTTTCGTCGCAAAAGTGCGGATGAGGTATGCTTTGACGGTTGTGAGTTTTCAACAACGGTTGCATCGATCCCGCTTTACCGCTTGCTTCTCAGAACGATGGTGACGTTTTTCGATATAGTTCTCTTCGGCACGCGTGCTAGCACGGGTCATCGTCAATGTGCCACAATCTCGCGAAATCCCTGATTTCAGTGGGATCGAGGCACCTGGTGAAACTGGTCGGATGGGATCGCTGGAACGGTTGAAGACAGAAGCGACAACTGTCGTAGTCAAGCCGTGTTCTGACGCAGGAATTGCCTGCCGCAGCTGCCAAACTTAATAGAATCGTCAGGAAAGGCGGAGTTACGAACTGACGCGGCCCGCCATACGAATCTGAGCACGAGCCTGGAGGATCAGGCGGTCCCGGATGGCCAGCGATTCATCGTTGTCCGCCTTGCGTTTCAATGCCGATTCCAGCTGATCGCGTGCCACCTGTACATCAAGCTGTTCCGCCGAAACGGCCCGGTTCGTTAAAACAGTGACGGTATTACCGGCGACCTCGACAAACCCACCGTCGACGTAATATCGGCGAGTGTTATTTCCCTCGACGATTCGCATTTCACCGTAGCCCAGCCGTCCGATCAGCGGCGCCCGGCCCGGTGCGATACCAATTTCTCCGTCGAACAACGGTAACGCGACGAACGTCGCCGGCGACTCGACGACGGTCGCTTCGGGTGTGACCACGACGCACGAAAGGATGCGCTGGCCCGCGAGTTCTGCAGATAATTGGTCCATGTCGTCGGAAGGGTGGAGGGATGGAATGTTGGAATCGTGGAATCGTGGAAAGTTGGAATGTTGGAAAGTTGGAATGTTGGAATGTTGGAATGTTGGAATGTTGGAATGTTCGTGCGCTTTACGTACTGGCGGGTCACTATTCCACTATTCGATCACTCCATTCTCTCTTCCACTCCTCCCCTCGTAGCTACTTCGCCTTCTCCGCCATCTTCCTTGCTTGTTCTTCGGCCTGTTCAATTGCACCCACATACATAAACGCCTGTTCGGGCAGATGGTCCCATTTCCCGGAGCAAATTTCCTCAAAACTGCGAATCGTGTCTTCTAATGACGTGATTTCACCTGGCTTGCCGGTAAATACTTCCGCGACGAGGAACGGCTGTGAAAGGAAACGTTCGATTCGTCGAGCACGAGTCACCGTCGTCCGGTCGTCTTCGCTCAACTCGTCGACACCCAGGATGGCAATAATGTCCTGCAGCTCTCGATATCGTTGCAGAATGGTCTGCACCTTTCTGGCGATTGCGTAATGTCGTTCGCCAACGTATTGCGGGTCAAGGATACGGCTGGCGGACGCCAGCGGATCGATCGCGGGATAGATTCCTTTTTCCGAAATAGATCGCTCCAGATAAATGAAGGCATCCAGCTGCCCGAAGGCGGTCGCCGGGGCAGGGTCGGTGGGGTCATCTGCCGGAACGTAAACCGCTTGCACCGAGGTAATGGCTCCCTTATCCGTCGAGGCGATCCGTTCTTGCAACGCACCCATTTCGGTCGCGAGAGTAGGTTGATAACCGACGGCAGACGGCATTCGTCCCAACAACGCCGAGACTTCACTACCGGCTTGTGAAAACCGGAATATATTGTCGACAAATAACAGCGTGTCCTTACCGGTCGTGTCCCTGAAAAACTCGGCCATCGTCAGGGCACTCAGCGCGACACGCAGACGGGCGCCGGGCGGTTCATTCATCTGGCCAAAGACCATGCACGTTTGCTCGATGACGCTGCGGCCCGTGTCGCCGATTTTGGCCTCCTGCATTTCCAGCCACAGATCGGTTCCTTCCCGCGTGCGCTCACCGACACCAGCGAAGACGGAATAGCCGCCATGAGCACTGGCGATACGGGCGATCAACTCGGTCAGAATTACGGTCTTGCCCAGGCCGGCTCCTCCGAACAGTCCGGCTTTACCGCCCCGGACGAACGGCGTCAGCAGGTCGATCACCTTGATGCCGGTTTCAAACAGTTCCGTGCTGGTCGACAGCTTGCTGATTTCCGGAGAAGCTCGGTGAATCGGCCATCGTTGTTGGGCATTCACCGGTCCGCGACCATCGACCGGTTCGCCAAGCAGATTGAAGACGCGGCCCAGGGTCTCTTCGCCCACCGGAACGGTCACCGGACTGCCCGTGTCGACGCAGTCCTGACCTCGCATCATGCCGTCGGTGCTTCCCAACGCCACGCAGCGAACGCGTCCACCGCCCATGTGTTGTTGGACCTCTCCGGTCAGATTGAGCGATACCCCTTTGTGCTCGGATTCGATCTTTACAGCGTTGTAGATCGCGGGCAGGGCATCCTCAGCGAACTCGGCATCAAAAGTCGATCCGATAATTTGAGTGACTCGGCCTACGTTCTTTGCAGTTGCGGTTGCCATGATTTTGTTGTTCCCGGCTTCGATGTTATTTTCGAATGTAGATTGCCAAGTAGTGTGAATTCTATTCGGCCCTTTCAGGGCGACGCGCGGACATGACTCCGAATCCCAGGGCTTCGCCCTGGGCTATCCTATTTCGCCCCTCTGGGGCTGGAACGGTTATTGCTAATCTTTCAGTGCCTCGACACCGCCCATCACTTCCAGCAGCTCGCCGGTGATTTGTGACTGTCGAGCGCGATTGTAGGTCATCGACAGCGACTTGATGATGTCGTCCGCGTTTTCGGTCGCCGATTTCATCGCGATCATCCGCGAGATCTGTTCACTGACCGCCGCATCCAAAAAGCTCTTGAAAAGCCGGACCTTAAAACTGGTCGGAATGACTTCCTCCAAAATGCGTTTCGCGGAAGGCAGGAACTCATAAATCGATTCGCCAGCGGCCGAATCCGTCGGGGGTTCGGTTCCCAGTTCGCCGTCCAAGCTGCCAAGCGGCAAGAGGGTTTCAACACTGGCGATCTGACGTGCGCTACTGACGAACCGGGTGTAGGCGATATCGAGCCGGTCCAACTGACCGGTGGCGTAATCGTCCAAATATCGGTTGGCCAGGGTTACTACGTCTTCGAACCGCGGCTTGTCTTCGAATTTCGTGAACGATTCGTTGATGGAGATTTTGCGGTAATTAAAGAAATTGAGACCGCGTTTCCCCGACACCTCCAATTCGCGCTGCGGAATTGTTTCGCCGAGTTCATTCCAGCGCTGATGCGCCGCTCGCAGCAGGTTGCCGTTGTATCCGCCGCACAGGCCACGGTTGGACGTGAGCACCAGCAGGATTGCTCGATTGGTCGACTCACGAGGTTCCAGCAACGGGTGCGTCACTTGCAGTCCCTGACTCGCCAAATTGGCCACCAGTTTCTTGATGCGATCCGTGTAGGCGGTCGCCGCATGCGCGCGGTCCATGGCCTGTTTGAAGCGCGCCGTCGCGATCAATTCCATGGTCCGCGTGATCTTGCGGATATTACGGACGCTTTTTCGTCGTTTGTCTAGCGCTCGCGGGTTGGCCATGGTTCTACTTACTTACTACTTGTTTCTGATTTCTTGCGGATCCAACTATGGGACTCCAACTATGGGACTCCAACTATGGGACTCCAACTTAGGCAATCGCTGCGGCTGCAGTTTCTTCTCGTCTCTGACTATCGAATTGCCGCTGAAAATCGACGAGCGAGTCTTTGATCAACTGTTCGGTTTCGTCGTCCAGACCCTGCGATTCCTCGATCTTTTGCCAGATTTCATTCTTTTGCTCGCGAATGAATCGCAGGAAACTCTCTTCCCACTCGCGGACCTGTTCGACCGGAATTTTGTCCAGATAGCCCCTGGTACCTGCGTAAATACTCAGCACCTGGTCGACGACGTGCATCGGCCTGTACTGTCCTTGCTTTAGTAGCTCGACCATGCGGTAGCCGCGATCGAGCTGGGATTGGGTCGCGGCGTCGAGCTCGGTACCTAGCTGGGCAAACGCCTCGAGTTCTCGGAATGCAGCCAGGTCCAAACGCAGGCCACCGGCGACCTTCTTCATCGCCTTGATCTGAGCCGCGCCACCGACACGAGAAACCGAGATTCCGACGTTCATGGCTGGGCGCTGCCCGGCGAAGAACAGGTCAGGCTGCAGATAGATCTGACCATCGGTAATCGAGATGACATTGGTGGGGATGTATGCCGAAACCTCGCCTTCCAGCGTTTCGATGATCGGCAACGACGTCAACGAACCGCCACCATTCTTTTCGGACAGCTTGGACGACCGTTCCAGCAGCCGACTGTGGCAGTAGAACACGTCGCCCGGATACGCCTCGCGGCCGGGCGGTCGCCTCATTAAAAGCGATAGCTGGCGATAGGCCTGGGCCTGTTTGGAGAGATCGTCGTAAACCACCAGCGCGTGTCCGCCGTTGAACATGAAGTACTCGGCCATCGCGGTGCCGGCATAAGGAGCGATGTATTGAAGCGGAGCGGGTGCGCTTGCCCCGGAGACAATGACGGTCGTGAAATCCATCGCTCCGTGCTCTCGCAACACCTCGATGACTCCCGCCACCGACGAATCCTTTTGTCCGACCGCGACGTAAAAGCACTTTACGCCAGAGTCTTTTTGATTGATGATGGCGTCCAGCGCCACGGCGGTCTTTCCCGTTTTGCGGTCGCCGATGATCAATTCCCGCTGGCCGCGGCCGATGGGGGTCATCGCATCGATTGTTTTGATTCCGGTCTGTAACGGCTCGGATACCGGCTGTCGTTCGGAGACACCTGGAGCAATGATTTCCAATGGGCGCGTTTCACTGGTGACGATCGGTCCCTTGCCATCCAACGGGTTCCCCAGCGGATCCACCACGCGACCGACCACGGCTTCGCCAACGGGCACCGAGAGCAGTTTACCGAGGCTCTTTACTTCATCACCTTGTTTGATCTTCAGAAAGTCGCCCAGAATGATGATCCCGACGGAATTCTCTTCGAGGTTGAACGCCAGGCCCGTCACGCCACTCTGGAACTCGACCATTTCACCGGCCATGACGCCGCTCAGGCCATAGACACGGGCGATCCCGTCACCGACCTCCAGCACTTCGCCCACTTCGCGAACGTCGATTTGCGATTCGTAGTTTTCGACTTCCTTTTGGATAATGGAAGCGATTTCGTTAGCTCGAAATTTCATTTTTTTCTACCCGTCATTTAACCGCACGGTGGCCCGCCACAACTCAGCTGCACCGTGGCCCGCCACGACTCAGCTGCACCGTGGCCCGCCACGACTCGAATCGCGCCGTGGTCCGCCACGACGCGCGACTATAAAGCGTTTTCTTTGAACTGGAACCGTTCTCGATTTGTTTCGATTTCTTCCACGTTCCGCTGGTGAAATTGCGCCCGCAGTTGCCGTAGCTGTGTCTTCACGGACCCGTCGTAGACCGTATCTCCGACGCGCAGTTGAATCCCGCCTATCAAGGAAGGATCCGTTGCCGTGACCAGTTCCGGTTCACTCCCCAGCATCGAACGGACGCGGTCCTTGATCTTGTCGCCAACACCGTCGGCCAGCGGTGCGGCCGTGGTGACGTCGACGCGTACCCGACCGCGTCTCGTGTCGTGCAATTCGATCAGCGAACTCTGGATCGCTCGCAGATAACCGAGGCGTTCATTCGTGGACAGCACCTTCAGGAAATTCAGCATCAGCGGTGATGCTTTTCCTCGAAAGACGCGGTCAACCACATCCCGTTTTTCTTCGCCAGAAACCATTTCGCTGGCCAGCAGTTTTTCGAATCCCGGTGCCTCATCCAAGACGTCATTCAACAGCGACGCAAACTCCTCGACGATTGCTTCGATCTGACCTTTGGCATCGGCTGCGTCGTACAACGCCTTGGAATAGACAGTGCCGACCTGTTGGTCCAGCACGTTGATTTTTCGTTTGGATGCAGCCATGGTCCAGAATAATACAGAATAAATTGTTGTGGATTATCGTGTTGCGAGTTAGGCGTGCGATTTCGAGGCCGTAAAATTACCTTGGGCTTCTTCAACCAAACGCGTGTGATCGCCAGGCGTCAATTCACGTCCGACAATCCGGCCGGCCAGATTGACCGCCAAATTGGCGGAACTGTCGAAAATTTCGTTTAAGGCGGCTTCCTTGGCGGTCTCGACTTCGCGCAGCATACGCTTGCCTTCCTCTGTCGCCTTCGCCTGCGCCTTCGCGACGATCTGCTGACCTGTGAAATCAGCGTCACGTCGCGCTTCCTCGATAATCGCGCGAACCTCATCGGCGGCTCCCGCCAATTTGGCTTCGTACTCGGAGGTCAGCTTGCGAGCATCGTCGGCCGCATTCTCGGCCGTGGCGATATTTTCCGCGATGGCCTTTTCACGGCGCTCGAGGCCTTCGACGATTGGCCTCCAGGCGTACTTCGACAGAATCACTAACGTGAGCAGAAACACAACGGCGGTCCAAATGGCCAGATCGACGTCGACCGCCAGCGGGTCCGCGGCCATGGCGACCTTGGGAATCGATACGACGCCCAGGCTGAACCAGACGACGAAAAATGAGCGTTCGGACAACAGTTTGCTCATAAACAACCTCACTAGTTTTTCGAGCGCACCTGATCGCTAGTCGTTGAAAGCATACAAACGATGAGGGCGAAGAACGTTGCACCTTCGATGAGTGCTGCTGAAATGATCATCGCGGTCTGGATATTACCAGCGACCTCCGGTTGGCGAGACATTCCTTCAACCGCCGCAGATCCGATCCGGCCGATACCCAAGCCAGCTCCCAGCAGAACGATACCGGCGCCGAAGCCTCGCCGAAGTTCATCGAAAAACCCGAGCCTGCCGCCTTGGGCCAACGCCACGCCGGCTCCCCCGCCGGCTTCTGCGTCATCCGCGAAACCTGACGACGGTAATACAAGAATACATGTCAAGCAAATCAATGCTCCAGTTATCAGAACACGGGTCACGATTTGAGTCTCCTTTGTTAAATCCGAATTACATTGTTTTCTTCAACATGGTTCCGCTAGTGCGGATGGACCGCCATGCCAATAAACAATGCGGTGAGAAACGTGAAAATGTAAGCTTGTAAGCAAGCGACAAACAATTCCAATAACATCAAGGCCGTTGCGGCAATCACGCTCGCCGACGCGACACCTACGTACCACGCGAGCGGCGTCGATGCGCTAGCTGCGATAAACGCCAACAAGACCGCAAGGACCAAGTGACCAGCGAGCATGTTGGCCAATTAAACGAACAGCGAGAACGCCATGTTTGATGAACAGCCCTAGATTTCAATGAGGAAGATCATCGGCAACAGGAAAATTGCCAGAACGAAAGGTAGGTCCATGTGCGGAACCTGTGCCTTCCAGAATCCAACAGTCCCCATTTTCGACATGCCGGCGCCCAATACGACGGCAAATGATGAGAGAGCCAGGACGCCGGTGCAGGCGAGCACGGCGGTAGCCGACCCCGCCCACGGCACCAGGCCAAGCAGGTTGCAGGCAAGGACGAAAAAGAACATTGTCCAGAGAAACGGCAGGAAGCGATCTGCATCATGTTTTCCGATGGCTGGCCGCGCCACATCGTCGCGAATGAAAAGCAATATTGCCTCCAACAGATTCGCCAATCGTCCCTTCGGCGGCTGACCACTGAACAAACGCCGAGCAATCGGGACGCAGATAATGATCAATAATGCCGCGGCGATCAACTCAAGGACCATGAACTTCGTGATCGTCAGGTCGAAAGCCTCGAAGTGTTTGTCCGGAATTGCCGGAATGATCGGAGACGACAGCTGAAAAGGCTGCGGGATTTCCAGCTTCCCGCCCAATGCTTGTGGGAATTCAAAATACGTGCTGTCCTGCACGTGGTGAAATAGAACCTCCGGATCCAAAGGGTCGCTATGTGGGTCGGCCATGACTTATAGATCCTCGCCACGCTGGCTGGATGCGGCCATGCGGCGTGTCATCGTCACCGTGCTGACGGCGAGCAATACCAGATAAATCACAAGCGTGTAGTGGACCAGACCGGCTTCGAAAAGGGATCCACGGGAATAAACTACGACCATGCAGAATGCCAGCGGTATCGCCATACGGGGAAGCATGCCCAGCAGGCTATAGATACCGGCCTGTTTCGGGTCCTTGAATAACCGACCGATCGAATCGCCGGCAACGGCTCCGGCGATGCAAACCAGGGCCGCGATCAGGCACGCCGTCAGACCTGCGCTACCGCCAGTCAACCCGGCGAACACCGTTAGCGCAACCATGACAAAACCCGCGATCGCATAGAGGCAGTAGGTCATCAACTGATCTGGGAGGCTGGTTGGCGTTACGTTTGTATTCAAGTTTCGGACCGCGTTGAATGGTAACCGGGCACCATTTCTATTTTTTCTTGACCCCGGTCATCTTTAAGAGATGCCAGATGGCGAACGTCAAACCTCCGGCGAACCCCAGCAGTGTGAATGGGACCTTAGTACCCAACAGGTTGTCGAACCACAGGCCCAAAACGCCGGGCAAAACCATCTCGATGGAGATGGTCATCACGCGAGCGGCCCACGCCATCGCTTTGGCCACCGCAGACCGATCGTCGGAGGGATTCGTCACAAGCTACGCGTCGCGTAACGCCCCCTGAACTAAGTTCAAAAACGCCGTTTCGACGGCAGGGAGCGTAGCCTTTCGCAATTCCAAGGTCGACAATCTAATCAATACGAAATAGCCGGTCAACTAAACAATTTGCTGATGGTAACCCGCTTGATGGCCGAATGGTCGTCGGCTTCGGCCAGCTGCTCACCTGGTCACTGAACATAACGCTTCTGATCATCGACGAGCGCCAGGAAATCGGGGCGATTCGCCTACGGTCGTGAAGTCCTTGTATTTGCCGATTCGTGGCGGAGGTGCCTATTAACTCGACCTCGCACAGTTTTGGTGCTGTAAGTGCTGCTGTGAGAACGCCTAACGAAGTAGGTCTTCGGCTGTGTTCGACGCGACCGTGGTGAAGCAGTTGCCAAATAACTAATCCCAATTAGACTCAAATGTATCAAAGTCGATACATTCGTCAGGTACCGGCGGCCGGTTCGGTAAGGTTCGATTCCTCGAATTCATCCCAACCGAGGGCCTTCAAATCTTTGGAGGCTGCCACGTATCTGCCCCAGTTTCCTGCCCTTCGCGCGGCCACGGACCGTCCCGCTTGACAATTAGCGCTTTTGCGCCCCGTCACGGATGGCGTCCACAAGAACAACGCCGTCTCGTCTTGAAGCTCGTCTTGAAGTAACGAATACGGCTGCGAGGTATGCTCTATGACCCCGGCCTCTCTACGTTCCCTGAATGTGAAAGAATTGGGCCAAATGGCCAAAAAAGACGGCGTTTCGGGCTGGCACGCAATGCGCAAGGAAGACCTGATTCGTGCGTTAGTCCGAACTGCCCGGTCGCAATCGCGACGGAAAACGGGGTCGAGCAACGTGCAACGATCGTCGCGGGAAGTCGTACCGGTCCATCGTCGGGAAAAACCAAAGCACATCAAGCGATTTCAGTCCGCTCAGCGGCTATTGAAGCTGCTGAGCAACGATCAAGATGGTCGGAGATCGTCGTCACGCGACCGTCTGGTGGCCATGGTTCGTGGCCCCTTTTGGCTGCAAGTCTCCTGGGAGCTGAAGAGCAAGAGTGTGCAGCGCGCCGCGGCTGCCCTGGGCGAACACTGGCACACAGCTCGACCGGTGCTGCGGCTGTTGGCGGTACCCGAGACAGGCACCGTCGAACGGGCTGTGCGGGTGATTGATATCCACGGTGGAGTGAATACGTGGTACGTGGATGTCAGCGATCCTCCCGGTAAATTCCGTGCCGAGATTGGATACATGGCGACCGATGAACGTTTTCATGCGATTGCCCGCAGCAATGTCGTCGCCACGCCACCGCCAAGCTCCTACGACGAACTTGACCAGAACTGGAAGGATGTGGCCGAAAACTGCGACAAGATCTATGCGATGAGCGGCGGTGATAATCCGAATGGCTCGGCTGGGGAACTGCGCGAGTTGTTCGAAGAGCGGCTACGACGTCCGATGGGAACTCCGCTGGTCACGCGATTTGGCAACGGGGCCGAGAGTCTTGGTCGCTGTCGGAAGAAGATGGACTTCAATGTGGAAGCCGAACTGATCGTCTATGGGTTAACTTCGCCAGATTCGCATTTGACGTTTCGCGGCGAGCCTATCGAAATGCGCGAGGATGGAACCTTTACGGTCCGGATGGCGTTTCCAGACAAGCGTCAAGTGATTCCTGTGGTCGCAACCAGCAAGAATGGTGTTGAACAACAGACGATCATCCTGGCGGTTGAGCGAAACACCAAGGTCATGGAGCCCCTGATTCGTGAGCCTGATTCCGACAAGAACGATTAGTGGGTTTGTCAACGACTTCGATGCCGCGTGGCCGGTCGCGGCCGGCTGAGCCATTCAATTTCGCCCATTGTCCATGAAATGCCGCCGTTTTGACGGCGAACGCGGCCAGCGGTACGCGATATTTCTTGCCCTATTTCTTGCCCTCAACACGCTGCTGCGATACCATGCACTGCAGCAAGTCCTCTGCCGTGTCTCACGGTTGATGCAATGCTGGGGTGAGCCGCTAAACGAGCTCATCGGGAGCCTTTTTAAAGGATTTGAGGGCCGTATAGCCGGCGCCCGGCGCAACCTGCTCCGGAACAAAGCGTTTGGATCACGAAACTTAGTTCCAAGGCACCCACCTGCACGAAGGTCGAGCTCATCCTTAGTGCGTCAGCAGTCGCGCGGTAGAGGATCTTGTTTTTTATGAATGGGCTGGCGTTACAGACCATGGTCAATCTGGACGAGAAAACCGACCGACTACTGCAATACGCCGCCCAATTTGAGAGTTGTGCCGTGGCGTTTTCTGGGGGTGTCGATAGCGCGGTCGTCGCGAAGGCCGCCTGTTTGGCGCTCGGCGATCGAGCCATTGCCGTCACGGGCGTGAGCCCAAGTCTTGCTGATGGCGAGTTGGAAGAGGCCCGGCGGATTGCCCATCTGATCGGGATCCGTCACGAGACGCTCGCTACTTCCGAATTCGAGAATCCCGACTACGTCGCCAACCGGGCCGATCGTTGCTACCACTGCAAGACCGAACTCTATGACCATCTGGGCGATCTTTGTGATCGATTGGGCGTTGCGGTTGTGTTTAATGGCGCCAACGTGGATGACCAGGGTGACTTTCGGCCCGGGCTACGAGCTGCGGACGAGCATCGGGTGCTGAGTCCGCTCGCCGATTGTGGCATCACGAAGGACGAAGTGCGCCAGCTGGCAGCCAGATGGGAATTGCCGGTATGGAACAAGCCGGCGTCGCCTTGCTTGTCGAGCCGGGTCGCCTATGGCGAAGAAGTCACGCCGGAGCGGTTAGCCATGATTGACGCGGCCGAGCGGTTCCTGCGCGGTGCCGGTTTGCGAGAAGTTCGCGTTCGGTATCACAAGGGCGATCTGGCTCGCCTGGAAGTTGCGATCGACGATCTGCCCAAGCTAACGGCCCCTGATTTTCGAGCACCGTTGGTCACCAAATTTCGTGAGCTCGGCTTCCAGTACGTCTCGTTGGACCTGGAAGGCTTCCGATCCGGCAGTCAGAATCTCGTGTTGCCGATTGAGATCGTCAATCGTTCGTAGGGATCGGGCGCAACCGTCCGTACGATGGGACTCCGATCCCGTCGCACATGACAGCGAGGCAGCGACGGGATCGGAGTCCCATCGTACGGGAGGGCGAGGGCTTGGAGGCGCAGCGCAGTGCTGACCGCGCGGGACTTACATCTTGTGGTGGCGGCGCTTGGGACGGCGGGACTTTTGCCGACCACGCTTGGGTTGGCGCGTCGGTTTGTAGCCATGTTCCGTCGCAAACCATTCCGCGTACCGTTCACGGTCGGCGTAGGTGGAGTTGCGGGCATCCAGCAGGTGGCCAATTTCGTGCATCAGGATATTGTTCAGGTAGAAGTCCCGGGCGGTCTGTTCCGTCCAGATCAGCTGCCAGCGTCGTGGTCCTTTCTGAACCCAATGTCCGCCGTACATATTGGCCTCTTGCACCTGAGCCGGCTTCGGAGGTCGGCAGTGGTGTTCGACCAGGTCGGCTTCGATCGGATAGAGATAGACCGATGTACCCCACTGCATTCCATAGCACGGAAACAATTCCTTCTTTTGCGTCATGCGGCTTAGCTGGACGACCTCAAGCGGAGCGACGAACGCGGCCGGCAACTGATTTAGCCGCTGCCGAACTTCCTGAACCGTGACGACGTGCCGATAGCCTTTGCCTGGGGGCTGTTGAATGAACCGAACTTCATACGGATCATGCTTGACGACTTCTTCCGGCTCGTACCAGTCTTCGGGCGGCGAGAACGGAAGGCACTCGTTGCGCTGCGTCCCGCGGGCGCGCTTGCCAGGCAAAGAACGTCCTCGGCTCGAAGTCGCCACACGGGCGTTTCGACGACGCAGCCCTGCCAATTTCGAGTCTCGCGTAGTACGCATTTGTTACCTGCCCTGTTGCTAAGATCGACGCAAAACGAGCGCAGAAACAAGAAAATGTCATCCTGGGGGGATTCAATCCGTTGATACCGCAAATCGTTCGCGGCAAACGAAGCATTCCGTTGGATAAGAGGGCGAAGGAGGAGTGGAGAAAAAGTGGTCGTCGCCCACCAATCAATATTACGTTTGATATCACTAGTATACAAGTGAACATTGCAAGTGATTGTAGTTCAAGCGGTTAGCGTCAGCCGTACACTGGTCATATGTATAGTCATTCCCGGACGGTGATCGTGGCGGATTTTGTCGCCGATCGCTTTGCGTTTCGGACCGCGCGAACGCTTCGCGAAAAGTTCGGTTGCGCATTGTTGCGCCGCACAGGATCAGCGCACAGGATCGCGCACTGCGATCAGCGCACTGGATCAGCATCGTAGAGCGAACGATGCGTGGCGCTGCTGAGATGAAACCTCCAGTTCAGGAGGCCTGTCGATTGGCGCTAAGGGCCGGCACCGGACTCGAAGATTTCATTTATCACCATACCTATCAACCCTAGCAAAACGACCACTCCGGCCCCCAGGGCAATCCAAACACCGACAGGAACAGCTTGCGGTCGTCGTTTGGTCGCCCTCTGCTCCGCTAGGGACAGCGGCCGGGGTGCATCCCCGACGGTATCGATAAGGATTGGGCCGCCATCGGCATCCGTGACGGTTGGTTGCTCGTCAAGTGGCTTGGCTTTCAGAAGCTGTTGGCGTTCGGGATTGGCCGCAGTGTCCGGTGACGCCGACCTGCCACCCGCCTGCGTCTCGCGCGTCGAGTCGGCGATTGTATCGTGGAGTTCCGATTTCTTGGGCATGCGCCGCGGCGGTAACGGCGAGCGGCGATCGTCAGTAGTGCCACCGCGCCCGGAATCTGCGGCAATTTGTCGAGCGGCCTGCGCCGCGGCGGTCAAATTCCCACTACCTGTTCCACTATCACTGGCGGTTTGAAAGGAATGGCCTCGACGGTTTAGCCAACGGGCCATATCGATGGCAACGAGTCCGGCATTCGCATGCCGCTGATCACGAGACTTCGCCATCATCATTTCACAGATCGCAACCAGATCCTTAGGGGCGTCCGGGCGATCGACCAGAATACTGGCATGCTTTTTCTGCTGATGTGCCATTAATCGCTCGGTCAACGTTCCTTCGGGGAAGGGGGGGTGGCCGGTCAACAGATAATAGGCGGTGCAGCCGAGGCTGTAGATGTCGGCCCGGTTATCGACGTTGTGGCTATTGATCGCCTGCTCTGGAGCCAGGTAATCGGCTGTTCCCAATACGTTTTCGTCATGCGCGACGGTTAATGATGCTCGATCTTCGTCGGTAAATCGCGCGAGACCCATATCCAGGATTTTGACAACGCCCTTTTCGTCGACCAGCAGGTTCGCCGGCTTGATATCCCGGTGGATCAATCCAGCCTGATGGGCATGTTCAAGTCCTTCGGCGGCCTGAGCTATGTAGTTGGCCACCGTTTCGTAATCCAACGGCCCATCATCCTTGACAGTTCGTTGCAGGTCTTTGCCGTCGATGAACTCCATGACGATGTAGTGAATATTTTTGTCGGAATCGATATCGTAGGCGCGGACGATGTTCTTGTGATTCAAGCGGGCGACCGCTTGAGCCTCTTGCTGGAAGCGAGCAAGATAGGACGAATTGCCAACCTTCTTCGCCGGCAGTACTTTGATCGCCACCCGCCGGCGCATGATCACGTGGTCGGCCAGGTAAACGCTGCTCATGCCACCGGTACCCAGATGGCCGAGCAATTTGTACTTGCCCAGGAAGAACCCCTTGTGGCGACTCTCCAAGAGTTTGTCGCTTTGCCACTTCGTGATCAGGCCGCTTTCGACTAGATGCTCGGCAACCTGGGCGGCGTCATTGGGGTACTCGCCGCCAGACTGTACCTTCAGCTCAGCCAGCGTCTCGTTGAGCAGTTTCTTATTCTCAACCAGACCGCTACGCTTAACGAGTTCAATGAGTTTGTCTACGCTGACCTTGGCCATGCCGTTGCTCGTGAATCCGGCGTGTGTCAGAAAAGAAAAGAGATGAGCCTGCTCTCGTCCAGAATACCACGGAGTACTTGCGTTGGCCACCTATTTCCGGCGGAGATAAGCCATAAGTTTACTCAGTCAAAGCGTCACGTCTACGGTATTTATAGCGATATTATCCTGTACACACGTAACGGCTGCCATTTATGCGAGGACGCCAGGCAACTTCTGCTTCGCTATGGTATCGAACCAAAAGAAATCGATGTGGACGAAGACGCGGCCCTCGAACAGCTATATGGCGAATGTGTACCGGTTGTACTAATCGACGGCCAGGTGCGATTTCGTGGTCGCGTGAATGAGACGTTGTTGCGCCGTTTGTTGCACGAGTTGCCGCACGAACGCTAGGGTGATCTAGTTGATGAGCCGATTAGGCATTTTCGCCAAGTATTGGCAAGCGGGCGAGGTCAAAACACGATTGGCGACGGCGATTGGTGCGCGAAGCTGCGGAAATCTATCATGCCTTTCTGACGACGATCCTGAGGCGTTTTTCAGATTTGCCGCTTTCAGATTTGCCGCTGAACCGAGTCGTTGCCTATTCGCCCACGGATCGTCGAGCGGAATTCGCACAGCTTGTGGACGAACCATGGGAACTGCGGCCGCAAGTGGACGGCGACCTGGGATCGCGCATGCGAGATTTCTTCGACGCATCGTTTGATGCAGGCTGCGACCTGGTCGTGTTGATCGGATCGGATAGCCCTACGCTTCCGGCGTCGCGCATCACCGAGGCGTTCAATGCGCTGCGGAAATGCTCTGTCGTTCTAGGTCCTTCCGAGGATGGCGGATACTACCTCGTCGGTGCCCGTCAGCAGACTCCTGATATCTTCGACGATATCGATTGGGGAACCCCCAACGTGATGAGGCAGACCCTCGATCGACTACGGGGCCGCTCGGCCTCGTACCAGGAAATTGCGCCGTGGTACGACGTTGATGATGCCGCAAGCTTCGACCGCCTGCAAAAGGAACTCGTCCAGTGCGAGGATGACGACGCGTTGAAGGAGCTGCGAGTACGGATCGAGGCGGCGCGGGAGATCGATCGCGGATGAAAATTCTTGTTCGTTTGAATTGGCGCAATAATGAAGTTGGATGACTGCCTGGTGATTGGCGGCGGCGTGGTCGGTTTGTCCATCGCCTACGAGCTCAGCGGCCGTGGTATGCGCGTGCGGGTGGTGGATCAGAATGCCATGGGACGGGAGGCCTCTTGGGCGGGGGCGGGTATCTTACCAGCTGCCGTGGTCGACCCGGATCACCCGATTTATGACGCGCTCTGCCAGCTAAGCTTCAACCTGCACGCGGCGTGGTCGCAGAGACTGGTCGATCAAACCGGAATCGATACCGGCTATCGACCGTGCAGCGAACTCTCGTTTGCTCGCACAGAGGATCAACACTCGTCGCTGGACGCAGAGGTCGCGGCCTTGCGACGTCGTGGCATTGAAGTCAATGAACTGGCCGTGGATCAGTTGTTGCAGCTGGAACCGGCGTTGAGCGGTCTGAACGAAGGGAATTTGAAGGCCTGTTATCAGATCCCCGCCGCGGCGCAGTTGCGAAATCCGCGCCATCTGAAGGCGCTCGTCGCCGGCTGCCGTCAGCAGGGTGTGCAATTCTCGGAAAACACCAAGGTGCAATCGATCGATGCCCAGTCTGGCCGTATCCAGCGGTTGCAAACATCGAGCGGAACATTGCAAGCCGACCGCTATTGCTTTGCGGCTGGCGCTTGGAGTGGCGACCTGCTGAGCCAACTGGGTTGCCGTTTACCAATCAAGCCGATCCGAGGGCAGATCGCATTGCTCAAATTGCCGGAGACCAGGTTGCAATCGGTCGTCTACGAAAAACGCCGTTATATGGTGCCGCGGGATGACGGACGGTTGTTGGTCGGTTCGACCTTGGAAGACGTTGGCTTTGATAAAAGAACAACCGTATCGGCGATCACAGACCTCTTGAGTTTTGCTACGTCCGTCATGCCCGAGCTCGCTACGGTCGAGGTGGAGAAGTGCTGGGCCGGCTTGCGACCGTGCACTCCGGACCGTATGCCCTATCTGGGGCGTCTACCGAATTTGGACAATGCGTTCGTTGCGGCGGGTCACTTTCGCTGGGGATTATATCTTTCGCCCGCCACGGCGGTCCTGATGAGCGAACTGATGCGGGACGAACGGCCACAAATCGACCTGCAAACATTTCGGTTGGAGCGTTCGACCACTAACTAGTTTTCAGCTGCCGCGACTATTCGCCAGACGGATCAAGCGTGTATGCTCGTTAAGGGGATTTCGGATTTCGGATTTCGGATTTCGGATTGTGGGAATTGGGATACGGGATACGGGATACGGGATACGGGATACGGGATACGGGATACGGGATACGGGATACGGGATACGGGATACGGGATACGGGATACGGGATACGGGATGCGGGACAGAGGATACGGGATGTGGGAATGTCGTGTTCCCTCACTGATGACTGATTACTAACCTCTAACCTCTAACCTCTAACCTCTAACCTCTAACCTCTAACCTCTAACCTCTAACCTCTAACCTCTAACCTCTAATGTCTGTTGACACTCCCGCAACGATCGCGATCTTTGGCGCCGGGCCGATTGGGTTAGAGGCTGCCTTGTACGCTCGCTTCTTGGGCTACAAGGTTGAATTATTCGACCGCGGGACGGTGGCCCAGAATGTGCTCGATTGGGGTCACGTGCGACTCTTCAGCCCGTTCGGTATGAATCGGTCGACGTTGGGTGTCGCAGCGCTGGCGGCGCAAGACACACGCTGGCAATCCCCGGACGACAGTTCCCTGTTGACGGGTCGCGAATTCGCCGATCGTTATCTTCTGCCACTTTCCAAGACCGACTTGTTGGCAGGATCGATTCACGAGCAAACGGAAGTCATGGCCGTCGGTCGCGACGGACAACTAAAGAACGAGAACGTTGGCATTGCGGATCGATCCTTGGCGCCGTTTCGTGTGATTGTGCGTGACGCGAACGGTCAGGAGCGCGCGGTCCTGGCCGATGTCGTAATCGACGCGACGGGAACCTATGGAAATCCATGCTGGATGGGGCAGGGGGGGGTTCCCGCGCCAGGCGAACGACAGGCCGCAGGCAAAATCGAGTACCACGTGCCAGATGTTCTAGGGGATCAGCGAGACTTGTATGCCGGCCGACATACGCTGCTCGTCGGCGCAGGCTATTCCGCAGCGACGACGGCCTTAGGATTAGCTGAATTGTCGCGCGAGGCAGTTCAGACACGCGTGACGTGGGTGACTCGGCAGGCGAGCCGCGCCGACGGGCCAATCCCGGTCATTAAAGACGATCGCCTGACGGAAAGAGATCGTATTGGCCGTGAAGCGAATGCGTTGGCCGCATCGACAGCGGAAACAATTCGTCGGATCGCCGGTAGCAATGTGGTCGCTATCGACCCAATGGAGAGCGAAGGACTCGCGGTGCAGCTGGCGGGGGAGTGCGACGAGCGGCTGCTGGTCGATCGCATTATTGCCAATGTCGGATACCGCCCGGCGACCGATCTATTCGCCGACTTGCAGGTCCATCTATGTTATGCATCGGACGGACCCATGAAACTTGCCGCATCGCTCAGCGACAACACCTCGACCGATTGTCTGGATCAAGTCGGATTCGGGCCGGACTCGTTGATCACAACGGAACCGAATTTTTACATTTTGGGTAGCAAGAGCTACGGTCGTAGTTCGCAGTTTCTGATCTCCATCGGTCTACGGCAGATACGCGATTTGTTTTCGATCATCGGCGACCGTACGGATCTGGATCTGTATGAAGGGATTCAGAAAATGAACACGGATGAAGGAGCGGTGGCATGACGACGGCACCTGAAGTGGAATTGTCCGCCTTGGACCACCTATGGTTTCAAGTTGCCGGAACCCGCTGCAACCTATCCTGCCACCATTGCTTTATCAGTTGTCATCCGAAGAACGACAATTTCGGATTTCTTCGTCTTGAGCAGGTGCGGCAGCGACTTGAAGAATCGGCGCCTTTGGGAGTCAAAGAGTATTACTTCACCGGTGGCGAACCGTTCTTGAATCCCGACATGGTGGCGATTCTGGAAGAAACGCTGAAGTACGGTCCGGCAACCGTGTTGACCAATGGGACGGTGCTGAAAAAAGAATGGCTGGATCGGTTGCGGACGGCGGATGAACAGAGCCCATATAGTTTGGAGTTTCGTGTATCGATTGATGGTTTTTCGCCGGAGACGAACGATCCGATACGCGGCGAAGGAACGTTTCAGCGGGCGGTCAAGGGAATCGTCGAACTGGTGCGCTACGGCTTCTTGCCGATTATCACCGCCGCCCGAACCTGGCCCGAGGAACAGGACCAAGTCTTTGTGGGACAGTTCGTCCAGATGTTGCGCCGAGCCGGCTACGAACGTCCGCGTTTGAAACTGCTGCCGCTATTGCGATTGGGCGCGGAAGAACAGCGAACATGTGGTTATTCCGGGACCGAGCGGGTGACGCACGAGATGATGGAGGGATTCGATCGATCGCAACTGATTTGCGAGCACAGCCGGATCGTTACCGACCGGGGCGTTGCCGTCTGTCCCATATTGATTGAAGCGCCGGATGCCGTATTGGGCGAAACGCTGACCGAAGCATCCCGATCGTACGCGTTAGATCACGGCGCCTGTTTAACCTGTTACCAATACGGAGCGATCTGCGCCAATCCCTCCTCGTCGGAACATCCAACATCCAACATCCAACGTCGAACATCCAACGTCCAACATCCAACGTCAAAGTCAACGGAAGCCGGTAATCAGTAATCAGTGAGGGCACACGACATTCCCGCACCCCGTATCCTCTGTCCCGCATCCCGAAATCCGAAATCCGCAATCCGCAATCCGCAATCCGCAATCCGGTAATCCGCAATCCGCAATCCGCAATCCGCAATCCGAAATCCGCAATCCGCAATCCGTATGTCCAACCGCATGGCGTTTTTGGGTGGTGTTTACAACAACTATCTTGCGCTGGAGGCTGCGCTGGTTGATATTGCGCGACGCGGTGTCGACGCGGTCTATTGTCTAGGAGATTTGGTGCATTCGGGCCGTTTCCAGACCGAGTGTTTCCTTTGTTGCACGAGTACCAGGTGCAGTGCATTCAAGGGAACTATGACGACTCCGTTGGTAACGCACTGGACGACTGCCAGTGCGGTTACACCGACCCCAGCGACAATCAATTTGCACAGATCAGTTACGACTACACACTGAAGAATACGTCCGAACAGAATCGCCGCTTTATGCGCGAACTTCCGAAAACGCTACGTCTTGAGGTTGCTGGTTGTGACGTGCTGTTGAGCCATGGGAGTCCACGGCGTACCAACGAGTTCCTTTGGGAGTCGACTTGTTCGACGCATTTCCTCGAGAAAATGGCCGTCGACTTTCAAGCCGATTGGATCCTTGCGACACACACCGGCATCAAGTGGCACCGGCCTCTCTCCTGTCGTCGAGGTTTCGTTAACGTAGGTGTCCTCGGTCGCCCAGAGAACGATGGGACGACGAATGTGTGGTACACCTTACTGAACTACTCGAAAGATCGTATCACACCAGAGTTTATACCCGTCGAATACGACTTTGCTCGATTGGTCCGAGAAATGGCCGATGAAGGGATTCCGACAGAGTTTCAGCAGACATTAAGGACTGGCTGGTGGACAACCTGCCTGGAAGTCTTACCTGCGAAAGAGCGGAAACGAGGCCAGTTTTAGACATCGATGGTTACCCAAGCTACGATGGCGTGTACAATTGCTCGCGGCCAATCTTTCCTGACAGGGCCGAATTTGGAATAGAGCATTATCAAGCCAGGCCCGCCGCGGACAAATATCGCTCCGCGTTGCTCGCTGCCTTTACCTCGCCCTTCAATAACCACGCCCTTTAAAAACCACGCCCTTTAAAAACCACGCTATTAACGAGGACTTTGCCATGAAGCTGTTTCGCATACATCGATTCTCCCTATTGACGATCGTCTGCCTGACCGTGGGGGCGGCGGCCGGTATTCGTGGACTGACCGTGGCTGCCGCTGGTGAAACGGCGCCGGACGTAAAGGACGCACCGCGGCCAGCGGCGGAAGCCTCCGACGACAAAGCGGACGCGGGTTCAAACGGGGCTGCCGATAAGACGACCGGCGACGGCACGTCCGCAGAAGAAAAGAACAAAGCGGAAGTTCTGCTAGACAAGCTTCACGCCTTGAATCGTAAAGAACCGGCCGGCGATACACGGGACGAGAAAATCGACGCGTATCGCAAGATTCAGAGGGAGATGATCGAAACTGCTGGACAACTGTACGGACTAAGCGAGGTAGATGAAGAGGATGGGATGACGTATGCCGCGGTCGCCGCCCAGGTAACGGTGCGTAGCTTGCGCACTCTGCAGCAGCTAGGCGATGAACAGGCGAAAGCCGAATTGGAAAAATTCGCAGAGTTGATCGCGAAGGACAAGCGCCCTCAGATCTCGCAGTTCGGTAAACGGCTTGAAATGGACTTGAAGTACGAATTTTCCGTCAATGCCAGCGACGAAGAAGTCATTAAGATCGCGGCATTATTGAAGAAGGACTTCGGTGAAGGTGAGATTCCGCTTCAGAATGCGGCGCTCGTTCTTGAGATCCTGAATCGCATCGAGCAAGCTGGGCACAGCAAAGCCGCCCTCGATTTGAATCGCTTCTTTTCCGAACGATTTGCGGATAGCAAGAACGAGAAACTTGTTGAGGCGGCTGAACGTCTCGCCGGAGCAGCGCGCCGCTTGGATTTGCCCGGAAATGCAATCGAAGTCTCTGGTGTCTTTTTGGATGGCAGCAAGGTCGATTGGGCGTCGTATCGTGGCAAGGTCGTGCTGCTCGACTACTGGGCCACGTGGTGCGGGCCGTGTATTGCCGAATTGCCAAATCTGCTTGAGCATTACGAGATCTATCACGACCGTGGATTCGAGGTGATTGGAATCAGTATCGACGAGGACCGAGAACTCGTCGACAAGTTTCTCGAAGAACGCGAACTGCCTTGGAAGACTTTGTTTGGCGACAAGCCAGAAAGCACCGGCTGGAATCATCCCATGGCAAAGTACTACGGAATTGGTGGTATTCCCACCGTCATTCTCGTGAACAAGGAAGGTAATGTCGTCTCGCTGAACGCGCGCGGTAATGAACTCGGACGACTACTGGCCGAATTGATCGGACCGCCGGAAGAAGGTGACACAGCGCCGTAAAAGAAAGCCGGTTAGGGGTGTTGACTATCGTCGGATTATCCATTCCCGAAGTCGCTGGGGCGATAACTCGTCCAGTCGATAGACAACGTGGTCCGCATCGCCGTATTCGCCTGCAAGGTGCCCCGTGCTGACCAGCGCGACGCTCAACATCCCCGCGGCATTCGCCGCAGCGACACCGGCCGCCGCGTCTTCGATAACGGCGCAGTAGCGAGGATCAATACCCAACTTTTTACCGGCCACCTGAAAGACTTCGGGATCCGGTTTTCCTTGCCGCACGTCGGATCCGCTAACATCGGCACTGAAAACCGACCGCCGCTGAAGTTTGTCAAGCGCCAGTTGAACGTTTTCGCTTGGACCCGAAGAACCTACCGCCAACGCGAAGCCCGCCTCGGACAACGCGTCGATCAAATCAATCGCACCCGGCATTGTCGGGAAGTCGGCGGCGATGATCGCTCGGTAGGCCGCTTCCTTGTAATCGTCGATCTGCCTCACCGCACCGTCCGTAGGAATCGTATCGGCACAGAGGTGGCGAATAATCGAGCGGCTTGTTTGTCCAAACGTTTCCGCAAATTGCTGTTCCGTGATGGTGAACCCGAACTCACGAGCGGCCTTTTGCCAGCTTTCGTAATGAACGCGATACGAATCAACCAGCACACCGTCGATATCGAAAATCACGGCCAGCTGTTCTTCAGGATGTGTGGTCATGTTGTCCTCCCGTGGTATCGGTCGGTTCGGTTGTTTATGATACGAACTGCAGTTGTGCGACGATATAACCCGGCGAGTTTACGAAAAGCAATCATGCGATTTACCGATCGGCACTTTGCGAAATGGCTGGTTTTGTTGGGGATTGTGACGTCTCCGTTTCTTGCTGCGGCCGATAGACCGGCGCCACAAAGCGGTGAGAAAGTAAAGCAGCCGTTTGTCCCTGACCAGTCTTCATTGCCGGTACGACCGCCAGACGACGCAATTGTATTATTCGACGGGCAGGAAACGAACTTGTTCCTAGGCAAGAATGGCGGCAAATCGGATTGGCCGGTTCAAGCAGGGGCGTTGGTGTCGCGCGCGAATAGGAACGGCAACCACGTCGTGTCAAAGTGGCATTTCCGCGACGCAGACATACACGTCGAATTCATGACACCCAAACAGGGTTCCGGGAACAGCGGCATTTACATTCACGGCAATTACGAGCTGCAAATTGTCAATTCGAAACATGGCAAGGCAATTGGCGACGAAAGCATCGGCGCGATTTACGGATTTCACAAACCGTTAGTCAACGCGGCCGCCGATGCTGGCACCTGGCAGGTTTACGATATCCGTTACATCGCCCCGCGGAGGAACGAGGCACGTGAGATTATCGAAAACGGTTCGATCACAGCCTGGTTGAACGGGAAGAAAGTCCAGGACAATGCGCGGTTTGCCGAACCGCGTTCGGTCTTTCATCCCTTTCGGTACCAAACAACGCCCTACCTTGCGACGATCTGGAAGCAACAGAAGAAGACGTCAACCGGCCCCGTGTTTTTGCAAGATCACGGTGCACCCGTGCAGTTTCGCAACATCTGGATTCGACCGCTGGACGATCGCGCGTTTGTTTACGAGGCCGAGGTACAAGCACCGGATTGACCAGCATCTTGCTTGTCAGGCCTATTGCTTGTCAGGCCTATTCGTCGCGTGATTCGATATCGGCCGCCGACTCGCTCGGCGAATAGCCTGGCGGCGCTTCTTCGTCGGGTACGGCAACCTGGATATCGTCGCCGGTCACCCGCACGTCATAACAACCGACCTTCAGCTTGGGATTGTCGACCCAGGTTCCGTCCGACACGCTGAATCGCCAGGCGTGCCACGGGCAAGTAACCGTACCCTCTTCGAGATGCCCGCTTCCTAGGGACGCGCCCATGTGAGGGCAGAAGTCATCAATAGCGTAATATTCGCCATCGACATGGAAGATGGCGATCATTTTGTCGCCGACTTTAAAGGCGGCACCCGCCCCGTCATCGATATCGCCCACTTTGGCGACGGTTTGAAAATGGCGCATCGGTATAGTCGAAAGTCACTCACATGAGTCCAGTGGAACAGGTCACGGCATTCTAGGCGCCGCCGTGGGTCCGGGAAAGTGGAATCGCCTTGTACTATATGACGACTGCAAATTCTGGCATAATTCGAGTCGATGCCGCCACTTGAGTCGACAGTGGCATTCGAGTCGACATCGGTGGACGTGCCCGATTTTTCGAATATCCCTGCACCGAAAACTCCGAGAGCACAGGCGATGAAAAACGAACCGCTGAAACAACATCTGATTCGGCATGTATTGAATGGCGTACGGACACCCGCCAATACCTGGGCGGCGAACTCAACGTGATTCGCAAGGATCACGCAAGCGTTCGTGGGTCGCTATGCCTGGCGTTTCCCGATGCTTATACGATCGGGATGAGCCATCATGGTTTACAGATCTTGTATTCGCAGATGAATCGTCGAGACGATTGGGTGTGCGAGCGGGTCTTCACGCCGTGGCCCGATATGGAGGAGGCGCTGCGGGCTGCGGGGCTGCCGCTGTACGGCCTGGAAACATTTACTCCGCTGGCCGATTTCGATGTGTTGGGCGTGTCCCTCCAATACGAGGTCGCTTACACGAATCTGCTGACGATTCTGGATCTGGGCAAGATCCCACTCCATGCGGATCAGAGGACGCTGTCGGATCCGCTGGTACTGGCGGGCGGGCCCTGCACTCAGAATCCGGAACCGGCGGCGCCGTTCATTGACATTGCCGTAACCGGCGACGGCGAACCGTCCCTGCCCGCGATTTGCGATTTGTGGTTGGACCTACGTGACGAAGTCGTGGCCAGCGAAGGACTGGCTAATGGCCATCGCGGACAGCAGCAGCGGGAAGAAGTTCTGGCAAAAATGGCCGCCCGCTTGCCGTACGCGTATGTGCCGCGATTCTATGAACCGGAATACTTTGACGACGGGCGCTTTGCGACTCTGAATCGCACTCGTCCCGACGTGCCGGAGACCATCGAACCTTCCGTCATCTCGGATCTCGATTCTCTGCCTTTGCCGACCCGCCCGATTGTTCCCTTTAACGAATGTGTGCACGATCGGATTGCGATCGAGATCATGCGAGGTTGCCCCTGGCAGTGCCGTTTCTGTCAGAGCACCGTCATCAAGCGGCCGTTGCGCATCCGTGAAGTCGACACGATTGTCAACGCAGCCTTGGAGTCGTATCGCAACACGGGCTACAACGAGATTTCGTTGTTGTCACTTTCCACCAGTGACTACCCGCACTTTGAAGAGTTGGTGACGCGGATGCAGGAGGTCTTTAAGCCCCTGGGCGTGAACATTTCGGTACCCAGCTTGCGCGTCAACGATCAGTTAAAGAGTGTCGCTCGGCTGATTCATACTGGTCGACGGAATGGACTGACCCTGGCGCCCGAGGTGGCCCGTGACGACATGCGTGAGCAAATCCGCAAGAAGATCAAAAACGAAGACCTGTACGAGGGATGTCGCGTTGCGTTTCGCAATGGATTTCAGCGAGTCAAGCTGTACTTCATGTGTGGTCTGCCGGGTGAGCGCGAAGTCGATTTGGACGGCATCATTGATATGGCCGAAACGATCGCCCGGATCGGCAAGGAAGAACTGGGACGCTACGCCAAGGTGACTGCGAGTGTCTCCAATTTCGTTCCCAAGGCTCACACGCCCTACCAATGGAACGGCATGCAACAGCGTGAGTATTTTCGATGGGCACATCAGTACCTGCGGAACCGCTGCCGGCTGCGCAGCGTCCAAGTCAAGTGTCACGACGTCGAAACCAGCTTACTCGAGGGACTGCTCAGCCGAGGCGACCGTCGCACGGCGGCGGCGATCGAGTTGGCATGGCGACGCGGCGCACGGATGGATAGCTGGACGGAAATGTTTGACGCCGATCGCTGGTGGCAGGCGATGAGCGATACTGGGATCGATGTCCAGCGTACAATACATCAGCCCTACGGTTTGTCGGATCGCCTGCCCTGGGACCACGTCAACGTCAAGTACGGACGCACGTTCCTGGAAAAGGAACAGACACGATCGATCGTTCAGTTGGAGAAAATGGCGAGCGCAACGTAGGGCGCAATGTAGGGGGCGACAAATCATGAAAGACGTCGGGGGCACTCGTTTCGGCGAAAGTACGATCGGTTTACAAACGGCGATGAGTCATTTCGTCAATAAGCTATTCTGCGGCCTATTCCTGTTGGGCTGCGTAGTGTTCGTACTCGGTGCAACGAATGCCCACGAACTGGATGACGCGCCCGTCAAACCGGATCAAACCGTCGAGCCGGATGGTGCCAGTGTCGAGCCGGATGATGCCAGTGTCGAGCCGGATGATGCCAGTGTCGAGCCGGATGATGCCAGTGTCGAGCCGGATGATGCCAGTGTCGAGCCGGATGATGCCAGTGTCGCGCCGGATGACGCTGTCGAACCCGATATCGCGACCGACACGCCGGTCGACGCTACCGATCTTTTCTACGCCGGGAGCTATGCCGAAGCGGAAGAAAGTTATCGCTTGCTGACCGAATCGGAGGACTCGGACGCCGTTGCGTCACGGTCCGCCCTGGGAATCGCCGATTGCCAGATCGCGGTCGGAAAATATGACGAGGCCCGTAAGACGCTGACAGCCGCGGCCGCGCCATTGTCGAAGGATGCCAGGATTCGCGGATCCCTTGCGAACTTGGCCCTCTTAACGGGTGACTTGGCGGCCGCGAAGAAATGGTCGGATGCCGCAATGCAGTTGAACGTTGACGAACCGGCCGCTCGGTGGGTGGTGGCCGAATTGCACCGCCTGCACGGCCGTCTGGACGATGCGAACAAGGCGTACGAGTGGTTTGTCGACTTCTACAACCGAACCGACAAATTCGCCGATCCGCATACCCTGCGATACGTCGGCCTGGGCGCGGTGCAGTTCGCTCGTTGGAATCGCCTGCACGACCAATTCAATTTCCTGGTCAATCAGCTTTATCCTGACGCGCTCGCCTTGAGAAAAGACTTTTGGCCGGCGCGATTAGAATCGGGAAGGTTGTTCCTGGAGAAATACAATCAGGCAGATGCCGCGGTTGACTTCGAAGCCGCGCTGAAGATCAATCCCAATGCCGCGGAAGTTCACGCTGCCGTGGCAGAACTTGCTCTGCAAAATTACGAATTGGAGAAGGCCAAGACATCGATTGAACGGGCACTGGAAATCAATCCGCACCTGTTGGAAGCACAACTGCTGAAGGCCGATATTGAGTTCGCTAACTTCGAACCCGCCGCGGCAGAAAAAATTCTGGATGGTGCGGCGAAGCTGAATCCACACAGTGAACCAATGTTAGGCCGATTGGCTGCCGCACGCGGCTGCGTCGACGGACTTCGCAAGGATCCGGTCGGTACCCGCATGGGGGAGATCTACCAACAGGTTTTCCAGCGCAATCCGCATCCTGGCGAATTTCTGGAATCACTGGCGGACAGTCTCGATACCATGCGCCGCTATCCGGAGTCGGCGCATTTTTTCAGCGAAGCGATTCGCGTGATGCCGCAATCGGTCGGGGGGTACGGCAAGCTGGCGCTGGTTCACATGCGCCTGGGAGAAGAGGATCGGGCCCGCACGCTGCTGGAAAAAGCCTTCGAAGTTGATTTCGGCAATGTGCGCGTCAAGAACAGCTTGGAAGTTCTGGAGGTACTGGATACCTACGAAACGCTGGAAACGGAACATTATCTGATTCGGTTCGATCCCAAACACGACAAAATCCTGGCGCGCTATGTCGCTAATTATCTTGAAGAGATTCATCCGCAGTTATGCGCTCTGATGGGGTTCGAGCCACCGGAAAAATCGCTGTTCGAGATCTTCAATAAAGCCAAGAACACCGGCGGCCACGGCTGGTTCAGTGCCCGCATGGTCGGATTGCCGCATATCCACACGATTGGTGCCTGCGCGGGAAAAATGGTTGCCATGGTTTCCCCCGGTGACATGAAAAAGGAATTTAATTGGGCGCGGGTTGTCAAACACGAATTCGTTCACGTCATTAACCTCCAGCAAACGAACTTTCGGATTCCGCATTGGTTTACCGAGGCCCTGGCGGTTTACAACGAAGGGTTTCCTCGCCCGCCAGAGTGGAATGAAATGCTGGTACGCCGCGTGCCTGCCGGCAAAACGTTTGATTTGCAGACGATTAACCTGGGGTTCATTCGGCCGTCGAGCAGCGATGACTGGCAAATGGCCTATTGCCAGGCTGAGTTGTACGCGGAATACGTTGTCGAAAAATTTGGCGAAGACAAACTGTCCAAGTTGCTGGAGGCCTATGGCGACAACCTGGGAACTCCGGAAGCGATTCAAACGGCCTTGAAGGTCTCGTTGGAAGAGTTCGAGCAGGGTTACAAGGAACATGTAGAAAAGATCGTCGACAGCCTGACGGTTGGTGCCGGAACAGAAACTGTCGTTTACTGAATTGACCAAAGCGTTGGAGCAGAAACCGGAAGATCCAGATTTGCTGGGACAGATGGCGATCGCTTTTCTGCGACGCAAAGCGTACCCCAAGGCGGGTGACCTGGCCAACAAGGTGCTGGAGGCCCATCCCGGTCATCAGGCAGGAATTTACGTGAAAGCGCGGCTGCGGCTGGTGATCGGCGATACCACGGATGTCGTCGACATGTTGGAGGCTGCCCTGGATCGGGACGAACCCCATCCTAAACTACTTCAGCTGCTGGCCGGACTGAAGTACACGGCCGAAGAATACGGCGAGGCGGCCGAACTTTATGAGCTGGGACAACGTAAATTTCCCTGGGATGTGACGTGGACAAAATTACTTGCGCGTCTTCATCTCAAGACCGATGACGAAGAAAAACTGCTGCCATTGCTGGTCGAAATGGCAATGTTGGACGCGGACGATCTGGTCACCAGAAAGAAACTGGCGCAAGTGTCGTTAGCGAATAAGGAATATATTGTCGCACAGCGGTGGGCGACCGAGGGAATTCACATCGACGTTTTGGATGTCGAACTGCACCGCATGCTGGCCGAGTCGCTGGCCGCCCAGAAGAAGTATGACGAATCAATCGAAGAATACGATGTGGCGATTGAGATGGAGCAACGTCAGCTGCACTTGCGGTTTGCACTGGCTGATATCTGCGTTCAGGCGGGCAAGAAAGACAGGGCCCGGCAGGTGCTGGTTAAACTTTTGGAACTGGATCCTGAGTATCCAGGTGCCGACGTCTTATTGGAGAGTCTGGACAAGTGACCGATACGCCGAAAAAGCCCGACAACAACAGCCGCGACATCACGGTCCGCCAGTTTCAAGACCTGATTCGCGAAATGTACTACGAAAAGGATGTCGCGCGAGGGGTCGACGGAACGTTTGTATGGCTGATCGAAGAGATTGGCGAATTGGCATCTTTGATGCGCGACGGAAGCTCAGCGGAACGTCACGAAGAATTTGCGGACGTCCTCGCCTGGCTGGCGACGATCGCGAATATACTGGATGTCGACCTCGCGACGGCAATCGCAGAGAAGTATGCGACCGGCTGCCCCGGATGTGGTCAGTTGGTCTGTACCTGCGACGACGCGGAGAAGCCATGAAATGCCGGTCAGGGCGCTGCAGCGATTTGCGCAAGTCTGGCGTCGAGTCCGCTCGCCAGTCCGGCACGCCGCAGCGCAACTTGCCGCCGTTCGGCATTGCTCAATTCCCAACTCGCCGTTTCGTGTTAGTAATGCTAAGCACGATCTTCTGGTGTTTTCCACCGCCGGCAAGTGCCTCGGAAGCTTCCGGCGTCGGGATCCAATCGGTGCAGCTAGGCTTCGACGGCCAGTATAAGCTGGGATGCTGGACGCCCGTCTCGGTCACGCTGTCCAACATCGCGGATGCCACCGATCTTGAGATTGCGGATCTTGAAATCGCGGTCACGGCGCCGGACAACGACGCGGTCGCGGCGCGGGTCGTGGAAAAGGTCGAGCCGCACTCGATCGCCAGGCTGGACAATCAGGAAGCGCGTGTCGTTGCCTACACTCGCATCGGGCGCGTCTCTGGCAGCGTAACGGTTGAGCTTCTACAACGAGGCGAGGTCATGGATCGACACGTGATCGATCTCCGACAGCACCCAGGCATGCCGACCGCTGACTTTCTGGTAGTCACGATCGGTTCGATACCCTATCTCGCCGACATCGTCGATCGTCATCCCGTCACTCGACAGTTGAATGCGAGGGTTGTTGCGGTGAACGATCTGGACCGACTTCCGTTGCGGTGGTACGGATACGAAGGCGTGGACGCCGTAATCCTTTCCGGGAGCCTGACGGAGGTGCAACAATTGCAGCAAGCGCGCCACGTCGCACGTCTCGATGCGTTAACGACGTGGCTGCGGGGCGGAGGGCAGGTGGTTCTGTCCGTTGATGATGCCGTTGATGAAGATGGTCGGCATCTCTTGTCCGAGGACAGTCCGCTGGCCGAACTAATGCCTGGTCGCACCGTCGAGATGATTAACCTTCCGCCGCTGCGCGCTTTGGAAGCCTATTGTCGCAGTCGCGAGCAACTGAATTTTGAGGACGATGTTGGTCGGCCACTTGTCATTCGCGGGCCCAGGTCCGTCGACGTCGAAGGAGACATCGTCGTCTTTGAAGGTCGCGAAGCGGCAGACTTTCCGGTATTAATCCGAAGTGCTGTTGGGTTTGGTGAAGTCGTATTCCTGGCGATCGATCTGGCGCGGCCGCAGTTTGAGACCTGGAATGGTACCGAAAATCTCATCGCCAAGCTGCTGCTCGCGGACGGCGCGGATCAATCCATACGGGATACCGAGTTGCCGGGCGAGCTTGCGCATTTGGGCTATGACGACCTTTCGGCTCAGCTGCGCAGTGCGCTAGACGACTTTAGTGCGCAGGGCGTGCAGTTGCTCTCTTTCGGCCTGTTCTTTGTGCTCTGCTTTTTCTACGTTCTGATTCTGGCCCCGGGCGACTATTTTGCCTTGAAGCGACTGTCCAAACGGATGGAGTTGACCTGGATAACTTTTCCCTTGCTGGTCGTCCTCTCGAGCGCGGCGTTTTACTACCTGGCGACCAAGGCGAAAGGGGATCAATTGCGTTGTAATCAGGTCAGTCTGGTCGACATCGACCTGCAGCGGTCCGACTACCGGGCGACGACGTGGTTGACCCTGTTCAGTCCGCGAACGGATCTCTATGACCTTTCGCTACGATCGCGGGTGCCGGACGGGCACCCGCACCCGCGCCGCGCCAGCAACAGGGAAGCTCGGCTAGCTTGTCGTGGCTTGGGCTGCCGGGCGGGGCCTTGGGCGGAATGCAGTCGGTCGCCACACCTCCACAGGTCGACGTGGAATACGCGATGGACCCCGATCACGGCCGAATGGATGCTCTACCGATTCCGATCTGGTCGGCGAAGACACTGGTGGGTCGGCTGCGCGGCAGGACGAGTGCAAAGATTGAACCGGAACTGCATCCTTCGCCGTCTTCGCCAGAGAACCTGCTTGTCGGCAGCGTGCGAAACGCCACGGATGTCGACCTTGTTGAATGCGCCCTCTTGTATAAGCGTTGGGTGTACCTCTTGGGGTCACTCGAAGCTGGCCAAACGGCGGTCGTGACCGACGATTTGGACATGAATATTCGCGCGGTCGAAAGCTACTTGACGCGACTGGGTGACTGGACAATCGAGACCGATCAACAACGACTGGATCTGACTCGGATAATGAGGCGGATGATGTTTTATGAGGCTGCGGGAGGCCTGGAGTATACTCCGCTGAAAAACCGGTATCAGTCATTTGTCGACATGAGTCGCTTGCTTGCCGATGGCAAGGCGATTCTACTCGGTCGATCGACCCACGCCGGTCTTGAAGTCCATGACGATGAACACAATATTTCCGCCTTGTCGAAGCAACAGTTGACCTATTATCGTTTCGTCTTCTCGATTGACTCGCCACCCGCCGACCCGGACTCTCGCCCTTCAAACGAAAAGTGAGCGCTAACCAACCGTGATTAAAGCGAAGGACCTAACCAAGAAGTACGGCGATTTCTTTGCCGTGAAGAGTCTGGACATCGAATTGTCTGAAGGCGATGTCTTCGGCTTTATTGGCCCCAACGGTGCGGGGAAGACCACGACCATGCGGATGATCGCGACGTTGTTGGATCCGACATGGGGCGAAGCCTACGTCGGTGGCCATTCGATCTATACGCATCCTCGCGAGATCCGCAGGATTGTCGGCTATATGCCGGACTTTTTTGGCGTCTACGACGACATGAAAGTCATCGAATACCTGGAATTCTTCGCGGCCAGTTATCGGATCAATGGCCAGCAGCGGAAAGAGGTATGCGAACGGGTACTCGACCTGGTCGACCTGACGTTTAAGCGCGATGAAATGGCCAACACCTTATCGCGTGGCCAGACGCAAAGATTGGGACTGGCGCGTGTGCTGTTACATGATCCGGCCGTGTTGCTGTTGGACGAACCGGCCAGTGGTCTGGATCCGCGAGCGCGAATTAAGATGCGTGAGCTGATCAAACGCTTGGGCGCCATGGGAAAAACGATCATGGTTTCCAGCCACATCCTGCCTGAATTGGCCGACGTCTGCAACAAAGTGGGGATCATTCAACACGGCCAGCTAATCGTGAATGAGGATGTGGCCGAAGTCATGAAACGGATACGCCAGCAGCCAGTGCTGCAAGTTGCTGTTCAAGGCGATCTAGAAGCCGCGGCCAGATTGCTGGAATCACAAGACAATGTCGATCGCATCGAACAGGCGGACGGCTATCTCAAAGTGACACTGGCTCCGGATCAGACCGATTATTCGAACCTGCCCACGGCGCTGGTAAATGCCGGATTTCGCTTGACGTTGTTCCGTGAAGAAGAGATCAATCTGGAAACCGCTTTCTTGATGTTGACGGACGGCATCAGCGCTTGATCGTCAAGCAGCCACGGACCAAGAAGGGCAAGCAGAAAAGGGACGACAAGCGTCCCGCATGGCAACATCACGATGAAAACCATATTCACATTTGTCACGTTACTGCTGGGGCCGGGCGTTTCCCTGTTCGCGGCCGAAGCCACCAGGCCCAACATCGTGCTGATCATCAGCGATGATCAGGCGTGGACCGACTACGGGTTCATGGGGCATGCGGACATCCAGACGCCCCACCTCGACAAGTTGGCCAGGCGCGGCCTGTTGTTCCAGCGCGGCTATGTGGCGGCGCCGCTATGCCGGCCGTCCCTGGCATCGATGGCGACCGGGCTCTATCCCTTTCAGTACGGAATCACGGGCAATGACGTCAATGGGCACAACAATCGCGCGGCGTTGGACGTGCCACTGCGCGAGGCCTTCCACCAGCACCCCACCTTTATCAAAGCGCTGACCTCCAGCGGTTACCTGGCTCACCAGTCAGGCAAGTGGTGGGAGGGCTCGTTTGAGGATGGCGGATTCACTCACGGCATGACGCACGGTAACCCGCAGCGGGGCGGGCGGCACGGTGATGCGGGCTTGAAGATCGGGCGCGAAGGCATGCAGCCGGTGACGGACTTCATCGATCTGGCGGTCGCGGAAGAAAAGCCCTTCTTCGTCTGGTACGCGCCCTTCCTGCCCCACACGCCGCACGATCCGCCCCAGCGTCTGCTGGACAAATACACCCAGAATGGTCGCGCAAAAGACGTCGCGAAGTACTACGCCATGTGTGAGTGGTTCGACGAAACCTGTGGCGAATTGCTCGACTACCTCGACCAGAAGCAGATTACCGAAAACACGCTGGTTCTGTACATCTGCGACAACGGCTGGGGGCTCGCAGCACGAATGCTGATGACCCGAACCAGAAGTTGTGGAAAGAATATGCGCAGCGATCAAAGAGTTCGCCCTACGAGAACGGTATCCGCACTCCGATGATGGTCTGCTGGCCGGGGCATGTGCAGCCGGGCCGGGTCCCGGACTTCGCTCACGCCATCGACCTCTTTCCCACCATCGCCGCGGCGGCCGGCGTGGAGGCTCCCGCCGATCGTACGGGGATCAACCTGATGGATGCGGATGCCCGGCAGGGCCGCAAACGGGTCTTCGGGGTCTGCCATTCGACTCACAACATGACGGTTGGCAATCCGGACGACACCCTGCAGTATCTCTGGTGCGTTGAAGGCGAATGGAAGTTGCTGGTGCGTTACGATGGCAAGGACACGACGCACTACCGCAACCTGCACGTGTGGGATAAGGCGCCACAGCGCCTGTTCAACCTGAAGGACGACCCGCACGAAAAAAACGATCTGGCCGAAAAACATCCGCAGATCGTGGAACGACTGAAGCAAGCGATCGAGGCCTGGCATTGAGGCGCGGACCGCCGTCAAGTAACAGCCTGAATTTTTCGGCTACGCGGCGGCGCGGACGGCCGCCACTCGAAATGGCTCGCCGGCCAGCTCGTAGCCGGGGCGCAAACCGATATTCAAAACCAGACCCAGGGCTAACGCATGCGCCAGCAGTCCAGAACCGCCGTAGCTGATCAACGGTAACGACAGACCTGTGATAGGTAACAAGCCGACCATCATTCCCGTATTGATCAAAACCTGGACGGCGATCAGCGCTGCGATGCCAACTGACACGAGTCGTCCAAATGGTTCCTGAGTTCGGCACCCCACCGCCAGGCATCGCCAGACGAGGACGGCGTACAGCATGAGTGTCACGCCGATGCCGACGAATCCAAACCGTTCCCCGATGATGCAAATGATCGAATCGGTGGCGGCGGCAGGGACGAGGTAGCGTGCCGGATCGGCCTGCTCGTCGGTTGCGATCCACGTGCCCAATACGCCTCCCATCGCCAACGTCTGCTTGGCCCGATGCAGGTGGTACTGATCTCCGTCGGGACGATCGCCGGCCCCGCTTTGATTCAACATTGCCGTGACACGCGACTTCTGTTCACGACTCATCTGCGACCATACGATTGGCATCATCATCAATCCGATGGCCGTCACCAGAAGCAGATCGCGGCGACGCGCTCCACTGGCGTACAACATGACAAGCATCACCGGCAGGAAGGTCAGCGCCGTTCCCAGGTCAGGCTCGCGGACGATCAACAAGACCGGTATCAAGGTCAGGACGGTCGGCATCAAAACGCCGCCCGGACGCCGGAGGTTTTCCCAGTGCATTAACCAGCGTGCCAGTGCCATCACGAATGCCAATTTGGCAAATTCCGATGGCTGGATCCCTATCGGACCCACGCGGATCCAGCGATGAGCGCCGTTGATCCGCGGGAAGAAGTAAACGGCGACCAGCAGCACGACAGCGGTCGCCATCAGTGCATAGCTCCAGCGGCTAAGCGCACGATAACTGGGAAGACTGGCTGACAACATTGCCGCAATCGCCAACAGGGCAAAAAACGATTGCAGTCGAAAGTAACGGAGCGAACTTCCTGCCAGTTGCTCGCTGCGGGCGATTGCGACTAATCCCAGCAGCATCAACAAGACGGTCGTCACAAGAATCGACCAGGGCAATTGCCGCAGCCAATTGCGAATCGGAAGTTGATCGTTACGCACCGTGTGTTTCCCATCGACCGCTTCGATTGGTCGGCGAGATTATAGCGCTGCCGCCTCGGCAGTTCCCACATCATTTCGATCGATGGTGGCGACACAGCGTGCGATTGGGGGGATGACGAAAGCGTCGGTGCCAAGACACGCCCGCAGTGGGAACGGCTTGCAAAAGATCACTTTGCTAGCCTTGTTGGCGAACAGCACACAGCTAACGCAATTACCCTAAAGCGGTCGCTACGGGACGCTTCGGAGCCAAGGAATTCCCCCAGAAATTGCCCAAACATCCGAAAATCCACTACTTTGTCGCGGAAACTTTAACCCAGGTGACCTAGCTCTCAATATCAGAAAAATTTTCCTAGACTACTTGAATAGTGATAGCTTATGATTAAGCTCGTACGAGATGCTGGCAATGCTTTGTCGCTGGTACCAGCATTGTTTATTACACATTGGAGTAGGACTGCAATGACTTGCCGAAAAATGAAATTACTGGGAATCATGCTTGGTGCAGCTTCAATTGCGCTGCTTGCGTCATCGGACGCGGATGCCCGCTGGGGTTCTTCTGGCGGTAGCTGGGGTTCATCCGGTGGTAGCTGGGCGCGTCCGGCGGTAGCTGGGGTTCGTCGGGTGGCAGCTATGGTTCGTACGGGAGTCGGGGCGGTGGGCGCCATGTGCACCGGTACTCGCGCCGTAGTTACGGTTCGCGTGGTAGCTGGGGATCCAGCGGCGGCAGCTATGGTTCGTATGGTAGCTATGGCTCCAGTGGCAGCTATGGCTCCAGCGGCGGAGGCTATTCCTACAGCTCTTACGGAGTTTCAGGCTCGGTTGGCTCTTACGGCAGTGCCGGCGGCTACGTGTCGTCGTACAGCCACAGCGCTCCCGTCCAATACGAGAGTCAAAGTGATCCCGTCTACTACGGCTCGCCGACGACAAGTGGTGAGAACTACGACAGCGAGCCAACTCCCGCGGGCGGTTCGGACGCCGCGGCCGACGATTCTCAGACGAGTGTGAGTTCGGATAGTGTTCTGATAAGCGTTTCGGTACCGGCGGACGCGAAGGTATACATCAACGGTTACGAAACGAAATCGGTTGGTACCACGCGCACGTACGTCTCGCGCGGGCTCGCTGCCGGTCAGCGGTACAAATACGAAGTTCGCGCCGAAGTGCAGCGGGATGGTCAGACATCCACGGACACGAAGGTCGCCTTTGTGACACCGAGTCAAACGTCCCGACTGGCGTTTAACCTGCCGCCCGTTGAAGCAGCTCCGAGTGTCGTGTCGCAACCTGACGCCTCCGACGAAGCGCCCAAAACGACGTTGCGCCTACACGTACCGTCTGACGCAGAGGTCTCCATTGCGGGGTCGGCAACCAAGTCGACCGGTCCAGTCCGTGAGTTTTCGACTCGACGACTCGCGGAGGGAGAGAAGTGGGACGACTACGTCATTCGGGCGGAAGTCAAACGGGAGGGCCGTTCACTGGTACGTCAGCTAAGTATCAGTCTTTCGTCGGGCGAAAGCCGCGATCTGACGATTGATTTTGATACGGCAGACGTCGCGTCCGTTGCGGCGGCTCGGCAGCGTTAAGTCGCTAGAATGACTCCATTCGATCTACGCACGGCCTCTGCACCCAAAGGGATGCAGAGGCCGTTTTCGTTGTGGGGTCACCGTTTGAATCGCGGCTTCAAATCCATACGATGGGTCTCCGAACCCGTCGATTTATTATAGTACGGTGGGCTCGATAGGCTCGGAGACCCATCATACGCGTGATTCGTAGGATTCTCGCAAGGGAAAGACTCCCTCTCTGGTGTTTTCCACAGCGTGCCGGGCGAGCATAATCAGGTCATGGTACGCAAGAAGTCGAAACAGGGGGTGGCCGATGGTGATCCAGCGGAAACGCGGTGGGCGCGCTGGCGACCGCTGATCAGCCTGCTGCTGCTAGCGCACTTGACCGTGGTGATTGTGACGCCGCTGGCCTTTGTGCCGCCCAACTCCGCGTTGGCAATTCGTGTGACCCAGTGGGCGGCGCCCTATCTGGAAGCGGGAAACATCAGCCACGGTTACGCCTTCTTCGCCCCCGATCCCGGTCTCAGTTCGGCAATCGTTCATTACGAAATCGATCACGCCGACGGTACCTTCGAGGAAGGCGATCTGCCAGACGCGGAACGGCATTGGCCGCGGCTACTTTATCACCGGCACTTCATGTTGAGTGAACAGTTGGCGGGGATGGCCGAGCCCGAACGCGGTCCGCCACCGCCGCCAGAATCGGTGGATCCGCGAATCATGAAGGAATGGCAGCGGGACTACAAGCGCTGGCAGGTTCTCAGAGATCGTTATCTTGCTCGCGCACGTTCCTATGCTGAACATCTTCTGAAGAAGCATCACGCCAAGGAAGTACGCCTGCGCTTGATTCGACACCGGGTGCCGAGCCCGCTGGAAGTGCGGGGAGGCCTGCGTCTCGACGACAAAAGGTTGTACGAGGTAGACGAACCAAAGCCGATCGCTATCGTTACGGCGGAGGAGCCGACGTGAGTACCGTCGTGCGTGCCACAGGCGACTGGTTGCGATCGGTTGTCGCGGGGTGGAATGGTTTCTGGTTTACGCCAACCGATCCCGCGACGTTGTCACTGATCAGAATTTGCATCGGCCTGATGCTGCTGTATACCCACCTCGTCTGGTCCCTGGGCTTGCAGGAGTTCTTTGGCGCGGATGCATGGATCTCCAGCGATAGTCTGTCGTCCGAATGGGCTTGGCGCGCTGCCGAACAAGATCGCTTAGGCTTGTATCACTGGTCACTGTTTCAGTGGGTTCGTTCGCCCGTGGCGTTGTGGGCCATTCATATCGCATCGCTGATCATTTTTCTATTGTTGACGCTGGGGCTGTGGAGCCGCGCGGTTGCGATCCTGGCATACCTTGCAACCTTAAACTATCTGCACCGCGCAACCGGCGCCTTGTTTGGCCTGGATCAGATCAACGTGATGTTGGCGATGTACTTGATGTTGGGGCCATGCGGCGCACGGTATTCCCTGGACGCCGTGTTACGTCGACGGCGAAATAGTGTCGACCTCGTCAATCCGCGTGTTAACCTGCTCGTCAAGCCAAGTATCAGTGCGAACCTCGCGATCCGGCTGATTCAGATTCATATGTGCGTCATCTATTTCTATGCGGGCGCGCGCAAGCTGCTAGGTTCAACCTGGTGGGATGGCACGGCGATGTGGGCGTCGGTCGGAAATCTTGAGTACCAAACGGTCGATCTGACATGGCTGGCGGACTGGCCAATGTTCGGTGCCTTTCTCACTCACCTCACCGTCTGGTTCGAGATCTCGTACTTCGCGCTGGTGTGGCCCAAGCTAACGCGGCCCATCGTCCTGGCGCTTGCGGTTCTGATGCACCTGGGAATCGCATTTTGCATGGGTATGATCACGTTTGGCCTGGTGATGTTGATCGGCAACCTGGCCTTTGTCGCACCCGCTATCGTGCGCGGATGTTTCGCACGCAATTCGACGGCGAACTGAAAACTCTCAACTCACGACTGTAATCCATGCGCGCCTGTGTTCAACGAGTTAGTGAGGCTCACGTTAGCGTGGGTAACGAAACAACAGGTCGCATCGAAGTCGGTTTGCTCGTTTTGCTGGGTGTTGCCGCAGAGGATTCAGAGGCGGACTCGCTATGGCTGGCTGAGAAAATCGCCGGCTTGCGGATCTTCGCCGACGAAGCGGGACAAATGAACCGGTCCGTTCAGGATTGCGGCGGCAGTATCCTGGTCGTCAGCCAATTCACTTTGCTGGGCGACTGTCGCAAAGGTCGTCGGCCGAGCTTCGTCAAAGCGGCACCGCCTGAAACAGCGGAATTGCTTTACGGTCGCTTTGTCGAACAGATGCGCGATCTCGGGTTACCCGTTCAGACGGGAGTCTTCCGCGCTGACATGCAGGTGTCGTTGACCAACGACGGACCGGTGACAATTTTGATTGACACGGAGGACCGGTAGTCGTGGCGTCGACAAGAGAAGGGGGGTGCACAGGGCAGGGGAGTGAAACGGAGGGCAGGGGAGCGATTCGGAAGCGCACCGCGGAATGCGCGACGCTCAACCTTTCGAACGATCCCGGACCGGCCGTTCGTATGTTGGAGAGCCATTCCGGGGTCAGATTCCGGGGTCAGGCTTGGGATTCGGGATTGAGCCATTGTCCGCATCGTGGCAGAATTTGTTTTTGTGCAATATTTGAGCCTTCACGTAGGGGACCGACGCATGCCTCGGCAACCCCGAGTCCAATTTCCCGGCGCCATCTACCATGTGGTGACGCGAGGTGACGGTCGCCGGAAGATCATTCATGATGACGGGCATTACCAGCGGTTCACGCGTGGACTGGCCGAAGAAGTCGATCGCAGCGGATGGATTGTGATCGCCTACTGCTGGATGCCAAATCATATTCATGCGCTGATCAAAACGCCCCAGCCAAACCTTTCTCGAGGGATGCAGCACTGGTTATCGGGCTACGCCAATTGGTACGCCAAGCGGAACCATCGAAGCGGGCATTTGTTTCAAGGTCGCTACAAGGCATTCCCTGTCGAAGACGAAGCGTACTACTGGAATTTGAGCCGCTATATCCACTTGAATCCTTGTAACGGATCAAAACCACTGGCCGCAACACCCGAGGTATATCCTTATAGCAGTTACGGTGGCTATGCCCGCAAGAGCAAGCGGTACGACTGGATTGCCTACGAGGATCACCATCGGTACTGGTCTGGCCAACACGGCGGCAAAGACCCTTTCGCTGCGTATCGGAAGTTTGTCAAAGCGGGCCTGAACGGCTCGAGCGAGCGCGAAACTGGATCGACTTCGGGATTGGGTCTACGGCAGCGAAGATTTCTTGAAGCGGATGTTGGCAATGGCGGCCGGTGATGACGAAGGGGCGAACCGTCGCCGCGGACGCCGGCTGCACCCGGTCTCGGTCGATGCGATCTTGGCAGCAACCGCGAAGCAATATGGCGTTTCGACTGAGCAGTATTGCGGCTATCGAAGCGGAGCCGGCGGCCGGGACATGGCCGCGATGTTGTGTCGTCGCTGGACCACAGCAACGCTTCGAGAATTATCAGGTCGATTCGGTCTCAGCCATCCCGACAGCGCCTCGGACTTGATCAAACGAGGCGTCCAACAAGCAAAACAAGACCGCCCGCATCGTGACTTCGATCGAGCGCGCATTAGACCTGAATCCCGAATCACAAGTCTGACCCCGTGGCAGCCCTGACCCCGTGGCAGCCTCGGACGCCGGCTGCACCCGGTCAACCAAAACGGAACCTGACAACTGACAGTGCTTTATTCTTTCTGTCCCCCTGCTTTATTCTTTCGAAGGCGACTCGCTTGCTGCTACCTCAGTACCTGTTGATGTGATCTTCCAGTTCTTGGAGGCGACGGAGGATCGCATCGAAGGTAGGCGCTTCGCCGAAAAACATGGGTTGCATGTCCTCATAGTCCTGTCTCAGCGATGTCACAAGTCGATCTGGCGGCACCAATCGCATCGTCCCGCGACTCGCCGTCTTGTAATTGGCCCAGGCAGCCTTGAAAAAGACCGTCTTGTGAGCCACGACGCGAGCCAAGATGTCATGAGACTCCAGGGCTCGATCTAGCACACTACTGTTCGCCAATTGAAAGACATCGTAGTAGTGGCGAGACAGGCGGGCCGGCAGCTTTTTTCCTTCTGGTTCGTGATAGTGTGCGTGGAGGATCGTTGCCTTCTCCCAAAACGTACGCTTCGCTTCAAGTACTCGCACGCGAACTGCCTTATCAACGATCGCATCCGGAAGTGCATCCGCAACATACGCAGTCAAATCCGCGTCTTCAACCGGAAAATGATCGGACCGTGCTTCCATTTCGATCTTGATCGAGCGGGCGAAATAGGGAGCGAGTCCCGAAGTGATCGTAGCGGGAAATTCAAACAGCAGTGACTGTTGATCGGGGTCGGCGGGGTCGGGCGTGAGACTCCACGTCCCATCTTCGGGAAGTTCCGCACCGATGGCCGTTTCCAATTGAGGCGAGATCCGCTCCGTGATGACGGCTTGGCAGGCGGCCTTGAGTTTTTTAATACGGCGCGATTGTTCCTTTCCCTTGGCGTTCTCGGGTTGCATATCACCGCCGAATCCGAGATAAGCGCGGTCGATGGCAACGTCAACGTCCTCGGAGAATCGTTCGATAATCCTGTAGACCTTCGACAGAGAAGTTCCCCCTTTGAACGTCAGTTGTCCCTGAAACTCCGGGAGAGAGAATAGCCGCTTGAGGCTCCAGACAACCCAAAAGTCCTTTTCGATGATTTGGGCGCTGATGCCGAGTCGTGCTGCTGCTTGCTCAAAGAAGGGTCTGCGCTGGTCGCTGGAAAGTTTGGCGAAGCCATCCACGGTTAACTGCCCTCTTGGGCCAAGCGTCGAAAGATCGTGCCGATCCAAGCTGGTGCATAGCGGATGTCCTTGATCAATTGACGGCGGTCTTCGGTACTGAGGCGGTGCGCCAAAATGGTCATGGTCCGTTCGTCCACGTGCTCTTTGCCGAGATAGCGCAGCGCCTGAATCACCAAGCCACTGACGCGTCCGGCAGTGACCATGTTTTTGGGTGTTGTTTGTTTGAGTTGGATCTCCTGGTTGCCGACCTTCACTTTTCGATTCGCGCCGTCGGTCAGGAAGATCAATTTGGCGGGAACCTGTTCGCTAAGCCCAAGTTGATTGGCTGCATAGGCCCCCGATGGCTGGATGCGAGACTATCCTTGCCGGCCAGCGCTAGAGCAATCTGTTCCGGAGTTGGTAAGAGCGTTCCTAGACGCGGATGGATCTTGGGATAAGAGTACAACCCGCGCGCACTAATCGCAAAATCTGGCCACGATCTGAGAGGTTTTGGAGGCTCTTGCTGACGCTTCGCTCGTTCCCTAAGTCAAGAAAATGGGCTGGAGTAAATACCCAACCCCTCTTCTTGCCATAAATCCTACTAAGTACTTTGTCGTCAGTGGCTTGCACATGGACAGTATAGCGTATTTGTTCGCAAATAATACCCATTTTTCGCGAATTGTTTTACAGGACTTAGGTGAACTGTCTACTTGACATCCAGGCACACCGGCGTTATCGTCTTCGCAAAAGACTTGCGTAGCGAGTGAAGACGATAACGCCGGTGTGCCTGGATGGGTAAGCAAAGCTGTCGGCACCCGCCTATGTCCGAAGAGGCGGTCGATGTGGGGAGCTTTGGGGTCAGACTCGGGCCGTGTTGCGGTTTTGTTTTGCTTGTTGGATGCCTCGTTTGATCGAGTCCGAGGCGCTGTCGGGATGGCTTAGACCGAATCGACCTGATAATTCCCGAAGCGTTGCTGTGGTCCTGCACTTTCTGACTTGTGACTCAGTTTATGCCGCCAACGCCATGAGGCTTTCGACCAGTTGGATGATTTTTTGTGGGAGCGACCAGGCGGTGGTGATCGTCGATAATTCGTTTCGTAGAATCTGGCTGCGCAGGGCTTTGCGGCGATTTGCGTGGGAAGGCCGACGCTCGGCATCGTCCCACGGTGAGTCGACGCGGTCGACCAATTGCTGCCCGCTCTTGTCCCACGCCCAGAGTTCGACCAGCGTATGCATCCAAAGATTCAAGTTGTACACCGCCAAGTTGTTCCAAATGTTGCGGACCTGCTGTTGGCCCGATCCCCAAATGTTGATGTTGTGTTGTGGGAGCGATTCGGAGGGCAGGGGAGCGATTCGGAAGCGCACCGCGGAATGCGCGACGCTCAACCTTTCGAACGATCCCGGACCGGCCGTTCGTATGTTGGGCGATTTGACTCGGAAGTAGCTGGCGTTAGAGGACGGCGGGCTTACTTCCAGATGTTTTGGATCTTCTCGATGTTCTCGATGGCGATCCGCGGGACGTCTTTGCCGCGATGAAGATGATTCTCGATGCGTTCCATCACGATTGGATCGGCGAACGCCATCGCCGCCAATACCGCGAGCTTGAGATACGTTGAAAAGTTCGCGAACGTATTATTGCCCCAGAGTTTCAATGCGGTTCCGAACGACTGCTTCAATTTCCATCGTCCGCGTTTCCATTCGATGCTCCACAGTTCGTCAAGCACCAGGTGCGACATGAAACCCAGAAAGACCGCACCCGCTTTGAAATAGCGCGGCGGCGCGGTTTCGCAGGTGCACAGCAGGAATGCCAACAAGGCTGCGATGACCGCGGCAGGAATACTATGAAACATTCCTCGATGGACCGTGTACTTCTTGAGCAAGGAGAAAAAACCGAAGCGGATCAAAAGGTACGACAGTCCGCCGGTGACGACCATCATTTCATGGGACAGTCCCAGGTGGGCAAGGCGATGGATCAGTAGCATCGGCACGATGGCCGCGGTAAAGGCGACCGTCTCTCGCAGGGGGATGCCCGAATCGCTATCCAAGTCAGGCAGCATCCCGCCAACCGAACAAAGACCCGCGGCAAGAAGACATGATGCAATCGGAAGTTGACCGTCGGTTTGCGGTAACAAGAACAGGCCAGCGCTGCCGTAGGCAATGCCCAACGTGGTGCTGGTACCGATGTGCGTTTTGAAGCCCGCCAATTGAATCGCTCCGCTCAGGTACCCTGCCAGCGTAGAATGAGCAACGAACTCGAATATTCGCCGGGCGGAACAAGGCCATCCGTACAAAACGAGTACTTCAACTAATGTATCGGAGCTTTGAACAGGTCGGGAGCATAGATTCGCAGCACGGATCTCGGTGATGTTTTTGTCCGTAATATCGTACGCGGTGATCTCGTTGACAGCGATCTCGTTGACAGTGATCTCGTTGACAGTGATTTCATTGACAGTGAGTTCATTGCCAGCATGGTTAATCCATTGCCAGCACTGCTAGTCACGGTGGATGGTGTTGTCGCTGTGGCGCCACTCGCTATACTCCGCGTGATTCCAGCTGGACTAAACGCCCAAAACCGTGAGGTTTGTTTGCCATCATGCAGGGTTACGATGTCGTCATGTTGATTGTATTGGCGGCCGCCATGTTTTTTGGTGCCTGGAAAGGCTTTGCGTGGCAGCTTGCCTCGCTAGCGTCGCTGATCGTCAGTTATTTTGCGGCACTCCGTTTCAGCGGCCAGCTTGCGCCTATGTCAGCGCCAAAGAACCACTGAATCGGTTTGTAGCGATGCTGCTGATTTACATGGTAACCGGGGCCTTGATCTGGCTACTGTTCCGGTTCGTGGCCGGGTTTATCGACCGCCTGAAACTGAAGGAATTTGACCGCCAATTGGGTGCTTTGATCGGTCTGGCGAAAGGGGGGTTGCTGTGTATCGTGATCACCTTTTTCGCCGTTTCGCTGGCGGACGATACCCAGCGAGAAGGGATTCTGCACTCTCGATCCGGCTACTATATCGGCTACGTGATCGACCGTGCTCCGTTGGTCATGCCGGAGGAAATTCACGACCGCGTCCGGCCCTATTTAGAGCGGCTGGACCAGCAGCTGGATCACGATCACGTGGACCACCAGCCGGCCGATTCGTACAGCGATTCCTACGGCGGCTATCAGCCTGAATTCGCGCCTGAATATCGCCGACCATTGCCCGTTGAAATACCGCCAGGCAGATGACCGTTTCGTACGCGTGCTTACGGTAGGCCAGTACGGCAGGAGCGGCGTATACCCGCGAGAAACCAGGCCCCCGACCGAACATAAGAAACATTATCGGACGTTGCTATTCGGTCGCAAAGACGCCTTTAACCGTGCCCTTACCCGCTCATTCTGGCAGCTCGCCATTCTCTAGAAAGACACCCTGCCGACGGTACTTCCCGTAGCGCTTTTCCAGCAGCTGATCGATCGGTTCGGTGACCAGTTGTTGGAGGGTTCGGAGCAGATACATTTTCAGCCGGGCGGCCATCTGGTGATGGTCTCGATGGGCACCTCCCAGCGGCTCCTCGATCACGTCGTCGATGACTTCCAATTCCTTCAGATCTTTGGCGGAAAGCCGCAGGGCGGTCGCCGCCTGTTCCGCGTACTCGTCGCTCTTCCAAAGAATGCCAGCACAGCCTTCCGGGCTGATCACCGAATAATAGGAATGCTGGAGGACGCCGACCCGATCTCCGACGCCAATCCCCAGGGCACCGCCTGATCCGCCCTCGCCGATGACGACACAAATGATTGGGGTCGGGAGACGGGACATTTCGAACATATTCTCGGCAATCACCTGGGCCTGGCCGCGTTCTTCGGCACCAATTCCTGGATAAGCGCCGGGAGTGTCGATCAGGCAGATGACCGGCAGATTGTATTTCGCCGCCAGCCTCATCTTACCCAGCGCCTTGCGATAACCTTCGGGATGGGCGCACCCGAAGTAACACTGCTTGCGTTCTTCCAGTGTTTTGCCTTTTTGGTGGCCAACCAGCAGGACCTTGTACTTGTCCAGCTTGGCAAAGCCCACTCGGATCGCCCGATCGTCCCCAAAGAACCGATCACCATGCAGCTCGACGAACTCGTCGAACATCAGCTGGATGTAATCCGTGGTCATGGGTCGCTCTTGATGTCGAGCGACACGCACGGTTTGCCAGGCATCCAGTTCTGAGTAAATCTTCTTTCGTAACGCGGTCAATTCCCGGCGCAGCGCGCGTTTTTGTTCGGCAGCTTCCGCGCTGTCGTCTGTGCTGGCTTCCAGCTGGGAAAGTTTGCCTTCGAGCTCGACGATCGGCTTTTCGAAGTCCAGTTGTAGTGACGGTGATGCCATCGCTTGATCGTTGTCCGTCCGTTTTCGAAAAAGGGTCAGTCTTGGAAAACGCGACCGCTACGAATTCGTGTGAGCACTTCGTCCAGGGACGCGGGTCGATCGTCGGGTTGCTTCGCCAACATCTCTTGCACGACGGCCGCAAACGAATCGGTTACGTTTGCGTCGGTTGTGCGCAGTGAAGGTATTGGCGATCGCAGGTGTTTGTTTAATAAGTTGTTGGGATTGTTAGCCGCGTAAGGCGGCTTGCCGGATATCAATTCGTACACTACGCAGCCGAATCCGTAAATGTCGGAACGCTGGTCCTGGTTCTGGTTGCGAATCTGTTCTGGCGACATGTAGCTAAGGGTGCCTTGCGCTTTCGTGCCGCCGTCGATGAGGCGCCCGAACCAGCCACGTATTTTCTTCGCCAGGGCGAAATCAATCAACTTCACCTGGGCCACGTCGTTTACAAGGAAATTATCGGGCTTGACGTCGCGGTGAATGATCCCCTGCTGGTGCACGTACTGCAACGCCGTAGCCATGTTCACGATAATCTGCGGTACGAGTCCCGAACTTTCGGGCCCTCGTTCGTGGTTCCAGAGCTTCAGATTCGATCCGGGAAAATGTTCCATGGCAATATACGCCAGCCCCTTGGCTTCGCCATATTCGTGCATCTCGATGATCAATTCTTGCTTCAGATCGCTGGCGATATTGAATTCGTGCTTTAGTAGTTTGATCTGAGCGGCATTGCCGCTCAGTGGCGGCGAAAGAACCTTGATGACGCACGTTTTGCGAGATCGAGAATGCTCTGCCTCCCAGATTTCGCAGGCCTTCGAAATGGCAATACGATTCACTAACCGATATCGATCCAGCGTATCGTGCGGCGTGAGTTTGTCCTTGGTGGCACGTGCCATCTGACGCATTGCTCCACTTCGTATGCTGCTGAACGCCGCGGCTGCCATGCGTCGCGTCAAACGACCTTTTGTCTGGTGAGATTGATCTGATCGTATCTTGTTCCATGATATCAGAGTTGCGTCTGCTAGAAAACAACTTGCAAGCGAAAATCGCTATGCCGGATTGACCGACAGCCCATCCAGCAGCCGCTGGTAGATTGCACGCAAGCGGGCCGTCATATTTTCATGGCGAAAACACTCGGTAAATCGCTTACGCCCTTCGCCACCCATACGGGTCCGTGCGTCGGCATCGTTGGCCAGATGCAGAATGCAGGTGGCCAAGGCGGCCGTGTCTTGCGGTGGAATCAGATGCCCGGTGACACCTTCCAGGGTAACCTCGCGAGCGCCGTCGATGTCGTAACTGATCACGGGCCGGCCGGCGATCAACGCCTGCGGTAACGTGCGAGGTAGTCCTTCACGCAAGCTGGTGTGAATCAATATGTCCATCGCCCCGATCAGCTCCGGCACTTTTTCGGCGCGACAAGCCCTGTAATAATGAAATGATCCTGCAGGCCCATGTCGTTAATTCGGCGTTGAACAGAATCCTTCAGTTCGCCATCCCCGACAAACAAAAACTTTACCTTGGGCTGCTTGCGGATGACGTCGCCGGCAGCTAACAGGACGTCTTCATGTCCCTTCAAACGAAATAGGCGTGCGATCTTTCCTACGACGATGTCGTCGGGCTGGTAGCCGAGTGCTTGTCTTGCTTGATCGCGATGCTGGTCGGCAGCCAGAAAGGAATCGACGTCCATCCCGCTATAAACAGTCGTGAATTTCTGTCGTGGTGCGACGCCGGAGTTGACCATCAAATCAGTCATCGCGTCGGCTACGCTGATCAAATGATGACATCGTTTCGCCGCCCACTGCTCGCATTTGCGAAAAAGGCCGCGCGCCAATGCGGATTGGTACGGATGAAAAGGCGCACCGTGAACGGTATGGACGATTGCACGAACACCTAGTGCCCGTGCGGCGTAGCGGCCCAGAATACCCCCCTTTGCGCTATGCGTGTGAACCACATCGGGTTGGAAATCTCGCAACACGCGCCGGATTTCGCGATAAGCGACCAGATCGCGCCAGGGGTGAATCGGACGCCGCAAGGAGTCGACGCAGTGCAAAGGAATTTCGTTTGCGACGGCTTGCGACATCAGGCTGCCCTCCGGCCCAAGCGCCGGCCCCGTTATCAACAGGACGTCGTCACCGTACCGCTCGCGCAGGTCTTTGCAGTTGAGGACCGTGTTTTCTTGTGCCCCGCCAATAATTAAACGAGTGATGACGTGGGCGACTCGCATTATTCACCGATTGCACTGGTAGACGATGACTATTGATATTGGAGGTAGCTGGATTCGCAAGAATTCAGGTAATCACCACTTCGATCTGAATTCTTGCGAATCCAGCTACAGAGAAAAACGACTGCCATTAACTAATAGTCACCACTTCATCAATCACCATAATCGACGTGCAGCAGTACCAGACCTTCCGGTGGCGCCGTCGCCCCCCCTGCTCGACGGTCGCAGGCCTCCAGCACCTGCTGGGGAAAATCTGCGGTTTCTGCGCCACGCCCGACTTCGACCAACGTGCCCACGATGGCGCGTACCATATTGTATAGAAATCCGTCGGCCTCGACTTCGATTTCTATCTTGCTGTCCGGCCGGCGGCGAACCGTCAGCTCGTAGACCGTGCGAACCGTTGACTGGCGCGGTGCGCCGCTGGATTCGAAACCGCGAAAGTCATGCTCGCCCGTTAGCGCGGCGGCCGCGCGCTGCATGGCATCGACATCCAGCGACTGAGAATATTGCCAACAGTATTGTCGAGCGAACACGTCGCGCACGGGACCATCGCTAATCAGATAGCGATACCGTTTGCGTACCGCGCAGCGAATCGCGTGAAAATCCGCAGCCACGTCGGCGACATCCGACACCGCGATGTCGTGAGGCAGGTTTGCGTTCAACGCCTTGACCAATACGTCGGCCGGCAGTTCGGTCGCCGATCGAAAACTGACAACCTGGCCTTCGGCATGAACGCCGGCATCGGTTCGGCCGCTGGCAATCACCCGCAGCTGTTCCCCGGTGACCTTTTGAATGGCCGACTCCACGGCGCCCTGCACCGTTGCCCGATCGGGTTGGAACTGCCAGCCAGCATAGTTCGTCCCGTCGTAAGCAAGCGTCAGCTTCAGCGTGCGCATGGTCGGTAACTGTGTGGCGAGTATCAAGGGGTCGGGAGTGGAGCCGCCAGGTTAGGGCCACCCCGTTGGGGTTTTGGGATTGGGATCCGTTTCCGAACCCAGGGTTGCGTCCCGGCGCGCCGGGATTCGCAGAGCTCACGTTGCTTCACCCTGGGCTGGCCTAGGGCCATGCCTTCGGCATTATCGGGGCCGGAACAAAAACGGGTCCAACGCAATTGATCTTGTCCTAAACAAACTGGACACCCCGACCCCCTATCGTCACCTTGCGAAGCCAGCTACGCCAACTCGTTGCGACTGCCCTGCCCTCTAAACCGTCACCGTTTTTGCTTGCGCCAGTAGTTCGGCAATCTGGACGGCGTTGGTCGCTGCGCCTTTGCGCAGATTATCGCTAACGCACCAAAAGGCCAGACCGTTTGGCGAGGAGATATCTTCGCGAATGCGACCGACGAAGACTTCATCCCGATCGTCGCAATGCAAAGGCATTGGATATCGCCCGTTCGCCAGGTTGTCGTCAACGACGATTCCTGGCTGAGCAGCAAATAACCGGCGTGCATCGTCCACCGTCAACTTTTGATCCGTTTCGACCAGAATGCTCTCGCTGTGACAGTTGGCGACGGGCACACGAACACAGGTCGGACAGATCTGCATCGTCGGGTCATTGAAGATCTTCTGCGTTTCATAGACCATCTTCATTTCTTCGGACGTATAGCCCTGGTGTTTCTCGGAACCGATCTGCGGTATCAAGTTATAGGCAATGGGATGAGCGAACGTTTCGTACTCATAAGTTTCGTCGCTGATCCTCGCTCGTGTTCCCCCGTCCAGGTCCCGGTTGCCAGCAACTCCCGCCCCGCTCGTCGCCTGATAAGTGCTCACGATGACCCGGCGAACCCGCGCTGCGTCGTGAAGCGGTTTGATGGCCAGGACCATTTGGGTTGTCGAACAATTCGGGCTGGCGATGATCCCCTGGTGATGCTGGATGGCCTCAGGATTCACTTCCGGAATGACCAGCGGTACTTCGGGCTTCATTCGCCAATAACCGCTTTCGTCGACCACGATGCAGTTTCGTTCGACGGCCCAGGGTGCAAATTCCGCTGCGACGTCATCCGGCGTGCTGGCGATCGCCAAATCGATGCCCTCGAAGGCCTCCGGCGTTAGTTCCTTGACCGTGTGGGACTCCCCTGCGAATTCGATCGTCGTTCCAGCAGACCGCGCCGAAGCGAGAAACGTAATCGTCTTGAATTGGAACTGACGCTCTTGTAGCAGCCTACGAATAATCCCGCCCACCGCGCCGGTGGCGCCAACTAATGCAATATGGTCGAACACTTTCAATGGTCTCCCGTCAATGTGACCAAAATCGGTAACGCTAATTACCGATCACCGATTACTGATTACCGATTACTGATCACAGTATACGCAGGTCGATCGGCACTCATCAATATCTCAGGCAGACTTCCGAAATTTGTTAACAAACTTCGGAAGTCTCAAGGTATCACGCGTCTCACAGGCGTCGAACTTACGTCTCTAGTCCCCTGGCGACGCGCACGTCGTGGACTTGCTGCATGAGGCGATGAATCAGAAGTTGATTATCGACCAACCGCAGCCATAACATGACGAAGCAGAAGCTGACCACGGCCAATCCGAGGAAGGCGGCAACCAGGTGGGGAGTGACCCAGGCAGCGGAATTGGCAAAACCGGTGCCTGGATCGGAACGGGCGCCCAACGCACTCACCGTCACGGCGGTCAACATCGCAATCATCGCCCAGGGAAACGAGCGGCGTTTCAAGGTTTGACTTTCTCGAATGAACGCGTCATTCAGCGAATACGTCTCGACCACCTCCCGGCACCAGCGGCTGGTGCCAATGAAATACGTCACGGCAATGCTGCAGACCAGGACAATCGCCAGGACCGCGGCGACGCCCGTCAACAAATGCACGGACCCGCTCGACTGTTCATCCCGCAACATGTTCAACGCGGCGCTACGGTCCGTACGCAAGGTTTCCAATTCCTGCGCGGACCCGCCGTCCGACATCGATTTGGCCAGCTGGTCGATTTTTCGGTCTGCCGCACGTACGCGATCCACCAGATCGTTCTTTTGTAGATTGAGACCCAAGACGACGGTAACCGCCATCAACACAATTACACAGAACGCCAGGGTGGCAAAGATGCGGGACACGATAAACAGGAAGGGTGCGGGTGCGGGGTGACCGGTAGTTATTCGTTCCGTCAATCAAACTCACCATTATTGGTTGCCTCCTGCAGGGCGACAAGTCGTGCGTCCTGGGAGGTAATTCGAGGACGGCCCGTGAGGTAAATCAGGGGGTTGCGCCGTTGAGTCTCGGCTGTTCGGCCTCACCGATCACGTTAGAATACGGTGATTAGAGATAAGATGAAGTAGGATACGTTGATGAAGAATACGTTGATGAACAGACCGCTTATCGCATTGACCCAGGGCGACCCGGCGGGCATCGGACCAGAGATCATTGTTTCCGCGTGGACCGATCCGAATCTGCACGCACTTTGTCGGCCTCTGGTGATTGGAAACGTCGAGGTCATACGGCGGGCTGCCGCCTTGATTGGTGCCCCACTGGAGGTGGTGTCGATCAAGGATCCTAACGAGTTGGAAGGAACGTCGGCGGTTCTAGGCTGCCTGAGTGCTGGTTCGCGTGACGCGGCGGACGTCGCGCCTGGTAAAGTCGATCCGCGCGGAGGCCAGGCGGCCTATGATGCGCTGGTTGCGGCGACCGAACTGGCGCTGGATCGCGCAGTGGATGCAGTCGTCACCGGTCCGCTGAACAAGGCCGCTCTGAATGCCGCCGGTCATCACTATCCTGGCCATACGGAATTACTTGGCGAGCTGTGCAGCGTTGACGATGTCGCCATGATGTTGTATTTGCAGCCACGGCCCGACATGTTTGGTCCCGCGGGGCTGGGCGTGGTCCACGCCACATTGCATATGTCCGTCGCCGATGCCGTTCGCAGCTTACGATCCGATCGAATCACCACCTGCGCATCTGGCGCATCAGGCCCTGTCGCGGCTGGGCGAAGGCCGGCTGACGGGCTCCCCACGCATTGCGGTTAGCGCGCTGAATCCCCACGCTGGCGAGGACGGACTTTTCGGTACGGAAGAACAAGAAGTTATTGCGCCGGCCGTGCGCGCCTGTCACGCGGCGGGCCTTGCCGTCCACGGGCCGCTACCGGCTGATGCGCTGATGGTCCAGGCGCGCGATGGTCAGTTCGATGCCGTGGTCGCGATGTACCATGACCAGGGGCATATCGCGCTGAAACTGTTGGGGATGCACCAGGCGGTCAACGTCACCTTAGGGTTGCCGATCATTCGAACGAGTGTCGCACACGGAACTGCGTTTGACCTGGCGTGGCAAGGAAAGGCCGAAACCACGGGCCTTTTTGAAGCAGTTCGGGTGGCGGTTCGCATGGTAAACGCCGAATCCGAATCAGCGGCAGAGACGGCAACGTTGTCCGGATAGAGAGCGCGTTGCGATGGCCCCACTGCCCTCCCCCTCCCCTTCCCCCGCCCCCTTTCCCTCCCCTGCTTCTGACGGTTGCATAATGTACCTGGTTCGTCACGGGGCGACCGCCAATAACCTTGCCGATCCGCCACGGCTGCAAGGGCGTCATCTGACGGCCGATCTTTCTGTTAGGGGTCGTTCCGAGGCGGATGCTGCCGCGCGTTTGTTCCCGGAGGGCTCGATTCACCACGTCTATTCGAGTCCGCTCCACCGTGCCGTGCAGACCGCCGAAATCATCGGCGCACCTCACGGCCTCGTACCCGAAACGGTTGACGCGCTGATCGAAGTGGATGTTGGTGATTGGGAAGGCCGGGACTGGGATCAGATACAACGCAGTGAACCGGAAGCGTACGAACGATTCCTTGCGAACCCCGCGATTCATCCGTACACGGGTGGTGAAAGCCTGCAGCAAGTCAGCGGGCGTGTGTTGCCTGCGATGCTGCAGCTGCTGAAGCAGAATCTTGGTAACGCGATCGTGGTTGTCGCGCACAACGTTGTGAACCGCGTGTACGTTGCCAGCCTGCTGAACATCCCGTTGGCGAAAGCTCGCGCGATACCACAACACAACGGTGGCGTGAATATTATTCGCTACCGCAAGGGTCTTGAACGTCTGACCACATTGAACGCCGTTCACCACCTGCGTGAGGTTCAGTAAACTTCCGAATTGAATGACGGCTGCCGAATGGAATTTCCTGAAAAGACCTCCATTTCGTCCAAGAACCCAGCAGGCCAGGCGAATGAACGAATGAATAGGGACCGTGGCAGAATCGGGGTCCTCGCCGCACTATAATAATTCGAGTCAAACCCCTCGCGAATAATTCGAGTCCAACGTCTCGCGGATTCACGTCCAGGAGCGACCGTTATGCGACACGCATCATTGGACAAAGACAAAAACGAACTCCTCAGCCGCCGCGAGGTAGCCAAGAACAAGAACCTGAAGTCGGTATTCCATACGGTAGATCAAGACGAGGACAAATCGCTGACCGTGAATGAAATGTACGAGTACCTTAAGGCTCAACAAAAACTGGCTGCCCGGCACGAGCGTGCTGCGCAAACCCGCGAGGGCCGCGAAATTCGCAAAAGGACGCTCCGTGCTCTATGGGGCTTCTAGCACTTTCCGCCACGCTGCGCCGCCGCAAGAAAGCTGGATTTGCACGCGGCGCGATCGCTCGATAAGTTGGATCTCGTCGAGAACGCAATCCTCTAGAGGGACGTCGCCACGTGGCGTGCAGCCGTTTCGTATTGATTGGCATCGTAGGATTAGGAGCGATGCTTGCCATCGCCGCGGATGCCATCGCCGCCGAGGGCCCCTCCCCTGCCCTACCGCCGCTCGCGGTTCCCCCTGGGTTTGTCGTTGAACCGATCGCCGTACCGCCGTTGGTCCAAGCACCGACGCACGCCTGCTTCGACGATCAAGGGCGGATGTACGTTTGCGAAAGCTTCGGGCTGAACGTCCAGCGGGACGAGCTACTAGAAACGCTTCCCCGCGCCGTGTTACGGTTGGAAGACGTTGATGGTGACGGCCGCTTTGATCACCGGACCGTCTTCGCCGACAAACTGACTTTTGCCATGGGCGCCACATGGCTGAACGGCGCCTTGTACGTTGTTGCTCCGCCCAACGTTTGGCGACTTGAGGACACCGATGACGATGGGATCGCCGACCGACGCGACATCATTGTAAAAGGTTTCAAATGGTCCGGGCGTTCTTCCAGTGTCAAAGGTCCGTTCTTGGGGCCGGAAGGCCGACTGTATATCCCTGGCGGCTACGAGGGATACGAGCTTTCCAGTCCGAACGGGAAGAAGACCATCAGTAGCCAGGGCCGCAAAGCCCCCGGGGTTTTTACTTGCCGGCCCGATGGCAGCGACCTGGAAACCTTTGCCAACGGAGCGGCCGGCGCCTACGGTCTGACGTTCTCTGAAGTCGGCGAGGTCTTCGGCGTCAATACGCTGATGCGCAGTCCGCGCGGCGATGGCCTGGTCCACTGGGTCTACGGCGGAGTCTACCCAACGACGTTGGAACACCCGATCGATGTCAAGCGAACCGGCGAGCTGATGCCAATTCTGCAGGAGTGGGGCCAGACGTCGCCGGCCTCGTGTCAGTGGTACCGCGGCGAGCAGTTCGGTGACCAATTCACAAACTCTGTCTTTAGCGCAATTCAACAGTCACAAGATTACCGCAACGCATTTGACGCCGCGTGGTTCCGGTTTCGACGCGCGGGATGAGGATTTCCTGACTTCGACCAGTCCCGATTTTCATCCGACCGACGTTTTGCAAGACGCCGATGGCAGCTTGATTGTCGTTGATACCGGTGGCTGGTTTGTCATGGCGTGTCCGAATTCAAGAATTGCCAAACCTGAAATAACCGGCGGGATTTATCGCGTGCGACGCCAGGCCAGCCGGCCGATCAAGGATCCGCGCGGACGGAAACTGGAATGGACCAGTGCGAGTGTTGACCAAATGATCCGTCGCTTCGACGACGCGCGATTTGCCGTCCGTGATCGCGCGGTGCAAGCCGTTGCACGCCGCGGACCGACCGCGATCCGATCGCTTGCCGCCAGCCTGGCCGAGAGCCAGAGCGACACAACTCGGCGTCATTGTGTTTGGGCTCTGGCTCGCTTCGACCAACCGCAGGCACGAGATGCGCTGCGCCTCGCCTTGGACGATCCACACGAAAGCGTCCGTCATGCCGCGGCCCGCGTGGCGATCTGGATGCGTGATCCGTGCGCCGTCCAACAGTTGATCAAGCTGGTTGGGACCGATCGCCCCGCCATCCGCCGTTGGTCGGCCGCTGCGCTGGGCAGGATTCGTGATCCCCAGGCCGTTCCTGCTCTGCTGGACGAACTTAAAATCACTCATGATCGTTACCTGGAACATGCACTGATCTATGCACTGATCGAAATCAACGATGCCCGCGCGATTGCAAAAGGTCTGGAGACTGAGAATCCGTCCGTACGCCGCGCCGCCTTGGTGGCCTTGGACCAACTTGACCGCGCAGATGTATTGAATCACGACGTCATACTGCCGTTGTTGCAAAGTGATGACGTCCCGCTGCTGAGATCGGCTTTGCGGATTGTGGCAAAGCGCGAGGCATGGACGGACCACCTGACGGAATTGTTTCGCTTGTGGATCGCACAGGACGATTTGCCGGAACATCGCGCGGACTTATTGCGAGACCTGCTGGTCCGTGTACGGAAGCGGCCGGCTGTCGAGCAATTCGTTGCCCGGCAGTTGGCGCGAGAACAGTTGCCACTCAATTCGCGGTTGGTCCTGCTCGACGTTATCGCCAGCTGTCGTCCGGACGATCTGCCTCAAAGCTGGCTGGATCGTCTGAAGGTAGAGGTGCAAGCCGATCCGCCGGAAATTGCTCTCGCCGCGATCGCGACCGTCCGGCAGATTCAGACGCGCGCCTTGGATTCCACTTTAAGGGCGGTGGCCATCAAGGAAGACCGTCCCGATCAAGTGCGAGTCGATGCGGCCGCGATCGCTGACTGGGAAGAACAGGTTCTGCCCGACGATTTGTTTGGCTTGTTGATACGAAGGTGCCAGCCGGACATTGAGCCGATGAGTCGAATGGCTGCGGCCCGTGCGCTGGATGCCGCGACGCTTACACGACACCAGAGGCACATGCTGTTGCCACTGATTCGTGCTGCCGGACCTTTGGAACTACCAACACTTCTGAGCGCATTCGTCCGGCCGCTGGATGACGACACGGCACTTAAACTTCTTTCGGCCGTTGGTCAATCGCCCGGTAGGAGCCGCCTATCGAAATCGCATTTGACCAGCTTGCTTGAAGGCACGTCGAAGCTTGTGCAAGAAGTTGCCGTGCCCCTGTTGAAAGAACTGCAGGGCGCGGATCCGCAGCAGATGGAACAACGCATGGCGCAGTTGGAGCCGGCATTGCAGGGTGGCGACGTCGAGCGTGGACGTCGGATATTTCTGGGCCAACGCGCGTCGTGCGCCGCTTGTCATCGAGTCGGATCGGCGGGTCGTCCCTTAGGACCCGATCTGTCGCGCATCGGGCAAATTCGATCACGCCGGGATCTGTTGGAGTCCATCGTATTCCCCAGCGCCACGATAGTCATTGGTTTCGAGCCCCACGTGATCGAAACCGTCGACGGCAAGATGATCGCGGGACTCATTCGTCGGCGAACGCCCGATGCCATACACCTTCGCACCGAGGATCTGGCCGAGCGCTGGATTGCCAGAAGCGAGATCGATCAGATGTTGCAGAGTACCATCTCGATGATGCCGGGCGGCTTCGATCGCCTACTGAACGTCGACGAACTGCGCGACCTGGTGGCGTTTCTGCATTCGCTAAAATAGCACCCCCTCGCCCCCGCTCTATTATTCGAACCGCGACGTCACTCCGACGCTGGTTCTGTGCGTGGTTTGCCGATGCCGAGCTCTCTTAGATACCGAGCCGTCACGTCGTGTTCTTCCATGTCCAAGGGACGCTGGAAGTGGTGATCGTCCAGCGGTGCATTGATGTTGATCCGGGTTAGTTCAATCAGGGTCAGGGGGTGTCGTGATTGCTTGGACGATCGAATGTCGCTGGTTTCGTCCGATTGGTCCGCGCCCAGATATTCGATTCGCTGCGGAAAGAGGGTCTCCTTGTGCAGGTGCAAGACAACCTCTCGTGGTAACCTCTTGTTCAATTGAGGAGAGATCTTCGTTGTTTTCTCATTGGCCGCAGCTCCTACAATACGCTGAAGTTCCTGGTAGCGCCACACCCCACGGGTAATCCAGGCGCTCGCCTCCCCCTGCCCCGACGTCGTCGCGGCTCCGAATTGGAAATTCTGTTGCAAGCGCGTCAGCAACTGAGGCACGCCGCCGCGGGCCAGGTCATCGTTGATCGTCGCTAAACCACGGCCTCGCGCATCGGCTACGGCCGCGCGCACCGCCGTCAGATCGATGACGGTCAGCTTGGGTTCGCTGCGTGGATTGTCGACGTAGCGCCACCACTGGCGACCGTTACTGACATTAATCATTACCGTCTCGGCATCGCCGGTGGGAATCGACATTTCGAACCGAATCTGCCGTTCGGGCCCCCTGCCCTTTTGGAAATAGCGCCCGCTACCTTCCAGCCGCTGACCGAGGATCTGCGCGTGCAGACCGACATCGGCCGACACGGTCAGGTGCCCCTGCAAGTGCGTGATAGCAGAATCCAACAGAACGTCACCGCTGGCAGTGCCGCCGCGCACGACGTGTTCGTCGGTCTGCGCGCAAAGACTTTTCGCTGTTGTTGGTAGCAACCAGCAACCGACGAACAACACAATCGGGAGTGCAAGTTTGGGTAAGCCAAGAAAACTTTTCTTCATTTGCGGGTCTTACCGGTTTGGTCAAAGTTCCGGGTTGCGATAAGCCGACCAAAGATTGCGAGGCGCGCTCCCGGCGCGCCTGGGCCTGATGAGTTTGGCATTTTAGGGGGGCCAGCGATGCTGGTCCACGTCAGTTTGCCTTCGTTGATCTGGTGTTCGAGAACAGTTCGAGGCCCGTCGCGTTGGCTGGTGAACTGCACGAAAAAGGGGAACCTTTTATGAAGCTGCAACAGTTGGCGCTAGGTGTGGTTTTTGTAGCCGCCGCGCTTACATCCGTCGGTTGTCACCGAAGACATATGAATAACTTGCCGCCTGCGAGTCAGTTGATGGAACCAGGTCCTGGCGTAGGTGGTCCCGGTCCCGGAGTGATGATGGCCGGTTATAACGCGGGAATGCCCGGTCCCATGCCGCCACCTGGCGGCGGTGGCGGCGGCGGTATGCCCGGTTGTGGTCCCGGCGGTCCCGGCGGCCCGCCGCAGGTCGCTTCTCAATTATCATTCGCCAGCCCACAAGGACTGCGTGTCACCTGGGACACCGCGGGACAGGGGTTCTTTGATTCCGAACCGTTGGTGGTGCCGGGACGGCAGAACTTTACGCAAGGTGCGATTTACCGCGTCAAGCTAACGCACATTCCGGGGCGACCGGGTGAAGAATATTATCCAACGATCGAAGTAGCACCGCGCACACCTCGCACGGAGGCGTACCTGGCGCACAACGCGATTCCAATTCAGTTTGTCGCTACCGATTTTGATCAAATTCAAGCCGGCAACTTCGTGACGAAGGTGATCTACCTGCCGGATCCTGATTACCAGGAACTCGCCCTGGGCGGAATTGAAGAGCTGGTTAGCACGCGTTTGGATCCCGGCGTGGATCCGATTCGTGAAGCGGATCATCGCGGCTCGATTCTGACGATCATTCGTCTGGGCAACAAGAACTTCGGTATTCCCGGCACGCTTCCCGGCGAAGCAGGTAATGTCGAAACGGTTGGCTACAACGCACCGATGCCCGCCGGCATGATGCCGGTAGGTCCCGGCGGCTATCCGCCAATGATGGGTGGAAGTCCCGGTCCGATGCCCGGTGGTCCTATGCCCGGTGGTCCTATGCCCGGTGGTCCCATGGGGTGGTCCATGGGTGGTGGTCCCATGGGTGGCGGACCGTTTCCCGGGATGGCAACCGGCGGAGAAATGATGATGGGCCCGATGGGCGGGATGCCAGGCCCTCAACCGATGGGACTCGCTCCGTCGCACATTGCCGGTGTGACCGCGCCCCAATATGGGATGCCAATGTCCGGCACACCGATCGGATTGCCAGGTCCGCCCCACGTTCCGATGGGAATCCCGGCGGGCTTACAGAAGCATGTCATCAAGAACAAGACGCGCATCCATCTGCCCAAGCCGACGAAGCACATGCATATTGCGGTCGAGCAGAAACCGGGTATGAGCTATCCGAAACCGCCGAATCACGTCCAAATCGTGGAGGAGGCATCGCGCGACAGGCATGGTCCGGTGAGACAACCGTTTTGGGACAAGTTTCAGTGGATCAAACACTAACCGGTCAGTCGTCCAGTCGACGGCCAGCCGAACTGAACGTTGCTGAAGTGCATTTTGAAAATATCCATGTCAATGGTCCGATTGCTCCGCTACCCGGCAGTTGCGAAAGTGGTTTGCCGGCACCAACCAGCCGGCTGGGTGCTCGTAGCGGTAATGATCTTTTGCGGTGCGACGCAGCCTCTCGCTGCGCAAGCACCAAAAATTCATTACCGTCATTCGGGCGATCTACCACCGGGAGCGATTGGCCGCTCGCAACTGCAGCGGGGCGGACCATTGCCTGGGTATTTTCAACCAATCCAAGTCACGGCTCCGGAAGGTACAAAAGTTTCCCTGGCCGTCGGTGGGACGTTTGACCCGACGCAAGATACGCCGCGTACCGTCGGTTGTTTGATCGGACAGGTCTATCGTCTCAAGGTAACGCACATTCCCCTGAACCCTGGCCGAGAAGTCTTTCCTTCGATTGAAGTTATCGATCGCCTCTATCCGCCGCTGGGAAAGGAAACCGAATTCCCAATCCCAGTGCAGCTTACCGAAGAGGACTTGCGAGTTGCGTTGAGCGGCCGGATGGTGATGCGGGTGATCTATTTGGAAAATCCGGACGATGCTCTGCCGATCCGCGAAGTGGATGGATTCCAGAATTGGTTCGAGGCCGGCACGGGCGATGATCCTTTGCACGTGGCTGACACGCTGGGACGTCCCGTCGCCATCCTGCGCATGGGTGCTCGCATTCCTGACCGCAACGGTCCGGATGGCGCCTTCCTCTATGGCAGCCCACCATTCCAACATTACGAGGCGGTGACGGACGGCGAAGTCAAAATCTCCGACTCGCCGGATTCCTCATTGTTTCCGGTCGACCCAACGGCCCCCAATGATCCCGCGACACGGCCACCGCAGGCGATGCCGCCGGCGCCGGCGAGTTATCCGAACGAGTTCTACGATCACGAGATCGACGACGAAGCGCTTCCGGCGCCGACTGCGCCGGATCCGAGCGAATTTTCCAAGTGACGTCTTTCTACCAGGATTCCAGCGGCACAATGAATCGGGACTGCCCTGTCAACATGGCTGAATCCGAATACAAAGCGTGGTTCGGTCCGCGCTGGTGGCGGCTGGCCGTCATCGCCGCGGGTGTAGTCATCCTTTGTTCGTGCCGTGGGGTCAGGGACAAGACCGGGGGCCCCCTCATTCACGACGTTCCTGCTGGCGCGGTCAGCGACACGCTGCCGCCAACCGCTTGGACCGGAGCACCAGACGGACAACAGCTCGGTCCGAATCAACAGTGGGTACCGCCAGGCGTCAGCCGACCCTGGCCACGAGATGAATACCTGGAGGATGGTGGAGACCGTCGCGTTCAGACGCGTGTTGGTCGGGATTGGAGGCTGCAAGGACTCGATACCGAAGACACGATCGCACATTTCGATACCCTGGATGGCCGCACGCTTGTCGAACCAAGCAATCGAGTGTGTATCTACGCTCCGCGATTTAGTGCCGTCCGCAAGGTGCTGGGTGTGGATGGTTACGAGATAAGAGAAAACCTGGTTCGCTACGATGTGCCACTTGAGGTTCAAGTTCGTAACGAAGTACTGGATCCCGGCACGACCGCGCAGCATCTTCAGGCACAAAGCCAGATCAACACCAAGACGCTGCGAAATCAGCAGCGGAACATTCCAGGCGTGGCCGCGGTGAATTCCGCTGGTATCATCGAGGCCCTGAATCGCGAGAAACTTCTTACGCATCGGCGTGACCAGGAGGATGTAACCTTCCATCATGCTGCCGAGCCGATGCTGGCCAAGCGCATTGAAGATGCGATCATCTGGACCGAGGACGAAGGCGTCCAGGTCACGATCAATAATCGGTCGGCCGGCGTGGTGAATATCAAGTCAAGCGCGCAGGCCGTCTACGGGATCGGTCATGAAGGTACGCCCAGGCTGAAGATTATCAAAATGGCGTCCACCGATGTCGCCGTGCCAGGTACGATCATCGAATTCACCTTAGAGTTTCACAACGTCGGCACCGAAGTCATTGGCAACGTGACCATCGTCGATAACCTAACGACTCGGCTTGAATACGTATCTGGCAGCCAGGAATGCTCGTTGGCGTCGAATTTTGACACGGAGCCGAATGTCGGGGACTCACTCGTGCTGCGGTGGGAGGTCACGGACCCGCTGGCGATCGGCAAAGGCGGCATCATCAAATTCAAGTGCCTCGTCCGCTAGGATTGTTTGCGGCCGTGCGAACCGCCCGTTTTCAGTGACCAAACACAGCTTGACGCACGGTGCTTGCATTGCGTACAGTCCGCGCCGCTCTTTCCCGCGTGTCTCAGCGGAATTCGGTCGGCGTGAACGAAACACCCCCCCTGCCCTATCGATGTCCAGGTGAATCGCAGCCGATCAGCAAGTCGATTCACTTGGGTCGCCTCGCCCGCTTCGATCCCGCCTGTCGTACGTGTCCACATCGTCACGACGTAGCCACGCTAGCGCCTCGCCAACAAGAACAGCTGCTGCAGGTGCAGCAGCGCGTACCACGGTCGACACTCTTTACGGACGAGGGTATCGCCGGCACGGTCGTCAATGACGTGCAACCTTCTGACGCGCGACGAATTGCAGCGGCGGCGGGAGTGTTTTTGCGACGCCGGATACGTGCCCAGTTGGAGTTTCCAACGGTTGTCATTGGAAGTGACGGGCGTGGACTCACGGCGGAAATGCTGGCGGCCGTTAGCGAAGGACTGCGGTACGCCGGCTGCAAGGTCGTCGACATTGGCTATACAACAGCACCCTGTGTCAGTTTTTCGATTGATCACCTGAACGCGGCGGGCGGAGTCTTTGTCGGAAACCCGCTGGGAGGGCCACAACAGGTGGGGCTCACCTTCTGGTCGGAGGATGGCCGCCCACTGTCAGCCGGAGGACAATTGGACGAACTACAGGAAATTAGCGCTGCGCCGCTCAGCCGACCCTTGAGAAGATATGGAAACTTTCGTCGCTTTCGTGCCGAGGTTCCCTACCTGGCCTGCCTGAATAAGTACTTCCACGCGCTGCGCCCGCTTCGCGTCGTGATCGACTCGAGTAGTTCGCCATTTTTGAGCTACGTGAAACAGTTGTGTTCAACGGTCGCTTGCGACCTCATCACCCGGTCACGGTTGTCGGAACAGGACGTCGCCATTGCGGCGCTGGCCAGGCACGTGAAGGATTCGGAGGCCCATTTCGGTATCTGGGTCGATGGTGACGGCGAATTGTGCCGGATCGTCGACCAGCAAGGGCACCGCGTCGAAAGCGAAGCACTCCTGTGCCTGCTGGTCCAATTTTTGATCGACGACCACCCGCGGCCCGCCATTTGCGCGCCCGCGTCTGCTTCCGAGCAATGCGTACGGACTCTGCAGGAGATTGGCGTCCAGGTGCACGAAAGTGGCACTTCCCGCGAAGAAACCTATCAGCGATTGGATCAGTGTCAGGGGCTGCTGGGACTCGATCTGCAGGGTCGAGTCTGGTTTCGCGATCATCAGCCGTCCGTGGACGCCTTGAAGACCCTGGCGCTGGTGCTGAATGCCCTCAGCCAAAGTGATCGTGATCTTTCTGATCTGGCCGATCTGAGACAGCCCGTCCAGTAATCCGCCTCTTCACGCTACAATTGTGGCGTGATCTCGGCAGGAAAATTACCGAAAGCGGTTGCTCGTCCTCCCGAATTCCAGTTGTGAAAGTTGCTCTACTCACCGAAGGACTCGCTATGGCATCGTCTTGGCTATCGGCACGAACCGACGCATTTGACAGTTCGGGAATACGCAAAGTCTTTGATCTGGCAGCGAAATTGAGCGATCCGATCAACCTATCGATCGGCCAGCCCGACTTTGAAGTTCCGCCAGAAGTACAAGCTGCCGCCATCGATGCGATTCGCAGTGGCCGCAACGGCTATTCGGTGACGCAAGGTATCGCCGAACTGCGTGACAAGTTGCGAAGCGAAGTCATTGACGACTACGGCCACGAAGATCGAGAACTAGTCATCACGTCAGGGACCAGCGGCGGACTGGTGTTGGCCATCATGGCACTGGTCGATGCCGGCGACGAAGTCATCGTGTTTGATCCGTACTTCGTGATGTACGAACCGCTGGTGCGACTCGTGGGCGGCCAGTGCGTTCTGGTCGACACCTACCCTGATTTTCAAATCGATCCAGACAAGGTCCGCGCGGCCCTGTCCCCGAAGACGAAATTGATTCTGTTCAACAGTCCCGCCAATCCAACGGGCAGCGTCGCGAGCGAGACGGTTGTCCGGCAGTTGGCTGAATTGGCGGCTGAGCACAATGTGGTGTTGCTGAGCGACGAGATCTACCGGTCGTTCAGTTACCAAGGGCCGATGACTTCACCGGCCCAGTTTAATGACCGAACCCTGGTCCTGGACGGTTTCTCGAAATCCCATGCGATTACCGGCTGGCGATTAGGATACGCGCATGGCCCGGCGGAAATCATCGATGCGATGACCAAGCTGCAGCAGTACACGTTCGTCTGTGCCCCCCAGCCGGCCCAATGGGCCGGAATCGCGGCGCTGGATATCGACATGACCGCCGCGCGCGATGCCTACCGTTGTAAACGGGACATGCTGTTAGAGGGTCTTGGCGACAATTTCGAAATTGCGCAGCCCGACGGTGCGTTTTATATCTTTCCCCGCGCACCCTGGGGTACGGCAACCGAATTTGTCACCAGCGCCATTGAAAACAATTTGCTGATCATTCCCGGCAACGTCTTTAGTCGCCGTGACACGCATTTTCGTCTCTCGTACGCGGCCGCCGATGAAACCATCCAGCGCGGGATGAACGTGCTGAACCGGTTAGCGCAAGCAGGACCCTAGGACGCTCGCTTCGTTTAACTACTTCGCGATTTGTTGTTTTTTTGCGCACATTTTTCGTAACGGCTGCCACGACCAAGAATCACTCTCCCTCCGGGAGAGTCGGGCTCTCAGGCCCGGAGAGGGTTTGGCCTTGGACTATCATCTCCGTACAAGACCCTCCCCGGCCGCTACCGCGTCCGACCCTCCCGCAAGCGGGAGGGTGTTGTGGCACTTTGGTTGCGGCCACCGGTTGCTTCGTTTAACGCCCAGCCGCAGGCACCGGCAATATCCCCGCGCACTGCCGGCGCCTACGGCTGGGCGTTAAACGAATTCATAATTACCGCTTCGGTGGCATTGCTTCGCGAACGATGGCGCCGTCGTTGTCGCTTAGGATCAACAGCGAGAAGCGGTCGACAAAGTCCAGCTCGTTGGTATTCAGCGACGTGAAGTCAAAACGGCCTCGCAGATCCGTATAGCCGTCCTTGTAGAATTTCACGTTGCCATCCTTATTGCGAGCATAAACTTTGACGTAGACCGTCGACATGGGCTTTTGCGTAGCGTCATGCGTTACTCGCAACTGGCCATAGTCCTGAACCACCTGGACGTCCAGGGAATTGGCGTAGTAGGCCTTCGCCTTGGTTTGGCCGCCCCCCGTGATCTCGACCAGCACGTTACTGTTACGCAGGTCGGCTGGCAATTCAAAGGTCTTTGTTTTCTGCGCCGCATCTAGTTCAAGCTGTTGCACCAGGTTCGGCCGGATGTAGGAAAACTGGCGACCATACTCCTGGACAAAGGGATTTCCACTAAACAGCAGCTCGATATCCATCAAGTAATAGTGAACGCGAACCTTGTCGAGATTCTGGTAATTCAAGATCACTTTCCGCGATTCAACACGGAAGTCAAAGGCTGGCGAGGTTGCCGCTAGCCGTGTCTGCTGTTGCTGACGGTTGTCCTTGTCGATCAAGGCCACGTTGTTGCCTTCGATTTCGTCGATCTGCGCCGCGACGTCGGCGAATGCGCGGCGCCAGCGATCGACGGGGTGGTCGGCATATTTCAGCGTCAACGATCGAGCGAGTTTCGGTTCCTCGCGATAGCAGTTGATGAAGGCGGCGAAATAGTCGTACTGCATTCGGGTTGCCAGTCGATCCGCATTCACGCGGTCAAAGAAACCGATTGCCTCCTCGACACGATCTTGCAGCAGCATGTAGTAGGTCACCGCCATCAGAACGTCGTCGTCTAATTCGCGTTGGTAGCTGAGCACCTGCATCAGGCGGTGGTACTGCTGAAAGAGCTGTCCGTTAAGGATCTCACGTTGTTTTCCTAATCGATGGCTGCGAGGATTGACCAGCGGCTGGTAGTCGATGTGTTCGTACGACTTGCGAACCACCGGATCGATCACCAGCAGCGAACTCACCAGGTGCTGGCCGCATTGCTGAACAAAGGCGTCGGCGTATTGCAGATACTCGCGGATTGCCGGGGCATTGCCGTGCTTGATCGCGTACGACCACAGCGTGTTGTTGTAGACGTGGCGCTGTGCCAGCAGGCTGACAACCTGCTTGAAGAACGCGGCGTCGTTCATGCGCCAGGCGATCAGGTCCAGGTTGAGGCGATTGATGTTGTTCGTCTTGAGATAGTTTATGACGTCCGGCTGGGTACCGTTTTGGGATAGATAGTCCCATGAAGACCGGTCGACTTCACTTAGTTGCTGGACGACCTTCAGCGTGACGGGTGCGGCGAACGCCAGCAGCTTTTCGTCTTGCGACACGTGGACAGGAAAGTGCGGAAAGTCTCCCGGCGCGGGGAAGTAAAAATAGTATTCCGTCGCCTGCGTCTGGTAGGGTTGGAGGTGCAACTGCACGCTTTTTGTCTGCTGGCCGTTCAGTACAGGAATCGCACCAACCGGTGTTTGCAACAAAATGTCTAATTTGCGCGGGACGGACGTGGGGTTCGTGGCGACGACCTGACAGCCATAAACGGTTCGGATCAGGAACTCGTCCGTAACGTATTTGTCGAAGCGCTGGTTGCCTTCAAAGTGATAACGATCGCTCTGCCGAAAGAAGTTCTGGCTGACCAGTATGGGCGTTTGCTCGGCAATCTCGCCGGATGGCAGGATCTGTTCGTGAAACACGACCAGCGGCGACGTGGCGGTCAGGGTCAACTTCGCATCGGCAAATTCCATCTTGGGCTCTTTGCCCTTCATCGGCAGATCCAGCACCGCCAAGGCGAACATCATCTCGGTGAAGTTATGGGACGCTTCCGCCAGATTGGTCGAATAGAAGGGCTGAGTGGGATCGTGCGAAGCAAAGTCGTTCCAGAAGGCATTGGCCGTAACGAGTTGGGCATTCTGCTGCTGGATTGGCAATTTGTAGTAATTGTTTTCGACCCATTCCTGGGTCTTGTCCAGCTTGACGTAGAGGCGTCGCTGAGCTGCTCGGCGGTCCTTGTCCCTTGAATCGAAATACTTCCCGTTAACCTCCTCTCGCGATTCCATCTCAAGGTCGGCCATTACGGGAGCGTCAGGCGCGTCATCCTCGCCGCTTTTCGCGCTCGAATCACCTGCTTGCCCTTCAGGGGCCTGTCCCGGAACGGATGTGCGCCTCGGTTTGCTGGCGGAGGGGTCGGCGGAGTCCCGCTGAGGTTGGTTAGCCAACTGCGGAAGTGCCGAGGCTACTTCTCTTCCGTTCTTTAGCGGGCTTGCGGCGTAATCTCCAAGGCTATTGGAAGCGGAACCGTTCATTAGAAACTCTTGTACCACTCGTTCTCTCATTTGCAGTGACGCGGCTGTTTTGGCTTTTTCAAGCTCACCCTGCGCCCCAGGCACAAGCTGCTGCCCCTGTAGGGCGGTATTGAACAGCAAGCTGAGCCGCGTCGGATCGGGTGTGATCAGGTCGTACAAGTCGGTCACGTGCCGCGCCGTAGCAGCTCGCTCGGCCTTGATACGCCGACCCAGCAGGATCCGCTCGACAACGTTCAGCTCATGGTGATTCCACGGACGAGCGAATTCGTCCAGCTTCTGGTCCAGCAGCCAGCGGTCCAAAAACGTTTTGTCCTTTTTGTTCTTCAAGTAAGGAACAATCACGTCCCCGAAGAACTCTTGGTCTTTGTTCATCAGGAAGAAGTTCAGCTCGTGGCAGGCATACTTGGAATACAACTCGCGCTGCTGTTCCTCTTTCAGCTGATGCCAGTTCACGATGAACGAAAATTCGGCCAGCTTGCTATCCTTCGAAAGCGTCATGTACAGATCGTACGTTCGCGCCAGGCTGTCAAACGATTCGAAGCGTGCCGACGTGATATCGTCGACCTTCAGTGTCTGGTCCGACTTGACGATGGTGATCTGCTTCTGCTGCGTAAAGTGCTGCTTGGGGTCCAGACCAACGATTAATCGCAGATCCTTCGGCTCGCGAGGCACTTCCGGTAGCGAGAGGCTGCGGTAGCTGGTCTCCAAGGCGTCGACCGCGACGAAGTGCAGCAGCTGGTGCGGGCCCAGCAGTTCCCGTTGGATGCGGACGACACCTTTTTCGTCCGGTTTCAGGTTGACGAGCACGGCAGAACCTTCGCCCAGAAAATCCAGAGTGGCAAAGTCGACATTGCGTCGCGGGCCAGTAGGTGCTGAACCTTGGCGCGACGCCCCCCGCCCTGCATGCCGCCGGCCGCGCCGTAGCTGGTTCCTCCTTGCGCAACCTGTTGGCCGGCATCCGTCGCGCGGATTGCCCACGGATTTAACAACAGGCTGGGCCGATCCAGCATATTACCTGGATGCTTCGCGGCATACTTGCGCTCGATGATATACCGATATTCGTCGCCGATCTGCCGGCCGGCGATGTGGGCGGATTGTTGCGACGGGAGAATCCGCAGTATCGGCCCGATATCCCGGACCGTGCTTAGAAAGTCAAATGGCTGATACGCCGGTTCGTAACGGGTCGCAAACACGTGCAACCGCGCCGACTTGTGGGCGTTCTGAAGCTTGACGCGGACGGCTTCTTCTCCTACGTCGATGTCTGCAATCTGAAGCGGCGTATCCCCTCGGCGTTCCAGCAGCCGATGGTCGCCCAGCACATAGCGATCGCGCTGCGGACCATCGGCGACGTGGATCAAGACGCGCGTATTCGAACGCTTGATCAGCAAGTCGTAATCGCCGGCCGGTAGATCTCGAATCAGCAGCATGCCGTTTTTAATCTGCAGTGCGCGAAAGTGATCGACCGCAAACGATTGGCCGCGCACTTCCAGCAGGGAGAGCTGATCACGCCGCGGGCCGGCATCCTCGCCCAGGTAGGGCAGGACCAGGAGACTGCCGGCCTTGCCATTCAGTACTTGCTGGTAGGTGTAGGCCTTGCGGTCCAGCTTCCACTGATACGCGACCTGATCGCTACCGGTCGCGGTCAGCCAATCGATATCGGCCAGCGATCCCAAGGAGATCCGCCCGCCGGCTCCGCTTTGCAAGGACACGTCGACAACGTCTTTGAAGTCGCGATGCTTCAGTTTGAAATGGACGGGTCGATCCGCAATCGCTTCGCCGCTTTTCCCCAACACGTCTACGAAATAGTTGCCGGCGATTTGCTGAAAGTGCAAACCTTCCGTGCTTAGCTTGCTATCGATCTCGTTGAGCGCAAAGCTCTCCTGGACCATCAGGTCGACTTTTTTGTTCTGGCTGACATTCTGGATTCTGGCGGAAAGCTGGAACACGATCATTCGCAATCGCTGGGGAACCTGAAAGTCATGAATCGACTCCCGGTCGTCATGCAATTCAAAGTCCGCAACCTCTTGCGAACTGGAAACGCCGTCCATATCGACCGAAGTAATTCGCAAGCGGACATCTTCCAATTCGGATAAGGGCATCGGACCACCGTTGATCCGTAGCGAGGGTCGGATCAAGACACGAGATGTCTGGCGGCTAATCAGCGATTCGCGATCGACAAAAATGCCGGCCTGCAGCTGGTAGTTTTCCGATTCGTAGCCAAACGAATCAAGAGAGGCGAAATCATCGTGCGATAAGACGATGGACTGCTGCTGCGGTTGATTGCTAAATGGAACAGAGATCAAGCCGTCTTCGTCTGGCTTATACTCGCGGCCCGCCATCCACAGCGTGGCGTCGTTCAGTTTCTGGTTGTTTTCGTCCAGAATCGTAAAGATGTGCCCGGCGATGCTGGTGCGAACCAGGTGTCTTAGCTGGCCCTTGCGAATCAGCGCACGACTGCTCTTCCCGTTGCCGATGAAATCGATGACGTAGACACCGCGCTTGTTGAGTTCAGGAAAATCAAAGTTGCGACGAACACGTCGCAGTGACGGGTCCTTATAGTTAAACGTCCTTTCTTCGTTCGCCACCAGACCGTCCAGGTTGATATCCGTGTCGATCTCTCGCAGCTGATCGCGATAATAATTCTGCGTATTAAGTTCAAAGACTTTGACGATCAAGGTATCGACGTTCTTGATGGTCAGTTCCAGCTTGACTGGTTCGTCCACGGCATACTGTTTCTTGCTGGTGAACGCAAAGTCCAGGTCGATCCGCTCCTTCAACTGTTGATAGACCGCCGGTTGTAGCAGCGAATACCACTGTTCGGGATCTCCCAGCCCGTTGACGATCTTGGTTTCGGCAAAAACTTGCTTTAGGTACGTGTCTCGAATGTACGCGCGATAATCCTTAAAAGAGTCCGCTTCCACAAAGAAGTGCATCAAGAAGCTGCGCACCAGCGGTTCGTCGTCTCCGACGGGAGGCAGCAGCGTGACCGCGCGAAAATCCGCATTCAAGTTACAGGGGTAGCGGCGACTTTCCACCGAGTGCAGGTGTCGAGGTTCAGCGTAGGATACAGGCCGCGGCAGTTTGAGATACGCCATAAACCGTTCGGCGTCGTAGACACCCCGCGCACGATCAAACGTCAGACGGTGGTAAAGAACATGAGCCTTCAAGGAGTTATGGACGGGGGCGAGTTTCTGGGCATAGGCCCACAAACGATCGAGGTAGGCCTCGTACGCTTCCGGCGAATTTTTCCAGTCGACGTCCGGATTGGGTTGCAGCTTGCTCAAATACGCGTTGACAAAGTTGACCTGGTTCAACAAGTCCGGCTTCAGTTTCAGACAGGCATTTAACTGGGTCAGCAGCAACTGGCGATGGATATTCATCGATCCAAAGCCGCCGCTATGCTGGTAATTCAGGTCGTCCACGACCAGCTTGGTCAGGTTGGCGTAATCGGGGCGCTGGAGAATTTCGAGCAAATGCCGACGCCGGTCAGGATTCAGATCCGCCCCAACCAGCCAGTCCAGGGCGGCAGGCTCGAAGCCTTGCAGGTTGCTATGGCTCGCCATTGCGCGCTTGTTGAGTGTTTCGCGGCTGATCAGGTCCTGGTCCAACTGGACGGGCAGATTCGGTTTTCGATCCAGTAGTTGCCGCTGATGATTGAAATTCAGTCCCAGTACACGCTGAAGATGCGCCAGCGTTTTTTGCGGGTCCTGCTCGAATGTCAGCAACGCCTGTCGATTAATGATCTCGTTCACACGCGCTGTATATTGGTACCGCTTCGTCCACGCTTTCAGGGTCTCCTCGACACGATTGAATTGTTTTGTGTTTTGAAAGTGTAGGCAGTGGTAATAGTAGAAGTCTTCCGTACCTGGGATCAGCTGTTCCAACGGGACCGTGCGGTCGGATGCGAGCGCGAAGTCCTCGACGAATCCAATTTCCTTTGCCCCGCCGCCGGCGGGGATCACGGTGATGACGCAAGTGAGGAGGCAAGGGAGGAGGCAGGTGAGCAGGCAGGTAGTGATCGAGGTACGTGAGTGCATGGAAACGTCCTTTCGCGCAAGGGGTTACAGCAAAGTTGTGCGGTGCGGATATCGTCGCCCTGGCGGACGACAGTGATAGTTTATCTCAACTAGGACGAGCCCGCCCGCCGATAAGTTTCCTCCCGGTACCAGCTGGCGACGCCGTTTGGACGGTTTTTCAGCGGAACTAGCGCGAAATCGCAGCCGCCTGGCGATGTTTCAGCGTGTTTCTGATGGGCAAGTTCCGCGGTTCACATCGGCTTTCGACAGCCGTCAAGAGCGTCGATAGGCAAACCAGAATCGACTCGTGCGTATTCTCGCCCTACTCACACCGCGAATGAAAATCGACGATGACCAGTGTCACTCGATTGAGAACGTCATTTTCGCCGCTTTCTCGGTAATGTTTGCGTGCCGCGATGATGGCGATCGATTTACACTCTTTCAAGAATTCCTTCTGGTCGCAGTTGGCGGCGTCTTTGAGAAACGCTGCACTGAACTCGGCCAGGGCCTTCAATTGCTGAGGCTCGTCCGCCTGGTCTTTTACTTGCTTTAGCAAATCAAGTATTACCGTCTGCCTGTCTCCATTCCCATTTTGCAGCGTTGATATCGCTAGTGACACTTCGAGTGCGCGGCCCAATTCCCGTCGAGTGACAAATTGATCCTTTAATAGGGTGAGGCGATCCTGCGCCGTTTGTTTTACAAAATCATCTTTAGAATGAGGCGTAAATGCCCCGACGACGTTCATGCATCGCATCAAGAACTCTTGAGGACGAGATAAATTGTTCGCACCGATCAAGGCGATCGCTTCTTGTGCGGCAAGCGTGGCGTTCTGCGAGTCATTCGGATCGACGTATTTTTGGAGTTGTTCCAGCGCCAGAAGTTTGCCTGCTATAAGATCGGCGCCCCGCAATTCTGCATGTTTAGCGAGAAGATCGAAAACTTCCTTCACATTGCCCGTCGCATAGGCGCTGTCCAAGCGTTGATCGGGTGTAGGCCCCATCGGCTGTGGTTCGTTCCGCTCCGGTGGATCGACAACCGGTTGATTTCCGTCGGGCGGTTTCGTAACGGGTGGATTCGAAGAGGGCCCGATTTCTTCTGGTTCCTTAGGCTTAACA
>CAWJNN010000048.1:0-80837 GCA_963844115.1 uncultured Planctomycetales bacterium | reverse complement strand
CGTCGTGCCAGTGAAGATCAAGAAAAGGATCCAGATGCGGCGAATGTGGATGAAAGCACGTTCCGCTATCCTGGTCCCAAGCCGCAATCAAAAGAATCCGGTATATTGATGCTAGCGGATGCGGTCGAAAGCGCCAGCCGTGTACTGGTAGAACCGACGCCTTCGCGAATTGAGAGTTTGATTAGAGAGATCGCCATGAAGCGGTTGCTAGACGGTCAATTGGACGAGTGTGGTTTGACGCTCAGCGAGGTGAGTATCGTTCAGGAAAGCCTCGCCAAGTCCCTGACGGCCGTCTACCACGGACGCGTTAAATATCCCGATCAGAAAACGGCCTAGTGCGTCTTCAAAATAATACGGTTAAATAGTACGCTGATATAATACGCTGCTCAAAACAGTAGGGCCCGACGTGATCGAAGTGGAAGTTACCAATCAGACCGATGACATGTCGATCGACAGTCAACGGCTGGTCCATGCCGTGGAAGCGGTCTTCGCATCAGAGTCTATCACGTCCGCCGAGATTAGCATCGCCATCGTCGATGACGCGAGAATTCACGAGTTGAATCGACGGTTTCTTGACCACGACTATCCAACGGACGTTTTGAGCTTTCCGTTGTCGACGGACAACCAGCCGTTGCAAGGTGAAATCGCTGTCAGTCTCGATACGGCGCGGTCGCATGCCGCACGGTTCAATGCGTCGACGCATGACGAACTGCTGCTGTACGTGGTTCACGGCACACTGCACCTGGTCGGATATGACGACAAGGACCCGGCCGCAGCGGGCCGCATGCAGGCCCGACAAAACGAAGTCCTGCGGGAACTGGGAGTGGAACCGCCCGCGCCCGATGTTGAAATAGCCGACCACGACGCGTGTGACGACGTCTCGACCTGCAAGGAGGCAACCTAAGTGTTTTCAAACGCGCTCTTTTGGATCGCGTTAGTCAGCCTGTTAGCAACCAGCCTGGCGGCCATTGGCGCCAGGTCTCTGCGCCAATTTTCTCGACATGATTTGGAAGAGCTGTGTCGTCGGCGCCAATCAGATCTGAGATTTAGTGAAATCCTGCGCCACGACCACCAGGTTGCTGTCGGAATTGAAAGCTTGAATGTCTGCATGACCGCCCTATTCGTCGTCGCGGCGTCGTTATGGTTTCAGTTGCGTTGGAACGCCGACGGACCCACATGGCGGATCGTATGGCAGGGTGCGCCGCTGGCAGCGGCGGCGCTGCTGACCTTTGAGATCTGGATCCCTTGGGCGGTCGTCCGGCTTTGGGCGACGCCGATTCTCTTTCACACCTGGAGACTGTGGCGAGCCATCAGCCTCCTCCTGTTCCCTCTCGTCTTGGCCGCCCGGACGGTTGACACGCTAGTGCATCGCCTGGCAGGTCGTCCCAAGACGGAACCGAGCGAAGAAATTTTCGAGGAAGAGATTCGCACCATTGTCAGCGAAGGGCATCGCGAAGGATTGCTGGAAGAAGATGCTCGCGAAATGATCGAAGGCGTGATGGAGTTGAGCGACCTGGATGTCGCCAAAGCGATGACGCCGCGAACCGACGTTGTGATGATGCCGTTAAAGCTGGATTGGCAGGAAGTGATCGAGTTCGTGATTCAGGCAGGCCACACGCGGATTCCAGTCTATGAAGAAACGCGCGATAACATCGTTGGGATTCTTTATGCCAAAGATCTTTTGCCAGTCTTGGCAAACGGCGGCGATCGTCCGCCGTTAACAAAGGTCCTTCGTAAGCCCTATTTCGTTCCTGAAACGAAGTTCCTCAACGACCTGTTGGAAGAGTTTCAGAAGACTCACAATCATATGGCAGTCGTCTTGGACGAATACGGCGGTGTGTCGGGCCTGGTCACCATCGAAGATGTCCTGGAAGAGATCGTTGGCGAAATTGCGGACGAATATGACCCGGATGTCGTTGATGAAATCAAGGTTATCGACGAACAAACATTGGAAGCACTGGGAAAAGTGCATCTGGATGAATTGAACGACCGGCTGGGTCTGAATCTGCCGGACGATGGCGACTACGATACCATTGGTGGTTTCGTTTTTAGCCAGATGGGGCGCATTCCCACGGCCGGTGAAACGATCGAGTGGCAAGGCGTCCGTTTTGAAGTGCTGGAGGCGTCGCGACGACGCATCGAACGACTCCGGATTAAGCTGCCGATTCCGCGCCGCGAAACCGCCTGAATGGGCCACCTGTCACGATTGCCAGATGGCGGACCAGGGCGCGTGGGTTTCGATCATGTTTTGCACAACCGCTTCGCGAGATTTGCAGGGCAGATAAATCGCGCCGATTCGAGCCAGCAGGTTGTTCCGCCATAGGGGAACAAGACAAAGGCCGTATCGATTTGCTCGACCCGCCGGACCTGCCTCCACATCAATCGTCTCGTGATTCCTCCCACCGATTCGCGGACGCCCTGCGCGTCAAGTTCATAGGTGACGGGAAGCAGGAATCGCCATAAGATCAGCACGGCAGCACCCACGCTCAACACGCCCAAATACCATCTGCCTGTGGTGCCGACGACCAGCAATAAAAGCAGCAAAGCGATCGCCATCGCAAACCAGGCACTTTCCGGTTTTTCTCGCAAACGAAAGTACGTCCAGCGCTGAACTCCGTCCGCAGATTCTTCGCCACCGGCGGCCAAACGGACGTCGGTTCTGTGTGACGTATCGGGCATACTCTGTATTGTACACGGCAGTGGCCACCTGTTGCTGTCGAGTTGGTTGTGGGAATCCGAGGAATGATCAACAATGTCGGTTGCGGCAGCGGGTCGGCCGGGTTGTTAGAACTTTTCGAGTAGCTTGCGCGGAGGGAAATTCGCCATGTCAAATGCTTCACTTCACGGCAAACACTTTCTCATGTTTGTCGCGGATATTTACGAAGATCTTGAGCTGTGGTATCCGAAACTTCGCCTTCTGGAAGCAGGTGCCGGCGTGGCCGTTGCCGGCCCCGAGGCGCAGAAAACTTACCTGGGCAAGAACGGATATCCCTGCGTGTCTGACGGCGCCATTGAATTAATGGAAGCCGATGATTTCGACGGCGTCGTCGTACCGGGTGGTTTCATGCCAGATAAACTCCGACGCGATCCCAAGGTACTGCAGCTCGTGCGGGATTTCGCTGAATCCGGCAAGCTGGTGGCCGCGATCTGTCATGGCGGTTGGATCCTAATCTCGGCCGGTGTCTATCAAGGTGTGCGTGTCACGGGCTCGCCGGGTATCAAAGACGACCTGATCAACGCCGGAGCGATCTGGGAGGACGCTGCGGTCGTTGTCGACCGTCATTTTGTGTCGAGTCGCAAACCGGACGACCTGCCGGATTTTATGCAAGGTATCTTTCAAGTGCTCGGCGCATGAGCGCCGCACCGGTTGGGGTCGTGGATCCATCGCTCCGTCGCTGCCTCGACCCGATCGCGTCAGGGGGACATCAGGTACTGCTGCGGGGGAAACCGTGGATGTTTGTTGCCGCGTGGCGTTGGCCCGATCTGTGCGCGGGGAAGGCAGGCCAGGGGACGCGGCCCTCGGGCAGCGGCAGGTTGACTCGACGCTGATCGGCCGCCATGTAATCTGGATGAGTTGGCGTATCAAATTTCGACTTGCGCCCCCAGACCTGGGCCATCCCGTCCTCGTACAACAGAATCCAATCCGGGTGTTGTGAAATAAGGAGGACCCCATGTTCCTGGCTACGGTCGATCAGTGCCAGGTCTGGTGACCCGTGTTCCAGTGCTCGAGTACCGTCGAAAGGCAATGAATCCGGTCCTCGCCAACGCATGCCAGGCGCATCGCCAAGGATGAAATCAAAATGCATGTCGACGACATCCTGTGGATAACAGGTGCGGAATCGACCGTCAAAAGCAACGCTTGTTTCCGGACCCAAGGCTGCGAGCGCGTACTGAGCCCAGTTGTAGGTAACTACCAGCCGACCGTTGAGATTGTGTTCGGCCATAAACGAAATCGCGTCAACGGGGAATTCTGATTTATCGACGTACACCTCGCGACAACGCTGCCACAGGACCGCCGTCAAGACGAGACACATCGCGGCGCCGCCAATCAATGCGAGGCCGGGAACGGTGTCATCATCACGTGATTCGGCCAGGCCGAACCCATCGCGGACTCGACGACAAGCGGATCTTAAGTGCTCAGGCAGCCAATAGCCGACCAGGATCGCAAGGAACGGGACATGACGCACGTGTTCAACGGATTGCCAGGCAACGGCGGCTATCACAATCAGGTGGGTGACATCGCGTCGCTGTCGACTGAAGGAATAACTGAAGGCGGCAAGGATCGCCAGGCTGACAAAAGGCCAGAACAGGGTATTGCTCGCTGAAAGCGCAACCCACTCGGTGATCTCCGGGCGTGGTTGGCCCAGCGATGCGATCATCCACTGATGAAGCCGTGGTCCGTATGGATTTAGCAAGGTTGCCACGACGACGCAAAGTGTAATAAATGCCAGCCGACCGGCGGCGGCGAGTTGCAACGATTGGTTTGGCTTCTTGAGGATGAGCTGCGTAGCGCGACAGACCATATAGAGTCCGAACACTGCACAACCAGCCACAAATCCGCCGTGCGAGTTGGTCCACAAGCACATCAGCGGGACGATCGCCCACAGAAAGCCAGCACGTATAAGGCCTTGATCCTGGAACTTTGCAAAGGCCGTATCCAGTAGTGCGATCATGACCGCAAAGCACGCGTAACTGAACAGCTGTGGCCGCAGTGTCCACGTTGCCGTCAAATTGATCGCGACAACGATGGTCAGCAGACCGGCCAGCATCACACCCGCCTGATGACGAGCGCGATCAAGAATGAGACCTAGCACCAGCAGGCCCAGGACACATTTGAATAGGAGTAGACCCGTACCGCCCCCAAGCCCGGTAATGAATGCGAGCGAGATTTCGGCCAGATTCTCGTGGTTGATCCAACGATACCCTTCCGCGGTAAACGTGTGAGATGCCGTTGACGGAAGTTGGCCATCGGCGATCACGTTCATCCCAAACGTCACATGCCCCCACAGGTCGGCGTCGGCGTTGTTCTTTGCGATCGCCAGACTGCTGGCCAGTAGAACGGCAACCATGACGAAGCGATCGAGCCAGACGTGGCGCTGCGTGCGACAGGCCTGGGACGGCGTTTCGTTGGACGGCGTTTCATTTGATTGAATTGAGCTGCCAGGCACGACGGTCTACCTCCTCCCTTAGATTTGTAATCGGCAAGTCGTCGGCATCCGCAGCGGGAGTTGACCAATCGGGCAGCGTATTTGCAATATTCCGATTGCGATAGCTGCCGGATATCGGGGATGCCCGTCATAAGCGTCGTGACCGCCTCGATCGTTGTGGCAACGTCGAAGCTAGATTCGATCGCTGCGCGTCACGCGCGAATCCGATAAACGAGTTGTCGGCCCATCCGCGTGTGGGACCGCACTCGCTCGTTCATTTGCTTCGATTTGTACAGAACCAGGAACGTGATGCCATGACCGGGATGTTGGCCGAAGCGGTCGATCTGTTGAAGGCAGGACAGTTGACGGAGGCGTCGAACCGCTTCACTCATCTATTGACCGCACAACCGAAGGACCACAAGCCGTGGCATTACCTGGGCGTCGTGGCGCTGAAAGAGCGCGAATTTGATCGCGCAGTGCGCTTGTTTGAAAAGGCCTTGTCGCTGCGTCCGCAGTCGCCGGAAGTGCATCACAATCTAGGAGCGGCCTATCGGGTCTTGGGGCAGCTGGACAAAGCGGAACATCACTATCGCGCGGCACTGGACTACAAGCCAAATTACGCCGAAGCGTATTTCAATCTTTCGGGAGTCCGACGGTTCCAGCCGGACGATCCTGAGCCGATTCAGATCGATCGCCTACTGTTGAAAAAAGATCTCTCCGAGGAGGATCGTTGCTTCTTGCATTTTGCGGCCGGGAAGATTCACGACGATCTGCGGAACTACGACTTGGCCTTTCATCATTATCGTCGTGGCAATCGGATCCGCGGAGTTACCTTTGATCGCGATGCCTGCCAGTCGCGCATTGATCGGCTGATTTCCGTCTTCGACGCGCCGAGAGTGCGGCTGAGGGAGTCCGAGCCGTCGGTGGAACTGCCGGTCTTTGTGATCGGCATGCCCAGAAGTGGTACGACCTTGGTCGAGCAAATCCTGGCGAGTCATCCGAGCGTGTTTGGCGCTGGCGAAATTCCGGACATCGCCAGCATTGCCGGTACGATGCCGCAGCATGCGCCGGGCGGATCGCCGTTTCCCGACTGCGTCGCGCAGCTGCCGGTGGAAGCCTATTACGGATTTGGTCAGGCGTACCTGCGACGAATACGATCGTTGGATGAAACGGCACAGCGCGTTATCAACAAGACCCCAATGAACTTCGAATTCCTGGGGCTTATTGCCATGCTTTTACCTGGCGCACGCGTCATCCATTGCCGCCGCAACCCGCTCGATACGTGTCTGTCCTGCTATTTTCAGCGCTTTCGTGCAGGGCAGGAATTCACGTACACGTTTGACGACCTGGCCTTCTATTACGGATGCTACCTACAGGTCATGCGACATTGGCGCCAAGTGCTGCCCAGTCAAATACTGGAAGTCGACTATGAAACCCTGGTGGCGACTCCTGAGCCGACAGCCAGATCCCTGGTCGATTACTGTGGATTGCCGTGGGACGAGCGTTGTCTGCGTTTCCATGAGACGAAGCGGCCTGTGACGACCGCCAGTAATTGGCAGGTAAGACAACCGCTCTACACATCCGCTGTACGGCGTTCGGCGCGCTACGAGGCTCATCTAGATCCGTTGCGGACGGCACTGGCGGAACAGTCGAGTTTGTAGGCCAGACAATCGATCAATCGTTTTGCCCGGCTTGTAGACGTAGGGTGAAACTATGAAAGGTCGCCGCGGCGACTGCCGGCCCGCCATTTAGCCGTTTCCTTGTCACCCTACATGGGGCGATGAATAATCCGCGCTTGGCGCTTCGCGAACCAAAGCGACATCCAGCCGAACGCGAAGATGCCCAGGTAGTTGAATTGAAGGTCAAGCAGGGAAAACGTACGTCCCGGCTGAATCAAATTCGACAATTCCTCCAGCGTTGCCAACAGAACCAGGATCAAATTTCCTTTCAGGAAGGTGAGTCCAGCAACGCGTACCGTTGCCGCATTCATCGCGGAATTGAGCAAAAGTGCGAGCACGCCGACCAACAGAAAGTGTGCCGTCTTGTCGCCTCCCGGCAACTGCCGCACGCTGGCGATAAACATCGGATACGTGGCGGAAAAATTCGCCAGCACAATAACTCCCAGACAGAAGAGGCCAAAGCCGGCAGTCAGGCACCACGCAAGTGACGGTCGTTTACCAAGAATTGAGTTCACGTTAGCCGGTCTCCAGATGTCCAAATTGCGACCAGAGCCACGGGCGCTGTTGCCGTGACGATCTTAAAGTATATACCGGGAAGCGTGTGAGGAGTTCCAATTGGCGTGTGTGTCACGCTAGCACGACAAGAACAAAGGCGATTGTCTGTGTTAGCGAGACTTGACCGGACGTGATGAATATGTCCTCCGGGCAAAAAACGGAACTTGTTCCGTTTTCAATAACGTACGGAACAATTTCCGTGCGACAAAGAATGCCTGAACGCCGCGTTTGGCAACGATTGACGCGAGAAACGTGCTGTGTCAGTCGTGATTTGAGGAGTAGGACGGGCACTCTTGCCCGTCAAATCGCGACGGGCAGGAGTGCCCGTCCTACAATCGATCCATCAACTGACGGCTGACAGAGCACTAGTTGTTGTCCGCCAGCTTGTCACCTGCCACGATTCGACCAATCGGCCAGGTCTCCAGGCCAAACTCCTTTAGCTGGCTCTGAACGCTATCGCCGTAGTAAGGGCTTACGACCAGCGCGAGGCCGATGCCCATGTTAAAGACGCGGCGCATTTCCGCCGGTTCCACATCGCCCAGTTGTTGCAGCCAGGTAAAGACCGGCGCGATGGGCCAGCTGTCGTTATGAATTTCCGCCTGAACACCCTCTGGCAGAATTCGTTCCAGATTCTCGACCAGACCTCCGCCGGTAATATGCGCGATGCCGTGAACGACACTCTTGACTGTGTAATGAGAAAGCAGGGCGCGAATCGGTTTGACGTAGATTCGAGTCGGCTCCAACAACACTTCTCCGACGGATTGCTGCAGCGGTTCGACAACATCGTCAACGCTCAAACCGGCGACTTCGAAAACAATCTTTCGAGCGAGGCTGTAGCCGTTCGAATGCAACCCTGACGAGCCAACGCCCAGGATGATATCGTCCGGCTGAATTAATGTTCCATCCAGCAGTTTGTGTCGTTCAACGACTCCCACACAAAAACCTGCCAGGTCATAATCGCCTTTTTGGTACAAGTCCGGCATGATCGCCGTTTCACCACCCAGCAGCGCACTATCGGATTCCAGGCAGCCGTTCGAGATTCCCTCCACAATTTGTTCCAGCAGTTCCGGATCGTCATGCGACATCGCGACATAGTCGAGGAAGAAAAGTGGTTCGGCCCCACAACAGATCCCGTCGTTGACGCTCATCGCCACCAGATCGATGCCGACCGTATCGTGGCGCCCCACCAGCTGCGCGACTTTCAACTTGGTGCCAACACCATCCGTACAAGAGACCAGCACGGGGTCTTGGTAGCGACGCGCGAACAGTTGATTGCTGAAATCCAGCTGAAAGAGACCGGCGAAACCTCCATCGCGACCCATGACACGAGGGGTATACGTACGATGCAACAGACGAGGAATCCGGGCCATCGACTCCTGGTACGTGTCCAGGTCGACTCCGGCGTCTTTGTAGGTCATCTTCGCCATGGCGTCACTGCTAGTAAGTTGACGAATACCGCCAGCATCCTTCCCCGCGAGATCGGACGGAACGGGCCTTACGCTCTGTGCTGGAGTAGGCGCGATTTTAGAGGATTAAACGTGATTGCAAAAGCGGCGGCGATGGACGGGCGATACTCGAATCGAGAACGGTTCCGTGGTAACGTGTGGTGTCGTTAGTCGGCTCGGGTCGGCTGGGGCCTGCAACGAGTCGATTCAACCTGGTTGGGAGCGATCCAAATGAAGAAAGTAGAAAATGCCAGGCGCTGGCTGGTCGACGGTACCGTCGTCATCGCATGCGTCTCATGTTTTCACCTGGTCCTATGGGCGGCTCCACCCGACCCGCCCGCCGGAAGCACCTACGCGCCCGTCGAAGATCTGGCGACGCAACTTGACCACTATGCCGAAGCGCTGCGCAAAGCGCTGGAGACTCCGACGGAGGAGTACAGCGAGTCGAAGCAGAAAACCGTTCGAAAACATGCCGATGCGATTGCCGTCCTGGCATTGGTCATTGGCAATCACGATCAGGATCATGACCTAAAGGCCGCCGCCGGTTCGATGGTTGCCACTGCCGCGAAATTGGCGCAAGTGGCCGAGGATCACGCCGCCGCTGTGGCCGAGATGAAAAAACTGGACGCGGCGCTGGGTGGAAAGGAAGACGCCGCCGCATCGTCGTCGCTCGAGTGGCGCAAGGTTGCCCAGTTAGAGAACCTGATGAAGCAAACGCAATTCCTTTACAGTCGTCTGAAGCGCGGAGTCAAAGGCAGCAAGTTAGAGAAGCAGGCCGATAAGACAGCTGCTTATTCGGCGACACTGGCCGCGATCGCCCATGCCACGACATGGGATACGAGTCCTGTCGATAACGAAGCGGACAAGCAGAAATGGTATGACTTTTGTGCTCAGATGCGTGAAGCTGCCGCGCAGGTCAATCGAGCGATCCATCAGAAAGACCAGGCAGCCGTTGCCGCGGGCATGAAAGAGCTGAAGGTCAGTTGCGACGCCTGTCACGCTGTGTTCGAAGAGGAACAGTTGTAAATGTCACGGCAGAAAAGCATCGCCGCATTCGCGAAGTCCGTCCTGCTAATGCCTGGTGGGGTGAACAGTCCGGCCAGGGCGTTTGGAGCCGTTGGCGGGACGCCAATTTTTATTGACCGCGCTGAAGGGGCAACCCTGCACGACGTAGACGGCAACCGCTACATCGACTACATAGGCTCGTGGGGGCCAATGATCCTGGGACACGCGCATCCGGCCGTCGTCCAAGCCGTTCAAGCCGCCGCCGCTCGCGGAACCAGTTTTGGCGCCCCGACCGATGCCGAAAGCCAGTTGGCTCAATTGATCGTCGACGCGATTGATTCGGTCGAAAAGGTACGGCTCGTCAATTCCGGCACGGAGGCCACGATGAGCGCCATTCGATTGGCGCGTGGTTTCACGGGCCGCGACAAGATCGTCAAGTTCGCCGGCAATTATCATGGTCATGTCGATAGCCTGTTGGTGGCAGCGGGTAGCAGCGCTGCGACGTTGGCAGTTCCGGATTCGCCAGGCGTAACGGCTGGAGCGTCGGCCGACACGGTGGTCCTGGCCTACAACGATGTCGACGGACTCCAAGAGGCGTTTTCGCGACAAGGGAGCGAAATCGCGGCCGTGATTGCCGAACCGGTTGTCGGCAACATGGGCTGTGTTGAGCCATCAGCGGCGTTTACCGCGGCAATGCGTCAACAAACCGAAAGCCACGGCGCCCTGCTGATCTACGACGAGGTCATGACAGGTTTTCGCGTGGCTTATGGGGGAGCACAGTCATTACAAGGGATTCGGCCAGATCTGACGACGATGGGGAAGATTGTCGGTGGCGGGTTACCGGTGGGCGCCTATGGTGGCCGAGCTGACATTATGGACCATGTATTGCCTGCGGGCAAAGTGTTTCAAGCGGGAACGCTGAGCGGCAATCCTTTGGCGACTGCCGCCGGCATCGCGACGCTACGAACGCTGCGCGATTCACCACCCTACGAGCGACTGGAGTCGCTAGGAACTCGCCTGGAATCGGGTCTGCGGGAGGCCGCCGCGGCTAATGGCGTACCGCACAGCGTCGCGCGCGTCGGCAGCATGTTGACGTTATTCTTTAACGCAGAATCGGTGACGGATTGGCAGACGGCTTCGCGCTGCGACACGCAGGCCTTTGCCAAGTTTTTCTGGGGCATGATCAACCGTGGTGTTTATCTGCCTTGCAGCCAATTCGAAGCCATGTTCCTTTCGGCCGCTCACACCGAAGACGATATCGACGCCACGATCGCCGCGGCCAAGAAAGTACTAGCTTCCGCTTCGTTTAACGGCTAGCCGCACGCGTCGGTGTTCCACGGTTATCTGACACCGTCGCCTGCGGCTTGCCGTTAACGAAATCGATCACGGCGGTTGTATGGTGTTTTTGCGTTTTTCGGTGATTTCAATCGCCTTTAAGAGGCCTCGGGCTTTGTTTAGCGTTTCCCGGTATTCATTTTCGGGAACACTGTCGGCGACGATGCCGGCGCCTGCTTGGATATAAGCCTGACCGTCCTGGACGACGATCGTCCGCAATGCGATGCACGTGTCCATGTTTCCGCCGAAATCGACGTAGCCCACGGCGCCGGCGTAGGGACCACGGCGATGGGGTTCCAGTTCGTCGATGATCTCCATCGCTCGAACCTTCGGCGCACCGGAGACCGTGCCGGCCGGTAGACATGCGCGCAATGCGTCGAATGCAGTTGCGCCTTCCGCCAGTTGGCCCGTGACGTTCGACGTGATATGCATCACGTGGCTGTACCGCTCGATCGACATGACGTCGCTCAGGTCGACGGACCCGTATTCGGCGACGCGACCGACATCATTGCGCCCCAGGTCGACCAGCATCACATGTTCCGCTCGTTCCTTCGGATCGGCTAACAACTCCTCAGCCAATTGCTGGTCTTCCTCGGTCGTTTTGCCGCGATGTCGCGTTCCGGCCAAGGGGCGTACCGTAACGACCCGATCGACAACACGAACCATGACTTCCGGCGAACTACCGACCAGCGTGACGGAGGGCGAACGCACGTAGAACATGAACGGGCTGGGATTGACGACGCGTAGGGTTCGATAAATCTCGAACGGGTGCGTGTGAATGGGCACCTGCATCCGTTGGCTGATGACTACCTGGAATATGTCACCGGCACGAATGTATTCCACACATTTTCGAACCGCGTCCTCAAAATGCTGTTGATCGAAGTTCGATTCAACAGCGAACTCGGTATCGCCCGACGTGTCGATATCCGCCAACTCTAACGCAGGCACCTGGCAAGCAAGCAGCCGTACGGTTTCGTCCACGCGCTGACACGCCTCGTCGTAAGCGGCTTCGGGATCGGCGTCCGTAACATGTGCCATGGCGACCACGACGATCGCCTTGGTAATGTGGTCAAAGACGATCATCTGGTCATAAAAGGCGAACGACAAGTCGGGAAGCTTCCGGTCGTCACAGGGAGCATTCGGCAGTCGCTCGGTGTAGCGTACGACGTCATAGCCGGCATAGCCGACAGCGCCGCTAGTGAAAGGCGGCAAGTTGGGATCTGGCAGCGTGGCGGCACGCACCGCGTGCACTCGACGTTCGAGTTCGGCCAGTGGATCGTCGCACTCCACGGTCTCCACACCGGCTTCGGAATGGATCGTCATTTGATTCTGACGAGCTTCCAGCAACAGGTAGGGATCACTCGCCAGAAAGCTGTAGCGCCCCACGCGCTCACCGCCAATAACGCTCTCGAACAAACAGGCGCAAAGACCTTTGTCGATCTTGTGAAACGCGCTGACGGGAGTGAGTGAGTCGCTGACCAGACGGCGATACACCGGCACCAGGTCGGCGTCTTGGACCAATTTACGGAACGTGTCAAAGTCTGGGCAATGACGCATAGTCGCGTAATTTAACAGCCTGCCAATCGGTTCACAACGCCTGCTACACAGAGTCTGATTCATGATCGCTTCGCACGCCATGGTTGCGTTGTCGATATTGACGTCGATATTGACAGTGTTAAGGGTGCTGCTAGAATCCTCCTGGCAAGTTGTTAGTCTCCAAGAAGTTAGTTCGACGGGTTCCTTTCAGCGGCGGTACGGATCGTGCAGTGCCAAGAGTGTGAAAAGACGGCGACCTTCCACATAACCGAGTTGGCTGGCGGTAAGCCGCAAGAGCTGCACTTGTGCGAAGATCATGCGCGCGAATATCTGGCACAAGGGAACGAGGATCAGCCGCCCGCACCAACCTTGGCCGGCATGCTGGCTCACCAACTGGCCGTAGGCCAGACGGCGGAAGATCTGGCACGATTGGATCAGCGTACGTGTCCCGTCTGCGGGATCTCTTTCTACGAATTCCGCAGTCAGGGTCGCTTTGGCTGTCCGCACGATTACGTCTGTTTTGCGGACGAGCTGGAACCTTTGCTGGTCAATATCCATGGCGAGACGGAACATATCGGCAAGTGTCCCCAGCACTCGGCGGACGACAGTGCCAAGCAAACTGAGCTGATCCGCTTGCGCCGCGAAATGAAAGAAGCGGTGGCCGAAGAAGACTACGAACGAGCGTCCGCATTACGAGACGAGATTCGTAGAACGGAACCGGAGGGTGGCAGTAAATTGACTCACAAAGTTACTTCGAACGACGATTCTTCGAACGACGATTCTTCGAACGACGATTCTTCGAACGACGATTCTTCGAACGACGATTCTTCGAACGACGATTCTTCGAACGACGGCGGAGCATAAGGTTCGTGAATCTGGACGAACTAATATCTCGCAGCGGCGAATGGCTCAAAGGCGCCGGTCCGGAATCGGATATCGTGATCAGCAGCCGAATTCGGCTGGCACGTAATCTGGCGGATTATCCGTTCATTAGCCGCGCCACGGAATCGGATCGTAGCGAGATCGAAAAAACGCTGCGCGAAACGGTGGTCGAAGTAGACGACCCCAGCACACTGTTCTACGTGGATGTCAACAATCTCGGTGGACTGGATCGTCAGCTACTGGTGGAACGACAGTTGATCAGCCGGGAACACGCAGAAAGCGAAGGGGCGCGGGGCGTCGCGATTGATATCGGCGAACGAACCAGCCTCATGTTCAACGAGGAGGACCATCTGCGGATACAGGTCATGCACAGCGGTTTCGATCTGGAGCAAGCCTGGGAACGTATCGACAAGATTGATGACCGCCTGGAGACCAAAATTACCTACGCCTATGACTCCCGGTTGGGATACCTTACCGCCTGCCCAACCAACGTGGGTACCGGGTTACGCGTGAGCGTCATGCTGCATTTGCCCGCTCTGGTCATTACCAGGCAGATTGAACGAGTCTTTCGCAGTCTGCATAAGATCAGCCTCGCCGTGCGGGGATTGTACGGCGAAGGTTCCCAGGCGATGGGCGACTTTTATCAGATCAGTAATCAAATCACCTTGGGGCGACCGGAGGACGAACTGATCAAACAGGTCGCCGACGTGGTTCCGGTTCTGATCGACTATGAACGGAAGGCGCACGACTTTTTGTCGAAAGAAGGTCACGAAAATCTTCATGATCGGGTAAGCCGCGCCTACGGCATTCTTTCGACGGCGCAGACGATTAGCAGCGAAGAGACCATGCACCTGTTGTCCAGCGTGCGGATGGGTATCGAATTGGGATTGCTGACGGACGTTGCCATGCCGACCGTCAACGAGCTATTTATCCGCACGCAACCTGCGCATCTGCAGAAGATTAGCGGGATCGAGCTGGATACGGCCGATCGGAACAAGGCGCGCGCGGCGCTATTGCGTCGCTATCTGACGAAGAACGATGGTCCGTCGACCGCTGAGAATAACTAAAGCATCGCGGTGTTCACGCCAAGCCGGACGCGATCATCCACACGAGGCCGAAAGCGCAAGTCTTGAAGTTGCGTAATATCCGTTTTCGCCGGCAAATCGTAACCCGCTGCGTCAGCGAGGGACAGGTGCTCGACAGTTATTTCCCTCGCGAACGCAGCGGGTTTCGAAAGTGCAGCGCCGGCTGGAAGTCTGTTGCCGGAAATTCCGGAACGCCGTGACTTGTTCCGGCCTACCATCTACCAGGGACGACTTTAACGCCTACGTCGTCAACGCTTTGACGCGGGTAGAGAGGCGTGACTTCGCACGGGCCGCCGCGTTGGGGTGAATGATCTTCTTCGCGGCGGCTCGATCTAGCTTCTTGACTGCCGCGCGAAAAGCTACTTCAGTGGTTTCGACATCGCCCGCCGTGATCGCATCACGCACTTTGCGAAGCTGCGTCCGCAAGGAAGACTTGATCGTACGATTTATCTGACGCCGAGTTTCGTTTTGCCGCAAACGTTTTTTAGCACTGTTGGAGTTAGGCATGATCGGTGGAGTTCAGGTCTGTGGAGTTCAGGGAGGGTTGGTAGCCATCCGCCTGGCTGACAAGCCGACGCGGCGAACCCGTATTTATGACGAAAAGGCGCGGATTTGTCCAGCCGCCATCTACGGGGCACTCAGTGCAGCCACTCAGTGCAGCCAATCAGTGCAGCCAATCAGTGCAGCCACTCGGTACTGCCACTCGGTACTGCCACTCGGTACTGCCACTCGGTACTGCCACTCGGTACTGCCACTCGGTACTGCCACTCGGTACTGCCACTCGGTGCAAACGCTGTAGCGAACTATTCTCCCCCTTTCAGCTTGGTGCCCCCTTTGAGCTTGGAGAGTTCGTCCAAGAGCTTCGAGACGTCCTTGTAGCCGAAATCGAGGCCCGCCAATTCGGATAGACACTCGTCGGCCAGTTCGTAATCTTTCAGGCCCTTGGCCAGCCAGCCAGCCCGATAGAGCGCGTGTTTCTTTACCTCATCGTCCCAGATGCCACAGGTTTTAATCGCCTCTTGGTAGTGTTGCAGGGCCAGCTTGTATTGCTTGATCTGCTGAAAGCACTCACCTGCTTCCAAATTGGAAACTGCCGTCTTTCTTTCGCCAGATCGTGCCAGTTGAAATTCCTTAATCGCTGCCTGGTAATTCCCCGCTCGTTTGAGCCGCAGGCCCAGTTCGAATTTGAGCTTATAATCGTTGGGGTAGCGTTCGCAGCGTGCAGCGTAGACTTCCAGCTCTCTCTTGTTCAGCTCGTCCTTCATTGTTTCGTAAAGCGACGCCGACTTTTTGTCTTTTTTTTCCATCGCGCGCTTTTTCGCCCGTAATAACTCATTCCCCGCGCGATGAAGCCGAACATCCTCTAATTCCTCCTTCGCCCGGATAGCATCGGTCGCTTCGACACATTGCTTCATCACCTCTTCGCACTCGTCGAACTGTTCCAGCTTGAAGTAGTACTCCGAAAGTTTGATGTAGTTGGTAACTTCTTCGGGATGCCGACGAATCTCGCGCCGGAGGCGCTGTTCTTCGGTCATCTCCATGGTGCCGCCAGTGCGATTATCACGAGCCTTCTTATCAACGCTGACATCAATCGACGTTTCCGCGATGTCGTAGCCTCCTTTGTGGATCGTTTTCTGGACGGTCATTGAGCCGATTTCACGTTGAATCTCCAGGTCGCTCGGATTCGCGGCCGAGATCCGTTCCAGGCAACGGAGGGCATCATCAAACTGGGCAAGTTGAGCGAAGGTGTCGGCGGCTAGCCGATTAAGCGTCAAGTCCTTGGGATTTCCATCCAGGGCGAGTCGCAAATAGGCCAACTGACATTCGTCCAGTTCCAGCTCGCCGCAGGCCTTCGCCATGGAGGTGCAGGTTGAGGTATCCCAGGGATTGAGCGCGAGTGAATCCAGACCGCTCTTGATGACGCCCTGCCAGTCCTTTTTCATGGCGGACCTTTTCATGCCTGCCCTGAGTCCGGCGCCACGCATGCCGGATAGCTTGCCTCCCTTTTTGTTGTTGTTGTACTTCTTGATCAGGTTGCCTAGAAAGCTCTGCGTGTAGATCAGGTTCGCAGGATCGCCAGCAACACATTGCGAAAACATGGTGTTTGCGTAATCGTATTCTCCGTTCGATGCGCACATACTTCCGTGTTCGAAGCACTTTTGCAGACGCTTTCGTTTCGCTGGCGAAATCGGTTCGAGCTTGGGCTTTACCTCTTGCTCGGCCGCTTCATCCTTTGTTTCTTGTTTTGCCCTGCGTATGGCCATGCCTTGTCCCTGTCAAAAAGACCCGCCAGCAACCGCTCGAAGACCAAACCGGGGGAGCGTGTCGGGGGTGCAGCGTCGGGGCTGCCACCTCGGGGGTGCTGCCTCGAACGCCGCCACGTTACTATTTTATCACGGTTGAATTGCAAAACAACGTCGAGGTACGGCACTTACGTTGTTCGACTTTACCTGAAACACGCTGGCGTCGTTCCCCGCAGGGACGCGCCGGGCGCGGGAATGTGCGGTTAGAATAAAGCGGCGACACAACTCGGCCCAGGGTGGTCAGGTCGAGTACTGAGCTGGGTGATCAAATCGTGCCAACAAATCAAACAGGTCGGGTCTATCTTGTCGGAGCAGGTCCGGGAGATCCCGGTCTGATCACGGTTCGAGGCGCAGAACTGCTGCGGTGTGCGGATGTCGTCGTCTACGACTATCTTGCCAATCCCTTGATGCTACTCTACGCCCGTCCGGCAGTCGAAGCGATCTGCCTCGGTCGTCACGGGCACGGCCGAATCATGCCGCAGGAACAAGTGAATCAATTACTGGTCGAGAAAGCAAAGCAAGGCCAGGCGGTCGTCCGCCTAAAGTGTGGGGATCCCGCGGTATTCGGACGCCTTGCCGAGGAGCTTGAGGCGCTGGCGGCAGAGAATATCAATTATGAAATCGTTCCAGGTATCACGGCGGCGCACGCGGCGCCTAGCCTGGCGGGCGTGACGGTAACCCATCGCGACTCAACATCATCCGTGGCGCTGGTCACCGGTCGGGAACAGCAGGAAACCGAATGCTCGAAGCTGGATTACGAGGCGCTCGCCCGTTTTCCCGGCACGCTCGTATTCTACATGGGAGTAACGACCGCTCCCGTCTGGTCTGCCGCGCTGATCGAGGCGGGACGATCGGGCGACACCCCGGCGGTGCTCGTGCACCGGTGCGGATGGACGGATCAGCAGGTCGTTTCCTGCACGCTAGGTACGGTCGCCGACGAAATCGAACGGCGTAAGATGAGACCGCCGGTGGTAGTCATGATAGGTGACGCATGTCGTGAGGAGGCGCTGTTCCAATGGTACCGTCAACGACCACTGGCCGGTCAAACCGTACTGGTGACTCGACCACTTCACCAGGCATCCGAGTTGTGTCAGCGGCTGGTACAGCAGGGGGCAGGCTGCATGGTCCAGCCGGTGATCGCCATCGAACCGCCCTCCAACTGGGCGCTGGTAGATGACGCGATTGACCGGCTATCGACCTACGATTGGGTTGTGTTTTCCAGTGCCAACGGAGTTCGCTCGATGCTGGACCGAATCTGGCAACAGCACGGGGATCTTCGGCAACTGGGAGGGGTCCGGCTGGCGGTGATCGGTCCGCGCACGGCGCAAGAACTGACTCGGTACTTTTTGAAACCCGATGTGGCGCCGAGCATCTATCGAGCAGAAGAATTGGCGGCCGCGTTGGCGCCCGTTGCGGCCGACCGTCGCTTCTTGTTGTGCCGAGCGAGTCGAGGACGTGATACGTTGGCCACGGAATTAGCGGCGGCGGGCGGCCTCGTCGATCAGGTTGTCGTCTACGAAAGTATCGACGTCACGGATCCATCCAGTGATGTGATCCAGGCACTCGACTCCGGACAAATTGACTGGATTACCGTCACCAGTTCCGCGATCGCCCATTCGTTGGTCAATATGTTCGCCGATCGGTTACGGCACTGTCGACTGGTGAGCATCAGTCCGCTGACTTCAGCGACACTGACTGAGTTGGGGTATCCGCCGGCGACCGAGGCCAGGGACTACACAACGGATGGCGTCATTGAAGCGATCATCGGTGCGGTTCGAGATAACCGCGCGTGAATGGGTGGTAGTGACCGGTTGTGGTAAACGTCCGCCCACAGCCGGGGTCCGCTTGCCATTGTTCGAATCGCGACTATCTCCGTTCTAATCGTTACGAGCGGCCGTTTTTCTCATGCTTGCCCATTCCCAAATTTGGTACGTCTTTGTTATGTCGCGCCATCGGTCGCGCCGAACAGGATGGTGGCAGATCATGTTGCTGCTTGCGGGCGACTAGTGCTTTGTCAGCCATCGATTGATGGCTCAAATGTAAGACGGGCACTCTTGCCCGTCGTTGTTCTGGACGGGCAGGAGTGCCCGTCTTACTCATCAAAGCACGCCTGACAGAGCACTAGTTACTAGCAGGCAACAACGCCGAGAAATGCCACGCTGCGTTTCGCAACCCAGGACGCTTGCCATGCGATTGCTTCCTCCTTCGACTATTCCACAGCGCGTCGTCTGTCTATCGGTCGCCGTGCCAGATAAAAAGGCTGCAGGAACGACCGTTTGGGAACGGGCAATTCAGCGATACGTTGGCTTGTTTGATGAATTCGGAATACCGGCGACCTGGGGGATTCATGATCTCGCATCGACCAATGCGGATCAGTTTGCGGCTGCGTCGCATGAATTGGCCCTGTGTGGCGACGCAACCTGGATTCAGGCTGAGCACGGTCGAAAGGTCATGCGCAGCCATCTGCAACGTCAGCTGTCCGCGGCAACATCGAATCGTCTCGACATCCGAACGTTGATTATGCGCGACACCATGGTCTCGACAGATTTCGAAGTACTGGTTCGAGCCGGTATCTCGATGGTGGCAAGTGACCAGTCCGCCGCAGGGGGTCGCCATGCGAATCACCCTATTCAAACTCTGCGTTTCGGTCTTTGGGAAATGCAGGCGTCGCTGCTGGTCCCTGAGCGTGCGGGAATGATCAGCGGCTTTTCCATGCGACGCCGCATCGACCGCATTATGTCGGCGGGCGGAGTCTGCCACGTCGCTTTGACGGTTTCGGCGGATGCCGATGGCCCGGCGTTGAGAACGCTGGAAGGGCTGTTGCGACATGTCGCTCGACGCCGCGATGACGCAGATCTGGAAGTTCGCTCCTTCTCCAAAATTGCCGCTCAATTGCCGAGCCGGCGCTCTTCTCAAAGCGCGCATTCGATTCTTCGGGCCGACGATGCGGTAGCACGGGCGGCTTGATCCGCCGTGTCCGGACGGGACCGTGTCCGGACGGGACCGTGTCCGGACGGGTAAGTAGGGGGAAATCGTCGAGCAATAGGCTACTTCGTGCTGCGCATTGCAGACCAACCCATATACACGATTAACAAACCGGCGATCATAAAACCGATATCAAGCGTCGCGCTGGGTTGGTAAAACGGACGCTGCAGAGGGGTTAGGTCTAACGCGAAAACGAGAAACAGAAGCCCCCCAAACACCATTCCCGAAATACACATCGCCTTCATGGTGACTCGTCAAAAAACGTTCGCGTAGCCAACTTCCTGGTGAAGTAATTCAGTATAATTCAGGCGGATCGCCTATTCTACTTGGCGGCGTACAGGATGACAGTAGCCGTATAGCGGGATATCGAAGGTATGCAAAGCTCGGATCACAGCAACGGCACCCCCGACTGGGAGGCGTTTCGAAGCAAGATGCCGGTAGCCCAGCAGATGGTCTATTTGGACCATGCATCCGTGGCCCCAATCACGGGTCCGGCCTGTGACGCCGTCGTCGCCTGGGCCGAGGAAGCCGCTTGCAAGGGTGCTTCGGTCTGGTCGCAATGGGATCAACGCGTCGAAGGAACGCGTCAGAGTGCTGCGAGGTTGATTAACGCGAGTGAAGACGAGATCGCTCTGGTAAAGAATACGACGGCCGGCATATGCCTGGTTGCCGAAGGATTTCCCTGGCAGCCGGGCGACAACGTTGTGACGCTCGCCAACGAATTTCCGTCCAACCTTTATCCCTGGATGAACCTGGAATCACGCGGGGTCGAAACCCGCCGAGTAGCGGTCGATGATGGTCGAGTCGATCTTGATCGCCTGGCGGCGGCATGTGACGAACGGACACGGATCGTTGCCGTTAGCTGGGTCGGTTATGCCAGTGGTTGGCGAAACGATGTCGATCAGTTAGTCCAGTTGGCTCATGATCGCGGCGCGTTGTTGTTCCTGGATGCCATCCAGGGGCTGGGAGTGTTCCCGCTGGACGTCAGCCAAACCGAGGTCGATTTTCTTGCCGCCGACGGTCACAAATGGCTGCTGGGGCCGGAGGGCGCCGGCGTGTTCTATATTCGCCGCGAGCATCTCGATCGACTGCATCCTTGGGGTGTGGGCTGGCACAGTGTTGTGCATTCCGCCGATTTCGATCACATCGAACTCAACCTCAAGCCGACCGCCGGTCGCTTCGAAGGTGGCACGGAGAACATGGTCGGGAATATTGGCTTACGCGAAAGCCTGGAACTGTTAATATCGCTGGGAACGGCGAACGTCGCCGATCGGATCCTGCACATCACCGATGTCGCCAGCGAGCGTCTATCCGCCGCCGGTGCGACGCTTTATACGCTTCGCGAAGGCGAACATCGCAGCGGCATCGTTTCCTTTGTGTGGCCGGGCAATATGCGGGTGCTGCGAGAGCAACTGCAGCGGCAAAACGTGTTGCTCAGCTACCGAGGTGGACGGTTGCGTATAAGTCCCCATGCGTACAACAATGAAGACGACCTTGATAGGCTGATTGAAGGATTGCAAGAATTTCGCCTGCACCCATCGTGTTGACTTAGCCCGTGTCTTACAAAGGCCCTTTTGATGGCAAATCCCGACCTCTACAGTGCCGTCTACACTGGATCGTTTGATCCAATCACGTTAGGTCATGTGAATGTGATCCGGAGGTGTTGCCGTCTCTTGGATCGATTGGTCATCGGGATCGGCGTCAACATCGACAAGGCATCGCTCTTTACGATCGACGAACGGATCGCTCTGGTCCGGGAGGTGACCTCGGATCTGGACAATATCGAGGTAAGATCGTTTTCCAGTTTGGCGGTTAAGTTTGTTCGCGAATGTGGCGCTCGCGTGATGGTTCGCGGAGTTCGTTCACTGTCGGACATGGAACAGGAGTTCACCATGTCGCTGGCGAATCAAAAGCTCGATCCCGGTATTGAAACGGTCTTTCTGATGGCGAGCGAAGAATATTCCCATATTTCGAGTTCACTGATCAAACAGATCGCAACCATGGCGGGGGAAGAGGAACTGCTGCGCTTCGTGCCGCCACCGGTGGCCGCGGCCTTGCGGGCGAAGCTGTCCTAGGTGCCTTTGGTGCCAGATCGTAGAACGGAACTTGTTCCGTTGATGCCGAACCATCGAAGGTAAACGGAACAAGTTCCGTTCTACGCGACATGCCAGAACACTACGGAATCTGGAGCGTTGTGCCGCCCCTGATCGCGATCGCGTTGGCGATGTTGACGCGGCGCGTTGCCATTTCGCTGTTCTGCGGAATCGCAGCGGCCGCCTTAATTCTCGGAGGCGGTCAGCCGTGGGTGTCCCTGAAAATCATGTGGGCCCACAGCCTGTGGCCGACGATCAGTGACCAGGACCACCTGCGAGTGCTTGCCTTTACGGTTTTTCTGGGCGCGATGATCGGCGTGATTCATCAGGCGGGCGGCATGGAGGGAATGGTCGCCAAGATCCGTCCTTGGGCCAGCACCCGGCGCCGAGGTCAGCTGACCGGTTGGCTGCTTGGCCTGTTAATCTTCTTTGACGACTACGCGAATACCTTGCTGCTGGGATCAACGATGCGACCCGTTGTCGATCGTCTCAAGATTTCGCGAGAAAAACTGGCCTACATCGTCGATTCGACGGCGGCTCCCGTTGCCGGAATCGCGTTATTGTCGACCTGGGTGGGCTTTGAAATAAGCCAGATCCAAGATGGCCTCGACGGTCTGCACATCGCGACCGCCAGCGATGCTGCGTTTCGTATTTTTGTCACCACAATCATCTACCGTTTCTATCCCGTATTGGCCCTGTTGATGGTGGGGATGATCGCTGTGACTGGACGTGACTTCGGGCCCATGCTCGCGGCCGAGCGCCGAGCGCTAAGTGGCGCAGATCCAGCACAGGATGTGCTCAGTAGCCTGCACGTCACATCCGCAAATCAGCGACTGGGTCGCTGGTACGTCGCGGTCATTCCGATCGTAGCAGTCATCATCGTCTTGCTCGCGACGCTCTTCTGGACGGGCAGAACGAAGGAAAGTTCCGACGCAGGGTCTTTGTGGGTTATTTTGAGCGCCGGTGACGCTTTTCTTTCGTTGGTCGTCGCCTCGTTGTTTGGTTTAATCGTCGCTATCGCTCTGGCTCGATATTCGGGCCAGCTGTCGGTCGGCAAGGTTTGGGAGGGATTTATGCACGGCGCCCAACTGATGATGCCCGCGCTGTTAATCCTTTGGCTTGCCTGGAGTCTGACCAGTCTACTGGAATCGCCGAACGCATCGGACGCCAACCACCTTCGCACGGCGGACTATTTGAGCGGAATGATCAGCGGAACGATTTCGGTCCATTGGCTGCCCACGGTAGTCTTTCTTCTCGCATCGATTGTGGCCTACTGCACTGGTACCAGCTGGGCGACGATGACTATTCTGACACCGCTCGTTATCGGCGTTACGTGGAAAGCGCTACTGGCAAATGGCGAGACACCGACAACCGACCATCACCTCCTGCTGGCCTCGGTAGGGAGTGTTCTGGCCGGTTCGATTTTTGGTGACCATTGCTCGCCAATTTCCGACACGACAATCCTCTCCAGCCGCGCGAGCCAGTGCGATCACGTCGCGCATGTCTGGACTCAGATGCCGTACGCGCTGACGGTCGCCGCCATCTCCGTCATTTGCGGAACGATCCCGGTTGGATTCGGGCTGAGCGCGTGGGTCGCCATGCCGCTGGCGATCGTCGCCCTGTTCACTGCGATTCTGGTTTTTGGCAGCGTAGTTCAGGAAGGACGCGGCGATACCGTCGAACAATAGTGTTGAACAATAATGTTGAACAATAATTCGGCATTGCCAGCGAAAGCGAACAACGTTCGCACCTACGTGACCGGCGTGGTTGCCGTCTTGCTACTCGTTTACGTGGCGGCCTTTTTCGCCACGGAACTCAAGGACCTGTCGTCTCGGACCGGAGAGACGCAGTGGCGGTTCGTGGTAATGCTTCTGCTCGCGGATCCCATAAATTTAGTGGCAATCTGGTTCGGCGATCCGGGGCAGGCTGGCGTCCTGGATCGTTTCCCGATTTTGGTGACGGCGGCGACAATCGTTGTTTATGCGGCGATCCTAGGTTGGTGGCTTATGTCGATCGGCGGCGTGACGAAGGGGCTAGAGAAGCACGAGCAACTTATTTTCGGGACGGCCATCGGTTTGAATGTTCTTTCGCTGTTTACGCTGCTGGTGGGGCTGATGGGGTGGCTGAACCCTTGGTGCTTCGCGGTGCCGGCGACAGCAACGACGGTAGCGGCGCTGAGGCGCTGGTCGCTCGTTCGCCGTCCGGTGGTGGGTCAACCATTAAGCAAGACCAACGGTGACGGGGCATGGCTGTCGAGTCGTTGGTTAGGGCTGGCGGCTCCCGCCGCGGCGTTCTTGGTCCTGGGCGGCATGTTGCCGCCAATAGATTTCGACGTGCGTGAATATCACTTGCAGGTACCCAAGGAGTTCTATGGCAACGGCCAGATCGGGTTTCTGCCACACAACGTCTACGCGCAGATGCCACTAGGCGCGGAAATGCACGCCTTGGTCGGAATGGTGTTACTTGGAGAATGGTGGACCGGCGCATTGGTCGGCAAGACGGTGATTGCGTTTGTGTCCGTGCTAACCGGTGCCGCGGTCTGGTCCGCCGGTAGGCGATTCTTCTCGCCGTCGGTCGGTGTCATTGCCGCCGTCCTCTATCTGTGGATACCGTGGGTCGCCCGCGTCTCCATGACAGGTTTGATCGATGGAGTTGTTGGATGCTACGCGTTTCTGTCTTTGTACGCGGCACTGATAGCGTGCGGTATCAATTCGGGTTCAGATGATGATCAGACGATAGAAACCACCGACCGTCGGTCGTCGACAGGCTGGTTCCTGCTGGCCGGGTTTCTCGCGGCGCAAGTGTCGCATGCAAGTATCCCGCGCTTCTGTTGGTTGTATTTCCGCTGACGATCGGCATGGGTATCCATCTAGGAACTCGCCATCACGATCTTGGTGCGCGCTTCAAGCCGCTGGCAGCATTTCTGCTCGCGGTTGCCGTTGGCTGCGGGCCGTGGTTCGTCAAGAACGCGGTGCTGACGGGCAACCCGACCTATCCTTTGCTTTTCGAGTGGTTTGGCGGGACAAGTCGAACGGACGAACTGGATCGGCGCTGGCGACAGGCGCATCGACCACAGCCGTATCCCGGCAGCACGGACGAAAACGCGTTTAGTGGACGCCAGGTTGGTTATTATGTCGGCCACGTCCTAATTCGCAGTGCGTGGCTGGCACCGGTTCTGATACCGCTGGCGGCACTCGCGCTGTTTGCGGTTTCAAAGACGAGGCGCGAGTTGGTGTTACTGCTGTTGGCTTACCTTGCGTTCTTCTATATGGCATGGTGGATTTTCACGAATCGCATCGATCGGTTCTGGGTTCCTGCTTTGCCGGTCGTGGCACTGTTGGCTGGTATCGGTGCGACATGGCAAACATCAAAGGCATGGCGCTACTACGTTATCGCCTTGCTGGTGTTATCTTCGCTCTATGGGATGGCGTGTATGACGACCGGTGTGTTGGAAGGTTCTGACAGACGGTTTGTGGTCGCGTTAAGCCACCTGCGCAACGATCCGTTGCGGGTCGACCAAGCGCACCTTTTTCTAAACAAGCAGCGTAATGTTGGCACGGTTCTGCTGGTCGGAGATGCGCAGCCATTCGATTTGGAAGCCAGGCGAGTGCTGTACAACACGACGTTCGACTCGTCGGTGTTCGCTGATCTGGTGGCAGACCGCAACGCGCACGAGTTTCACAAGCGATTGTTGGCGGAGGGAATCACGCACGTGTACGTTCACTGGAGCGAAATCGAACGATATCGCTCGGCCGGTAACTACGGATTCGACGAAAGAATACAACCGGAAATCTTTCTGGGACTGCTTGGGACCGAGGTTTTGCAGGGCATAGACCCACCGGATAGCGAAGGCCGCTTTTGGCTGTATCGCGTCAATCCGAACCTGCCTAACGATCCGGCCCCGGCCACGTGACAGTCCAGTCTTTTTAGCAAGCGGCAGTCGTGCAGCCGAAATGACGCGCGACTACTTTTCAGCCGAGGGATCAACCTGTTAAGTTAGTGCCGCTGATGGTAGTTGCCGCGGATCTCATGGGTGTGGTCCGCCGACTCGATCTAGCTTACGAAAGGCAAAGCATGTCCACCGCTCCTTCTGCGACAAACGTTGGCGTCAACGTCCGTTTAGCTGTGATGATGTTCATCCAGTTCTTTATATGGGGTGCGTGGTATGTCACGGTCGGTAACTACATGGGCAAGATCGGTCTGGGCAAGGAGATCTATTGGGCATACACCGTTGGTCCCATTGCCGCCATTATCTCGCCATTCTTTCTGGGGATGGTTGCGGACCGGTATTTTTCCACCGAGCGTGTTTTGGGCGTTCTGCATCTGTTAGGTGGGATCGCAATTTTCGCCGCTCCGGTGGTTGCCGGCGGCGAATCAGCCTCGGGGTTCTTGTTTATCTCGTTGCTGTTGGTGCACATGCTTTGTTACATGCCAACGCTGGGGCTGACCAATACGCTTGCTTTTCACCACATCACAAACTCCGAATACTGGTTTCCGCTGATCCGCGTCTTTGGAACGCTGGGCTGGATTGTTGCCGGGACGGTGGTCAGTAAGGTATTTCAGGCGGACGAATCGCCATTGCCATTGCAGATTGCCGGCGGTGCTGGTTTGCTGATGGGCCTGTATAGTTTTTCCCTTCCTCATACGCCTTCGGCAGCGAAAGGGAAAAAGCCAAATTTCGCCGAAATTTCTGGCCTCGCTGCGCTCGTCAAACTCGGCAGCCCGTCATTCTGGATATTCATTATCAGCTCGCTCTTAATCTGCATACCACTGTCTGCCTACTACGCTTACGCGCCGGTCTTTGTGAACGCCTTGGGCATCGAGAATCCAGGATTCAAAATGTCGTTTGGCCAGTGGGCAGAGGTCGTGTTTATGCTGGCCATGCCGTTTTTCTTTCGAGTGCTCGGCATAAAATGGATGTTGTTTGTGGGAATGTTGGCGTGGGTTGTGCGTTATGCGTTGTTTTCCATGGCTGCTGAAGAAAGCGTCCTGTGGATGATTATTGGAGGTATCCTGTTGCACGGAATCTGCTACGACTTTTTCTTCGTTACGGGGCAGATCTACGTGGACAAGAAGTCGACGCCCGAAATCCGTGGTCAGGCGCAGGGATTTCTGGTGTTGCTGACGCTGGGCGTCGGCATGTTGATCGGCAGCATCGTTTCGGGACAGCTGTTCAACGCCATCGTGCCTGTCATCGAAAACCCGACCGCCGCACAGACCGCTCAGATTCTCAGCGGCTGGAAGACATTCTGGATGATTCCCACCGTCGGCGCGGCCGTGATCATGGTGCTGTTCGCCGTGCTGTTCAAGGACGACTCGCGAGCATCGGGGCTTTCCAAAGGTGATGCCGCCCGCGCGGCAGCGGCGGAAGAGCAGCCGTAACCGCCGGCAGCGGATTCAGCGCACCGTGCACGACGGTTATAAGCGCCAGCCAGTTATGGCGGTTGTGTGCTTTCTGACTGTCGGCCTACATCGTCGCAAACCACGCGTTGCCTGTTGGACGATACTGTTTGTGCTGCCTTAGCCCTTTGTCCACAGCCTTTCGTCCACTCTGGCGCTACTCTGATGATGGATTCACGTCTTGTGCTCTGGCAACAACGCAACGCGCGTCTGATGCTGGTGCTCGTTGCACTCACGATCGTTGTCGGCGTTGCCGTGACGCTCGCGCCGATCGCGCAGGGGTTTGCCGACAAGCAGCGCGAGGGGGCAAACGATATCGCGCTCTACCAGGCCGAAGTGGATCGTATTCGCGCGGGTGAAACGTACTACGCAGCGACCGCGGCCGAATTGGTTCTGCGCGGCTATCCGACGCGCAGCGTATTCAATTGGCGCACGCCGTTGCCGATGTGGTTGATTGGAATTTTGCCCGACCCGGTCTTCGGCAAGGCGCTGATCAGGTGGGTTGGCGATCGCCACGATGCTGCTGGCCTTTGAATGGACCGCACGTGAAGGCGGTCGCTTGCACTCGGCGCTGTGTATCGTCTTGATGGCGGGCGGTTTTCTGCCCTGCTTTCTGTCCAACCTGTACGTGATGCCGGTGCTGTGGGCCGGAACGTTGATTGCCTTGTCCGTGTGTGCGCTGGGGATCGGGCGGAACAAGTTGGGAATCGCTTGCGGAATTGCCGCGGTATTCGTCCGCGATTTGGCCGGGCCCTATTGTGTCTTGGGAATGTGCGTCGCCGTCTGGCAGCGGCGCTGGAAGGAGGCGGGTCTGTGGTTTGCCGGACTGGCGGCCTACGGTCTGTTTTTTCTCTGGCACTGTGCTCAGGTCGACGCCTGGCGGCTGCCCGAGGCAACGTCCCATGCTCAAGGCTGGCTGCAATTCGGCGGCCTGCCGTTTCTGTTGTCGACCGTGCAAATGAACAGCTTCCTGCTGATCCTGCCTCAATGGGTCACCGCCATCTACTTTCCCCTCGCGCTGCTTGGTTTTGCGTCCTGGGCCACGCCTGCGGGCCGCTATGCCACGTTGACGGCGTTGACCTTCGTAATGCTCTTCGCCATGGTTGGCCTGGAGATAAACCAATATTGGGGAGCGCTGACCGCCCCGCTGCTTTGTCTGGGCGCAGCGCGCAGTCCGATCGCGATCCTTGAGTTGTTGGAAGCGGCGAATTGGAGTTGGCGGCCCGCCTTTGCGCAAAAGCCCACCGCGTGAACGGCGATGTGTGGTAGACGGCCAGGTGACGTAACTGGATTTACAAAAATTCGTTTCTGCAGTTCGATCGGGGCGGGATCCCTTCGTGCCAGTCCAGACGGGAAACGCCGCGCGATTACCACCATCCCAGCCATTTCCAATACGGCAGGCCAATTCCCAGCCAAATGCCCAAGTGAAACAGAGAGATCAGGAAACCAATCTTGAACCACCGCGCGGCCGGCACGTAACCCAGGCCAAAGTAGATGATCACCGGGCCAGTCGAATTATAGCGGACGCATTGTAGCCGAGCGTGATCGGCGTGTTGAGGCGCTTGCAGTTTCGCCTTGAGGCGGTTCGACGAGTCCTTGCCGTTTAACGCCCAGCCGCAGGCACCGGCCAGATTGCCGGATACCAATAGAAATGCCGGCGCTGCGGCTGGGCGTTAAACGATATTCAACCCGTCGGCGATTCCTCTAGGTGGTCTGCGCCACCGAAGGCCTGCAGCAAGGATTCGGCTTCCGAAAGAAGGCCTGTTAGCTCAAACGAGTCCTCTTCCGGCGGCGTAGATCGCGTAGATCGCTGGTCGCAATTGACGCGTCGAGCGACCAAATACAGCGGGCGGCCGCGGACCTGATCGTAGATGCGCGTGACGTACTCACCCAGAATACTAATGCCCAGCGCGTTCAACGCACCAAAGAAACTCGCACTTAAGACGTGAGACGTCCACCCTGGAATCGCCAGGCTGGTAAAAAGCTTGCAGTACAACGCATAGCCGCTCAGCCCCACAAACACCAGGAATGCCGAGTAGCCAATCAGGTAGAACAGGGTGAGCGGAAAGGACGAGAACCCGAAGATCGCGGTCTTGGCCAGATTCCAAAGACCCCGTATCGAAACGCGCGGCTGTAAATCGTACCGAGCCAGCCGTTCGACAACGATGCCCGTTTGTTTAAAACCGACCCAACTACGCAAACCGGGAAGATAGCGATCCCGCTCGTCCAGACTCACGATCTCACGCACGACATCGGCATCCAGCAATCCGAAGATACCTGCGTCCGACGGTATATCCGTCGTGGCAATGCAGCTCAGAAAACGGTGGAATCCGGCAAACAGACAACGCTTAACAAAGTTTTCCTTGCGATTGGTTCGTACGGCGTAAACGACATCGAATCCTTCCTGCCACTTCGCAAAGAACTGTGGAATGGCGTCGGGGGAATCTTGGAGGTCCGAGTCCATCAGGACGACGGCGTCACCGCCAGCGTGTTCCAGCCCCGCCTGCACGGCCGCTTGATGACCGAAGTTACGTGAGAGATGTAGGACCTTCACGTCGGAGCACATGGCCGCCAATTCGTCTAACAGCTCGCCCGATCCGTCACTCGAACCGTCGTTGACGAAGATGACTTCTGCTTCCGCGCGGCACTGCTGGACCGCCGCAAGAACCTGCTCCAGCAGTTCAGCCAGCACGGCACGCTCGTTGAATACCGGTAGCACGACGCTCAGCCGCACATGGTCCAAACCTTCACGTCTCATTGTTTCTTGGCCTCTTGCTGCGGGCGTTTCCGTTGGCGTGTTGCAATAAAACCACACACCAACAAACCTAGCCCGCACCAACTAAGAGTTGTGCCTTTTTTCAGGCTGATCGGGCGGAATAAGAGTTCGACGTGGTGCTCACCCTCCGAAACGTCACAGCCCACAAAATCGCCATTCACGCGACGAACCGGGGCGGGTCGTCCATCGACGAACGCGTGCCACCCAGAGTGAAAGCTCTGTGCCACGACCAGTAACTGTCGACCGTGGGTATTCGTCAGCAGCGAAACATGGCCAGGGTTATTCTCCAGCAAGACCACCTCTCCGGCCTCGCCGCCGGATAGGTTCAGCCGTACGTCGACCAGCGCGGTCGTTGCGATATCGATGTCCTTCAGATCCTCGGCAGGAGTTGTCGAGTAAACACATTCGCTGACCAATCGAATGGCAGGAACCGCATCTTCGACGCGCTCGAAAGAGGATCGCGGCGGATCATTGTGTTGGCGGCTTGTCCATTGAACGGCCGCGGCGCGGAGTGCACTCGGCTGACGATAGTCCAGCGTACGTCGAGGTGGCAAACCGACGTAGCCTCCAACACGAGTCCACCCAGCGAGCAGCAATTGATTGCCTGTTCGTGTGCCAACGCGAAGCGCCGAATCGACGTCTAGCGCCACCCGGTCGCCGGCTTCGCCGGCGGGCCGAATTGCCGGATCGTTGGCAAAGGTGTCCAGCGGCGCTGTCCGTGAAAGGACGGCATAGCTTAGACCGTAGATTCCCTGGTCGACGGCGGTCAGCACGATCAGGCCAATGACCGCCCAGGTCACTCCGCGTTCGGCTTGCCGGATCAACCAGGCGGCACAGGTCAGAAGCAACGGGCCAGCTACGACGAATGGCCAGTGCGCTACGTGGTCCCACCAAAGCAACGGAGCGGCTGCGGCCAGCACTACCGAAGCCGCGACGATCCACCACAGCATCGCGGATGATGTCGCCGCGGATTGATAAAGGGAAATTCCAGTGCCGGCCGGATTTCGAATAATTTGATCCAGGCCAATGGCAGCGAGCACGGCCATGGCAAGATGAAAGAGTACGATCGTGCGGCACGGGAACCGAAAACTTCCTACCACGGGCAGCCAGGTCTGGAGGTGGTAGACGTAAGCGTACGACCCCATCGCCAACAGCAATGCCAGCGGCGCCAAAAGATAACAGAAGTGCACAACCGGTTTGTGTCGTCGCGACGAAGTACCGCGTAACAGTAACCAGCAACATAGCAGTAGCGGCACGCCACCGACGTAAAGCCCCAATTCGTGCGTGTTCTGGCCGACCACCCGTGTTTCGTACAGGTAGGGTGCCAACAGCTGAACCAGGTTCAGGGGGTGGAGCGAGCCATTGTTAAAGAAACTCGCGCGGCGATTTCGCGAACGGAGCCTTGCAACGACTCGAACGTCGGCAGCCATTGCACAGCCCCGATCACCACAGCGATCAGCTTGGCGGCGGCGAAGGCGACCAGGATTCCCGGCGATCGCGTCCGCCACAAGAGATAACTGACCTCGGCGATCAGCGAGAACCAGACGTATTGCGGATATCCGAGCAAGATTTGGGATGCTGTTAAAACTGCGATAATGGCCAGCGACGATGCCAAATGCGATCGGCGGTCGATCGCTCGATCCACGGCCCAAAGCAACCAGGGGATGTGCGCGACGACGGCGATTGCATTGACGTGTACGAAATGCAGTAGGTTAAATCCCGAAAACGTGAACGCCATCGCTCCAAACATCGCAACATCAGCTCGGACCAGCCGGCGGCGCAACCAAAGAAACATGCCGAGCAGCATGAAGGGATAGTTCAGCCAGACTTCGAGGTCGAAAGCCAGCCACAACGGGAACAGTCGATAGAGAGACAGGTGCAATGGATGATACGTTCCGGCCTGACCTTCACCGGTTAAGTACATTCCGTTGTAGAGTTGGGGCCACCAATCGAACGCGTGTCCCTCCGCAAGGCAACCGGCATAAAATGCCCGGGCAGGAAGATGGAACTGGCCCAAGTCGTCAGCCACATAGACGCGGCCGAACATCATCGGCACGGCCATCAATAGCAGAAGCAGCAGACTACAGCCCGCCGCAACGACGAACAGCAGGCGTCGAGTCTCTTGGCCGTAAGCGACCGTATTCGTCAGAACGGGTGGTGTCGCCAGAACGGGTGATTCAGCGCGGGCGATCAACAAGCGGCGAAAACCGCGCACCGGTAGCGCAGCTAGTTGTCCGACGATGTTGGCACATCGTGACATGACCAGAGACCCCCGCAGGTCGCACGTGTTGTGGTTCCAGCCGCTCTCGCGGCTCCGGCGAACCTGTTGAAACATAGCACTTTACGGGTGGTCCACGGCGGGACTCGTGGGCCCAATCAGACCACGCGACACGCTCTTCGCACAGCGGCCGCAGACTATGACGGTTGTGTCGATGGTGTCGGCTATCGATTTCGCTCGCGCCCCGCCCCGTGAGATACGTTCTAGCAAGGGGAAATTGGGTGAGCACTTTGACGGGACGAAATCCGAGCGAGCGATCCGAGCGCCGTTTTGCACTGCGCTGGCTAATCTGGGCCAACGTGGTTGCTCTACTGGCCGTTGCCATCTTTTTCCGAGCGTGGCGTCTGGACCATGTTCCGGGAATCAACGGCGACGAAGCCTGGATGGGTGTGCAGGCACAGCGCTGGATTGACGGTCAGTTGGAGACGCTTACGACACCGACCGGCAACGTGCTCAACGTGTTTCACTTCGGACCGCAGGTGGTTCTGCACACGTTTTGCAAGCCCTCGATCGGACTATTGCGTCTGCCGGTCTTGATCAGCGGACTCATGGCATTGCTGGTCAACTATTTGCTTTGCAGTTATACGTTCGGACGGCGTCCGGCCGTTTGGTCATCCGTCGCTTTGGCCGTGTTACCAATCAACATTGCCTATTGCCGGTTTGCCTGGGATGCCAGCCAGACAGTTCTGTTTTCCTTACCAGTCATCTATTTCAGCCTGCTGGCGGTTCAACGTCGGCAGCAGCCGATTCGTTGGTTAGCGCATCGGAGGGTTATTTCAGGCTTTTGCGGTGGTGGTTCATCCGACCAACGTATTCTTGGTCCCGTTTCCAGCGAGTGCCCTATTCATTCTTGCCTGGCCGGCACTGGTGAAAAGCATCTTTGCGGCCAAAAGCCGTTGGATTTGGCGGCTGTCGTGGCTAACGTTCGCGCTACTGATGATGGGAGTCGCCTTATCGATTTGGCCGTGGGTGCAGCTTGCCGGCCGTAGATTGGTGTCGCCCGTTCATTACATGGTATTCATCCAGAACTTTTTCGACTTGTTGACGGGGACAACCGTTTATCGCTACATCGCCGGTGCACCGGGCGGAACGGGCGTGTTTTCGACGTTCGGGCTGACGTTGTTTGTCGGAGTTCTGACCGTTGTCGCCGGTTACGGATTGTGGCAATACGGGTGGGACAGGGTCGAGCAGCGGCTGCTTGCCGTGGGTACCATCGCCACTGTCTGGATGTTTTTCCTTTTCGCGGGTCCAATGGCGATCGCGGCGGGTAACGAACGCTACGGTATCTGTCTGATTGCACCAGGCAGCTTGTTCGTCGCGTTTGGGCTGTATTGGTATTCCATGCAGAGACCTGCTGTTACAAGTCTGGCCGGCATCGCGGCCGGCTGGCTATTGGTTTTCGGCTTTTATACGAATTACTTCCAGTTCATCGATCGTACCGGTGGCGAGGCTCATTTTGCTTTCCGCACAGGGCAGATCGAGCCGAAACAGGCGATCGCGCATTACTTGCTCGGTGAAGCTGGTCATTGCGATTCTGTTGTTGCCGTGGCGACTGAGTGGTGGAGTTACTGGCCCTTGGCCTACCTGACGCACCACGACCAGAACGTTCACGTAGTCGCTTGCCCCGACGGTGACGCTCGATTTGGCCAGGCCCCAGGACTTCCCGCAGCAGTCCCGTATCTGGAGGGTGCCGCGCTGCAACTGTTGCGGCGTCAAGGGACCGAGATTCGTTTTGTCGAATTCTCTGAGACGGGTCGAGCTTCTGAAGTTGAGCAGCGATTACTGAGCGCGGGCATCGAAACGAACTCGACTGCGGTATACGACGAATTGCAGCGCCCGGTCATAACGGTTGTATGGCCCAGAGCACGCGCATTCTAACGGAACGTAGTAAGGCGATGCAGGAGAATGTTTACCAACGGCAACGTTTCGGGAAAGTGCAAAGTTTTTCTGATCAATTCAGGGGTAACAGATTGACAGGCACGAATTCCGACCTAGTGTTTCAGTGTCGAATGGATCAGGAAGCTGATGCGTTTGACGCGGCCCGTTTTCTAACGAGCCATAAAAAGTTCCTTTTGATTTTTGGGTCGATTTACGGGCGATGACGCCGTAAGGACCGCGTTGGACCTTGGCGAACTCGTTCGCGACCCGCGTATATTCCAAAGAGGTATTGCTCTGCCGCACAGCGGCAGCGACCTAGAAAGAGGAAGACAGATGAAGAAGTTCGCGAAGAAAGTACAGCAGTTCTTGGTATCCGAAGATGGCCCGACCGCGGTTGAATACGCCGTCATGCTGGCCTTGATTATCATCGTTTGCCTGGCCGCTGTTAGCGCCATTGGCACGAACGCCAACACGACGTTCAGCAACGTTGCGGCTTCGATCGGCGCCGCCAACTAGGCGTCTGATATCCAGGCGGTCGCCATGGCACGCAAGTGCCGGGCGTCGCCGAACGGACAAAACGAACCCCTCGGTGCCTTTTTTGGCACCGAGGGGATTTGTTTGCATATAGGTAGAGAATCGAAATGATCCCTACAGAAGCACTAACAGGCGCCGTCCAGCATCTGGTCTATTTCTTTACCCTATTCGCCGTTGTCGTCAGTTGGATATTCGCTCCTCGTTACGCGCATCTATTCGCCTGGCGACCTAGAGTTGAGTTGGAGAAAGCACATTTGTGTTCCTCTTCGCGCGGCGTACTCGTGTCGCAGGAATTACAAACACTGGTGAGAAGGTAAACAACACATGAATACGCTTATTGCTTACAGTTCGCCCGCGGATCACACCTGGCTAATCTGGCTTGTCAGTATCGTCCTGGTTGTGGCCGCCGTCATTGACGGCTGGAAACTGAAAGTTCCCAACTGGATCACCTTCCCGATGATCATCAGCGGCTGGATCTACAGCACGATGGCCTTTGGTTGGCCCGGACTGATGTGGAGTGTCGTGGGAACGGCGGTTGGTCTGGCCCTGTTGTTGCCAGCCTACGCGATCGGTGGCATGGGTGCCGGCGACGTGAAATTGATGGCGGGTATCGGAGCATGGGTCTGGCCAGGCGTGACGTTCTACGCCTTTTGTGTTTCCGCCATTCTTGGTGGCATCATTGCCGTCGGTATGGTGCTGTGGCGTGGTGCGTGGAGCAAGCATCGCCAACAATTCGGTAATATCCTGAACGAGATCGCAGTAATTCGCGATCCTGAACAGCTAGCAGCGATTGCTGCGGAACGAAAAAGCAGCATGATGCTGTTGCCGTACGGAATTCCGATTGCCCTTGGAACCATTGCCTACTTCGCGTGGGCTGGAATGATGATCTGAAAAGATTGCCCCTCTTAACAGGGGTGCGGTCAGGCAATTCATTCAAACTACAGAAAGCTTGCCTTATGTGCCGAAAAAAACGACGAGGTGTCGCCGCGGTTGAGTTTGCGCTGGTCGCCCCCCTATTCGTACTGATGGTAATGGGGATGATCGAAGTGGGCCGTGCCATCATGGTCCAACAGGTGCTTACGAATGCGTCTCGTGAAGGCGCAAGCGCGCGGTATTGGATGGAGCAACCAATACAGAGGTAACCACATTCGTCAATACTTACCTAAGTAACGCAACGCTACCGACAGCGACTGTAACGTTTCCGCAAGGTAACCCCCAGGATGCCGGTTTTGGCGCTCCTGTGGAAGTACAGGTCTCGATTCCTTTTGGTCAAGTAAGTTGGGTCCCAGCGCCAATGTACTTAGGTGGAAAGAATCTGACAGCAAGCACGGTAATGCGTCGAGAAACCGTTCAGTAGGCCGGCGATAGCGGCGGCTTTACGATGAAAACGTTTTTCTCGTTATTCGTTTACTAGGGACTATTGACTAGCCAAAGGAAGGGCGAAAAAAGGGGACTTCTATGCGTCCGAAATCACTTATTTTGCTCATCTTGGCACTCGGCTGCGGACTTGTCGCGTCGATCGGCATCAGTGAGATTATTGACAGTCGAGGTTCGACCGGAGGGTCGGTTGAAACGGAAGCGATTCTGGTAACCAAGGCTGAAATCCAACGCAGTTCGCCACTGACGGTCGACAACCTGATGTTGGAAGATTGGCCCAAGGACAAAGTTCCCCTGGGGGCGATTCGCGATTTGGCCGAGGTGGAAGGGCGTCGTCCCTTGCACAAGATTGGTCAAGGAGTTGTCTTGCAGGAGAGCATGATCGGAACGGGTGATCAGTCCGTCACTGAGGAGATCCCGCCGGGATATCGTGTCGTTGGCGTGACCGTCAACGCCAAGAGCGGTGCAAACCTGATCCGACCTGGGGATCGCGTCGACCTGCAGATTTTCACTCGCCGAAACCCCAGCCTGGGGATCAAAGACACGATTACGCGCGTCTTCCTGGAAGATATCACCGTCTTTGCCGTCAACCAGCAAATCCGCTCAGACGAAGAAGACGATCAACTAGGGCAGGCACGGACGATCTCTTTGTTGGTCACACCTAAACAAGCCGCCAAGGTAACGCTGGCAACAGAGATTGGTACCGTCGGGCTCATTATGCGTGGAGGGAAGGATGAAGCTTTTGCTAGCGAAGATGCTGACACTGATGCGAACGTAGCCGACTTGCTTTATGACGGAAAGGACGAGCATAAGGAGCTGGACGAGGACGGCCAAGAAACGCAAACGGCTGCCAGTGGCAACACGATGGCAGACTGGCTCAAGAAGATGTCCCAAGGACAACAACCATCAGCGACCGCGTCAGGCGGTACCATGCCAATCCCCTATGCAGATAGCCCGTTCGAAATGATGGTCATGCGAGGATCTGATGTAACGGTCGAGCAATTCGACGGCGAATCAGCGCTAGCCAAGGTGACGGACCGGGCAGGGGAAGGCAAATCGTCAAATGATTCGGGTACCTCCGATTCTGACGACAAGTCCGACAAATCCGATAGTGATAGCGATTCGAATGATGGTAAAGAGGAACGGGTGAAAACAGACGATTAGAGCAATAACAATAAATGCCAACGGCGGTGATTACGCCGCCAGATAGCACTACCTTGATTTCACGGATGAAACGACCGGGTATACCCGGTTAGCAAGGAAGGACACGGATGAGTCGCCCTATCTCCCGCTTTGTTAGTACAACTCTCCTCGCGCTGTGCCTGCCGATGTTCGGCGTCAGCGATGCTCGAGCTCAGTTGGATGGCCCTGAACCAATCATGTTGAATGTGTCCGAAAGGTCACAGCGATTGGAAATGATTGCCAATTCCAGCCGCATCCTGAGCGTCGCGGACAAGATCCCGCGCGCCCAGGTCAGCAATCCGGAAATTCTCGAACTAACGCCGCTCTCGCCGACGCAGGTCCAGGTCTTTGCGAAGAAGGCGGGCGTAACGCAGGTCAATCTGTGGAACGAAAACAACGAAGTGCGCAGCATCGACGTCATCGTCTTTGGTGACGCTCGCGAGTTGACAGTTCTGCTACAGAGCGAGTTTCCCGCGGCGTCGCTGCGAGTCAAACCGCTGCCGAACAGCGTTATCGTGTCGGGTTACGTTGATCGCCCCGAGGAAGTGAGTCGAGTCATTCGCATTGCAGAGGACTTCTATCCGAAAGTGATCAACAACATCAGCGTTGGCGGCGTCCAGCAGGTGCTGTTGCACGTCAAAGTCATGGAGGTTTCCCGCACCAAGCTACGGGCCATGGGTTTCGACTGGTCGATTACTAATGGAGCGGACTTTCTCGTATCCAGCGTCAGCGGACTCCTGTCACCTGGCGGGGCTGCGACCGGTGGTGACACTGTTCGCTTCGGCATCGTCGATAGCAATGTCAACTTTCTGGGTGTACTGGAAGCGTTACGGCAAAATAGCATTGCCAAGATACTCGCGGAACCAACGTTGGTTACGGTTAGCGGACGCCCGGCAAAATTTACGGTCGGTGGTGAATTCCCAATTCTCGTACCCGCCGGTTTGGGTACGGTCTCCATCGAATACAAGACCTTCGGTACCGTCGTGGACTTCGTCCCGATCGTGCTAGGAAATGGTCGAATTCGCCTGGAAGTCCGACCCCGCGTCAGTGAGCTGGACGAATCGCGCGGCGTGACGCTGAACAATCAGGCCGTGCCGGCGTTGAACGTCCGTGAAGTGGACACGGGAGTTGAATTGAATGCCGGCCAAACGCTTGCGTTGGCTGGTCTTGTCCAGAACCGTACCGAAGCGGTGAACCGTGGAATACCGATAATCAGCGACCTGCCTTACATTGGTGTGCCATTCCGTCGAGTTGAGGAACGCAACAACGAAATCGAATTGCTGATCATGGTCACGCCGGAACTGGTCGACGCCATGGATCCGCACGAAGTACCACCCATTGGTCCGGGTATGCACACGGTCAGCCCGCCCGATGGCGATGTCTACTGGCGTGGTCACCTGGAAGTACCGAATCCACGACTACCACCGGGTTACCAGAATGGCCAACCAGGACAAGGATATCCGGGGAATCATCCGCAGTATGATCAGATGCCTCCTCAACCAAGCCCGGGGCCGGGAGTTCCGGCGGAACAGATCCAGTCCGGTCCGCAGGCGTCCTACCGTGGGCAGCACCCGACGGGCCAATTCGCCACGTCGGATCCGCGTTCTTCGGTGACTCCGGCGCAGTGGACGACGACGAATCAGAATCTGCAAAACCGCGCCAGGCCGTCAGCTCGTCCCACGCCCGGTCCCAGCAGCGATAACGTTGGGTCCTGCGCCGGAATTCATCGGACGCGTCGGTTATGACGTACAAGAATAGAGGCGCGTTTCGCGCGCGACCGTAGAGTCTCCAAATCCATTTGAGTCGCCAACTTGAGTCCCCAAAGCCTTCGTAAGGTTGACCACGACCTGATAGGCCCGATGGCTCGTAGGAAAACGCGTAACTATGAGTAACGCAATTCGATTGGCGATTGTCGATCCCGATGATAACAGCCGGGAAGAGCTGAAATCGATGCTGCTGGGCATCGATCGAATCTGGCTGGAAGCAGAATGCTCGCGATACGAGTTCTTCTCGGACGTTGTGGCGCAGACCGAACCCGAGGTCGGCATCATCGCGATCGATTCGGATGTCGAAAAGGCCTTGAAGCTGATCGAACGGCTGGCCGATACCGCTCCCGATTGCAGTGTTCTGGTAACCAGTTCGTCAAACGACGGAAATCTGATTCTCAGCGCGATGCGAGCCGGTGCGAAGGAGTTTCTCGCCGAGCCGATTAAGCTGGAAGATCTCATTCCGGCGTTGGAACGCATCAGCGATCGTCGCAGCAGCCGTGGTGATGTGAAGTCACGCGGTACCACCATCATCGCGGTCGCCGGTGCCACCGGTGGCGTCGGCACGACCAGTATCGCGGTGAATGTCGGCTGCGCGCTGGCCGACAACCCGAGCAATTCTGTCGTGCTGGTCGATCTGGACTTATGCCTGGGTGACGCCGATGTGTGTCTTGATGCGATCGCCGACTTTACGCTTCTGGATGTCGCTCAAAACGCCGCGCGGATGGACATTTCGCTGTTGAAGCGATCGCTGACCAAGCACTCGTCCGGCTTGTTCCTTTTGCCGCGCCCGGTGCAATTGGACGACGTTGACGAAATCACGCCAGACGATCTCAATCGCCTGATAGGTCTGCTAAAAGCAACGTTCAGCCACGTCGTGCTCGACCTTTCCAAGTTCTTCGGACCGCTGGATCGTTTGGCATTGCAACTGGCCGATCACATTGTCCTCGTCACGCAAATGGACCTTCCCTGCCTGCGCAATGTCGTCCGCTTGATGATGTATTTCAACGACAAGGATGGGCTGGCGGACAAGTTAAGAGTTGTCGTGAATCGCGTGGGTATGGATCAGAACCAGATCAGCTTCAAAAAGGCCGAAGAGACGATCGGTCGTGAAATCTTTTGGAAGATTCCTAACGACTATCGGACAATGGTCGAAGTTCGCAACAACGGCGTGCCGTTGGTCGAACAGGCGCGCAAGCAGCCGATCACTCAGGAAATCATGAACCTCGCTGCGGCGCTTGATGGTAGCCAGAAGCCGGAACCCGAAGACGGCGAAGCTGCCAATAAGTCAGGCATCGGACGCTGGTTCAGCTTCGGAAAATCGTAGCGATTCATCCTGTGCGCCTGATCGGAAGTCCCTCCGATCCGCTATCAACACGCGAGACGCATTTCTACGACCAGTTTCCGTACTGTCGAAACACGTAATCGAGAACGTCGACGTCCGCGGTCGCCGTTTCATTCCCGTTGGAGTAGACTCTGACGACGTCGAAATCGAAGGACAGGGCTTGGGGGCCAGATCGGTCAACACGCATGTAGTTGTACCGACCGAAAACCTGGTCGGTCGCGCTGATCTCAGTGAAATAGGCCTGGTCATATCCTCCGCGACCATAACCGCGTACGTCGCCGAACCCGGTGACGCGATTGTAAAAGTTTTCGCCTGTCATGTAGGAATACGCTGCCCCGGACTTCATGTAGTCATTGCCGTCGCTACCGTACAGCAGGGCCAGATCGTTTCCAGTGGTTCCCCCAACGTAGACCAGATCAAAGTGCTTGGCGAAGGTGTAGTATTCGTAGGCGGCTCCGCGCAGGTAGCTGAATGTCGGCTCGCCCACGAAAATGTCATCGCCCGCTGAGTCATAGAAGTCCGCTCGATCGTGCCCGCCCGCGGTGGCAAACCCGTACGTCCGCTCGAAGTCCGTCGCAGTGTTCAGGTAGACGCAGCCGGGACCGTGCATTTTGGCAAGCTCTGGACGACCGATAAAGACATCGTCGCCGGCCGAATCATAAAAATAGGCTTTGTCAAAACCGGCAGCATTCGCATGGGCGTCGACCCGCGGAAAGCTTGTTACGAGATTCGAATAGCTGGAGCTCGTATCACGCATCACCGAGCTGTTAGGGCTTGATGTAAAAATGTCGTTGCCCGCTGAGTCGAAAAGGTCGGCTCGGTCGTACGCCCCGCCCGCGGTCGCGTAAGCACGGATTTCTTCAAAGCCGGAGACGACGTTTTCGTAACCCGTGCCGATCATGCGGCCGGATTGGGGATAAGCGTAGAAGTTGTCGCTGGCCGGCGAATCGTACATATAGGCCAGATCCGCCCCGGCCGAACCTTCGACATCGACGTCGCTAAAGCTGTTGTAGTCGACGGTGAAGCTGGTCCCTTCCAGGCTGCCGTGTAGGTGAAAAACTCTCGCCGTTTCCGCCGCGGAGTTGCCTTGTAGCGAAATCGAATTGTCGCCCTGGCCGCCGTCAATCACAAACTGGGAAACCGCACTCGAATCGTACGTATAGCCGACACCGTTCACGGTGAGCTGGTACTCGGTCTCCGTCGCGACAAAGCTGATTTGATCGTTTATGGCCGATCCGTCGACCGTGACCGTATCTCCCGCCTGTTGGACCGTCGTTAGAAGTAGGCGATGCTCCAATCGTTCCATGCCCAGACGCGTTGTTCGAGGCCCACGCCGATCGTTCATTCGCTTCTTCATATTGGGTGCTCCGATGGTTCGCTGGACGTGGTCACGCGGTAATCCGCCGCAGCGGCAGCGGTGTCGCGATGCCAGTAAGCGATCTTTAGAAGCAAACCCAGTGCCGCGCGGGATTAACTCAAGGTGACCGCCGGCCCAGCAGCCGTTTCGCGGCGTAGGAGGCCCGTTGGGTCGTCGGCGACGCGGAGCTGTAGGGAATGTGGCCGTTAGCAGGGCGTCCGGCCGATGGCGGCATGTGTCCGTGCGACAACATGAATGCGTGCCACGATGCGTTTTGACAGCGCGAAGCATGCCGTGGGCGGCGACGGGTTTATCGAAGTCCCGTGCCCCGAGGCGAGTCCGATTCCACACGATTCGCGTGAATCGACGGTCCGGATGGCCCCGTGGACCGGTTTGCCAGTGTGGCTTACGATGAAGACAATAGATCCAGCTTGCAAAGGAGATTTCCGTGGATAAGGCGACATTCGGGGCCGGTTGTTTCTGGGGCGTTGAAGCGGCATTTCAAGATCTGAATGGCGTGCTCGAGACGGCCGTCGGCTACAGCGGAGGACCGACCGACAGTCCGAATTATCAAGAGGTCTGTACCGGAACCACGGGTCACGCCGAGGTCCTTCAGATTCAATTCGATCCAGAGCGGATTTCCTACGAACAGCTGTTGGAAGTTTTCTGGAACTGTCACGATCCAACAACGCCCAATCGCCAGGGTCCGGATATCGGTTCCCAGTACCGATCCGCCATCTTCTTTCATTCGCCTCAGCAAGAAGAATTGGCGCTTCAGGCCCGTCAGCGATTGGAGACCAACGGCAAATTCGATCGACCCGTCGTTACACAGATCGAAGCCGCCGGCCCCTTCTGGCGCGGAAGAGTACCATCAACGGTATTTTGAGAAAAACGGTTTGAAGTCATGCCACAGTCCTGGAACCGGTTGAAGCCTAGGTGAAAAATGGAACACGGAAGTTCGACCACCTTGCTGCAGGACAAGACCGTCGCCCTGACCGGTCGTCTCGCCTCGATGACGCATCGTGAGGCGCGAGAACTTGTCGACGAATTGGGCGGCAGGGTAGTGCAGGCGCCCACGCGAGAAACCGATTTTCTGGTCGTTGGCAGTGACGGATTGCCGTTGGGCGATGACGGCCAGCCTACCGCGAATCTGTTGACGGCCCGCAAGCTACATTCGTTGGGCTATGCGATCGAGATTATCGCCGAAGAGTCGTTCTTGCGGAGGCTGGAGCTGCTAGACGACGAACAAAAAGTTCATCGTCGCTATACGATTGTGCAGCTGAGCCGCATTCTGGACGTTCCTCGCGATCGCGTGCGGGCCTGGATGCGGGCCGGGTTAATCGAACCAGTCGAAACGATCCACCGGCTCGTCTATTTCGATTATCAGCAAGTGACCGCTGCGAAAAAGCTGTGTGACCTGGTGAATTCGGGTCTCACGCCTGCTCGCATTCGCGATAGCCTGGTCCGGGTAAGTCGCTGGCTTCCTGATTCAGAACGTTTGCTATCGCAGCTTTCCGTTTTGGAGTCCAGTCAGCGATTGTTGGTGCGGTTGGACGATGGGCGCTTGGCTGAGCCTTCTGGACAGACGATGCTTCCCTTCGACTCCGATGACGATCATCCCGTTGCCCTTCGGTCCGACGAAAAATCAGTGGAACAGTGGTTTGACGAGGCCATTCGTCTGGAGGATGCCGGATTCTTCCAACAAGCGTCGGCGGCGTATCGGGCGGCGGTACAGCAAGCTCCCGATGATCCGGTTCTGCATTTCAATCTCGGCAATGTCCTTTATTCCCTGAACGACCGCGAAGGCGCCTGTTCAAATTTTCGGCGGGCGGTCGAATTGGAATCATCCTATGTCGAAGCCTGGAACAATCTGGGGAACTTAATGGCCGAATTGGGGCAGCTAGAACAGGCGACCACGGCGCTTCGTTACGCGCTGCACCTTGTGCCGACCTACGCCGACGCTCATTTCAATCTTGCCTCGATACTTGCCGGCGCGGGTAGAAACAGTGAAGCCGTCGAGCACTGGCGCAGTTATCTGGACCTCGACCCGCTGAGTCCGTGGGCCGATGAGGCCAAGAAACATCTGGCCGGCGCGACCGTCTGAGTCCGGTGCGATTTACAATCGCGATTCTGACACGGAATCGAGCTTCTCTTCAATCAGTTGTCGAGCATACTCCAGCGGATCGGAGCGTACTACGATCTGAAACGTACGCAGGCGAAATCGCAGAACGGAATGTGGGGGCCGGTCCGCTGGCTGTTGCGGTTCAGAATTCGTCAAAGGCTATCTACGAGTGGCGACACGTGACAATCACTACAGGTGACAAGCATGGCGGGTGGCAACGTATCCTTTGCCGATTGCAGGAGATAGGTTGCCATTCACGGGGGGGAACGGTCGGGAACCTTGTTGCCAGCACGCCGGGCTTGGTATCATAGAAGGTTTGCTTCATTGAAAACACGTCCAGAGGGAGCCCACCCTACCCAATCGTGTGAAGGGCTTGAAAATAATGTCCACCGGAACACAAGTTGCCGGCCGCGCAAGTCAGTTGCTCGACGTACTGTCTGGCTACGACCAGCTGCTGGTCGTCATGCATGATAATCCTGATCCCGACACCATTGCATCGGGTTGGGCGGTGTTGACGTTGATCGATGAGCGACTTGGTACTCCGACACGCCTGATTGGCGGAGGCGCGATTGTACGTGCGGAAAACCTGCACATGGTCGATTTGCTGCGGCCACCGATTCAGCTGGTGCTCAGCCTCGATGTCCCGGATAACTGCGCGGCCGTTTTGGTCGACTGTTCGCCTGGGGCCAGTAACCAGTTGCTGACGCGTAGTTCGATCAAACCCGTGGCGGTTGTTGACCACCACCTAAGTGAATATCGCGATCCGGATATTTCCTTTGTCGATATCCGGCCCGAACTGGCGGCCACGGCGACGATTGCTGCGGATTATCTGCGTCAGCTGGAAATCGAACCGGGACCGAAGCTTGCCACGGCGCTCGTCTACGCCATGCGGACCGAAACCCGCGGTTGTGAAACGCATCACTCCGAGCTGGACAATTCGGTCTTGGTTTGGCTGACGGAACGGGCCGAGCCGGCGTTGTTGGCGGAAATCGAAACGGCGCCCCTTAGTCGCCATTACTTCGCCGATCTGTCGGCTGCGATGTCCGACACAACCATCTATGAGGACGCGGCCTTTTGCATGCTTCCGCATGCCGCGGGACCGGAGATTGTCGGCGAAGTCGCCGATCTGTTGATTCGCTGCAAGGGTGTCCGATGTGCCCTGTGTGCGGCCGTGATCGACGACGACCTGTTGGTGTCAGCACGTACTCAACGGGACAGTGCGAACGCCTGCCATCTGCTGCAGCAAACGCTGGACGGGATTGGTGGCGGAGGCGGCCACGCTCATCGAGCCGGTGGAAAAATCCCGCACGTTAATGGTGACGCCCGACGCGTTGCCAGGCTTTGCGAGGAGGTGCGCCGGCGCTGGCTGGCCGCCTGCGGTGTCGAACCACTGTCCGGCGAGCCGCTGATTCTGCCAGCCGCGAAGTAGGCAAGTGACGCCAGACAACGTCGCAGCCGCTTTTTGAAGTTTAACTCAACTGCAAAACCGGCGTGTTGGGCTATCGTGCCCGAAACCGCCAATGTTCAGATGGCGTATGCGCCGCGGCGAAGTAGCGCCGGGCCTTGGCGATCAGTTCGGGACGATCCGCCGCGACGTCGTTGGTTTCCGCACGATCGGCGGCCAGGTTGTAGAGCAGGATTGGCGGATTTATTTCATTGTTGAGTCGCAGCTGTACTGCCTTCCAGTCACCAAAACGCACCGCTCGAGTTCCACCCTTCTCATAAAACTCCCAGTAAAGGTAATCGTGTTGTTTCTGTTGCTGTGATTCCGATAAAAATGTAGGCAGCATGGATTTGCCATCGATTTGCTCTGGAATTTCGATTCCCGTCGCCTCGCATACGGTTGGCAATACGTCCCAATGTGCTGAAATGTGATCGGACAAGGAGTCTGCTTCAATGCGTCCGGGCCAGCTGGCGATCATAGGCACGCGGATGCCACCCTCAAACAAATCCCGCTTATACCCTCGAAGACCCCCATTGCTGTTGAAGAAGTCGGGCTGGTGCCCTCCTTCACGATGCGGGCCGTTGTCGCTGCTGAACATGATCAGCGTGTTGTCCGCCAGACCCAGTTCGACCAATAAGTCCCTGAGTTGACCGATGCTCTCGTCAGCTTTCGTCATCATGCCCGCAAACGCCGCGATCGGATTCCTGACGTCGGGGCCGGCGTAGCGACCGATCACGTCTTCAAACTGACGAAACTTCTTGCGGAACGGCCCGATAGTGGATTCAGGTACATGCAACGACGCGTGGGGAATCGTGAAGGGTAGAAAGCAGAAGAATGGCTGGTCTTGGTTTTTACGCACGAAGTCCAGAGCGTGTTCGACGATCAGGTCGTGCGAATAGGTTTCACCATCCAGCGGGATCTTGTTGCTGTTGTGCCAAAGATGTTTCGGGTAGAACGTGTGTGCCTGCCGCTGACAGTTGTATCCGTAGAATTCGTCGAATCCCTGGTTCGTCGGGTCGCCTTCAGATCCGGGCGGACCGAGGCCCCATTTGCCGAAGGCGCCCGTTCGATACCCTGCGTCCTTCAATAATTCGGCCAGCGTAATCGTCTCCGCGGATATTGGCCTTTGGCCTTCCGGTTTCACCTCCGAATTGCCACGAATGAAGCTGTGGCCAGTATGCAGCCCGGTTATGACAACGCAGCGCGTCGGTGCACAGACCGTGCTGCCGGCGTAGTGTTGCGTAAACCGCATGCCGCTGGCCGCGAGACGGTCGATATTCGGTGTTGCAAAATTCTTTTGGCCGTAACAGCTGAAGTCGCCATAGCCCGCATCGTCCAACAGGATGTAGACGATATTGGGCCTGTCTGCCAAAGCATAATTTGAAGCCAATAAGCAAGCGATGAACGTCACGAGATAGGATTTAAGGTTCAACATTACGAGACCTCCGCCTTTTGGCGAGTGGTGCGCTGTTTGGAGAGAAAATAGATACAGCTGCTTACCATCAGTATCAGTGCGAGCCCGGACATGAAGTAACTGAAGTCAATAAAGAATGCGAGGCGTTCAGACGCATCTGTCACAACAATGTTTTCCTTCGTTGTGACGTTGTAGAAAAGGTCGTTGTAAATTTGAATGAAGACCGAACCGGTGTATCCGACGGCGTCCATGATATAAATCGCAAACACCGCCGTACCGACAACGTGCGTTGTCGCTATCAAGCGGTCGAACAGCACCGATCCATACGGTACGTAGGCCAGATAGGCACCAAACCCAACCAGCGTCATCCACCAGAAGCCCGAGATCATACCGTTCTGCATGGCATACGTACTTCCACCAAGGATGACAAGACCCGTAGTCATGATCCCGTAGGTTGCGATCAGGCCATACCAGTTGTCCTTGATCAAAAACAACAGTCCTAATGTCACCATCACGCCAAAGGCTACGATGGTTTCTGATTGCGTAATGATGGTCTTATTTTCTTCGTACGAGTACTCCATGGCGTTGTAGATGTCCACCTGGTAGTTGTCGCGGTAGTCGCGATAGGCAGTCAGAAAGAAGAACGCCACCAACAGCAGCAGCAGGCCCCAAAAGAACTGCCTGACGAACGCCAGGCGATGGGTGCGGTCCATCGGTTCGCGATGAGTACGGGCGACTTCGTCGGCATCGGTTGGCTTGGGGATTTGATTCAAAAGCCAAACCGCAATGAAAAATGGCAACAGAAAAATGGCACCCGTTGCAGCAGGCATCCAACCTTCCGAGATGCCATACACGTCCATCAGCCTGCGGCCGACATCTTTCACAACGCCACTGGCAACGATATACGAACAACTAAGCCCTGCGAGTAGCAATTCGGAAACGGTGCGACCTTCCAAGTACCAGACTACGAGGCCCCAGATCATTCCCAGCGGAAGGCCGTTCATGAAGATCGCGACGAACTTCCACCGATCTGGCACAAAGCCGTAGAGCACCAGTGCGGCGAGCGCCCACAGAATCATGCCCACCAACATGATTGATCGGCGCTGCGCGATTTACTTCCGAGCACACCTTGATGCCAATGTACTTGCTGATCGCATAGCCGATGATCTGGCTGATGACCAACGTCGTCTTCAGCTTTATGGACGTGTCAAAAAACGTTTGACCGGAGAATTCCGCGGCCGCGAACGGCTTGCGGAAGGCGTACATGCAGAAATAGGTCGAAAACGCCGCAATGATCGCGTAGGTAACGAAAACTCCAGTCGGCGCGTTCTCAAGCCATCGCGTGATAGGGCGTTTTGAAGCCTGCACGAACGGTTTCTCCTGCCTCAGTTACCAGTCATCGAAAGCACGTCTGCAAACCGATTCAGAAACTCGTCGCAAACCGGCTCGTCATGCGCTAGCGAAAGATAAAGCTTGGTGCCCATCGGATTCAAGAAAATACCACGGCGAAATAGTTCGAGCATCACTTTGCGCACCGTCTGTTTGTCGTCGGACTGCGACGTCCGATAGTCGCGCACTGGGCGGGGCGAGAATACGACTTGGGCGAGCGGACCGTCACCGATCACCTGCGCCTCGATGCCGGCCTCGAATAAGACCGTACGCATTCCCTCCCTCAAATAGTTACCCAACTGGTGCAAATGATCGTAGGTGCCGGTTTGCGCAAACACGCCTAAAGCCGCGAGTGCAGCCGCGCAGGACACAGGGTTTCCGCCCAGCGTCGACGCCGTCCAGACGTAAGGTGCGTCGCCCAGGCGATCTTCCCGAACCAGTTCCATAATGTCGGCGCGACCGCCATAAGAACCGATCGGGTAGCCGCCGCCCAGCGCTTTGCCGTAGGCGACCAGGTCGGGCACGATGCCGTAGTACTCTTGGGCGCCCCCGTAAGCGAGGCGAAATCCGGTGACGACTTCGTCAAAAATCAACAGAATGCCCCGTTCGGCGGTCGCCGCGCAGGCCTTCCAGAAATCCGTCAACCGGAGGGACGCAGCGCTGCAGCGGTTCGACAATCACGGCCGCGATCTCGTGGCCATGTTTCGCCAGAATTTGCGATGTTCGTGCCAGGTCATTAAACGCAGAAATCAAGACCGTCTCGGAAGAACCGATACCAGCGCTGGTTGGATCGGGATGCGGGTAGTTCGGTGGCGCCGTCGGGAACAGGCTGGTTACGCCAACGGGATTGGCGCCGTGGTAAGCCCCTTCGAACTTTAAGACTTTTTTACGGCCCGTGAACGCGCGGGCGAGCCGCAAGCAATAGTCAGTCGCCTCCGTCCCGGAGGCACAAAAGCGGAGACGTTCACACGCGGGGCTCAACTGCACGATGGTTTCGGCCAGCCGCAGACTCTGCTCGGTGACGTAGGAAAAATTCGATCCCAGCGCAGCTTGCGCGCAACGGCTTCGACAATCTCAGGACGAGCGTGTCCGACCAGGACGGATCCCCATCCCATGGAAAAGTCATAGAACGATTGACCATCGGCTGCCCACACCCGACAACCTTCGCCCCGCGCCAGGACGGTCGCCATTTCAGGTGGCAGATTGAACTCGCCATTCGATCCGCCGGGGAACACGTCCAGGGACCGGCGAGCGTAAGACGAGTCGCGGCAAGCTTGGGAAGGATCGCTCAGAGAAGGTGCTTCATGCGATGGCATGTTAATCAAGTACTCGATTACGCACGTGCACGCTACAAGGAGGTGCTCTCAGCGGGCATTGAGATGTTCATCTCGACAAGTATCAAACGTATCGCACGCAACAGGTTGCCAACGTCGCTGGTGAAAAGGCGTCCGATATTGCCGATCCGAAAACACTCAGCATCCGCGACCTTGCCAGGATAGATCACAAAGCCCTTTTCGTTCAGTTTCTGATAAAACGCATCGAAGTTGAAGTTTGGATGCTGAGGAAAGAGAAACGAGGTGATAATGTACCCCTGTAGATCCTCCGGCACGTATTCTTCAAATCCCATCTCCCGCATGCCGTCTCGCAGGCAATGGTAATTCTGTTGATACCGTCGTGCGCGACCTTCGATGCCACCTTCCCCGTCCAGTTCGTCTAGCGCCTGCTCAAATGCCAGGATCGAATGGGTGGGCGGAGTAAAGCGGAATTGTCCGTTGGCCTCCAGGCCTTGCCACTGATGAAATAAATCGAGGCTCAACGAGCCGCGCCTGGCCTTCGATCGTCGCCAGAGCCTCACGGCGGCAAATGATAAACGAGAAGCCGGGCACGCCTTCGATGCACTTGTTCGATGAAGAAATCAAGTAGTCCAGTTCGCTGGCTTGCATGTCAAAAGGCACCGCCCCAAAGGCGCTCATCGAATCGACGATGTAGACTTTGCCGTGCTTACGAACCACGGCGCCGATTGCTTCGATCGGGTTTATGATCCCTGATGTCGTTTCGCAATGCACGATCGCGACGTGCGTGATCGCGGGGTCGGCTGACAAGGTGTTGTTTACTTCTTCGGGAGTGGGCGCCTGGTTTTCGATGCATTCAATGGTGACACAGTCGATTTTGTGAACCTCTGCGATGCGGCGAATGCGTTGGCCATAGGCTCCGTTGATGATGACCAGGAACTTTCCGTCCGCCGGAATGGCAGATGATATGACCGATTCGATTCCGAAGGTCCCGCTACCTTGCATGAGGATCGCTTCGTAACCTGCCGCTTTCGAGACGCCCGCCAAACCGAGCAGTTTTTCGCGGATACGAGCGACCGTCTGAATGAATTCGTCGTCGCGCAAACCCAAGTCGCGCAACATCGCCTGCTTGACCGTCCGACTGGTCGTCAGAGGTCCCGGTGTAAACAGCGGTTTGTCGTTAGCGGATGGAATCATGAATTCTATTTACCACGGCAGGGAAAAGGTTTTCACGTTGGTCAGGAACTTGATCGATTCGATGACGCCTTCCTTGATCCCGAGTCCCGAATCTTTAACACCGCCAAAGGGTGAAGATTCAATCCGATAGCCGGGAACTTCGTTGATGTTCACCGTGCCGGTGCGAATCCCCTTAACGGCCTTGATGGCGTGTTCCAGGTTGCGCGTCACGACACCACTGGAGAGGCCAAAGGCCGTGGAGTTCGCCAACTCCAGCGCGTCATCTAAATCAGCGACGGCCATAATCGGAGCCAATGGTCCGAACGATTCTTCAACGACCATTGGTGCGTCCCGTGGGACATCGGCGATCACTGTCGGCTCAAGCAATGCGCCGTCGCGGCCACCACCAAGCAACACGCGAGCGCCCCGGCCAACGGCGTCTTCAACACGCTGCTCCAGGAACTTCGCCGACGCCTCGTCGATTACGGTACCGACGACTGTCGATTCATCGGCGGGGTCGCCCGCTTTGTACTCGGCCGCCTTTTCCACAAAACGTTCGGTGAATTCGTCCAGAATCGCCTGGTGAATCAGCAGCCGCTTGACGGACGTACAGCGTTGCCCCGAGTTCCGGAAGCAACCTTCGGCGGCCAGCGTAATGGCCAAATCCATGTCCGCGTCTTCCAGGACGATCAGCGGAGCGTTTCCACCCAGCTCGAGACACTGGCGCTTGTAACCTGCAATGTGTGCAATCTTTTTCCCAACCTCGACACTCCCCGTGAAACTTACCATTTCAACACGTTCGTCCTCGATCATCGGCGTGGCGATTTCCGCGCTGGGACCTACCAACACGCTGAGCATATTACCGGGAAGTCCCGCTTCGTACAGTAATTCGGCGAAACGTATGGCCGACAGGGGCGTTTTGCCCGACGGCTTCAGGATGACTGGAACCCCCGCGGCAACGGCCGGGGCCAACTTATGAGCGACCTGGTTTAACGGATGATTGAACGGCGTGATCGCGGCGACCAGGTTTAGCGGCTCGCGAAGCGTAAAAATCTTCCTGGCTTTTCCCTGCGGTGAGATGTCGCACGAAAAAATCTGGCCGTCGTCCTTTAACGCTTCGATCGCGGCAAACTGCAAGACGTCCTGCGCGCGACCGACTTCGTAGCGCGTCTCCTTCATGCACAAGCCGGCTTCGAGCCGGATCTGATGAGCGAACTCGTCCGCCTTTTCCGACAGGAGTTGACGAGTTCGATTCAGGATCTCGTAACGCTCGTAGCGAGTCAGCGGTTTGCGAGGCTGCAGCGCTGCCTGGATGGCAGCCTCGACATGGGACGGATCGGCCGTGGCAACCCGCGCGACTTGTTCGCCGGTGTAGGGATAGTGAACGGCCAATTCGCCGCTACCGCCGGCACTCTCGCCGGCAACGTAACAAGTAAAACTCGCCACTTCAGGCAAGGTCGTCGACGCCTGCATCATCGTTGAACTCCGTTGCAAAGAAAATCGAAAATATTGAAATTCCGCGGATCACCCGCGGCTTTGATCTGATACGGCTTGTTCAGAGGTTCGGAGATCAGCATGGGGACCATCTCCTCATAGCGTCCCCCATGCGAGCGTAACCCGCCGCCCAACGCGGAAAGGTCATGATATTCTGGTGCGCGTCCCAGAACAATGTGGCGACCACACAGTACCACCAGGTCTCCGACGCGGTCTGCCGGAAGCTCAAGTTTTCGCGCGGCCAGTTCGCGATCGAGCACTTCCGTCACGCCATCCAATTCCCAAATCCACCGGGCGACTTCGGACGCGGTTCGAGGGTCTGCCAGATGAACAGAAACAAACGATCCCAAGGCGCCGTGATGAACCACGTAGGGATCGGTTATGGGACAGATGACCTTGTTGCCTTCGCCAAAGCGTTTGTTGAGGAGCGTTTCCAGATAAATGACGTTGGGCGTCCCGTCGGGATTGTTCTTGGCATTCATGCCATGATCGGCTGTGGCGGCGACGATCGCTCCAGCATCCATCAATTGCCCAATCAAGTCGTCCATGCCTTCGTAAAAATCGAGCGACTCCGGTTCGTCTGGCGCGAACTTATGCTGCATGTAATCGGTAAGGGACAAATAGAGAAAGTCGGCCAGGTTGTGCTTCAACAAAGCCACACCCGCCCGCAGCACGAACAGACTTGCCTCGGCGCTATAGATTTCAGGGGTCGCCGCGCCCACGAGATCCTCGACGTTGTCGATCCCGTGCGTTTCCTGGCGGGCTTCACTCGCTTTTTCCGCTGAGATCCCGATTCCGTCCATCTTGGTCGACAGGATGTCGCGCAGTTTTTCCTTTGCCGTGACGATGGCGACCTTTCGTCCGGCCTGGGATGCCGCGGCGAAGATGGTTTCACAGCGCAGATAGCTGGCTGAATTCATCATAACTTCTTGACCCGATTGCGGGTCAAGGAAGAAGTTGCCACTGATCCCGGTGATCGACGGAGGAACCCCCGTTGCGATGGCGGCGTTGTTGACATTGGTAAAGGTAGGCAGCGCCGCGCGGACCATCCCGCGCCATCCCTGGTCGATCAGACCCGCAACGCGCGGCATGCGGCCGCGATCCAAGGAGGTGCTCAGATATTCATCGGCGCAGCCGTCGATGCAGATCGCGACAACCGGTCGCGAGGGTGGGTCGTAGGAGATTCCGTTAGCGGAAAACTTTGGCATGGGTGTGTAGGTTCCTTCGCGGCGTGGGCAAATCAATTCTTGAAGCAAGATTGCAGAACGGAGAATTTAGAACTGAGTACTAATTTTGATCTCCGTTCTACAGTCTGCCTCTCCTTTTCGGCAAATTGTTTGGAGCACTTCAAGGGAGCACTTCAAGGGGTCGGGAGTCTTTTTTCCTGTCGGTCGTAGCGTTGTTCAAAATCAAAGTCTTGCAGCCGACAGGAAAAAAGACTCCCGACCCCCTTGCGTCATCCCCCCGTCTCGCCATTTCAAGATTACGGTTTTGACTCTGTACCATCCAGCAAGTCCTGAAACGAACGGCGATCGACACCGTCCGGCATTTTACTGGTGTCTTCGTTTTGTATCCACAAGTGCCGCTCGGCCTGCCATGCTCCATTGTTCGTGCCGTTCCGGGTAATCATGGGGATCGCCTGTTCTTTGTCGCGTTCCTTGTCGCGCTGACGGGACAAGATCTTTTTGTTCCATCCTTTTTCCATCGATTCGAACAGATAGAGGCCGTACCGGTTCTGGTCGGAAAAAATGACGTCCAGCTGGCCGTCCCCATCGATGTCCCAGAATCGAGTGCCGGCATCGTGGCCGAGGCGGTCGGTCACGGAAACCCATTCGGGCAGGTCGAATGGCAGTTTGTACCAGACGCCGTTCGGTTCATTCCAACGCAGTATGCCGCGGTGGTTAAATCCGGCCGCGATCAACTCGCAAACACCGTCACCATCGATATCGCGAAATCGAATTCCGGTATCGCTTTCGTCGAGGGATGTCCACAGCCGAACCTTTGGGTCATTCATCGCGACTAACAGTCGTGAATCACTCGTCCAGCCGTCATCGCTCCAAGTCCACGCGCCTTGCTCTAACTCATTGTGAACCCACATGCTGACCTTGCCACCTGGTCGTACGATGCCGAAGCGAACACCTCGGTCCGGTGGGTGGCCGGGGACGGATTTCATTGGGATGTGGCGTGTTGGTGCCAACCTGGTGGGAAAACCAAATTCACGCCATTTGTTCTGATCGGGCGACCAGATGCGAGTCACTTGTTTCGATTCGTTGCCAATCAGCACGTCGACGTAGCCGTCTCCATTGATGTCCAGAATCCGCACGCCATTGTCGCCACCTTCGGCATTGCGCAACGGTTGGCCACCAAGAAGATTTCTGTTCAGCCGCTCGAGGCATTCAGCAAAGGTCAGAAACAGGACTTTTTCATCGTATTTGCGATCGATGTGATCAATGACTTCTACGATCTGGTCACTGGTCAACCAGCCGTGAGGGTGAAACACAACGTTGGCCGTTCCCTGCTTGATGACAGTCGCGTCGATCACCGCCTTTAGATCGTCGACCGTTTTCTGGTTCTTCGGTCCCTGTCGCTTCTGGCCTTGCCAGTCGTCGGGGACTGCAATGGGAAATTCCCAAATCTTTCCACCTATGACGAAGGGATAGGGATAGTTTTTGACTTTGTTGACAAACGACGGAAACGGAAGATATGCTCCGAAGCGCTCGTCGCCTGCCTCGTCTTTTGTAAGATCCTTCGGCAGGGCAGCGTCGTCTGATGTGAGCAAGACGACGACGGATGTGTCGATTTGCAAAAACCCGCCTTTCGACGTCGTCCGGTTCAGAATCTCAGCGAACGCCCGCGGGCTGGGCGTATTCTGCGAGTCGCAACAAGGAAACCGAAACGCGACCGGCTCACTGTTAGGGACCTCGCTCAGCTGATCGACGCAGCGGTCAAATGTGCTCTTCGCTTTGTCGAAATCTTGACCTTGCAACAACGGGCAGGGGTGGTCAATCGTATGGGTTTCTAAGGACAGACCCTCGTCAAGCCAGATTTGCAGCAGCGGGTGCTTCGGATCGATGTTGTTGGTCATGATACTGACCGATGCGCGCCCGTGTTTTGCCTCAACCGCAACAGGATCGGTCGCAGGTAATGCTCGAAGGCGCGCGGGTCGCGCATGTCATCAATACCTAACGTCACCACCCCCTGAACGCCCTCCTGTCCAACCCATTGCGGCGTCGTGAGCTTGGGGAAATCCAGACCGACGTAATAGGGATCGCAGAATGAGTCGAGATAGGCCAGCCGGTTCGCGTCGACTTCCGCGTTCGACAAGGTCGGCAGCAACAAGATCAGAAAGCCGCATAACAAACCGCATTTCTGCCGGCTTGATCGTGCGGACACAACGCGGTGGGATTGGATGCGGAAGTTCATCTCAGCGACGCCGTTTCGATGCTAGCGGACGAAAAACGATCTATTGTGGCCGCTTAGGGTGTCCGGCGAAACCACCAGCCCGGCAAGGGCTGAGCGTCAACTTTTTTGGCGGGCGGCAACTACTGATGGCGGCATAGCTTCGGTCACCGATAGGCCGGCTCAGTGCCCCTGTGACATTCGCGCCGGCAAGGACCTACGGCCTGTATCCAACCATCGGTTACTGGCGAGACCGCGCGGCATCGGCCATCCAGTTGATGAACTTGCCTAGACTATCGGACCCGCACAGTCTTCGTCGTCGGAAATCTGGTGTCAGCCAATCATTGAACATTCCCCAGCCGGAAAGAATTGCCAGGAATTCCGAACTGCTTCGACCGTTAGCGTCTTGGGCATGTTTTGGGTATCTAGGCAGGGTGTTCCAAGCGCCACGTACGGTGGTGGAGATGGCTGCCCTAAGAGGCCGATTTATGGTGCATCTCGCCGTAACCCGCATTAGCGGCAAGACCTTTCCGACATCCCGCGCATGAGGGGGGCGTGTTCCTACACGCGGCATACCACCTTGAACGACCCATCTCGCTCTGACTGCCTTGTTATTTCCCCCATCCACCGACCAACGGCGCTCCGCTGGTTGGCCGTGACTGGCTTCGTGCTCGGTATCGTGACCGCAATCAATCCCGTTGACGGATCGGATCTGCGGCGAACGCCGGTGGTACGCGCGGTTCAGCAGGCGCGTCCCTCGGTCGTTAACATTCGAGGCCAAAAGACCGTGGAAGCGCAGCCGGTTGCGCCGGGGCAAATTGAGCCACCTCGGCGCGTGAATGGAATGGGAACCGGAGTCGTATTGGATCCTCGTGGTTACATCATTACCAATCACCACGTTGTCGATGGTGTTGCGCAGATCAACGTCACCTTGGCGGATGGAAGTGAACATCGTGCTCGTCTTGTCTCGCATGATCCTCGTACGGATCTGGCGATGATCAAAATCGATTTAGGAACAAAGCCTGTGCCAGTTTTGGATATTGGCACGTCGAGTGACTTGATGCCCGGAGAGCCGGTCATCGCAGTCGGCAATGCCTATGGATACGAGAACACGGTTACCCAAGGTGTCGTCAGCGCACTGCACCGTACGGTTCAAGTCAGCGAATCGCAAAACTACTACGATCTGATTCAGACGGATGCCAGTATCAATCCGGGTAATTCGGGTGGCCCGCTTTTGAACATCGACGGCGAGATGATTGGCATCAACGTTGCTGTACGAGTGGGTGCCCAAGGGATTGGCTTTGCCCTGCCAGCCGACAAGGTCATGGACGTTGCTGCCAACCTGATGAGCATCGAGCGCCTGGATAACAACTGGCACGGCGTCGTCACACGGTCGGACCCGAACGGACGAGGGGAATTGGTTGTCGAGTCCGTCGAAGCCGGCAGCCCCGCAGACAATGCGGATCTGCAAAGCGGTGACATTATTCGCTCAGTCGACGACCAGCACATCGAACGCCGACTGGACCTCGAACGTGAACTCTTGGGCAGCGATTCGGACCGCGAAGTTCGGGTTGAGGTTGTTCGACAAGATAAGACCCTTCACTTGGACATGATGCTGGCCTCACGGCCAGACCAGCGTGACATGCGCGAGGACCGCACCTGGAGCGTGGTGGGCCTGCAACTGAAGCCAGTTCCCAGTAACCAGATTGGCGCTAATCAGAGTCGCTATCGCGGTGGCCTGATGGTAACCAATGTCCGACCCGGTAGCCCCGCGGCCGATCAGGGAATCAAGACGGGCGACATTCTGGTCGGAATGCATGTTTGGGAAACGGTCACCATGGACAATATCTCGTACGTGCTGAATCATCGGAGTCGGGACGAGTTCCAGCCGCTGAAATTCTATATCGTCCGCGGCAAACAGACCCTGTTCGGCCACATGCGGATTGCGACGCGGTAGGTAGTGGTTGGGGACTGTGGGACTTCAATCGTAGCTGGATTCGCAAGAATTCAGGTCGGCACAAAGGCAATGAATTCTTGCGAATCCAGCTACAAAACCTCTCGTGGCGTTGGCAGCTAGTGAGTTTCGCGCATGCGCGGCAGGAAGGCAGATTGCAGAATAGCGAAGTAACAAGTAAGAAGTAATGAATTCGTAGCTCTACTTCTTCCTTCTCAGTTCCTTGCTCCCCCTTCCTGCCTCGACGTCATAGGACAATGCAATTGTGGGCCGGGGCACTGGCTATCTCTGCAATTGACCCTGAGCGGCGACTGACATGGAATCCGAATTTGTGCGTTGGCTTCGCGACCGGCTTGGGGTCAGTCCGAATCTTGTCGTGGGTCCTGGTGATGATGCCGCGGTATTACGTGCGCAGGTGGATTCGGAATCGGTCGTTACTTGCGATCTGCTGGCCGACGGGGTGCATTTTCAGCTTGACCGCGATTCGACGCAAAGAATTGGTCACAAGGCATTGGGGGTTAATCTAAGTGACCTGGCTGCCATGGCGGCCGTGCCGGTTGCCGGTTTCGTCACGGTCGCCCTTCCTCGCAAGCATGGCCTGACATTAGCGCAACAGCTGTTTGAAGGCATGCAGCCGTTGGCCGATCGATACGAACTGGCCATCGCCGGAGGTGATACGAATACCTGGGACGGGCCGCTGGTCATTAGTGCGACGTTGATCGGCCGCACGACACGGCACGGACCCTTGCTGCGCAGCGGGGCACGTCCCGGCGACCAATTGGTCGTCAGCGGCTGTTTTGGTGGTAGCTTACTGGGGCATCATCTGGATTTTGAGCCACGGGTGCACGAAGCGCTGCTGTTGGCAGAAGCATTTCGCCTCCACGCCGGCATGGATTGCAGCGACGGGTTGGCGCTCGATTCATCTCGACTGGCAGAAGAGAGCGGATGCGGTGTCGTCATCGACGTGACGATCGTTCCGATATCCGAGGCTGCCCACCAGCTTGCCGGGCAAACCGGACGCAACCCGCTCGACCATGCCCTGGGCGACGGCGAAGACTTCGAGCTGATCCTGGCCGTGCCCGCCGACGAAGCCGAGCGTCTTCTGGCGGAACAGCCATTGGACATCCCCTTAACTCGGATCGGCGAGTTCATCGACCAGCAGGGTCTTTGGTGCGTGCAAGATGGACAGCGAACGGCGATGCGGCCGCAAGGTTACCTGCACGGTGCGACGGATGGCTGAGCAATATACATTTCACTCCGCCAGCGAAGCAGATACAGAACGTCTAGGAGCGGTGTTGGCGGAAGCGCTTCCGCAGCGGGTGGTCGTCGGCTTGATTGGTACGCTGGGCGCGGGGAAAACTCGTCTGGTTCAAGCGGTTGCCAAAGCTTGCGAAGTTCGTGAAGACGTCAGCAGCCCCACGTTCGTCATGATTCGGGAATATCAGGGACGTCGGCCGATCTTTCATTTCGATGCGTACCGAGTACGTGACGACGACGAGTTTCAGGAGTTGGGGCCGACCGAATATTTCGAAAGCGACGGACTGACGTTCATCGAATGGTCTGATCGAGTCCATCGACATTTGCCAGACGATCGTGTTGAAATCGAGATCATTGCGCTGTCAGAAACCGCGCGCGAATTTCATATTCGCGTTATCGGCGACCAGCTGGCACCGCTGATACTGCGGCTGCAAGAAACGCTCGGCTAGCGGCGTATCTCAAGAAGCTGTCACGGATAGGACACGGCCTACTTGTTGCTCGTCTGTTTCTCTGCTCGCGGCACCCGTTGTAGCGGCAATAGCGGTTATGCCGGTTCATCGGACGACCGTTGCGTAACGTATTCTTTTATAGGAATCCCTTTGGTTGTGAACAGGTTGGTTGTAAACAGGCGCTTACTCCAATCGTCGGATAGAAGGCCATGCTGAAAATCTTCAAACGCATGCTCTTGATTCGCTGTCTGCGAAAATCCTGGACTGACAAAGATGTCGGTTCGACGGCGCTGGCGCTGTTGCTTGCGCTTGCCATGTTGGCAACGATCGCCCTACCGCTCACGCCACGCGGTCGCGAGATGTTGGTGCGGGCGCACCATTTGCGAGTCGAGCCGTATGCCGCCTGGTCGATCTTGCAGTTCCTTCCGTCGATGTATAGCTATGCCAATCGCGTTTGGGTCAGCCCGGTGCCGTTGGACGAGTCAACACTTGTCGGTAGTGGTCGTTTTCCCGACGGGACGCACACGGAGTGGGTCAATCACTATCCACCACGGGTCATCACCTTCGGCATCGGCCGAGCGATTTTGGTGAACGAAAAACAAACGCTTCACTATTATTTGCAAAGCCGCTTTTGCGATATTCAGGTCGATTCGCACTATATCGCCGGATCGCGTGACGGCAGGGTAGAGGTGCAACTTGTCGAGGACGGGCAACTCCATGTCGAATGAGGCACGGATAACAAGAGCGCTTAAGGTCGCCGTCCTGTTTTGGCTGTTGGCGTGGCTGGTGAAAGCGCGCTTTCTCGTGCCGTTTTTCGCGGGCATTTGCACGAAGTATCCGTTGAGTGTCGATTTTTTCCCGCCAGTTGCCAGCAGCCCGTGGGTATCGTTGGTGGCGTATTTCGCGCCGTGCGCGGCGGCGGGGATTGCTTTGATTTCCCAATCACAGCGAGTGCGCACGATCGCTATTTCCACACTTCCGATCTGTTCCGCGCTGCTCTGCATTCACCAAAATGCCTACAACGACGCCACGTTTGTCACCTCCTTTTGGGCCGGCGTGTGGCTGCTCTGGCTGTCGTCTCGCGATCCGGAAAACGATCAATCCGTTGGTACTTACGGGCCGGTATTGGCGCAGGGAATCATTTCGCTGATGTTTTTGGGAGGGGCAATCGGAAAATTGACGCCGCAGTACTGGAGTGGTGAAGCGTTCTACCACATCTATTTTCTGCAAAAACCAACCTTCATTTATTCCTGGCTGCGTGAAGCAGTCAGTGATTCGACCTTGCAATGGCTGGCTGCCGGATTCTCCAAAGCCGTGATCGTGTCGGAGCTGATGATCGCCGGACTCTTTCTCTTGTCATCCCGCACCACGTTGTGGCTGTCGGTTGTTGCCATGGCGGGCGTCGTTGCGATATCCACCAGTTGGTTATTCTCCGTGATGGGGTCACTGATCGGAATTGCGCTCGCCGGAATCTTGCTCAGCCGATTGACCCAGCCCGAGGAGCTTCGCCGTGGTCAGGCTTGGCTTTCTGTTTTCAGGCCGAGGTTCGCCTTAATTGTCGATACTGTTTGACGGTACTTCTTTGAACTGATCTATGCGGCGATGGTTTGAGGTCTACCGCAAAGAAGGTCGACGAGAAGGTCCGCGATATCGACCGAGGCCTTCGGCTGGCTGAGACTTAGCATTGCATCGCTCATGTGGCGTCGTCGAACATCGTTGGTCAGCAAGCGCGACAACATGTCGGCTAATTGCAGATGGGGACGGACGGGGAATTCACGCAGGTCGAGCATCTCCGCCGCTCCAGCTCGGACAAAGACGCTCGCGTTCGGCGCTGATGATCGTCGGTCGCGTGCGGATAGGGTATCAACAAGGCCGGCACTCCCGACGCAGCCAGTTCCGATAGCGTCGTTCCACCCGCCCGCGAAATCACCAAGGAGCTACTCGAGAGGAGTTCCGGCATGTTGGTAACGAAACCACGGACGGTGACCTTGATGTCGAAGCTGCTGTAGAGCCTTTCCGTTGGTGCCGTCGACGGACCACTGACGTGGACGATATTCCATCCGGCTAGCTGGTCTCGCAAGCGATACAGAGCGCGCGGAATATGCTCATTCATATCGACCGCACCACCGCTGCCTCCCAAAATCAAAAGTCGCGGCGTGTGGTCTCGATCCGCCAGTCGTTGCGGCTTCTTGAAACCTTTTCGGACGGGATTTCCGGTGACCGCGACCATGACGTCGGGTCGAAGGTGCTGTCGCGTTTCTTCGTAGGTCAGGCAGACGATGTCGGCGGCTCGGGCCAGCCAACGGGTTGCTCGTCCCGGTACGACGTTCTGCTCCAAAAGAACGAGTGGAATCTTCTGACGACCCGCGGCGCGAGCTGCTGGTGCACTTGCGTATCCACCAAGACCGACGACCAGCGATGCCTGTTGACTTTGCAGAAAATCACCAGCCATCCGGGCTCCCCGCTGTTGCCGGCGGTAGAACTCCCAGAGCCCGCGGATCGAACGGGACAAGGGGCCGCTGGGAAAACCACGGTAAGGAAATCCGGCCGAATGCACCTGCATCCGATCGAACGGCTGTCCGTTACCGCAGAATGTAATGCGTACATCCGGCAGATGGGCGCGCAACTGTTCCGCAACTGCCAGACCGGGGAACAAATGTCCGCCCGTGCTACCTCCGGAAAAGACGACGTGCATTGGGCTGGTAATCGTTGATCGGTAATCGGTAATCGGTATTCGGTAATCAGTAATCAGTAATAAACATTCGTCAGTGATGGCTTGCTACGGCTTACCGACCATTCACCACCGATAACTGATGACTGATAACGGATGACGGATTGAAGTCGTTGGTCATTGGTTTCCTTGGATTACCGCTTAATGCCGCGAGGCCCAGAATCGCGCAAAGCGCCGCAGCGATCCAAAAGCGAACCACGATCTTGCTTTCCGACCAGCCGATCAGCTGGAAATGGTGGTGCAGCGGTGCACAGCGGAAGATGCGCCTCTGTCGCCAGCGGTAGTAACCCACCTGCAATAGGACGCTCAATGCTTCCGCCACAAAAACGCCCCCAATGACGATCAGCAGAAGTTCTTGGCGAGCGACAATGGCCAGGAATCCCAACAACCCGCCTAACGGCAAGGAACCCGTGTCTCCCATGAAAACTTGAGCGGGGTGGCAGTTGAACCAGAGAAAACCGAGGATTGCGCCGATTGCCGCGGCGGTCACAATCGTTAATTCGCCGGCGCCGCTAATCTTGGGAACCGAAAGATGGGTTGCCCATTCTGTATGCCCCGCGACGTAGACCAGGCTACCCATCGCGGCCAAGGCAAAGACCAAGCATCCACATGCCAATCCGTCCAGTCCGTCCGTCAGGTTGACCGCGTTTGAAGATCCCAGAATGACCACGATCGACAATGGAATAAACCAGACTCCAAGCGGAATCGTCGTGCCGCTGAATGGAATGATCAGTTCCAACCCGTGGGGCGTAGATTGTTGCGTGGAGTAAATCATCGCAACGACCGCACTAGCGACGACGAACTGCGCCGCGAGTTTCGCGCGCGGATAATCCGCGGCCGAATGTAAGTTTACGCCAATCATCCCAATAGCCGACGACGCACAGTCCCAGTGTCAGCACGACGGCCGCGGGCAGATACGGATTGCCGAGGTCGCCCAATAGCAACGTGGCAGCCACGATACCTGCGGTAATGAACAGGCCGCCCATGGTTGGCGTCCATTGTTTGCTGGAATGCAATTGTTCCAGCTGTTTGCAATCGGAAACGTTGGGTTCACGATAGCGAGTTTGCAGCCAGCGGATGATCCACGGTCCCAGAATCACGGCCAGTACAAAGCTGCAAATGGCCGCCAGCAGTGTGCGCAGCGTAATCCTGGCCGGTGCTTCGCCCGTAACGGATGCAAAGTGTTGGGAGTGTTCCTGCAGCCAAAAGTACATCAGATCAACTGTAGACCTACATAAAAAAAGCAGCCGCCCGAGTATGCGGGCGGCTGCAGGGTGTATCCCTGGGCAGCCGGGGCGGCGCGAACGCCGCCCCGACGCCCAGTCTTGAGTTCCATCGTGAAGCAACCGTTAGTGCGATTGACCCAGTAATCGCGAACCTAACAGATTACTCGTTCCGACCCAGGAGGGAGGGTAGCGATCAGGCCCCGCAACCTTCACGCAAGCGATGGAACTCCCGTTATACGAACAATTGCAAACGATGTGATTCAGGCGACCCGAGCAATGGGGTGTTCGGCTACTGATTCGATGACGCGCTCCATTTGCATGATGCGCGAGCCTTTTGCCAAAACCACATCGCCCGGTTGAAGGGCAATTTTCAATCGGTGTGCCGTCTGATCGGCGTCCGCACTAACGGTCACCTGTTCTTTCGGCATTCCCGCATCCTGGGCACCGCTGGCGACTGTGTCGGCGTGATTGCCACAAACGAACAGTTGCTGCGCTTGTCCGACGGTGACGACTTGTTGTCCGAGTTGGTAGTGCAACCGTTCGGATGCCTCTCCTAACTCGACCATGTCGCCACACGCAACGATACGGCGGGATGAATTACCAAATTCGCTTAACAGTGCCAAGGCCGCTTTCATAGAAATGGGGCAGGCGTTGTAGGTATCGTTGATGGCAGTGATCGCGCCGAACTGCAGCACTTCACAGCGCATTGGCACCGACTTGAAGCCAGATAGTGCCGCGGCTATCTCTGATAGCGAGCAATCGAATAGCTTACCTACTGCAATAGCGGCCAACGCCGAACCAAGATGGTGCTGACCCCAAACAGGAATTCGAAAAGGTTGTTCTCCGATTTGAAAAGTTAGTGATCCTTCACTGCTGTGCACATGCATGGCTGTCACGTCGTCGGACTCGTCGCAGCCAAACCGGATGGTGCCAGCCTGACAATCGTTCGCGATCTGCTGCAAACGTGGTTCGTCACCCGGCAGAACGGCGGATCCGTGCGATCCCAGGACTCCTAATAACTCGGCCTTGGCCGCCAGCACTTGTTCGTAGCCGCCAAAGCTGCCCAAGTGGGCATCCGCGATACACGTGATGACACCAATATCGGGCTCGGCCAGCCTCGCCAGGGCGTCGACTTCACCCGCCGCGCTGGCACCAATTTCCAAAATGACAAATTCATCATCCTGGTGTGCCGTTCAAGATGCTCAGTGGGACCCCGATTTGATTGTTGTAGTTGTGAGCGCTTGCCGTCCCACGTCGATCGGCCGACAACACGGCGTATATCATTTGACGCGTCGTGGTCTTTCCAACGCTACCGGTGACGGCCACGACCGGTGCCGTTAGCAGCTGGCGATACCAACGAGCAAACTCCCAAAGTGCCAGCTGCCCATCGGGCACTTCGATCGAGAAGGTTCCCGGCAGCGGAGTGACTGCCCGGTCGGCGACCACGCCCAAGGCGCCGCGAACTAACGCTTCGTGCGCGTAGTCGGCTCCGTGGCATCGCTGGCCGCGAAGCGCCCAGAAAACGTCGCCGCGCTGGACCTGGCGACTATCGATGACAACGCGGCCGATGGGTGCGAGCGGACCTTCGAGCGGAGGCATGTCTGCCCAGCGGATGGTGCTGCCGACGGCCTGGCTGAGATCCCCGACAGTGAGTTGCACTAAGCCGCCCTCCGCGTGGACGTCGCATCGGTTGTCCGCAGCGCTCCCCGCAGCCAGGATCGAACCACTTCGCGATCGTCAAAATAAATCCGCTCGTCCCCGATCAATTGGTACGTCTCATGACCCTTGCCGGCGATCACAACACAATCGCCTTCCTTTGCAGACGAGAGGGCGGCGTCGATTGCCGCAGCTCGATCGGTTTCGACGATGATTTCGCACGCGTCTCGGTCCGCGCCGCCAAGGATACCTTGAACAATGGCGTCCGCGCTTTCCTGACGAGGATTGTCATTGGTAATTACTGCCGTATCTGCCAGTTCGGAAACGATGCGGCCCATCACCGGTCGCTTTTCCTTATCGCGCTGTCCACCGGCTCCAAACACGCAGATGACGCGTCGATCGCAGACGTCCTTCAGGGTCGATAGACAGGCCCGCAATGCGTCCGGGGTGTGCGCGTAATCGATAAAGACGCTAAAGGGCTGCCCAAACTCGATGCGTTGCATGCGTCCCGGCATTTCGTCAATGGCTTCCAGACCTCGCACGACGGTCGGCAGGTCGATGCCATGCGTCAGACCGACGGCAGCGGCGGACAGGCAGTTGTAGACGTGATGGTCGCCGATAATTCGAGTTCGCACCGGAATCAGGTCGCTGCCACATCGCAGCAGGAAAGTCTGCTCGCTCGCAAACCGCTCGATCACCGTCGCGTTGAGCTCGGCTTCGCGGTGCATCCCGATCGTTAAGACGGGACCGTCCAGATGACGCAGGTATTTACGGCTTGGCGGGTCGTCCAGATTCAGAATACTTACACCCTCCGCTCGAAGATGGCGGAATATCCGGGCCTTGGCTTTCCAGTAGTTCTCTTGCGAACCGTGAAAGTCGAGGTGATCGTGGCCGACATTGGTAAGACAAGCTACGTCCAGTTCCAAGCCGGACGTGCGACGTTGTGCCAAGGCATGGCTCGAAAGCTCGAGCACCGCATGCGAACAGCCATTGGAGACCATTCTCTGCATGGTATGGGCCAGTGTGGCTGCGGACGGCGTCGTGAGAGGTGACGGTGCGGTCCGGATGCCATCGCAGTAGCCTAACGTGCCCATAATTCCGCTCTGGTAGCCCGCCACACTGAAGAGGGAATGGATCAGGCAAGCGGTCGTTGTCTTTCCATTCGTTCCGGTCACGCCGATAACCTTCAGCCGCTCGCTGGGCCGATCGACCAGTTCATGACACAACTTGCCAAACGCCATTCGGCTGTCGCGAACGATACACAGAGGTACATCGCGTGTGGGAACCAGTCGCTCGGCGATCACGGCGCTCGCACCTTGATCAAGTGCCTCGCCGACAAACTGATGCCCGTCCTGTTCGGTCCCGCAGATGGCAACGAACACATCACCAGGCTGACAGCGGCGTGAATCCGCTGTCACGGAACTGCATTTGATATAATCGCCGTTGATAAATCGGGCGTTAGGAAACAGGGCGCGCAGATCGACTCCGCTGCCGGTGGCTGGGCCGAATTGGTTCATCGCAGGCCTCCTTGCCTACGTGTGCCGGGCGAACGATGTTGTGCTGCGGACGGGGCGTGGGGGAGGCGTCCGTGCCTCCTTGCCTCCGTGACATCGTTTCTCCCATGGATTTGCGGGAGCGGTATCGTTGCCCGCGACAGGGGCTAATGTCAAGTTGATCTGGACAACCGCTGTAGTTTGGAGAAAGATTTCCATTGATGAGCAAAGAAGACTTCGATATCGACGCTCTAGCCAGCTATTTGCACCTGCTGCCTAAGCAAGTTATGCGGCTTGCTGACCGCGGTCAGCTTCCAGGCCGCAAGGTTGCCGGTAAATGGCGATTTTCGCGTGCAGAGGTTCATCATTGGCTTGAAGAGCAGATCGGGGCCACGGATGCCGATGACGAACTGGCGCAGGTGGAAGGGGTCCTGCGACGTGCTTCGGACGAGGGGGCCGACGTGCTCGCGCTGCATCAACTGCTGTCACCAGGAACGATAGCGATCCCGCTGCCGGCTCGGACGCGCGATTCGGTGATCAGCAAGATGGTGGCATTGGGCGTTGGTACGGGCCAGCTTTGGGATGCGGAAAAGATGGCGGAGGCGGTCCGAACGCGTGAAGAAATGCACCCCACAGCCTTGTCGTGTGGGGTAGCTCTGTTGCATCCGCGTCGGCCCATGCCGGGAATCCTCAGCGAACCGTATCTGGCGATGGGGCGCACGGTGCAGGGAATACCGTTTGGCGGGTCGACGGGCCAGCTGACAGACGTTTTCTTTTTGATCTGTTCCGATAGCGATCAGAATCACCTGAAGATACTCGCTCGACTGAGTCGCCTGATCAACGATCGCGATTTGCTCGGCGCACTACGTACCGCCGAAAGCGGAGAAGCTGTCATCCGGATCGTGCAGGACGGTGAACAGCAGTTAAGCGACTAGCAGGGGAGGGCGAGGCAGACGCCACGCCGCGACGTATGTTTACGGCAATCTTGATCGGCGATTTCCGACGCGAGGAATTCCGCAAGGTAGCGGAATTAGTCCGGCGTGACGGCACGGCGTACGCCGCCGCCGATGTACCTCAGGCGCAGCGGCTAGTCGTGCAGGGGCGGAACGGACAAGGGAATCTTTCGCCGGATCTGGTAGTTTTGGCTTGTGAACAGCCGGGACAATTTTTACATCACGATCTCTATGCACTAAAGCGACAACTGCCGCTGGCTCGTTTCCTTGGCGTGCTGGTGCGCATGGTGTGAAGGTGAAACGCGAACCGGTTTACCCTGGCCCGGAATGTCGCGAACGTATTGGCACCACTGGCTTCCCCACTGGTCCAACGAAATGCAGCGATTTCTGGACGGTCGCGTAACAGCGTGGGGGTTGCAACAAACGGCGGCCGACGACGAGCGGTCGCTTTTGTCGCCGATTGCGGTTTGCCCTCAAGAAGGGCTGGTCCTGGTCAGAAGCGAGTCGTTCGACATGGCGGATATGTTATGCCACGCCTGTCGAGCGCACGGGTATGGCGTCGTCTGGATTCCACCAGGTCAGCAAGCGTTCGTCGAAGGGGTGGCAGCGGTCCTGTGGGACGCCCCGGATGTCGATCCCCGCGAAATCGATAATTGCCGATCAAGCTACCCCAACGCACCGATCGTCGCATTAATCGACTTCCCCCGCGTCGAGGACGCACGACAAGCCGCCGGGGCTGGGGTGACGCTCGTGATGGGCAAGCCGCTCAATATCGACGACCTGTTCGGTCAATTGACCAGGCTGACCGGCAGCGAGCAGCGACTTGCGAGTGGCCTCTGGCTGAAACCGAATCCGCTCGAAGGAACCCGCGAAGTGGCCTGAGCGAAGTCATCTGAGTGCCGTGTGGACCGCGAACTGTACGGTTGCAGACCCATCGACTCGCCGCTGCCACTCGATTCTGTTAGGATGGCTGGTTTCACTTGTCGTCAATGAAGGCAGTATGTTGGCCGAAACATTTACGGATCAGTTGGAACGTTCGCAGTGCAAGGGGACGTATGCCTTTGTCAGCCTTGGTTGCCCCAAGAATCTTGTCGACAGCGAACGGATGTTGGGTCTGTTGAGCCTGGATGGCTACCAACTGGTCTCCGATCCGGTCGGTGCGGACTTCGCGATAGTCAATACGTGCGGCTTCATCGAAAATGTGCGCAACGAATCGTTTGGCGCGATCGACCAGATGATCGCGCTCAAGAAGAAAGGTGATCTGCGGGGTCTGATCGTTTCTGGCTGTCTTGCCGAACGCCAAAAAGAATCCCTGCTGGAAGATAGGCCTGAAATCGACCAGATCGTCGGTGTCTTTGGACGCGAGGAAGTGACCGCGGTTGCGGATCGATTGATTGGCGGATTGTCAGAACAGCGGATGGTATTCAAGCCCGCTCCGGTCCGGCCGCTACCGGATACCGAGCGGCTGCGAATCACTCCTCAACACTTTGCCTATCTGAAAATATCAGAAGGCTGCGACCGGCTGTGCACCTTTTTCGCAATTCCCAAGATGCGCGGTAAGCACGCCACGAAACCAATGGAGGAGGTGATCCGCGAAGCGAGCCAATTGGCTGCCGACGGTGTGCGCGAGCTAATTATCGTGGCCCAGGATACACCGTACTACGGAATCGATTTGTACGGGAAGCCGCGGCTCGATGCGCTGTTAAAGGAGCTGCAGGAGATAGCCGGCATCGATTGGATTCGGCTGCTGTACTTCTATCCGATGTACGTCGACGACTCGGTGATCACGACGATTGCGGATTGCTCGAAAATCGTCCCGTACCTGGATATGCCGCTGCAGCACATCAACGACACGATGTTAAAGCGGATGCAGCGCCGCGTTGATCGACAATCGACCGAAGCGCTGCTGACGAAATTGCGTCAGCGTATTCCTGACCTGACCATGCGGACGACCTTTATTACCGGCTTCCCTGGTGAAACCGACGAGCAATTTGAGGAACTGGTGGACTTTGTCCAGCAACAGCGTTTCGAACGGATGGGGGCGTTTACGTATTCGTTCGAACCCGATACTCCCGCGGCACGCCTGCCCGACCACTTGCCGGAAGACGTCAAGCATCAACGACGTGATCGGTTAATGGAGGTCCAGCAACAGCTGACATTTGAATGGAATGCCAGCCAGGTCGGGCGAGCCATCGACGTGATGATCGATGGACCGGTCGCTGGCGAACGTGACGTCTGGATTGGCCGGAGTCATGCCGATGCGCCGGATATCGATGGCGCGGTTTACGTTACGGGAGCCGGGCTGAAGGTCGGTTCGCTGGTTTCTTGCGAAGTCGTAACGTTTCGAGATTATGATCTGGTAGCCAGCCCCGTTGGCAAACCCCGGTAAGTAAAGACAGCGAGCGAAGACGACGAGCGAATATAACGAGCAAAGAACGCGAGCAAGACGGTGAGTGAACCCCAAGCAAATCAAGTCGTTAACGTACCGAATCAGTTGACGGCGGTGCGTTTGGTCCTGGCCATTGTCTTATTCGTCGTGATCGGCATGGCGCAGGGGCAGGACGCGAGGGCACAGGGCGCGAGCACCTCTGGTGGATCGTCGCCGTTGTACGTCGCGGCATTCATCCTGTTTGTGATCGCGGCGGGGACCGACTGGGTCGATGGCTTTTACGCGCGGCGATACGATCAAGTGACGGTGCTCGGTCGTATTTTCGACCCCTTTGTCGACAAGGTCATCATCTGTGGGACGTTCGTCTTTCTGGTCGCCAGCAAGGGATCGCAGGTCTCGGCCTGGATGGCGGTTGTCGTGGTGGTCCGCGAGCTGCTGGTCACCGCCCTGCGCAGCTTTTTTGAACGACGTGGAACGGACTTCTCGGCCGCTTGGGCGGGGAAGATCAAGATGGTACTGCAGTGTCTGGCGGTGGCCGCCAGCCTTTGGCTGCTGAGCTACAACCGGCCTGAGGCGAACGCCCAACCGGAGTGGCTGGTGTACACGGTGATCGTGTTGGTTTGGTCGGCGATTGTCGTGACCATTTATTCCGGTGTCGAATACGTCGTTGCCGCTTCTCGTTTGTGGCGAGACTAGCGACGCCCCCGCCCCGCGTCGCGACCGGTTTCTTTCGATGCAAGAACTCACTGACAATCCACTGGTCGCGTTTCTGTTGATCGGGTTTCTGGTCGCCAGCCTGGCGATCTGGTCACGTGTGTTCTCGAGGCTGTCGCATAGACAGCAGCTTCTGCCAGCGGGCCCGCGACGCGAAGTGCCATGGCGAGGCATTCACGTTGGAGTCGCCTTCCTTGTTTACATCGTTCTCCCGCAGTCGGCTTTTCTGCTGGCACGGTGGAGGTTCGACCTTGCATCTATTTCCAAGGAAGATTTGAAAAATCCGGAGATAATCGTCTTGCTGATGGCTGCTCAATCTGTACTTTTCCTGCTTGCTATGGCGCTGATCGCAACGTACCTTCGCATCGATCTGGCCGTGGATCGCAGCGATCTTGGTTACTCGGCACGCGAAATTGGCAAAGACCTTGTCCTGGGAGTCTGCGCGTTTGTGGCGATCGCGCCACCAGTTTTCGCATTGCAGTCCTTTTTGGTTCTGGTCTACCGCCAGTGGTACGACGGGCCGGCATTACACCCCATTATTGAAACCATTATGGATCAACCGACACCATCCATCCTGATCTGGAGCACGATCAGTGCGGTGCTGGTCGCTCCCTTGGTAGAAGAGTTTCTGTTTCGCGTGGTGTTGCAGGGTTGGCTGGAGAGAGTCGGTCGGGGTACGCGGCTGGCCATCCAGATTCTGCGACAGAACGAGCGCCGGCTGGAGAATCCAATGGACGACGCGAACGAGGAAAACCCTTACGCCGCGCCTTCGGTCACTAGTGATGCCGGTCACCCTGTCCAACGAACCGAGTCGACCCCCGAACGGTTAATGCCCGGACCGATCTTGATCAGCGCGATGTTGTTCGCTGTGTTTCATCTGGGACAAGGCCCTGCGCCCATCCCGCTGTTCTTATTGGCCCTGGTGCTGGGTTATCTGTACCAAAAAACGCACCGCATCCTTCCGTCCCTGGTGGTCCATTTCCTATTGAACGGTACCACGATGCTAGTTCTGTGGATGGGCTACGCGTAGAAATTGCATCACTGCCTGTCATGACGTCGTAGACTCCCGACCCCCTCTCCTGCGCTACGTTTCTCCAGCTGCCCTGACGACACGGGCCACCCAACGCCCATCGCCCCACGAATGGGTGAGCTCCATGGATATTGCCGAGTGAATCGGTAAGAATCGTTGCACATCACACGCAAAAACCGGGAGCTTATTGAATGGGATTCGGATTTGGCATCGTTGGCTGCGGCATGATTTCACGTTTCCACTCGCGGGCAATCAACGACGTGCGAGGCGCAAGCCTGGTCGCCTGCTTTGATGCGTTTCCGCAGGCTGCCGACCGCCTGGCAGCGGAAACGGGCTGCCGAGCCTACCACGATCTGGACGAGCTGCTGGCTGACAAGGATGTTGATATTATCACCATCTGCACGCCCAGCGGCGCCCACCTGGAACCGGCGGTGGCCGCCGCGCGTGCCGGAAAACATGTGATCGTCGAAAAGCCGTTAGAAATTACCTTGCGCCGTTGCGATCGCATCATCGACGAGTGCCGAAAGAATAAAGTCAAACTTTCCACGATTTTCCCGGCCAGGTTTCATGATGCGAGTTGCGAACTAAAACGTGCGATCGAGGACAAGCGGTTCGGGCGATTGACGATGGGAGACGCGTACGTGAAGTGGTATCGCACGCAAGCGTATTACGATAGCGGCCAATGGCGAGGCACCTGGAAACTGGATGGAGGCGGCGCCTTGATGAATCAGGCGATCCACAGTGTGGACTTACTAACGTGGCTAATGGGGCCGGTGGCCGAAATTCGAGCTCAGTGGGCGACGGTCGCTCACAAGCGGATCCAGGTGGAAGACGTCGTTGTGGCGACCTTGCGTTTCGCAAACGGCGCGCTGGGCGTGATTGAGGCAACGACGGCAGCGTTTCCTGGCTACCTGAAGCGTATCGAAATTAGCGGCGTGGCAGGATCGGCCGTGATCGAAGAGGAGGATATTAAGTGTTGGGACTTCGCCAAGAAGCATCGGCGTGATGGGGCGATCCATAAACGCATGAAAGGACTGCGGAGCACCGGTGGCGGGGCGAGCGATCCCTCATCGATCGGACATCACGGCCACACGTTGCAGTTCCAAGACGTCCTTAACGCGATCGAAGCCCGCAAAAGGCCGTCCGTGGATGGCCAAGAAGGTCGCCGATCGGTGGAGATCATTTTGGGGATCTACAAAGCGGCCGAATCCGGTCGCCCGGTCATGTTGCCCCTGAAGTCTGACCCTACGCTAAAGGCCCGTCGACGAGAGAAGTGAGCGTTAACTCACGCGGGCAATTCTCAGCGATTAGGTGGTCGCCACCACCGTGCCCCTGACGAATCCAATCAAAGATCCAATCAAAGGGGTCAGGCGTCTTTGACTGGTACGATCCAATCAAAGGGATCCAATCAAAGGGGTCAGGCGTCTTTGACTGGTACGTAGTGAACCGATCAAAGACGCCTGACCCCTTTGATTCCTTTGCCCTTTGATTCCTTGACCCCTTTGATTCCTTTGGACAGATGTCCGTGGACCGAAGGATCACGCATGCACGCTCATCGTGTAGAGGAATCCGCAATCGCCAATCCACAGTCCACAATTGAGAATTTCGATCTTTTACGCTCTCCCGCTTCCTGCAAGAATGTCCATTCTCTTCGGTCATAATTGTTGCGAAGGAAGGCCAGAGCGGCATGAAGCGAGTTGTGGACTACGCGGCCTACGTCGCAGTGCGACTGCTGATCGCCATCGTGCAGGCTTTGCCGCTGGATGTCTGCCAATGGGCAACGTGGCCCTTCGTCTGGCTCGCCGCCGACTTCCTGGGCATTCGCCGAACGGTGGTTCGAGAAAACCTGCAATTCGCATTTCCACAATTTTCCGCAGACAAGATCGATTCCATCGCCCGGCTGCAATGGCAACATCTGTTCTTGATGATTATCGAGATCGCTCACGCGCAGCGAAAGATTCATCTGACCAACTGGCGGCAGCACGTTCGGTTTCGAGGAAAGCCAGCCATCGTCCGCCAACTGCTTAGCGGACGGCCGGTGGTCCTGGTGTCGGGCCATTTTGGCAGCTTTGAGGTTGGCGGTCAGATTATCGGCCGGTTTGGGTTTCCAACGTTTACCATCGCTCGACCGTTGGACAACCCGTTTCTGGATCGATTTCTGAATTCGTTTCGTAGTTCCAACGGTCAGCTGGTGTTGCCCAAGCGGGGCAGTGCCGATCGCATCGATCAACTGCTCAGCAGGGGCGGGTCGATGGTCGTGCTGGCGGACCAGGCAGCCGGCCGGAACGGATACAGGATTCCGTTTTTCGGGCGTCCCGCTTCCACCCACAAAGCAATTGCCTTGTTTGCATTATCCCACGGGGCGCCAACCCTTGTGACGTACACACGTCGCGTCGGAAAAGCGCTACAATTAGAGGTGGGTTGTGAAGCCTGGACCGATCCTCACGATGGCGATCCGGAATTGGCGGACCCCCGCCAATTCACCGATTGGTTTACCAGGCGCCTTGAAGACATGGTTCGCCGCGATCCACAGCAGTATTGGTGGTTGCACCGACGCTGGAAAGAGCGACCTCGCAGGAAACGGCCGCGGCAACGACACGCGGCGTAAGCGCCGATCTGGTCTTCAAGAAATGAAACCATGACGATCGAATGGACCTGCATTGCGACGGTAGCCGACTGTCCACCGGGAACCAGCAAGGAGATCGTTGTCGGAGATCGCGTGGTGGCATTGTTTAACGTGCAAGGTGAATTCCATGCCCTGGATGGCGTCTGTCCTCATCAGGGAGGTCCCTTGGGACGGGGGACACTACAAGGCGACACCGTTACATGCCCCTGGCATGGGTGGCAATTCGACGTGCGCTCCGGACAATGCGGCTTGAGCCGTTCCGTCGTCCAGCCCAACATTCCCGTGCGTCTCGACGGCGACTCGATACTGATTCGATTGTGATTCCAATAGGATTCGATTGTGATACAGCGGCGCAACAGGACGTGGCCAAGATGATTTCGTACCGTACATTCCGCAATTCCGACCCGCCTCACCTGGCAAGGATTTGGAAGGCCGCCGCCGAGGTCGACGGTGCGTTGCGCGCATTGGACGTCAATTTGCTGGACGAGTTGGTGTTTTCAAAATCGTACTTTGATCCGCACGGATTGTTTATTGCCGTCGATGACGGACGACCCGTCGGATTCGCCCACGCCGGGTTTGGACCGGCAGAAGATCTAAGCCACCTGGATGAACGCTGCGGTGTGGTCTCGATGCTGGTTATCGAGGAAAGGATTGACAAGGCAGTTCTTGGCGTCCAGCTGCTTCAACGATGCGAGGCCTATCTGCGCGAACACAAAGCCGAAAGGATGTACGCGATCGGCTACGGTATTATCAGCCCGTTTTACCTGGGATTGTACGGTGGCAGCGAGTTGCCCGGCGTGCTGGCAACGGACGACGAACGACTCACATTCTTTCAGAAACACGGATATGCGGAAGTGGATCGTGTTTCCGTGATGTTGTGCGATCTGACCGGATTCCGGCCAAAGGTCGGCCGCGTCGAGCTGCAAATGCGGCGCAGCATGTCCGTGGAGGTTGTCGAAGACGCCGCGCCGGCGAACTGGTGGGAAGCGTGTCGCAGGGGCTCGTTCGAAAAGATTCAGTTCCAAATGCGTCCGCGCGGGAGGAAATAGTGTCGCCACAGCTACGTTCTGGAACATCGAGCCGTTGACGGGCAGTTGGTGCAATGAGCCACTGGGTCTGGGACCGGTCAAAACGAAGGATGGTCAATCCGAAATGGCCCCCTTCCTGATCGGCGAGGCGCTCAAACAGCTAAGTCTGAAACGTTTTCCATCCGTCGAAGCGCAAGTTTTGCAAAGCGATCCTGCGGCGGCAGGTGTATTCGAAAATCTGGGATTCTCGCAGTCTCGCGAAGGAATCGCTCTGTGCAAGTGAAGCGCCTACTGAGCGTTCGTACCTCGGTCGAGATCATTGACGTGTGTCTTGAGCAACCTGGCAACGTCACGATCGGCCCGTCGAATCGCGTCCGACAGTGAAGTCGGCGGCCGATGACGCTGGGTGGTCTGCAGATACTGCAACAAAAGTTCGCGACGTTCGGAGGTGGTCTGCAGAAGGAAGTGGACCCACGCCCACGCTTCGGCATAGTCGAGATGGTCCATATCGTCGATCGTCTTGAGGCGTTCGAGCCGCTCCAGGTCGGGAACCCAACCGGCGTCCGCGGCCGCGTCCCGGAGACTGGCAAGATTTTCCGCATTGATTCCCTGGCGACTGTCGTCGACTTCGTAGTATTCCGCCAGACCCTCGTCCAGCCACAGTGGTAAATGGGCGAGCCCGGCATGTAGATAACCATGGCAGACTTCGTGCCGCAGATCTTCGGCCACTCGGTCGCCCCAGTGCGCGTACACATTTAGCTTGTCGTCTGTTTCGATAAACAGTGCACGTCGATTGGGATATTGGTCAAAATGCTTTTGCATGAAAGCCTGGTAACGTTTCGGTGTTTTGAACAGGTAGATATGGATTCGTTCACTGGCGTCTGCAAGCTGTAGATCGGACGTGACCTGTGAACGCAACGCCTCGAGCTTCGCGACCAGCTGGTCCTTTTGCGGAACGTCAAAGTCACTGTAGATGACCAGCCGGTCCGTGACGATGCTGTCGGCCACTGGCAGCCCGGTGCGCGCATGTGCGAACATCCCGTTAGCATGATGGTTATCGCAACGATGTAAAACTTGGCTCGTGGCGGCATGGATCAGGTCGACGGTTGTGTCTGTCGAGGAATCGCGATGGGAAGGGTTGTGTTGTAACAGAGCTTCCGACGGTGACGAACAGCAGTTGTTGCTCGCCGCTGTTCGAAAGGTCGCGTTTGGCCAGCTAAACGCGACTACCCCGTAGCACGGAACTTGTTCCGTTTGCGTTTTGACCGAGGCGGAGATTAACCGAACAAGTTCCGTTCCACGCGTAGTGACCGCGTGCAGGAGAATTGCCGGAATCCCGGTGCGCCGGGGTTCCGGCCTACAGCTACAACGACAGCTCGTGGATTTCAGCTTCAGAGAAACTGACCTATGTGGCGGCGATCAGACGATCCAGCTCTTTTTTCAACTTTGGCAGGATTTCGTCATAGGGAAAGGCGCCGACCAGTTCTTGGCCACACTTGAGGTTTACGAAATTCGGCCCGCACCATAGACCAAGATCAGCGTCGTCGGTTTCGCCCGGTCCGTTGACGCGACACCCCATGACGGCAATCGTCAGCGAATGGTCCGCAGCATAGCTGGTCATCGCTTTGACCTGCTCCGCGAGCTCGACGAATGCTTCGTTTTCAACACGCGAGCAGCTAGGGCAGCTGATGATATTCAGAGTCGTCAGGCCGTAGTCGACCACACTCCGAACTCTGCCTTCGGCAATATCGTGGAGGATCTGCCGGCCGGCCTCGATTTCCTCCGGCTTGCGCGGATTGGAGACGGTCAACGAGACGCGTACGGTGTCGCCGATTCCACGACTGATCAGCTGTTCGAACGCAATCCTCGTCTTGATCACGCCGTCCGGTGGCATACCCGCTTCGGTCACACCCAGGTGCAGCGGCACGTCGTTGCGGGCGTCGGCAAATCGGCGGTTCACTTCGACCACATGGTTTGGATCCGAGTCCTTCAACGAGACACAATAGCGATGAAAACCGACGGAATCGAGCAGTTCGCAGTGTTCCAACGCGCTTTCCAGCAGGGGCGTGATGTCATCGTCGTATTTCGCACTTTTCGCGGGATCGACGCTGCCACAGTTCACTCCAACCCGTAGCGCGCAATCGTGATCGGCCGCCACCGAAGCAATAAAGCGAACCTTATCTTGCCACGGCTTTTCCCGTTCGTGATGATACAAATGGCCGGGGTTGTACCGGATCTTGTCGACATGTGGCGCAACCTGCGATGCCAGGCGATAGTTCTCCTGTAAGTCAACCGACAGGTTGGCGTCGGTCTGTTTGCGGATTTCGGCCAGGGCGGCCGCATCCTTTTGATTATCAACGGCGATCCTTACGATGTCGGCCCCCGCCGCATGCAGGTCGTTGACTTGGGCCACGGTGGCGTCGATGTCCTGGGTCGACGTGGCCGTCATGCTTTGGATGGCAATCGGATTTCCGTCACCAATCGTCACGGACCCAATCCGAACAGGTCGAGTGGGATTACGTCGGATTTTTTCCATAGTGTCTAGGATGGTAATTGTTGGAGTCCCGCGTTCAGGCGGTTTCGCACGACATAACTCGACCGATTGATGTATTCTGGCCCATGCACGCGACTCCCGCAACGTCGGTGCCGGCTGCGGGTTTCGGGATGCGGGATGCGGGATGCGGGATGCGGGATACGGGATACGGGATACGGGATACGGGATACGGGATACGGGATACGGGATGCGGGATACGGGATGCGGGATACGGGATGATGCGGGATTCGCGATACGGGATGCGGATCGTCTAACTTCCAACTTCCAACTTCCAACTTCCAACCTCTAACCTCTAACCTCTAACCTCTAACCTCTAACCTCTAACCTCTAACCTCTAACCTCTAACCTCTAACCTCTAACCTCTAACCTCTAACCTCTAACCTCTAACCTCTAACCTCTAACCTCTAACCTCTAACCTCTAACCTCTTTTCTTCTCGTGAAATACCAACCGCGTTTGCACATTGTGCTGTTCCAGCCGGAGATTCCGCACAACGCCGGAAGCGTGGGAAGAACCTGCGTGGCCATCGAGGCCAAGCTGTGGATGGTCCGACCGCTGGGATTTCGCACGGATGACTATTATTTGCGACGAGCCGGTCTCGATTACTGGCAACACTTGGAATGGGCGATTGTCGACGACTGGCCTGATCTTATCGACCAGCTTGCCGGACGGCGCTTCTGGCTGTTCAGCAAGACCGCCGAGCGGCTCTACACCGAGGTCGAGTACGGTGACGGAGATGTCTTGGTCTTCGGTAACGAGTCTCAGGGGCTGCCAGGCGGGATGTTGGATGAGGCGGGTGTGCGTGCGCTTCGAATTCCGGTTGGCCGTAAGGTTCGCAGTTTGAATCTGTCAAACGCAGTCGCGGTGGCAGCGTACGAGGCGCTGCGACAATGGAAATGGCCAGGCGAGCGAGGCATTTAGTCCCGCGACGCTTGCTCGTCGTCGTCCTTCGTTCGCCTTGCCTTCTCTTCCTGCTCCGGTTTCTTGACCGCTAGATTCAGGTTCAGTGTGTAGATCGGCAGGTGCCGGTAGTAGACTTCTAACATGTAGATGGAAAGACAGGTCGTATACAGCCTGCCACCTGCGTGGCCATACGCGTCTTCGTCGGGACTCCAGCTGCCCTGTTCTCTCCCGTCTACCACCTGCTTGTCCGGCAAGTACTCCGACATGACCTCGTTCCACTGCTTCCAGTACTTGCCTTCCAAATTGTGGAGTGTTTGCGTGGCGTAATACCAGTAGTAGACGTTTTGGTTCGTGTCATCGATCACGCTGTCCAGAAGCACCTCGGCACCATCCAACATCGCGGGATGATCCTGCTTCCATCCCAAGTACTGCCGGCACAACAAACCCTCGGCGGTCATGCTCAACGACCACTCCTTTGCAGCGGTGTAGCTGTAAATGCTACCTCCTTGCTGCGAGACCAAATCGAGGAACTGTTCGACCCGATAGAGGGTCCGATCAGGGACTTTCAGGTCGGCCATTCGCGCACTTTGCAGAGCCATCATGACCCAGCCGGTAACAGACAGGTCTGATCGAGGCCGGAACCCGGACTGTCGGCCATAGCGCCAGCCGCCATCGGTGTCCTGGTTTTTGACCAGGAAATCGACGGCCTCTTGCGCGGGCTTGCGAAGATCCGAATCGCCGCTCATCGCAAACAACTCACACAGTGCGAATGTACACATCGCCTGCGTATAGAACCGATGGTTATCATCCAGTGACGGATCACCCCGGTTAACCCGCAGGAAGTCGCCGCGCTTGCTCTGCATTTTCAAGAGCGCGGTCTTTGCGCGGGCCATGATCCGCCGAAACTCAATTCGTGGTCCCCCCAAATGGGTTTGGCCATACCCTTGAAAGGCCAACATCGCCATGGCGGTTGCGGCAGCCTTGTTTTCCTCCATACCGCCACCAGCATAGTTGGCATCGTTGTTCATGCCCCTCCGGCCGCTTCTACCGGAAAGACTCCAGAGACCGTTTTTGTCCTGTCGTCGCTGTAACCAGCGGAGCCCGGCAAGCACCGAGGACTCGGTTTTTTCCGATCCTCCATACGCGGCGAGCAGTGCTCGCTTCGTTCCCGCTTCACGACCGCTCAACAACTGGCCCATCTGTGGTGCGCCGACTTCCGAAATGCCCAGTTCCAGATCTGGCAACTTCACGACGGGTGAAAGCATCGGCTGCGGGTCTTCGACGAAAACCTCGTCGATCGTGGGTGGGACGAAAACCTCCGGATCGAGCAGGTCGGCACTGGTAAAGGATTCCAGCTCCGTTTGCTCACCCATTTCGTCCGTAATGGAGGCCACGAATTCGAGCGTTTCGTGGGGCATAACCAGCAGCGGAATCAACCCGAGGATGACGACGATCAAGGCATGTACGATGCAGCTGATCAACCAGGGAGGGGATGCTTTGACGGTCGATTTCAACCGGTCATCACCCGCCTCCGGCTCGCGGTCCACAATCTTTACTTTTTCGATATTTTTGGGCGGGGATGGAGGCGGATCCTTCCAGCGTGGTGGGAGTACGACGAGGTCGGCCTGATCGGTATCTGTTCGTACCCATGGTAGGCCCGTTGCCGGCAGTTTTCCCTCGGGGATCGGGCTGGTCGGCGATTGGATCTCCTCGGGGAGCGGAGGCGGTACTGGTGGCGTGGCGGATTGGCGTGGTTGGGCTGGAAGAGGCGGCGATGTTGGTACCGCGACTGACGCGATATCACTCCCGTCGACCGTAGGAGGCAGAGGGGGGAGGGGAGGGGGGTCGTTACTGGGGTCCGAACGGACGGAAGACATTACCTCAGCCCCTGTTCGACCGAAAGGCGTGTTTATCACGTGGGCGATACCTGTTCCAGCCTCTATTCTATCCCCGGCGCGGGAGAAGACCAAACGACAGCTATAGGTTTGCGAAGGTCTCTGGCGTAAAAACCCCGCAATCAGCGACTGGTTACGCTGGGTTGGACGATTGGGAGGAATTAGTTTAGAATTACTAGATTGCTTAGTGCGGCCAGGTATCATTCCTGCCGTCGAGCGACCCATATAACGCGGGGTGGAGCAGTCCGGTAGCTCGCGAGGCTCATAACCTCGAGGTCGCAGGTTCGAATCCTGTCCCCGCAACTTTT
>CAWJNN010000047.1:0-162127 GCA_963844115.1 uncultured Planctomycetales bacterium | reverse complement strand
TATTTCTTTGACTTATTCTCAATTCTTGTGTTGCAGTTGAAAAGATACGAGCGATGAGATCATCGCGAATATGCGATCTTTGATGACTCGTTCGACTGCTGTTTGTTGGCGGCATATTTTGAATTTTTTAAAAATGGAAAATGAAAAGATGTGTAATAGTAGCAAGAATATCATTTCGTATGAATGTATCTATTATATCTTATTAGTGAGCTATGCTGCTCTCTAAAAATTTGCCGCTGACACACAAAAATATTATGTACATTTCTATCATAAGTCGTTCTGCAACAATTGGAGACCTTGTTGTCCATTCCATTCTCTAGGCTTAGATTCTTCATCCGCTTGAAGTAGTAGTTGCATATTATCAACTTTAGCCACCCGTCTTGTTGCTGTTGAATCGTACAAATGCATACAGTACAACATGACTAGCTTGTAGAGGTTACTTTCTACCAGCCAATACACGACATTCGTCATATGGAGTCCCTAAAATTTTGATACGAATACTCACACCATTGACTGTACCCCAATCATATCCTTGCAAGTTGTTGTCGAATATTCGTAAATTGTTTTTGACATTCACTTGTATTAGCACCACGTTTACGATACAATGACAAATGGTTGCTGAAATGAAATGAAAATGATAGCGAGTTGTGATGTAACATGAGGTGAGTGAATACCAATGAATGAAATCAATTTATAGTGACAGCTTGAAAACAAAACAAAAAGTTGTACATACCATGGACGTTTCCCACCTTTTTCTGGTAATCCATGAAGTTTTCCCAAGAGTTGTTTGAGTTTGGTTGTAGTTTCATTCGTAGTTTGAAGGTACAATCCAGCCTTCCAATTGTTGAAACCTTTTTCAAACGTAATAGGGATAGGTTCAAATTTGACACTAGAGGATGTTGGAAATTGAATCTTTTGTGCCTCCGCGGGTAACATTTTGCCTGAAAATAATGTTAAATGACGTGTTCGGTCCATTTGAAAACATGATTGTTGGATTTGGGGATTGGTACAAGCCCTGGAACACCTTGTTAAACCACGAGAAAATGCAGAATCAGCTTTCTCCTCGATCGCCATGTAAACAATAAATTCAAGCTTTTGCATGATTTATTTTGAATTGTTGAAAAAGGATCCATGATAGATTCCAGTGGTCGAATACCCACAAAATTTTCATCATCATCAGATGTATCTCGTGATGCTACTGCTACTGCTGCTGCTGCTCTCGGCATCGACTCGTGGTGCCTTGTTTCTCGCAACGTCTTCAACACGATCTACTTGTTCTACATCATCGTCATCACTCTTGATTTCTTGTTGGCAACAGCAACAGCAACATCAACATCCTCATGCTGACGCTTCTTGCTACTCACGGAACTACTCATGCTTTCGATGTTGCGTTGTAATAATCCTTTGTCAATAAAGAGTCTCTATCTGACCTTCCAGTTGTTATTATGATCGGCATCACAGATTTCTACTTCGTTTGATGTTACAGTTAGTTGCAAAATCTTTGCTTCCCTATTCGCAGCTTTGGTCTTCCAAAACCCTTAACCCTAGCAAAACAAATTAACGTTAACCCTAATGGCATCGTTTTTCCAAAACATCGTGCCAACGGAGGATCATCGCGAGAAGGAAGGAAGATGAATGAATCATTACAGAGATCCTTCCCATCTTGTTGATGTGTATTGTATCTACATCCGCCGCCGACCATACATACGTATCACAAACATAGCATATCAAACACAAAAGACTTAGTGTCACAGTAGTAGTAGTAGCATCATGACGACGAAAGAAGAAGAATCAGCAACAGCAACGTTATCATCCGACGACAATAAAATTAAGAACGATGATGATGTCGCGAAACATGAATGTCTTTTGCCATTACGTATGACATCCACAGTAGTGAAAGGATTTGGTCGTGGTTCGAAGGAATTGGGAATACCAACAGCTAATTTAGATCGTGAGAAAGGAAAATATCGTTTGATGGGTTCATCATCAAGGTCAAGTGGTGATGACGATTCGTCTTCTACGGCAACAACAGAATTTGATGATTTACCAACAGGCATATATTGGGGATTTTGTAGAATTGGTGGTACTTCAGAAACGATATATAAAACAGCATGTAGTATTGGATATAATCCATATTATGGTAATAACATCAAAACGGTCGAACCACATTTGATTGCACAATCCACTGACACAACCCATCGACATGCAAGTAAATGTGGTGAATCATTATTGGGTGATTTTTATGATCAACAGATACGTTTGTCTTTGGTGGGATATTTACGTCCAGAATTACCATTTGAGGGCATCGACAAATTAATTGCGGCAATCAAACAAGATATTGTGGATACGGAACGACTTTCATTAGGCGATAGTACTATTATACAACAAGAAAAAGAATGGATCGCATCGAATAATGATCCTATGTAATCCTCATCGGATAAAACAAAAGATTGATTATGGTTGATATGATCATGTTGTAAGCAGTATGAAGCAGCAGAGTCATAGTAATACTATTCTTGTAGTATCAGTGAAATAATAATAGAGAATATCAATATGCACGTCTTTAGCTTAATAGTGTAGTAGGTAGAGATTAAATCATCATCATATTAGCTGCAAAGTAGATGTATGAATTAACCTTTTGTTAGTAATATTTATTGTATTGTTTATTGTTGTATCTTCTCATGCATTATCACTCGTCGTCGTCGTCGTCGTCGTCTCTTTTCTTCTTAACATCATTGAATTACATACTGTTCACGGTCACCTTGTAACAGATCTTACTATTATCATCCGGTAGGTTAATAACAAGGTTACCAGTGAAGGTACCACCTTGACCGTTTGGATTGCAAATAATTGTCATAAGCGTTGCTATATAAATAGTATGTGTTTTGGGTGTGTTTAATGATAATGAAGATGAAACAACAGAGATGTTTGAGTGTGAGAAAACATAGAGAAAGGACAAGTTGAAGTCCAGTCTATACATGACAACAACAGAAATACATATGTTGACTTACGTTCACCGCTACGTCGATCTAATCGTCCAGTTGAGGGTGTGACAGAAAATGATGGGTGTGAATCGTTTGAAAATGCAGCATAATAATCTTCAAAGGTCATACATGGTGATTTCACCATCAGATCACAGGAACCACCAGTCCCCGTCGAGGCAACATTAAATGTAACTTCACCATCCGGTACCGAACTTGGAATAAATTCCATACCAGCTGGGATATTCGGATCGACAGTAATACCGCCTATGAAATTTGTGAATTTGTGTATATTTGATTTCACAGAAAAGAGAAGAGAAAGAGAGAGCAAGGAGAGGAATGAGATACGAAAGAATCGATCAAATAATGATGATAAGATGATTCGTCGTGCCATCATCTCAGTCTGTCTCGACTTCCATCATCATAATACTACTATACTAATAAACGTACCAGCAACGACAGCATCGGCACCTAAATTTTCTAAACCGGGTAATTGTGGTCCACCACGGTCACCACCCATGGATGCCTGAGAACCCATCATACCGCTTGAGAAAGCAATTTCTTGTTCAGGATTGTACCCCTCGGGGAAATAATCACCCGTGTCAGTGGAACCCATTTTTTCACTATCGGGTTTCCAACTATTACCCGATGTATCCATCCCACCTGTCGCCATATCGAGGGAAATAATAGATTGTTGAAACGTCATTCTTTGAGACGATGAAGGAGTTGTAAATGCTGTTGCTGTCGAAGCAACGTAGGCAAGAAGGGTAGCACTAGTTGATAGCTTCATTTTTGGAGAGGAAATCAGGGTAAAGTAGATTGATAAGCAGTAGTAGGGTACAATAAATATTTTTGGATCTTATTTTTATGTTATTATTGGATGGAGAGCTTCTTCGAGATTTGAAGATGCTTTTGGTTGATGTTGTTGTCAAAAATAAAAATAAAAAAATAAAGAAGACGTCGTGGTCACGTCACTCCTGGAAGGTATGTAATTGTAGGTACGATGCGTAGATAGGAAGAGATATGAGGGTAGAGCAGCCATCTCGCATCACACGAACCGACCGTGCCTGCGTCCGAGAGCCGTGCCCACACAGTAGCGTTCAAACGATAAACGACAAAAACATGAAACATAGTTTGACATCAATTTCAATTCACAACCACAACATATTCTATTCAATAAATTCACACTTTGATAGGACTTGTTTGTTTGTTTGTTTGTTTGTTTGGTGTTATTCGATAGAACACAGTCTCTTCATTTTATCATAAATCAAAACAATCGAAGAGTAGAAAGCGACGACAAATTCAACAACACAACAATAAATAATATTAATTCAACACAACTATCGAATCGAATCCACCACCATGGCAACATCGATGGCACGTGAATTCGTTCAGAATCAATATGAATGGATAGCAGATGATGTCATGCCACCGGTTACAGAATTTTGGTTACGCTTACAGGTCCCCGAATATTCGGTATATAAAGATGCGGTCCAACATTTTGTACACGATTCGTATCAGGCATTACGATCAACGTACACTTTGTTATTTTTGACGTTCCGTCCCATCATTATTTTGTTGGCGATCATCATAAACTTTTTATGGAAAAATTTATTAGAACATGGCTCCAAGAGTATACAAAAAGGATTACATCAACTCAAGTATGCACTGGGAGAGTTCTATAAATTTCAATTGTCATTGACAAAAACAGAATTATTAGGTGAATTATTCATTTTGGGTGTTCTGGTGGGATTGTATTACTTCCATAAATGGTTAAAGCAACAAACGTACTGGTCACGATTCGTGTCATGGTCTCGTCAAAAGAAACATAACATCGTACAGGTAAGTGTTTGAAGTTGGTGTTTAGTTTTGTTGCCGCAGCTGCTGCTGTGGACGATCTTTCATTTCATTTCATCATTTGTTCATTTGTTCATTCAAAATCGTGGACACTCTCACTCACCGTGGAATTTCTTTCTTTTTTTTCATCATTCTCTCCTCCTTTTCTTCGCTTTCTTTTTTTGTCATTAAATTCTATTACACTACTCTAGGCTTATACGAAGACGGTACATAAGATTGCACAAGTCTCCAAAGTTTTTGCAATGTCATTGCCACATTTGTTATTTTTGTCTGCATATGTTATGCTACGACTTGTTATTTCCTTCTGTCATCAAATGGTTAGCACAGGATACGTATCTTACGGTTATGTTAAGCGTATTGTATCCATTATTGGCAACTGTTAGTTGTGTCCATCAACGACGGTATCCCAATACAATCGTGGCGCCACCAGCCGAGGCATTTAAAAAGAAGAACGATGATGATATTGGCAATGATCCATCCAACAAAGAAACGACATCGAACAAAAAGAACAAATCCAATGGAAGTACGTTAAGACAACGAAAACCAGCAACGAATGTCGCTAATTCATCAGTCCCTGCAGCTTATTCTCGTGCTAATCTTGCATCGACACGAAACGGTGCATCCATTGCATCATCGTCACCGCAGGCAACAACCGCTTACTGGTTACGGTATTGGTATATCTATGGTTTTGTACATGCGGTGGGATTATTTTGTACGATGATACCTATTTTTCCAAGAATCGTTAAATTGATCCTTGGACGGTACCCAACAGTTTATTTAATGACCGATGAAATCAAATTATTGTTCTTTGTTTGGATTTTTGGATTGGAATATGTTTTATCTAATCCAAACCCAACAACCACAACATCATCAAGCAAAAAAGTTGATTCATCGTTCCTTGCTGACGCATCACCATTAACATTGATGAAACGATACGTAACACCACTTTTGTTACAACTACATGAAAAGGTATCAGAGGTTTTTTCAGAACCATTCTGGAACACATGGGTTGTTTCTAATGCCAAGGCATTCTTACAAGCATTCGTGCTGCTACGTATGCTATCAGAAGAAAGGAAAGATTGGTTGGTACATATCGCTGAGGAGGCGAGAGTAATTGCCGCACCAACGATCACTTTGATCATGCCAAGTATTTTTACACAATTCGGTGTACTGTACGTACAGTACATAGTACCAAGTTCCAAATCGGCACAGGCTAGATCAGATTCTGCCAAACTTGTGTACTTGGAGTATTGGATTATCCATTGTATCGTGAATGGTATATTGGCGTGGTTTTCAAACATTTTATGGTACATCCCATTTTCAACACATTTAATTTACATATTGTGGTGTTATCTATACATGCCAAAACACATCCGTCAAGTCTATGACCTTGTAGAAAATGAATTGATCACTTTTGGGATACTTCAAGGGAATGGCAGCTCTCCCATCGATATCAATCAAACAAAGACTGCCAAACTTTTTACTGCTTTGACGGCGAGATTGCCAAGTGCATCCACGGACGATGACTACGGAGAAGATGATGAACAGAAGCAGCAGGTGGAAGAAACTCCTGTGAACGACAACAACAACAACGATGATGATGATTAGATGATGATGATAAATTGCAGTTGAAGAAAAGTGAAGATTCAGGGGAAAATTCACTTCCCGACCTGGCCACGAAGACATCGTCCACGAATGACGAGTATGAAGTTGTCGAGGCTGATGAGGCTGATGAATCAACAACGACGGCATCACGTCGGTCAACTCGTAAATCTGCTTTGATACATGCAAAGATCGAGTAATGATTTTCTTTGAAGGGGGAATGCTCGAGTGATACAATAATAGTAGATCGGGCAAAAGGATATTTATGCGATGCCAACTATATATTGCTTGAAGAAATAGTTAATACTTATGTTCTCATTAAAAATAGTTGATTAATATTTATGTATTTTACTGTACGATATTTCACAATTTTCAGACAACGAGACTCACAAGAGACGGCAGCATCAATCGTGTTATTTCTGCCGCTTCGAGTTAAAGTTGTCATCTTTTCTTAGTTATTAAATTCAATGAACCGATTGAGTATACAGAAGACTAGTAGAGTATGCCGTTGTGAATGCTTACTCATTTTGCTCGATAGTCTCCATTGCTTTCATGGCCACAGCTGCTTTGGCCAGTTTTTCCATCAAATCAGCTGTAACAAGTTGATCCTGGATTGAATTTTTAGGATCCATTAGCTTCTTCTTACACTCATCGATTCGCACATAGATAGAATCCAATGCCTCGGATGCAACAGATTCAGCACGACTCATTCCACCAGTGGATCTGTTATCATGATGTTGTTGGTGACGACGAGAGGTGAAGCCATTTGACAACGGCCCGCCCACAATGATGGGAGCACCTTCGCGTCTGCCACTTCCACCAGCTCTTGGAGGTCTTGGAGATTTGGTAGGAGTAGTTGCCATTACTGTTTCTGGTGTTGGTTTTCCTCTTCTCTTGGCGCTCTTGGAAGATTTGATAGTAGATTCTTCGACATAGTCGTTAAATTGGAAGTTTCTGTTGGTTGGGCTTGGCATATTTTCAAGATTGATTATACCGCCAGATGTAGGAGTATTCGACGGCTCAGGATCAAAGATTACGGCTGGTTCGACGACATAATCAACCTCCGGTCGTGATTTGTCTAGGATTTCGCGTGCCACCTCGTACTTAAAGTCATCTGGTACTGTTTCATTGAAATTTGTAGCCATGAAAATATCAACCAACTCTTTCACTTCTTCAAGAGTCATATCAGCCCCAATATCGTGGAAGTCATCTCCATGAGGACTGCGTAAGAACATCTTGGCAATCGCATCGGTTGACATCGCATCTTTATTACTGTCGCTTTTCTTGATAATTTCATCTGCTGTAACAGCACGCTCGACGTGTTCCTCATCATCTTTTTTCTCTTCGTCGGAGTCTTCTGAGTCTGCAAGAGCATTTTCGTACATCGTTGTACTGATACCTTTGGTGAATGCAGGGGGGTCGCTTTGTTTAGGTCTTGGACTAGCTGCTGCAGCCCTCTCTCTAGTAGCACGCTCTCTGATTGCAACAAGAAGATCATCTCCTTTCGTGGCGGAAATGTCAACTGAAGCGATGGTGTCATCAGTCTTGGCCCCCATGAAGTTCTTTCGCGGATCGTCCTCGGTTCGTTCGTCCTCAATCTCTTCAATGGATGCCATTTCTCTTGATTTAATGGTGGACGCATCGAAGGCTGGATTGAGAGGCCCACAGAGAACACAGATATCAGTATTACCTAAATTGTCCATCATCAGTGGCATGACGCAGTCTGGACACGACGCATCCATAAGAGTCCATCCCAGGAGCATTCTTTTACCAATTTCCTTGCTGACCATGTCACGTTTCTTATCAAAGTCCTCATCGTTTCCAAGAGAACGCACTTCATCTCCAAAGCTCCTTGACAGTTGCATGTTGACACCATACGGCATAAGCTCAGGATCTATGGTGGTGATGTTGAATGGGACATCATCAAGTTCCTCAGCAGCGTAAACACCATCTTCGCCATTACCACATCCTCCGCAGACAGCACATTCTGTTCTTCCATTTTTGGTAATGAGAGGAGACGCTTCACATTCTTTCCCCTTACAGGCACTTGGAAGAAGTTGCCAACCCTGTAAGACTCGTCGAGTCATAATGGCTCGGCCCTCCATTCGAAGCGTCTCCCAGCGTTCCTTGTAAAGTTCCGATTCAGTTGGAACAATGACCTTTTCTTTATAGTCCTCTCGTTCCTTCATAATTTCCTTTTCTGTCTCAGCAACCGCTTCTCTCTCTGCTAAAGCAATTGTTTGAGCAATGAGGTCTCTTTTGGTGCTACTGACCGCCTGTAACGCAACTTTTGCCTTACGAATTGCTTCTTCTGCGGCCAAGGCTTTCGCTGCTGCATCAGCTTCAAGAGCTGCGATCATCCTAGCTTCTTCCTCAGCCCGTCGTTCTTCCGCAAGACGTCTCACCTCCTGTTCTTCATCACGACGTGCACCTTCGAGCTTAGCAATTTCCTCGTCAAGACGTGCCTTTTCTACAAGACGTCTTCGATGTTCCTGCTCCAGAAGATCTCTCTTCATGTATTCACTTCTCGTAGCTAACGTCTGAGTTTCCAAGGCCTCAAGTTTCCTTGTTTCTTCCATGAGTTTCGCTTCTTCCTCTTTCTGCTTAGCCTTTTCTCTTGCAAGTCGTTCATCAAGTGCTGATTGTCTTGCAAGGAGATCGTTGTCTCCCTCTCGACTTAGAACTGCCTCCAATCTTCTAGTTTCTTCCAGAAGAGCTCTAGCATCTTCTCTTTCTCTTGCCGTTTCAGTTACATGCTGTGCTGCTAGCATTGCACTCGTTTCACGCTTGAGATCTGCCAATCGTTGTTCGTCATGATTTTTCTCCGTCATGTTTCGTAATCGGTCTGCTTCTACCTTTGCAGCATGAGCACGAGCTTCCAGTAGCAATCGAGCTTCCTCTCGTTCTAATGCAAGAAGGTTTTCTTCCTCCTCCTTTTCCATCGCCAGAAGTTTTGCTCGTTCTGCTTCAATTTCCTTTTGCTTCTTAACAATACGGTCACGTTCAAGTTCTTCCTCGCGGAACTGACGAAGGCGTTCCTCCTTTATACGTCGATCCTTTTCGAGTTGCTCGTACTGCAACTGCATTTCTAATTTACGGTTCTCATCGATTTCATGCTGCAAACGATGTTGCTCTTTGAGTTTCTTCTTAGCCTTCTTAGCAAGTGCAGGACAAACAACACACGTTACTTTCTTCTTATGTTCCATGAGTGGCATCCCACATCGGTCACAAGTCGTTTCCTTGAGTGTATATCCTTGAAGCATTTTGGCTCCCAAGACTTTGGTAGCAATTTCGCGTCTGATAAAAGTTAAATCGAATGAAGCATTACAAGATGTTAGTTTACCAATTTTTACTTCCACAATGTTGTTTTTTTGTATTACATGTTTCTACAAATTGTTTGAACTTACCGTACACTGTATTCCGTCATGACATCACTGACTTCATCTTCGTCGTGGTCCTCTTCTACAAAGATGGGAGCACGTGGATCGCCTGATTTGGGTGTTGAGGAAACTTCGAAAATATTTTCTTCACCATCCTTTTCCATACTTTCAACAGAAATAACAACCACATTATCATCATCTTCATCTTCTTCCTCATAGGACTCTTCAACGTCAGACGACGATTCATTCAATGCCATTAGGATCGATCCCTTATCCTTGAGTGATTCACATCGTTCTAAGATACTAATATCAGATTCGGATGTGACGACATGTGCCTGACAGACAACACAGATGGGGACACCATCGACCGGTTTGAACGGCTTTTCAAAGGAATCACTAGATAATAAAACAGGATGTTTGACCTGTGCTGTTTTATTGCCGTCTTCGTTTCCTTTAACTGCATTCTTAATTAATGGTGTTGTACATACCGGACAACATGATTCTAACAATGTATATCCTTCCATTAACTTTTCACTTAACATTTGTTCAATTTCTTCTTCCGACGGTATGTCATTACCGTCACTAGTAGCCTCTTCTACAGATAATACCATGGTATTATATTTGGTTTTTGTTCTTTCCTTGTACTATTCTTCCTACTCGATGTAATCACCGATGATATATAACCAATGTTAAACTTAGTTAGTAGTGTGACACAGGTGCTCGATGATAGATTGATGTTGTTGTTGTTTCTCATAGGCGGGAAGCAACAGCAACGTATTGATGTAGCTTGAGAGCAATCAAAGAAGAAAGAAAAAGCACAGTTTTCCATTTCGCAAAAGATCAACAAGAAAAATCCATTTTGTGAGCGATGAGACGTCATACCTCATTGTGTCATTTCGGCGAGCTACCAATGAATTTTCTTCATTGTTGAATACAACATAACACGATTATTTAGAAAGGTTCTGCGATCAGCGCGCGGGGAGAAGGATAGATTGTGATATCCTTAACACTAACATAACAATTTATCAAAAGTAAGGTTAAGGTTCAGGTCGGCACGAAGTTCGTCAGCACGGAATGCATCATCATCCATCCTCAATCGACAACGACAACGACTTCAATTCCTTCGCCTCTTCGTTCCATCTTAGAGCTTCACTGCTGCAACAATCTATCAATTGTTGTTTAACGATCAGTCCTCCCTAAACCTCTCGGAGAGCCTACATTAAGCTTGATATGAAGTCCTTACGTTCTGCAACTCGTTTCTCTGGCGGGATATTATCGACTTGGAAGAAGAGAATAAGAGCATCATCAACAACAACCAGATCTATTTCCTTTGTCGTCAGATCATCATCGCCATTGTCGTCGTTATTTATCATCATCATCATCCCCATCAGTATTATCATCATACGAATGTACTAAGGAGGAGGAAGCCAAGGGAGCATGGGCGGTACTGGCTGCACTTGAGAAATCCAAAGAATCCCAAGCTGTACAAGTCGCTCGACTTGTTTCATCATTACAAGTATTATTACCACGGAACAGTGATGAATATACATTTGAAAATGATCTAGACACAAAAGAACAAGAACAGTGAATTGAGTATGCAACATAATTTAGTCGATACACAACCACATACATTTGATCCTGCATTCTTTAGTTTGCCAGACGAAGAAATTAAAAATATTAATCAAATTAATGGTAGTCACGTACAGGCATTGTTGGATGCAACACGAAAGGGCCGACGGATTGATTTACGGACTGTATCGACTCTACTAAGAACAGCAAGTAATCATTTTCGTAGCCAACCGAAAATAGTGACACTCCCACCATTACAAAAAAATCAACAATTAGTCGTCATTGGTGATTTACATGGATCGTTGACAGATTTGGTGGCTGTATTAAGTCTTATGGGAAAGGAACCATCGTCCAAGAATATGCTTCTTTTTAATGGTGACTTGGCCGATCGGTAAGTAACAATACAATATGACGTACATGTATAACCATAAAAAAAACAATGCAGCGCCATGTATTTAACTCAATCTTTTTATTGTCTCTTTGTCCTCGTCATCAAAAACATTCTCACACAGAGGTGATCATGGAATTGAAATCATTGCTATCGTCTGTGCTTTGGTTTTAGCGTATCCAGAGTATGTACATGTCAATCGGGGGAATCATGAAGATTTAGCTTTGTCGATGGCATATGGACTTGCAACCGAAATTGATTATAAGTACGGTTCGTCTGTTTTTGAAAATAATTTGATCCCATTGTTGGATAACTTCTTTCGGTATTTGCCACTTGCTACGATCGTCGAAAACGATGCACTGATCGTCCATGCAGGACCACCACCACCAGGTATCCGACTTGCTGATGTTCCACAAATCATTCAAAATGCAACAAATGCTCAAAAGAAAGCAACAACAAGTAAAGCAAATGACAATCATATATGGAACAAATTGAAAGAAATTATTCTTCCACAGCAAGGGCCACATCGTTATTGACTGATATACAAGAAGCCAAGTGGTTATCTCGAACGATCTGTGCAGGAGGGGGAAGTGATAAGACTCCTTCACAACTCCGTGATGCTAAAATTAAAGGACAAAGAGTCGTAGAAGATTTATTGTGGTCGGATCCTTTGGTTGATGAATATGAAAAGACTTTTACAGCTAGGAGTAGTAATGAAAATGATGATGAGATAATGATTCATCGTCGGGATATTGGGCACCAAATTCATCTCGAGGTGCTGGTCACAAATACGATTCGACGTTTGTTCGAAACTTTTTGAAAAGTGAGGGTCTTCGGAGACTCATACGTTCTCATGAGCCAGTACATCAGGGTTGTGTCCGGTTTGTTGTGAATGATGATGAAGAACCGACCGACGATTTAATGGAATTCTTTACTGTATTTTCCGCTTCAAGGTATCCCAACAAGGAAGGTTTCAATCAAGGTGCAATCCTAAAATTGAAACCCAATGGAGAATACAATATACTTAGGTATGCCACAGAAGACGATGAGCCACTTGTCGAACCAACATTCACTTCCTTTCATGAAGAATCTCCGTCATTCAGTGAGTTTTGCTCTGTTGATTCGGTATCGATACGTCGTGCCTTAAGAGAGGCGATACTTGCTCATAGACTGGATGTTCACGAAAGTATGGAGGCTTTAGCTGCAACAAAAAGTACAGGGGCAGCACTTACCACTCGACGAGGTCATCGATACTTTGGTGAACCGATTGAATCTATCAAATGAATCACTATTTAAGAAAGCAGGAGCACGACTGGCTCTTGCGAAGGCAATGTTCTATCAGTGTGACGATGTACTATCCTTGCAATCAGTTGATGTACAAGATTGTATCAAAGCTATTACTGCAATGGAGGATGAAGCTGACGATGACGATATGTTTTCTGACTTGATGTTGCCACATTATCCGTGGCTTCGAGCCGTTTTTGATATGGTCGATGCAAACCATGACGGTATACTCAGCCGAAAAGAATGGAACAATGCAGTAAACATGATCAATTCAAAGTTGCCTGACGACACAGACCCGATCGACGCTGAAGAGACTTGGCATCTCCTTGATATGGATGGCGATGGGTATGTTACTGCATCAGAGTGGGAACTTCTTGGAAAGGCATTGTGCCGGTGATTTCTCATTCTATAAAGGCTCATCTAACAATGTACTAAAATAATATAACCGATTTTGATTTCTCACTTTTTAAATGCTAATAAAATCATGAAAGACTTCGATACATCGTCCCATTTACAGAAGAAATCGGTTGGATAGTTTTTCAAACAGTCCGTACTATTTTTTTCGATAATATACAATAGGGATAGAGTTACACCCTAGACTCAACGGACCTCGATTCATTCGAGGCGTCTTGCTTTCAGTCCGTCACCATTTTCAACAGCGAAATCTACACGATGAACAAAAGGAGACGAGCCGATAAAAATCAATCAAGCGTTGCAGCAGCATCATCCTCATCATTGCAACACACAAAAAATTAAATTGAAGTGCTACCACTATTACTACTACTATCTTTAATAATATCCAAACTAAAAATCATAAAACCATGGCTGATAACGAAGAAGAACTTGTCGATTATGACGAAGAAGAGGTGCGTAGTAGTACTAGTAGGAATCCTCTAATGACCACCACCGATGGTATTCTTATTGGTTCTCCTCATCATCATGCCTTGATGATGCTGCGAATGGATCCATTGGAGTCAAGGATAACGAATTATGTTAGCTCGAATCGAAAACTGTAAGTTTACCGCGCAATCTCACGAGGTCTTTTCATCCTTTAAATAATTATAATGCTATTACGATGACTTTGTCGTTGTCGAAACCAATGTAATATTTTGATAAATACACACCACCATCAACAACAACAACAACATACAACTACCATCCAACTACAGGAAGTTGCCGTTGGAGATAAGGCAGCAACCGGTGAAGCTAAGGAAGCCAAAAAGTGAGTACTAGATAATAAATGTCATAATATGATATATCAGCAACAACAACAACCAAAGATCGAGGATTTTGGGAGAGGCGGGTGGGTCTGGTGTGATGATCGTGACGATGATCATTGATCATCCCGTCAGTTTGTTCATTGGTTTGGACTAGCTAGAGATAGATAGACACACACAGAGAGAGAGCACAGACAGTGGAAGAAGCATCTACATATTACTTGAGTCCTGAGAGGAAAGGCTGGTGTTGCTTGGTGCTATTCTCGCTTTTCAAGCAGCTTCCTACTGGCATCCACTTTCTCCAATCCACCCAACCAAAATCCCAAAATAATCTTCCTTTTGGAATTGATTGCTGTCCTATCATTGCAACTCCCGTAAAATGATCAACAAAACCGATCAAGTTTTCTCATGAATTATTAATCTTCAACATTCATTTATTGACTTATTTTTCTCTCTCCTTGAAAACACAAAAAAACAGAGGTCATTATGTCGGTATTCATGCATCTGGTTTTAAAGATTTCCTTTTAAAGCCAGAACTTTTGAGAGCTATCGTTGATGCTGGATTTGAACATCCCTCCGAGGTACAACACGAGACGATCCCACAGGCTGTATTGGGTGGTGATATTATCTGTCAGGCAAAATCCGGTATGGGTAAGACGGCAGTCTTCGTCCTTGCGACGCTCCAACAATTGAACGTCGAGGAAGAAAAGGTATCTGTCTTGGTTATTTGTCACACACGTGAATTGGCATTTCAAATTGCACATGAATATGAACGATTTAGTAAGTACTTGCCTACCGTCAAAACTGCAGTATTTTACGGTGGTGTCCCCGTCAAGACGAACCGTGAAATCCTCAAAAACAACTGTCCCCACATCGTGGTGGGTACACCTGGCCGGATCTTAGCCTTGGCGAAGGATAAGGATTTGAAGTTGGATGGGATCAAACACTTTGTTTTGGATGAATGTGATCGTGTCCTTGAATCACTTGACATGAGACGTGATATTCAAGAAATCTTCCGTTTGACACCACACGAAAAGCAAGTTATGTTGTTCAGTGCGACACTTTCGAAAGAAATCCGTCCCGTCTGTAAGAAGTTCTGTCAAGATCCTATGGAAATTTATGTCGACGATGAAACGAAATTGACCTTGCACGGATTGCAATTGTATTATTGCAAATTGGCAGAGGCAGAAAAGAATCGTAAATTGAATGACTTGTTGGATGCATTGGAGTTCAATCAAGTTGTCATCTTCGTTTCGAAGGTCGCCCGTGCTAAGGAATTGAACCGTTTGTTGACGGAATGTAACTTCCCATCGATCTGTATCCATGCCGGTATGAAACAGGAGGAACGTATCTCGAAATACAAATCCTTCAAGGATTTCAATGCTCGTATATTGGTCGCAACTGATCTCTTTGGACGTGGTATTGATATCGAACGTGTCAATGTTGTTGTCAACTATGACTTCCCCGATGATAGTGATCAATTCTTGCACCGTGTCGGTCGTGCCGGACGTTTCGGTACGAAGGGTATTGCCATCTCCTTCATTTCGAGTGAACAAGATCAAGAAATCTTGAGTAAGGTCCAAAGTCGATTCGAAGTGAACATCCCAGAACTTCCTGATGAGATTGACATGTCAACTTATATGAGTACTTAATTTTCTGAGAAGAAGATTGTGGCGTTCGTGGTGAAAATTTCATAATTATATATGTACGTAAGGAAGAAAAGGAAGCTGCAAAAAAATCATATTAAGGGGACCCGTAGCAGACATTAATAGTAAATAAGCAATACATATCATATTGATGAACCTATGATAGATCGTATCAACAAAGTGAAACTCGTATCTATCGTCAATCTATTGGGTCTGATTCCAACAGCATGGTATTATTTTGTTAATAATTGAGTATTTCGATTTTTGGGTACTCGAAGAGTCTCATTTTCGTGTTGGCGGCATGTTCATCTAATATCCCTCTCGTCGTCACACATCTTATTTCATCTTTCAACAACAATCAATCAAAAGCGAGAAGTTTTTCTTCCAACTCACAATAATAAATCGAACCGTCACAAAATACAACAACAATCAATCAACCAAAGCCTCCTGTATTCTAAAATGACAAGAAGTTGTTCGTTGGTAGGTGTACGATGTACACCAAAAATACATGATTGTGGTGAAATGACAACAATATTAATAACAAGTTTACGATCATTATTTGGTGAATTAGAACCATACAGTTATGATATGAAAGTCGAAAAACAAATTCAACAGATACTGATAAAACAACTAATGGGAAACAACAAGAACAAGTATCCTTATGATTTTGTGATTTCATGTCAACCAAATACTGTAAATGCTATTCGTTCAGCGTTAACAATGGTAACAACACCATCGTACTTTGAACCTAGTAATGTGTATCGATTTGATACGTTTATAATACAAGAGGAAGATGAGGAAGAGACCAAGAAAACAAAAATAATATTGCTCATGGCAGAAAAGAGCTGATACACTACTAGAATGAGGATGACGACAAATAAAGTTGATATTTTTGTTGACAAGAACGAAGGGACTAGTTTTCGTATCGATTTTGTAGATTCTTAAATCTAAATTCGGATGGATTGAACCACATAGCACATTCGATAATTGTATTCAGTTGTAACTGTATATTTTTTGGGTATTTCTATCGATATATGGGTTCCATACAACATTGTGATGCCATCTCTAGATTCATTCTTAGTATCCTTTATTCAGCACCATGAGAGAGGTTGTGCAATATATTATTTCCAACGAAAGAACACAATTTTTCTCGAATGTAATAGTAACTCAACTATAGCACTTGCTGAGACCCTAGCTAATCAGTCATCTTCATACTATAGTTCTACGTATAGATAGTAGTACTTATTGGAATTGAATGTACGAATTTTCAAAATTCAACCATAAATACTTTGTTAGGGATAAGATTATTTTCGACCTGTCCGAATGACCACTACACGTCGCCTTTTGCTTTTTTTTCCGTTCGCTTCTCGTCAACGTGCGCGTCCACGCACGGGATATTATGCGAATCTAATGATTTTTTCGTGAATCAAGCCAGCAAAGCGACAAAGCGAGAAAAAAATAGTCATCGATCCGATGCCTGCAATTGTGACGGCATTATCATCTTCACTATTATTACTCCTTGTTGTGTATCTATCGTCTTTTGTTGATGGAAGTAGGACAAATAGAAAAGGTCGTACTACTGTTTATTTCCTTTCTGCTTTCTTCTAGTAGTAAATGGCTTCAGAGGTTGTATCTACAGAAGGGACAACAACAACAACAACAACAACAACAGCAGCAAGTAGTGAATATTTACACCGTATCAAAAACGAAACTGATCGTATTAAACGTCGTGCCCGTCGTCAACGTTCATCATCACCATCATCTTTAGAGGAGGGATTGACAACTACTACCAATAGTAACGACAACGACGGTGGAATAAGTTTTGACGACACTCACGACGACAATAACAGCAGTGCAGACAACGATAGGGAGGATTATATTGAACAACCCCAGAAACCCAAACGTACAATAACTCCACACCTACAACAACAACAACGACTTGAAACTAGTTTGAATAACGATAGTTATCATCATCACCACGAAGAAGACAGTCTTTCGTCGTATCCCATAGTTATTGATCAACGTGGTGAATCCATAAGTTTTGAAAACGATAAATCATTTGTTGATCCAGTACCTAAACGAAATATGAGTAATCACTTACTGGCAGAACATGAGGCGTTTAAGCTCCGGCTTGTCGATGAGGTATTGGGAGATGCTGCCGATGATAAAGTTCCCATGGAAAAGGTCGTCATGTTAATTTGGCAATTCCGTGATGATCCACAAGTTGTGAAGTTTATGACCCGATTCGTTGCTAAGGTACGTTTTATTTTTACATTGATAAAGTTGGGATGACGTGTTTTCATGAATGTAGTCAAAATAGTCACTAACTTCCCTTTTGCTTCTTTTTCTTTTTTCAGTTTGCTGGTTCACGTGATGTCTTTGATGGTATCGAATTTTATCTTCCACAACTTGCCCATATGATTATTCATCTTGAGGCGGAATGGGACGATGCTATCTTGGAGAGATTTAGTTTAGTCATTGCACAACAATCGATACACTTTGCGTTGCAACTCAACTGGATTTTACAGGGTGCGATTGAAGATTATCAACCGGAACTACCCGATGGCAATCCCAACCCGAATTGCAACCCCGTTTATTACAACCGTTGTATCAAACTGTTGACCAACATTGAACGGTGTGTTGTGTACCGTCGCCCAAGAAGTCAAGAACTCCAACACCTGTATGAAAGGGGGAAGATTTCCAAGGCAGAGATGCAAACTTTAGAATACGCCGATCGACGTTTTAATGCCATGCAAATCACTCAACAGGACCCTCCGTCCGAAGTAAACTTTAGTGGTGAACTCATGTACAAGAAGGCCGTCCGCACGGCGTGTTATAAAGCGAAACCTTGGAAAACTCGATACTTTACCATTGAAGAACGTATGCTGAACTGTTACAGTTCGAAGGGTGGGACACTGAAACGTTCGATGCCTCTTGAGGGAGCTGTGATTGAGGAGATCAAAGATTCGAAGTATCCTAACATGTTCAGTGTATCCAACAGATCCTTTGAATTTCGTATGCGTGCCTCGTCACCTGAAGATATGCGCAAGTGGATGACAATGCTAAGTGATGAGGCTAATACCCATCGTGTCTTTGGACACACAGACAAGTCATTGTATCAGAATCACGACGAGGCTCAACGTGTTATTGAGGAAATGACCCCAGCACAACGAGCACGATACGATTTTTTCAGAGATGAACGAGATTTTGTTCGTCGTTTGACAGACATTGCAGAAGATCTACGCTTTCAGGAACCACCCGAACGCAAGAAGACGGCACCGGCTATGATGCAAGCGCTGAGTGTTCCGACCCTGTGTCTATTCACCTTTGTGTAATTCGACCGACATCTTCCGTCGTGTCCATTCAACAATTTTCAAGGACACTCGCGTATTCAATACAAAAGAAAGATGTCCTGTGATCATGTACTTTCTAGGCGTCCGCGGTGAAATTGAGTACAAAGGTGTGAAAGATGCCAATATGGATATTGCGGAGTATATGCATGTGAAATTCGATCATAATGCCGAAGAAAAATCATTGAAGGAATTCAACAAACAGGAACTGAAGGAAAGTGTAAAAGATGGAACTATGAGCTTGGATTTAGATGAAGAGGAGCCAAAACCAACCAGCAGTCGTCATGTACCTACCATCATGGAAAGTACGGAGCTTGAGGTGGAAGATTTGAAGGATGAGGATGGTACGTCCTTGACGCAAATAAACGAACAGGCAGTAATGTTTGGCATGATAGTCTTACTATCACTGATTCGACCGCAACTACACCCAAAAAGCCCACCTCGCCTTCTGCTGCAGAAAATGGCGGTGGTTCGGCTCCTTCAACGCCAGTTCGTGGTAATCGTCATTTAAAGAAATTCTTGCGTGAATCATTCGTCAACATGCCACGCTCACTTGCGATGCACTTGAATCGAGAAAAATCAGTACGGCGCACAAGCATGCTAGCAACGGCGACAGATATACACAGTGTGCCCATTATTGACGGTACACCAGTAGATACATCAACGAAGAGTGCATCTCCGCTCAAATCCAATGTATTTGTCGGTAGAACTTCTGTGATGGACCACAACCTTAACATCATCAAGGGTCTGCAGCACGAAGGTTTAATCGACATGGCATCAATAGATAGAGCAAAGAAAATTGTCAGTCATGGAGAATCGTGGGCAGAGAAATCCTTTCGAATGTTAGAGGAAGTCAAGAACAAACCCAAGGATGTACAGTTGGAAGTTGTCAGTCTCATGTCCAAATCAAACGACGATCTCCGCCAAGAAGTCTTTGTCATGCAGATGATTCATTATTACAAGAGTGTCTTTGTGGATGCAGGATTGCCTCTCTGGCTGAAGACCTACCGCATTTTGAGTACGTCAGGTAGCACAGGACTAATTCAAGTCCTGGTCGATGCTACCTCTATTGATGGTCTTAAGAAAGCCGACGGCTACCCCACGGAGGGAGGCCTTCGAAAGTACTTTGAAGTTACGTACGATGGCCCTAACTCCACTTCTTTCAAGGAAGCTCAACGAAACTTCATGACAAGTTTGGCTGCATATTCAATAGTGGGATACCTTCTTGGTTTGAAGGACCGTCATAATGGTAACATTATGATCGATACACGAGGTCACTTGATCTTCATCGACTTTGGATTTGCTATGGGTATGGCTCCTGGTCACGAGTTCAGTATGGAACGTGCTCCTTTCAAACTTACTAAAGAGTATGTTGAAGTCATGGGAGGAGTTAACGATGCATGTTTTAAGGAATTTGAAAGTCTGTTCGTAGAAGGTTTTAAGGCTGCTCGGAAGAATTCACAAATTGCTTTAGGTCTTGTAGAAATCATGATGTACAAGTCGAATTACCCTTGCTTTTCGGGATGGCGGTACGGTCACGGTGTTGCATTGAAGCGTTTTGAGAAGCGTCTTATGTTGGACGTACCTGATAACAAGGTCGAAATGCGTGCCAAGGCTTTGGTCAGAAAAGCAGTGGATCATTGGGGTACAAATGCTTATGACAAGTTTCAACAGTGGTCCAACGGTTATGCCATGTAAATGTGGTATCCGTTGGGATTCTATGATAATGTAACACTGTTTCTAATAATAATGCAAATTGAAATTCAAACACTAGATACAAGGTTTCTTTATCAAATAATGTAATGGTTAAGTTCTAAAGTATGATATATTATGTTTTTATAAATATTTCCCCAATCATGAATTGTATTCTATATTTGGTAGTATGTTTGGATATATATTTTATTGGTGATGTCTGTATGTGTGTGTGTGCGTGAAAGTGTGCCTTTTTTATTCTTTTCTTTTTTGGTGATATATTTTCTTTGGTTTTTGATTTCTATGTTTGGTTTTTTCCTTCTTTTGTGTTCTAATACTAAATGGATCATCGTTTTGTACATCGTCTGTAATCGTTTCGACATCATCATCATTATCAGATTCTGCTCGGGATGTTCTTCCTTACATCATCCCTTCCTGACTTACAATACGACTGTATTGAGGAATTTCGGAAGATGATGGTGGTGCAGCAGGTCCGACAACAGCATCATGATGATTATATTGATAATGATGCTGCTGTTGTTGCTCTCCAGCAGCATGATGATAGGATGATGTTGATGATGGCTGTGCTCGATCAACATCATCAAAGACACGATGATAGAGGCCATCCGATGCTGGGGGTGGAGCAGAAGCAACAACGGTAGGATGATCAGAGTTAGCAACGGGTGGTGGTGGTGGACCATTGTTGCTGTAATGATGCCCAGAGTGATGATGATGATGATCATTAGTAGCACCGGCACCGGCATAATACGAATGATGGTGATCATTATGATGAGGCCGTTGCTCATGATGGTAGGAGGAGTAGTACTGTGAATAATGATGATAATCTTGAGGATGATGATGATCATTATATGATGGACCACCAGGCTGCTCATGATGATGATTCTCTCTTGGTAGCGGTGGTTCACCATTGTGGTGGTGGTGATTGTATGGTTCATGACGGTATTGATCATATCGTTGTTCCTTTCCTCCTTCACCACCATAGGAAGGAGGATAATAATGAGGATGAGTATACGGCGTAGAATTGTTGTACTCAGGATGATGATGATGGTGTTGATCGTAAGAACCATGTTGTTGCTGTGGTTGTCCTTGGTGATGATGAATACCAGCACTCGTAATGATCGTAGTTGTAACATCATCACCACGATTCATACTTTGAGCACTGTTTGGTCTTGTAACTGGTGATGATGGAACAGTAACTTGAACTGGTCCTTGTCCCTCATTATGATGGTGATGATGGGGTGGTGGTGGTGGTACTCCGTGATGATTGTGATGATGATGATGACCTACAACACCAACACAACCACGAGAAGAAGGATGGCGATGATGATGATTCATCAAGTTGTTGTTGTAATGACGGTTTTGAATATCATCACTATTCGATTCACTTGAAGAAAGGGAAGTTACCGAAGTTAATGGCCATTGTTCCAACGATGGTTTAGCAGCATCAACGGCAGCAGTAGCAGGATAAGGTTTCGAAAAGGCTGAAGATGGATGGCGTTGATGACGAGGAGACGACGATGGAGCTCTTGAAGCTCCTCCTCCATCAGAAGTAGTAGGACGTGAGGGGATTCTACTTCTCTTTGATGATGCCATCATCATCATCTGTTGCTTGATGGGTGAACCCTGGATGCCCTTTTCATAATCTCTTGAGGCCTTGCGGAGAGCATGTCCAATCTTATCCTTGGCCTTGTCTGTTCCGATATAGAACCAACGGCCGTTATCAGGATTACGTCTCACCAAACCTAATCCAGATGGTGATTCCTTCCGGATGATGTCTAATATTTCTACAATGATCATCCCCTTGTCGTGCTTCGTCTTGGCGGATATATATCGAGGAACATTCTCACGGACCAAGGAACGTAACATCTTATTACCCTCTGTATGTGTGTGATTGTATGTTGTTGTTGAATGAATGAAAAAGAGTGTGTGTGAGCGAAATGGATGAGAATGTGAAACAAAACTAGAGGATCTAAGAAGTAGAACACATCATTCTAGATTACGTACCATGATGATAATTCTGTCTCGCCCATCCAACGATGACATCATATTTGGACGGTTGGAAGTCTTCAGGAAGCTCTTCCTCCTGAGATGATGATGATACTGATTTGTTACTGCTAGTATTCTTTGTCATTGTGTATGTATCGTCTATTGTGTATTCTGGTTTCTATTATCGATTGATTGCTTTGTGTTTTCTCTATTGTTTTTGTGGCTAGCTATAGTATAATCCTTTCCCTGTTACTATTATCAACTGAAAGTTCATTCAAACAACAACAACTTTTTGTTTGTAAATAGAAGAAGAGAGTACTAGATGATGGAATGAATGACGATCGTTCCCGCGAAATTTTAGAGTAACAACTAATAGCAACGGAAATTATAATATAACAAATCGGTGTTGCAAAGGCTCCAATTTCCTCTTTGATGATGAAGCTTGATGATGCTCTTTTTGTTATTGGGAATAGCGAGAGTTGATTGCTGTTTCGCTCATTTTACGGTATGTTTACACATCGTGTTCTACTTTCATTGGCTTAATTTTTTAGCAACCAACATAAAAAAAATGTGAGGCGGCTGTGCGATTGCAAGCGCGGATAGCTCGGAGTCGGCATTTTTTTTGGGAACTGTCAGGCTTGTTTTTATTTAGGGAACAGCAAAGCTACAACGTCCTTGTTTAACGTTTAATCTTACAAGAAAAAGGCGAAGCCTATGAAAGAGAGAAATAAACGCCCCATACCTTTGCCTGCTGGTGTTTTGTCACAAACAAAGACAATAACAGTAAACATTCAATATTATTATGGATTTTTGGAACTGCGCTGTTATCATGTGCCACATACCCATCTACCATCCTCGGTGGTTCAAAGCTTCAAACAGCCGTTATGTTTCCCGAGACATCCACGTCGTCAGCGTTTTTTGTGGGATGAACGACGAGTCGGGTCGCGTTGTGGATTCGCCGCAGCATGCCGCGGCGGCTCGACATTTTCTGCTCGCCATGCCCGGCATGAATGGCGAATGGTGGTTTGACGAAGTGCCCTGGTTCTTTCCTGAGATGCGGCTTCATCTATTGAAGCACCTCTCGGTGTCCGAATATACGGAACTCAAGAGCATCACCGACCAACCAGACCCGCCAAATGTGCCCGCCTTTTATGACCAGCTGCAGACATTGTGCGAAGAGAGCTTGAATGTTGACGCGCCGGACCAGTTGGTCAGGCGTTTTAATCTGCTCAAGGCCGCCCATCCGTTCGATGAAGTCGCAGAGAACAAGGACGAGTCCATTTGGGCACGCATCGACAGGCTGCTCGAAGAGCAACGACAAGGCTCGGCCAACTTCAAAGCGGAGGATTTGCATTTACGCGGCCTGTTGTATTGGAAAATGAGGTTACCCGCCGCTGCCGCCACATTGGAAGAAGCCCGTAGCCCCTACGATTCCATAAGCAAGGAACTCAAGTCGCTATGTATCGCCGATGCAGGAGTCATCTACCAACGGCTGCGAAAGTGGGACAAGGCAGGTCTGGAATACAATGCGGCGCGCTCCAGTCTGCCGAATAAAAAATTGGCTCCGCACCTGGTGTTGTTCACTTTAGCCATGGAAGCGGAAGTTCGCTTGTTCGATCCGGCGTGGGCTCGCGACGATATCCCCGACCTTTTCCAGGCGGCACGAGCGAACGATGTGCTCGGCCGCATGAACCCGAATCACCCGCTTTGTGCCCTATTGATCTCGCGCGAGGCGCCGTATTTCCTGGAGACGTGGCAACTGGAGAGCGCCGAGGACAAAGGGCAGGAGGCATACAAAAAGTTCTCGCAATACCAGGGGCAACGCCGTGCGTCGAATCTCTATTTTCGCAGCCGTCAATTCATGGCGCTAGCGTATCACTTTTTGGGAAAATCGCAGGAAGCCCAGCAGGAGTTTGAAGGCTTACTCGCGTTCATCGATGACTTGTTGAACTCAGACGAGATCGCCAATCAAGAAAAACCACAATGGCAGAGACTGCAACCCAACCTGCTGGGTCGGCTGGGTGATGTCCTGCTGTTCGGCCAAGGCGACGCTTCGAACGCGGCAGAGGTCTTGAAAAAAGCTGCTGAGAAAGCACGCCGCTTCGAAGGCGGACCCAAAGCCGCCTACCTGGCACGCATCCTCTTCAAACTTGCCGCGGCCGAGGCACTTGCGGGCGACCTGGAGTCGGCCAAGAAGAGCCAGGCCAAGGCACTCCAGATTGCCGCCACGGTCAATCAGCCACCGCAAGAAATCCTATTTCAGCGATTTCAGGAAGTTGCCAGCGCACTGCTGGTGGACCCCAAACTCCGTGGCCAGGCGATGGCCGAGGTCGTGCGCGGCGCGACGAACGATGATGACAACTTCGTCAGCCGCGATCGCGACGATCTGCAGCTCCTGTTGTTTGCCTGCGATTTCGTCCTGGCAGAGGCTTCGCGACAACCCGCCTTGGTGGATGATGAACAGCGTAAGTACATCGAAAAACAAAAAGAGGAGTTATCCAAACGCGTCGGAAGCGACGGGCAGGCCTTTCTGGACAATATCACCCAGGCGGCCAGGACGCTACTTTCCGCCCACTGAGAAAATCGAGGATCAAATGGATCACCCCTTACATTTTGTGTCGGGACTGCCCCGCAGTGGTTCCACGGTGTTGATGAACCTGCTGGGACAAAATCCGTCGCTGCACGTGACGCCAACCAGCGGGCTGGTCCACCTGGCACGACAAGCCATCCAGCGCTGGCCGCAGACAAAAGAATTTCGGGCGCAAGGCCTGGATCGCGTCAAACCGCAAGTGCTGAAAGGTCTTCGAGGGCTACTGTACGGCTTTTACGAAGATCAATTTGACGCCGGTCAAATCGTTTTTGACAAATCGCGCGGCTGGCTGCAATTCATCGAACCCATTGAAGAAATCCTGGGGCGTCCAGTCAAAGTCATCACGATGGTCCGTGACGTCCGTGCGATCGTGGCGTCCTTCGAAAAACTGTATCGAATGCGAGGCATCGACTACCGACCGCCTCGCGGGCGCGCTTCCCACGAGGGTTCCAACGTGCAGGACCGGGCGCTTCGCTTATTACGCGCCAACCAGGTCGTAGGACGATCGCTTGCGCGAGTGCGCGACGCCGTGGAACGCTGTTCCGATCGACTGCTGATCGTTCCCTACGTGAGCTTTACGGCCGATCCACGACATACCTTAGCCGCGGTGGAAGGCATGTTTGATCTGCCCGGCTTCGATTACGATCCAGATCACGTTTCACAAATCACGCACGAAGACGACAACTACAATGGGATGTCGTTCCATACGATTCGTCCCAAAATAGAACCGCCACCGCCCGAAGCGTGGCGGGAAGTTTTGCCCGACGGCCTCAGTCAGCAGCTGGAACGCGAATACCAGGACCTGAACGCGCTGGCCGCCGGCCCCTTGATCGATCGCGGTCATCCGTTGGAGTCCCGCCGTTAGGCGGCTTGCATGAACAACCCGAAACGAATCCATGAAACCGCCTGAGTGCGGGACACCAACCTGGCGGAAATCCAACTTATGGCCTACCGGATTGATCCAACTGCAACGGTCGATTTCCATGATCGGCTGGCGACCGCGTTGCCAGCCATCGAAGACCAATGCGCCCGTTCGCTGGCCGCGGCCAATGGCGAAATGCACCAAAAGAACCTTTGTTTGGCGCGCCAGAAGCCGCTGGAAGTTGCTTTGTCTGCGCTGCTGCTCGACGAAGCCGATGTGAAACAGTTCGAGATGCTCGCGCTGCGTCTGCACGCGCTGATCGAACAGGTGTTGGATTACCTGATCCGCCGGCCCGACGCGCTGGATCATCACTTTCCCGATCTGCGGCGGATATTTCCCTTTTTTGCCAAAACATCCGGCTTGCCGACCTGGCAGGCGTTAGCGCGATACGATGCTGCCGTGCAGCCCGATGGTGGCGTCAAGATTATGGAACTCAATACCGCGTGTCCCGGTGCCTTCATGATCTCGGAAGCGGTGTCGCAGGTTACTCAACATGGTTTTCAGCGATTGGATCGAGCGTTGATCGAACTGGACGACCTCGCCATTGGCTCCGTCCGGCCGAGGCGGCTGCGCGACAAACTACTAGGCGTGGAAGAGGCGTCTGGAATCGAACAAGGAACGATAGGTATTCTGCACGATGAAAACGAATTGAGCTTCGAGCTGCAAAATTTGGCTGATTCGTTCAGGGCAACAGGTCGTGAGGCGATCTTGGCGGACGCCCGCGAGCTTAAATTGGAAAACGGTCGCCTGACTCACGAGGGTCGATATCTGTCGCTGGTCTACAACAAATTCCGAATCAGCACACCCAACAGTCCGAATCATTGCTGGCGAGATGGATTTGAATCGCGCTATTCGGCTTTTCTCGAGGCACAAAAAGAAGGCCTGGTCGTATCGGTCAACAATCTTGTCGGCTTGACGGTCGGTGAGAGCAAAGCGTTGTTGGCCGTCCTGCGCCATCCAGAGGTGCAGCGAGAGCTGAGTGACGACGACAAGCGATTGATAGAGAATCATGTTCTATGGACCGCTCGTCTGCAGGACGCGCAGATCGACTTTCACGGCGAGATGATCGATTTGCTGCCGTACGTTCTGCAGCATCGCGAACGCTTTGTCATCAAACCGGCCAATGAAGGTCGTGGTTTCGGCGTCGTGGTTGGCAAGTATTGTGACGCTGAGACCTGGACCGAAGCGTGTCAATTGCAAGACGACGTGCCCCAGGTCGTTCAGGAGTATGCCGAAACGCTGACGTTTCCGGTCGTCAGCGACCGATTCGGACGGGTCACGGCCGACCGCATGTTCCTGACGGTGGGACTGAGCATCATCTGCGGAAGCTATGAAGGCGTGGTTTCGCGAATCTCCGCCAGCCCGGTCACGAACGTCGCCCGCGAGGGTTTTGGCCAGGCGGTATTCGTCTCGACCAACAACCGTGGCTGATTAATCCTGAGGATCGTTTTTGCGGAACACGGCGACAATATCCTCGATGGGGACGATGAAAAGTTTATTGTCCTGTTCGAAATCGACGGGTATGCCGTTGCGTGGATCAATCAGTACCCTGTCATATCGTTGCAGAGGATAATCAGGATCGCTATCGACCTGGACGCTAATCGCCACGATACGTCCGGAAAGCACCGGTGTCTTGGCATCGTCCGGCAAATGAATTCCGCCGCGTGTGGTACGACGCTCTTCATCTTTGCGTATCAAAACTCGCAGCCCGACGGGCTCGATGGTTTCCGATGACATTTTCACTTCAGCCATGGATGAACTCCCGGTTACCGTTCGCTTCTATTCTACGCTGCAGTGGAGCGCCGAAAAAGCTTCTTAGGATTCGCTCAAGAATAACTTCCCCGCATTAGGTTTACCACGGAGTCTCGAAGAACACCGGGACGATTCGTCCGATCTCGTGTACCGTGGGTCAATCCTCCACCCCTAGCTCCTTGAGTTGTCGGGCCAACTCACCGCTGCGCAACGCTTGTTCAAACTCCTGTTCATCGGCATAGAGTATGTTGCTTAGGAATTTCACCGCCCAATTTCGTTTCATGGGGCTGACGGTCACGACTACGCGGCCGTTCCGATGTGCTTCCCACATCTCGATGGCCGTGCCCATCGAAGCCTCCGGTACCATGGCCAATACGACATCGACCTCGCCGCACATGCGATTATGATGAAGAAACACGTCCCGTCCCTTCCGTTCGCCGTACTCCAATGAATTGGCGTGATCGGCGAGCGGATCGTAAACCTCAGCCGCGGGCAGGCACTCGGCGAGCAAATCTTTCGTGCGACCGCGGTACTGCTGGTCGTGCAGTGCCGCGCCGCGATGAGATCCCTGCATGATACCAGCCAGAAAGATCCTCATTGTGATGTTCTCGTATTTCCTGGAGTCGCTTGTCGACGACCGTCGACGTGGCCACAATTGTAACAAATGGTACGATTCGCGCACGCCGTCGTGTCACTCCGAGACACGCAATTATTGATCGTCTGTTTCTGACCAACAAGCTTGTGTAATTCTATGAGGCTTCCCGCATGGCGAGGACCAGGAAAACACTCAATCGTGCCGCGGCAGCAGCGCCTCACGAACCGGATCTTGATCGAGCCGTCAAGTTAGTGAAAAAGCTGATGGCTATTGAAGGCCCCAGCGGTCGTGAACAAAGGGTAGTCGATTTCATCACGCGCGCATTGCGGTGCGCCGGCGTTCCCAACAAGGACATTCGCACGGACCGAGCACATCGGCATACTCCGATCGATGGCGAGACGGGCAATCTCGTGTTGCGGCTGCCGGGGAGCCGCCGCGGACCCCGCCGCATGCTGATGGCCCATATGGATACCGTTCCCATTTGTGTCGGTTCCAAGCCGACGCAGCAGGGCGATCGCATCGTTTCGGCTGATCCCAACACGGGATTGGGGGCGGATGATCGAGCGGGTGTGGCCGTACTGCTAATTACGGCGATTGAAATACTCCAACATGATCTATCTCATCCGCCCCTGACGTTCTTGTGGCCCGTTCAGGAGGAAATCGGATTGCACGGCGCCCGCCACGCGCAGCTCAGCTTATTGGGACGCCCTCGCCTGGCATTCAACTTCGATGGTGGTGCGCCGGAGAAGCTGACAATCGGCGCGACGGGCGGTTATCGCATGACGATCCGAATCGAAGGAATACCGAGTCACGCTGGCGGGGCGCCGGAGTACGGAGTCAGTGCGATCGCCATTGCCTCGATTGCCATTGCCGATTTGCAGAGGGGTGGCTGGCACGGGGCGATCGAGAAAGGAAAACAGCGCGGGACGTGTAACGTGGGAATCATCCGCGGAGGCGCTGCAACCAATGTTGTTACCGAGTCGGTCGAAGTTAGAGTCGAGGCCCGCAGCCATAGCCCGGCATTTCGTCGGCAGATTGTTCGGCAGATCGAGAAGTCGTTCGAGCAAGCTGCGAAAGATGTGCGGAACGTGATCGGCACGTGCGGCAAGGTCACTTTCGACGGCCAGCTGGATTACGAATCGTTTCGGCTGAGCAAGAAAGAACCATGTATTCGAGAAGCGGAAGCGGCGGTGCGGTCCGTCGGCGAGCAGCCGATTCACTTTGTCACCCAGGGTGGACTGGACGCCAACTGGATGACCGCCCGCGGCATTCCCACGGTCACGCTCGGTTGCGGCCAACTATTGCAGCACACGCGCGACGAAATGCTGGACGTGCCATTGTTTCAACGCGCGTGTAGAATAGGGTTACGGCTGGCCACCGGAGTGCGGGAATGATGGAATAGTGGAATGATGGAATATTGGAATAATAGTTACGTGAGAAAGATTCGGACGCCCATTCCAACATTCCAATTTTCCCGTATCCCTCCACTCCAATACCCCCAATCTTCCCTGTATCATGGAAATGGATGACGAACTCTGCCTGTGCTTTCACGTAAAAAAACGGAAAGTCGTGAATTTCCTGCGTTCCCACCAGCCACGCGCCGCCAGCCAGTTGAGCGACTGCTTTGGGGCCGGGACCGGCTGCGGCTGGTGCAGGCCCTATTTGTGCCGCCTGTTTGATGAGATTATCAAAGAGGCCGAGACGACCGAGGCCGAATTGACAGCGGAACAGTACGCGTCTGGCCGATCTAGTTACGTCCGCGACGGCGGGGGGACTCCACCCGAGGGCGCGACGCCGATCGACTGAGTACTTGGTGGCGGGCCCAGAGCCTAGCCCGTAAGCCGCCAATCGGGTAGGATATCCCCCTCAACTCGCATCAGGCAGGCAAACGAGAAGACACGATGGCACGTAAAACGGTTAGTATCAAGGCGAAACGTGCGGAGGCCACGGCAGCCGCCAATGCCAAAAAGAAGAAAAAAGCGGCCCCTGCCGTTAAGGCAAAGACCAAGCGCAAGAGCCGCAAAAAAGTTGTACCCGAAGTGCGGCTCAAGGCCTTTTGGGGGGTTTTCAATCAGTCCTTGAAGCGCGTGGCGCTCTACGAATACAGCCAGCGACGTCAGGCCGACAAGAAATCGGAGGAATTGGCGGAAAAAAGCGGTTCGCCGCACTTTGTACAGCCCGTCAAGGAAGTGATTCAAGACGAATAGACGATTAATTTTCGGACTGCACCCATCCTCTATTCAGTATCTATTCTCTCTTTCCGGTCTCTATCCGGCCTAACCGGCCTCATCGACTACCACTCAAGCGGGCGTATTGGAGCTGATTTCCGGCCCCAATTGTTGACCACCGACGCGTGGCGCCGTTACCTTGTTACGTTAGAGATCGGTCCGCCGCCGCCCACCTGTCGCAGAACTGATAGATCGCTCGGCGTCGACTGCATACCCAAACAGCGGAAACAGACGTACACAATTGCCTGACGCGGCAATTGATATCCCCACGGGATTGGTAGATTGCGATTCGATTGCGCTCGTCAACCGCGGTCGCCGCACGACTTGAAGGATCTCCATGGATTTTGCAGATGGCTTGACTGTCGGTATCGACTTGGGGACTACGTTCTCAACCCTCGCCTATCTCGATGAAAACGGTACGCCGATACCGGTCGAGAACGACGATGGCGACTGCGAAACCCCCAGCCTGATCCTGCTGGCCTCCAACGGGCACGTTGTCGTCGGACCCAATCGGATGCGAGCGGCAATGGAACCACCAAAAAACGTCGTGGATCGCGTGAAGCGTCACATGGGAGAGACCCAAGGCGAATACGATCACGAATTCGACGGCAAGAAGATCACACCCGAATTTCTTTCGGCGCTGATCCTGAAGAAATTGCGCCAGGATGCGGAAAAGAAACTGGGAATCAAAATCGGCAACGCGGTCATTACGGTTCCGTACTACTTCAACGATGCGCGTCGCAAAGCCACCCAGGACGCCGGGCGCATTGCCGGCCTTAACGTGATTGATATTGTGAACGAGCCCACGGCCGCCACGCTCACCTTTGCCTGGATGCATCACGAACTGGGGGTATCCGAAACGGGCAGTGAAAAGCCAAAGCTCGTGCTAGTCTATGACCTGGGCGGCGGGACATTTGATGTTACCGTCGTGCGGTTTACGCCAACGCATTTTCAAGTGCTATCAACGGACGGGGACGTGCACCTGGGTGGCGTCGACTGGAACGACCGCCTGCTAGCGCATGTCGCCGAACTGTTCAAGGAAGAACACGGCAAGGATTTTCGGGAATCGCCCGAAGCGGTTCAGCTAATGCTATACGAATGCGATCAAGCGAAGATTGCGTTATCCGAAAACGACAAAACAAGCATCGCTTGTCGCCACCAGGGCAAGACGATGACGATCCAGATCACACGCGATCAGTTCGAGGAAATGACGGCCGATCTGACGCAGCGTACGATCGACACCGCGGAATTGGTGATGGAACAGGCGACGATCAAACCGGACGACCTGGACGCCGTCGTGCTTGTCGGAGGATCGACGTTAATGCCCGTGATCGTCGATCGGATTGAAAAGGTCTTTAACGTTAAAGCCAATCGTGATCTCTCGCCACACACTGCGGTCGCCCAAGGAGCCGCCCTGCATGCTGCGATCCTGGAAGCGAAGCATCGCGGGAAGGATTGCGAAATGGCCGACAAATTGAAAAAGTCCCTGTCCCGCGTCAGTCAGGAAGACGTCAACTCCCACGGGCTAGGGATGGTCGTTCACGACCCCAGCTCTAGCAAACAAATCAATTACGTCATGGTCCCGCGAAATACCAAACTGCCGGCCGAGGGACGCCATACTTTCGTCACCAAGCAGGAGGGACAGACGCGGGTCCACGTCAAGGTGATTCAGGGCGAAGCGCCCGATCCATCTGCTTGCTCACAAGTCGGCGATTTATACATTCACGATCTTCCAGAAGGGTTACCAAAAGGTGCACCCGTCGAAGTCATCTATTCGTTTGACGAAATGGGCCGCATTCACGTGCGGGCCGAAGACAAGACCAGCGGGAAGTCCGCCAAGACCCAGATTGAACGTTCCGGGGCGCTGGACGATGGCCAATTGGATGCGCTCACGCGATTGGCCACTGATTACAAGGTTGATTAACAATCCAAATCGCCGTTTCGATCACGACTTCGTTTTCGCTACTTATTCTCCGACCCCGTCCGCCCCGTTGTCCGTTATCACTATGTCGGATTCGTTGGACGTTTATCGTGACTGGTTAAGCATCACCGACACGGAACGCCCGCTCGACTACTACAAGCTCCTGCGTCTTGAGAAGTTTGACGACGACCAGGACCGTATCCGCCGGCATTATCGAAAGCTGAACGGACACGTGCGCAAGTATGCGTCCGGATCCTATGCGAGCGAGTCCCAGCAACTGCTCAACGAGCTGGCACGCGCGATGCTATGCTTGGCCGACCTGGGGCGCAAGGCGGACTATGACGAATCGCTGGGACGCGTCAAAGTCGCCGATGGCCCGGCTCACACGCTGGAACAGATTCTGTTACAGAACGGAACGGTCGACGAAAAACAACTGGCTCAGGCACAACAATATGCCAAGGCGACCGGCTTTCCCTTGCGCGATGCGCTGTTACAGCAGAAGCTTGCGCCGACCGAAGTCATTATGCAGGCGTACGCACAGTCGATCGGCCTGCCCTTCCTCGACTTCGCCGACATCACAATCGACGAGGAACTGTTCCCCAAGATATCGGCCATGCTCGCTCGTACGCACTCGGTAACGCCTGTCATCATCGAAAACGGTCAACTGCTGCTGGCATCGCCCAACCCGCTCAACTTGCAGTTGGAAGAAGACATCAAACTTCGGCTTGGCATGCCGATTCGCATGGTGCTGTGTACGCCCGCCCAAGTGAATCGGGTGATCAACGAACATTATTCTCGCGAAGCGGCAGACGCCGAACTGGCCAGCCTGGGATTCCAACCCGAAGACGCAGAACCGTCTGGATTTGCCAAAGCCTGGCAGCGCGTGAAGAAATGGGTCGAAGAAAACAACAAGAAGTAGATCGGAAACAAGTTTCAATCAGGGGCAGTCCTGCGACACCGTCGATGCACCCGAATAAGACGAAGCAGCGCCTCCTAGCCACGCTCATCTGGCGCAGGTAACTCTTCCAGGTTGCCGGTCTGTTCGGGAGCAGCTGGTGGCGGTGTCAGCTTGTTGGTCGTCAGGGACTCGTAATAGTTGATCAGATGCTGATAGGCGTCCTGATACGACTGAAGTTCTGTGATCATACTGTACTGCTGGTCTTGCGAAACCTTGTCGTAGCGTGCCAACGCGTTCTCGAAGTATCCAGGTTTCAAATCCAGCTCGATCGGCGTCGGTTCATTACGTTGCAGTCCGGCGTAGATGTCGGCCGGCAGCTTCAAGTATTCCTGCCAATCCGAACCGCCTTCCATACCCGCGAGGTCCTGGTCGAGCTGAACTGAAGCTGCTGCCAGCCGGCGACGAAGTTCGTCTTGCGAGTTCGACGGAGCGCGTGGCGGCGTGCCGGCCCGCTGGTCGGCCGCCCGTGGCGGTCGGTTAGGATCGGCCTGCTGCTGATTGAAATGACGCGCGTCGGGGTCATTGAAATTCCGGTGGCCGGGACTGTAAACGTCCGTGAACGGTGCCTGCACGCGACGGCCTCCGTCAGGCGTACGGTAAACACGGACAAAGGGTGCACGAATGTAACCCGGTTCGACTTGGACAATCTGCGCCTCGGTCGTTTCGGTCGCGGCAATCGATACAGACAGTGCGAAGATCGCAACTGATATCTTTCTCATAGCGCACTCCTTATTCAGTTTTATCCTCTCAATAATTTCGGTACGCTGCTAGCAGGTACTTGATTGTCACTTGTCGGGATCGCGACCGGACGAGCGTCAACGGCGGGTTACGCCGATCGATGCGTCTTTTGGCGGCAGGAAACTATGTCCCGTGATCGACAAAGATGTCAGGCGAGGAAGCACCGGAGCGAGCGGGCTAAAGCGTACGGCCGGAGTAGTCTTGGCGATCGCCGTGATTCGTCGTGGTGAAGCCGGACGTCGTTGACGAGACCACTACAATTGGCACGTGGCGATCGAGAGGTATTCAACGCCACGACGAACTGGTCGACTTGCTGACCGCAACGAACTGGACGCCTTCAATCGCGAGTGTGGAGGCAGCGGCCCTGCATGGTTCATCGACCTGGATGTTGCTTATCCGCTTTTCGGCATCGAGATCGGCTGGCCTGACCGGGAGGACTCTGATGAACTCACGTCACTTGACTGCTGCGACATGGACGGCATCGAACCCGCTATGTTACGTGGTTGTTACGTGGTTGTTACGTTTCTGGGAACAATAAAGTCGTGGCACGCGTCCAATTAGAATATAGACTAAGGACGTGAGCGGCGGTCGACCGCCCTTGGTTGTTGCATCCTGATTTACCTCACGACAATAGGAACGGTCTTTCCATGATCTGTTTGCCTTCCGTCCGCGCAGGACACCTCGCTTTTGCCACGACACTCTGCCTGCTGGCGTCCTTGCCCGTCGCCGTCTTCGCTCAACCCTCGCCGGATCAGCCATCGGTTGCCGACCAGCCTGACAAGCGGGACGACGTACCCGTGCTGCGAGAGCAGACCGTCTACGTTCCCTATTCCAAACTACGGGAATCGTTTGAAAAGGAGGGGCGCGGAGTCTTTCTGCCGTACGAACAGTTTCAGGCGCTGTGGAAAGCGGCCCGGGCGGCGGAAACAAAAGTACCCGACTCACGACCGCCGGTCGGCGCGCTCATTACGGAAATCACGAGTGATGCGACCATTGCCGAGGACGTGATTTCGGTCGAGGCTAAATTGACCGTCGAACTGCTGACCGATGGCTGGCATCGAGTGCCGTTGCGGCTGGGCGACGCGGCGATCGGCGCAGCCCGACTCGGCGGCAAGCCCGCTCGACTGGTCGCTGTCCCCCAAGGCGGTTATCAGCTGCTGGTCCAGCGGACCGCGGATGATGAGCAACAGCTTGAGCTCGAACTGGAGTACACGAAGGCGTACACCAAGGCCCCCGGTCAAAACAGCGTGTCCTTGCAGGCACCGCAGGCGCCGGTCAATCGTTGGAAGATCCGGATCCCCGAGCCGGGCGTGAAAGTCAACGTCCATCCCATGATCGCGGCGGCGGAAGTCCCCGACGAAGCGGGGGAGGGAGACGAGGCGAAGGCGACCGTCGTGATGGCATTCCTGGGCGCGGTGCCCACGGTTCGCATTGACTGGACGCCCAAAGCGGAAGGTGCCTTGGGTCTGGCCGCGCTGGCAACCGTTCAAGCGGAACAACAAGTGACGCTCGACCAGGGCGTCGTTCGTACGCGAACTCAACTGCGTTACGAGATCACCCGAGCCGACTTGTCGCAACTGATCATCGAGGTGCCGGCCGATCACAAGGTGGCGGGGATCTTTGACCCCAACGTGCGGCAGTGGGACGTCAAAACCGAAGGGGAACAGCAACAAATTACGATTCAGCTGTTTCAGCCGACGCGGGGACAACAGGACATCACCGTGGATCTGGAAAAGTTCAGCGGCGAATTCGACAAACAGCAGTTCGCCGTCCCGGTTGTCAAGGCGCTGGGCGTTAACCGGCAACAGGGTATTGTCGTCGTCCGTCTGGGTGAAGGCCTGCGGGCCGAGAACGTCAGCCGCAGCGGGTTGCTGCAATTGGACGCTGCCGAGCTGCCGAGTAGCCTCGGCGCCAGCGGCTGGAGCTTCGCTTACCGCTATGCCGCACTACCCTTCGACTTGAAATTGGATGTCGAAAAGATCGAACCGCGGATCGTCGCCGATCAGCTGGTCGAGGCCTACCTGGAACCTGAAAAGCTGACGTTGGACCTGCTGGTGCTCTACGACATCCAGAAGGCCGGTGTGTTTCAGTTTCGCATCGACATTCCCAAGGGGTTTGAGGTCAGACAAGTGACAGGGCGCGCCGGACCGAACGCCACGCCCGTCGTCGTCGACGCATACAACCTCCCCGGCGCGGATGGCGGCGCTGATGATGGCGGAGCTGGCCAAGAGCAACCAGACGACGGTGGCGAAAAACAACCAGACGATGACGCCGCCGCTGATGACGCTGCTGACGATGACGATGCAGCGGACGCTGCCGCTGACGACGCCGAGCCGGGTGCCGAGGACGAGCCGGATGGCGAAAACGACGCCGGAGGAACGACCACGCTAACGGTCAACCTGGCGCGCAAAGCGATCGGCAAAGTCGGCTTGTTTGTCGAACTCGAACGTCGACTGGACGACCCGAATCTATTGAGCCCGACCGGAAACGACACCGAGATGAAACTTCCCCTTCCACGAGTGACCCCGGACAGCGTCGACCGATCGACTGGCCGCCTGGTGATCTGCAAGCCCGAAAGTCTGCGCGTGAATCCGTCTGAACAGAAAGGCCTGCGGAGCATCTCGTTTTCTGAGGCGTACCGAGAGATTCCTACCTGCCGCGATGCGCGGTTCCCCAAGACTCAGCCCTCCCTGGCGTTTGCCTTCACCGATCAGGCCGTCGCGCTGACCGTCGAGGCGGAACGGCGGAAGCCTCACATAACCGTGCGGCAATTCCTGGCCGTTGAAATCAAGTCAGGGCAGGTCAAGTACATCGCGCGGCTTTCCTACAATATTCGTTACAGCGGCGTCGATTCGCTGCGGTTGGACATCCCCGCCGACCTGGTCGACAAAATCAACAACATCACTCCCGCGATTCGTGAGTCGCGGATCCAGCCGCAGCCGGCCGATGTTGCCGAAGGTTACGTTGCCCTTGAGCTAGCTGGCGAAACCGAGTTGCTGGGAGATGTCCCGGTGGGGCTCGAGTGGGAACAGAACATGAGCGACCTGGAGGTCGGCAAGCCGATTGCAATCGCGGTTCCCGCGCTGCGGCCGGCCGACGTAGACCTTGCCTGGGGCCAGATTGTCGTGGCGAAAACGGAAACCATCGACGTTCGCGCCGGTGAGCACAAGGGATTGCGGCCGATCGATCCGCAGTACGATATTCCCGAGCAAGATCGTCTCGAAGGTGCCGCTCGGGCATTCGAATTCCACGACGACTGGACGCTGGCGCTCGCCGCCACGCGCTACAAGCTGGAAGAGGTCAAGCAGACCAGCATCGAAATGGGCGTCGTCCGCCAGGTCGTGACGCGCAGCGGCCGGATCGCCGTCCAGGCTCTGTACCGGATGCGCAGCGCGCGACAGCGGCTCGTACTTAGCTTGCCCTCGAAACAGGCCAGCGGGTTGGAGTTCGACGCACAACCGGTGCGGATCAATGGCCGAACGGTACCGCTGGAAAGCGGCAGTCAGGACGAGCTCTACGTGCCGCTCGTCGGCCAGGACCCTGACCGACCGTTCCTACTGGAATTGAGGTACACCATGAAAGGTGCCGCCAGCGAACTGCAGGTGCCCGATTTTCCCGGCGAGCCCGCGGTGCAGCAGGTCTACATCTGTGCTTATGTGCCTGACGAGCAAGCTCTGCTGGGCTCGACGGGACCCTGGACCAGTGAACAGCTACCTTGGTGGCAGACGTTCGCCCATTCGCTGTACCGGCACGGTGTAACCGTTGACCAGTTGGTCCAGCAGGTCGCGGAGGGCACGCCCGCCGCGGGCAATCCTGCCGCGACGTTTCCGGTCGACGGAAAGCTGTACATTTTTTCCACACTGAAGCCGCCGGCTGGCGCGACCGCGCGCTGTCCCTCGTGACGCTCAACGCAAAATGGTTGCAAGGCCTGATTTTCTCCGGCGTGTTGCTGATCGGGCTGGTGATGGTCCGACGCCGGCCGACCGACAAGTTTACGGCCTTGGCGATATTGATCATCGCGCTGATCCTAATGGGTGTCTTCCTGCCAACGCTTTCCGGCCAGATTCTGGAACGAGAAGGCAAGCTGTTTTGGGCCCTGTCGATCGTGTTAATCGTCTGGCTGGTCTGGTTCGTGATCCGCGACCTGCCCCGCATCACGGCGAGCCGCGCGGCGGCAACCGCCGCACCGGCCCTCGCCACGGCCCCCGCCACGGCCCCCGCGGCCACGGAACGACTGTACGCCCCTCCCGCCACAGAATCCCCACCCGCAGCGTCCGACAGCGCTACGACGCTCGAGGAACCCCCGAACAAAGACGAGTCGGGCGACTCCGCCGATGACGCGCAGCATGGAGGTGGCAACGATGGTTAAAGGCCTCCAAAAGCGGTCCACAATCAAATGGCCCTGCCGGATGTTGCTGATCCTGCTGGCCGCGCTCACCAGTCCATTCACAGCTCCATTCACAGCTGCAGCGGGCCGTCCGCAGCCGCCTCAACGTGTCCGCGAGATCTTCGTACCGTTCGACGACTTGAATGTGATTTTGGAAAGCGATGTGCGGCGGGTGTTCCTGACCCGGGACCAGTACGAACAGCTGCTCAAGCAGGTCCGCACTTCGCCGGACGAAAAGCCGCCCCTGGCGCGCTCGTCGTGTCCGCCGAATACAAAGTAAATTTGGAACCGGGCCGCGCGCGGATCATCGGCAGCTTGCAGGTCGAGGTTCTCGACGACGGCCTGCAGCTGCTGCGACTGCCGTTCAGCGGCGTCGGAATCCGTCGCGCGTCGATCGACGAATCGCCGGCGGCGCTGGCTCGCGACGAAGGCGGCCAGGTCTCGCTGTTTGTGTCCGGACGAGGCCAGCACACATTGTCACTGGAACTGATCGCGGTACTGCAGACCACGGCCGCCGTCCAATCGCTGAACATCCAGATCCCGACTCCGGCGAGCACGCAGCTGCAGATCGTCGCGCCCGGCAACGTCGAGGTCAAAAGCGGAGCGGCCGTGGCGCACCGCGAACTGATCGACGGGGCCACGCATCTCGAACTGTCGCCGCCTCGCGGCCCGCTGGCAATCGTTATGTCGCTGAACAACCGCGCCCAGCAGACTCGACAGGTTGTCGTTGCCCGCGGCGTGATCGTCGACGAAGTAACTCAAGGATACGAACGCCTCCATGCGCGGATCTCGATGAACGTCCTGCACGGCGAGACGCAAGAATTTCGATTCGGCCTGCCGGACGGTTTTGAGGTCAACCAGGTTCGGTCGCCGCTACTCGCCCAATGGGTGGTTGCCACAGAGGGCGAGCAGCGAGTGCTAACCACGCAATTGCGCCAGCCGGAATCCGGCACCGTGTCGCTGGACCTGGCACTGGTCAAGACGACTGCCAGTCTGAAGGATTGGCAAATGCCGCAGCTTGTGCCGCTGGACGTCGCCAGCTATGTCGCCGTCGTCGGACTGGTTGCCGAGCAGCGAATTGACGCGAAACAAATCACCGCCAGTGGCCTGATTCCTATCGATAACAAGACGCTGACCAGCAGCATCCCACAAAGCGTCTTTGAGGCGGACCCGGGCGCCCCCACCATTCGACCGGTCGTGACGTACTACGCACCGCAAGCGGAGTATTCGCTGAAAGCGCAATTCGTCGAGCCGCCTGCGCAACATCAGGTCGCCTCGAACCTGATGCTGACCGTTGCGGATAGCCAACTTGCATTGCGGGCCGGTTTTACCGTCGTGCCCACCGCCGAAAGGTTATTCGAGCTGCGGATCGACGTTCCGGCCGGTTGGCATGTCACGGCGGTCACCGGCGGTGACCAGCAGCCGTTGCCCTATGAACAGGTTCCCGGCGAGGCCGGGTCGATGCTGCGCATCCGCTTCCCCAGCGGCGCCCCCGTCCAATCGCCCAGCAATTTCTACGTCGATGCGGTTGCCGTTCCGGATAAATGGTTGGACGACTGGAAGCAGAACAAAATCGAATTTCCTGCCTTCGCCGTCCGCGATGCTCAGCAGGACGCCGGTGCCGTGTCGGTTACCGCGAACGACGATCTGATCGTGCGACCCGATCAGCTGGAAGGACTCACGCCCCTGGACCGCGCGGACGCCGTCAAGTACGGGCTGGAAAATGTCTCGTTGGCGCTCGCCTATCGCTACGATCGCCAGCCGTACCGTGCCAGCCTGGCAATCCAGCGGCGAGAACCCTGGGTGACCGCGCAACTATTCCTTCCTTACCGTACTTCCCGATAGCCTGCGGGCACACTACGAAGTCGACTTCCTGGTCAGCGAGGCGGCCGTCCGTGAACTCGTGCTCCGCTTGCCGCTCGACACACCCGACTCGCTTTCCATCCGCGGACTGGACGGCGTCCAGTTAAAGGAATTCAGCAGTGACGTCGTCGATAACGAACGTCGTTGGACGGTATTGCTGGCGCAGCGCCGTCGCGGGAGGATTCGACTGGGTGTCGATTTCCAACAGCGGCTGGTGACGCAGGAGCCCAAGGATCTTTCGCTGCCCCTGATTGCCGCGGACAACGTTGCCTTTCAGTCCGGTCATGTCGCCGTCGAAGGCAGCCCGGAACTTGACGTCCAGATCGCGACGACTGCCCGGCCGGTCGATGTCGGCGAGCTATCGGACGCCGACTATTTGCCCGGTCGCCGCCTGCTGGCGCGCACGCCTACGCCGGCAGCCAGACGGACATCAAGATCAATGTCTTTCGTCATCCGGGCTATGCGCTGCCGAGCGCGATTGTTGAGCGGGCTGAAATGGTCACGGCCATCTCGGCCAGCGGAGTCAGCCAGACCGTCGCCCGTTACGACCTCAAGACCAAAGCTTCCTACATCGAGATTGAACTTCCCCAGGACGCGAAGCTGTGGTCCGCGTTGCTGGACGGTGTGCCGACCAAACCTCAGCGGGATGACCAGCGGCTGTTATTGAGCTTGCCCGCCAAGACGTCGGCCGGTCTGCGCAAACTGCAGGTCGTCTACGAAACGCCGTCCTCCGCGATCGGTTTGATCGGCACCGTGGACCTGGCGGCACCGAAATTGTACCTTCGCGCAGCGCCGGACCAACCGCGTGCTGAGGTACCCGTGGCCGACGTCGGCTGGCATGTCAATCTACCCGCCGGCTATCGCATCGCCCGCTCGGAAGGAACCGTTTTCACGAGCCAGGTTCAGCAGCGGCGATCGCCATTGGCGACTGTTGTCCAAACCATGTACACCCTGGCCGGGGGCGCGCATCCGTTCTACATGCACATCGCCAGTCAGAGTGTGAGAGAGAGCGCTCGGCAGGTCGTGGTCGACGAAAGCGGAAGTATGCGCAGTTACGGGTACGCCGAGGGCGAGCAGGGCTTGGACGAGCGTAAAGACAATGAGTGGAAACTCACCGACATCGCCCCCGCCTCGGAACGCAATATCACGCTCGGTCCGCGACCCGACGATCCTGAGGATGAGCCGGCCGCCTCGTCCGATGGTGCAGTCGATGGCGTAGTCGGTGGCGCAGTCGATGGTACGACCGACGGCACTGCGGGCAGCGGGCGGGTCCAATTTGGCGTCGGCGGAAACCAAGATGCGGGACTCGCCGGGCCGCCCGCCGACCAAGCCCAACCGCCCGGGCCGGAGAAACCACAACGGGGCGATGGTCGTAAGGTGCCAGCGCGGCGCGGCGGGAAATACTCCAGCGGTTGGGCCCTCGAAGGCGTCAGCAGCTTGATGATCGATGTCAAGCACTCCGGCAACGAGGTGCTGTTCCAGAGCCTGGGCGCCGACCCGCAACTGCGGGCGACCTTGATCCAGGACCAGCGCGTGCAGTCGCTCGCCTGGGCCGTCGGCCTGGCGATCTTCCTGATCGGCGTCTTGCTCTCGCGGCGATCAGTAGGGACCCGGATTCGCTACATCGTCGTCGTGGTACTGATCAGCAGCCTGTTGCCGCTGCTGACCGGCTGGACCAATCAGTTTGGCGATCTGTTCGACCTCGCCTTCTTTGCCGCCTGCCTGTTGATTCCGTTTTACCTGGTCGTCGGTGCTTTCCGCTGGTACTTCCGCCAGATGTTCGGTGCGCGAGCGGCCATCGCAAAACACGCTGTGGCCGCCGCCAGTTTGCTGGCGCTGCTGACGCTGGCCGGCGGAGCGGATGCCGAGCCCCCGATCGTGGTCCAGATCGCGCCGCCGCCGGCGCCGGTTAAAGTTCCCCGTGATGCCATCATTGTCCCCTACCAACCGAGCGACGATGTGCCGATCGACCAGAGCATCCGGGAGGCCAAGAAGGTGCTGGTGCCGTACGACAAGTACGTCGAACTCTGGAACCAGGCACACCCCGACCAGAAAATCGCCGCAGACGAACCGGTCGTCCAGTACGCGTTGTCCGGCGGCGAGTTCACGGCACGACTCGAAGGCGAGGATTTCCTGCTCGTCCACGGCCGGCTCCATGTCGACTTGTACGTCGATCGTGTCGTCTCGGTTCCGCTGGCACTCGACGGCGGCGTGTTGGCCAAAGCCCAGCTTGACGACAAGCCCGCTCGGATGCAGTTTGTTGAACCAACGGCAGCGCCACCAGTCGCCAACGCGCCAAACGCGAGTCCGCTGCAGTCGCAGCGCAGGGCAGCCCCCAACCAGGCGGCGGCCCCGCAGATCGCCCAATCCGATAACCAACAGGGCCCGCCGCAACGAAAGGGACTCGTGGTCCTGCTGGTTTCGGGCAAAGGCCGCCATCAGCTCGATGTGTCGATTCGCATGCCGTTGACTCGACAAGGTGGATGGCGGCGGTTGTCAGGCCACGTCCCCGCGCCGCCGGCCGCCGCGCTAACGTTGGATGTCCCCCAGGCGAATTCGGAAGTCCGCCTGCCAGGCGTGCTGGACCGGCCCAGCCAGGAAACGACCCAGGCCAACGAGAAAATCGAGACCGTCCTGGGCGCCAACGGCCTGCTGCACGTCCAATGGCGCCCGCAAGTCGAGGCAGGCGTGGTCGATCGCAGCCTGACGGCAAAATCGCAGGCGGTGTTCGATGTCCGCACGGATGGCCTCCTATTGCTGTGGCAGCTGACCGTCGATTTCGGGCGGACGCAACGCGAGGCCTTCACCATCGACGTCCCCGCGGGATATTTGATCGAACGCATCAACGGGGAAAACGTCCGCGGTTGGACGGCCCGTGACGCACAGGATCGCCAGCAGGTGGAAATCAATCTGCTGAAAGCCGTGCAGGGGCGGCAGAGCGTAACCGTGCAGCTCGCTCGACACGAATCGGTCGGCGCAGATCCCAAGGCCGAATTCGACGTGCCGCTGGTGTCGGTTTCCGGTGCCGCTCTTCATCGTGGCCAGCTGACCGTGCGCCGCAGCCCGATCCTCGAACTGCAGACTGTCCAGCGGGCCGGTGTTACCCGCCAGGACGCTTCGGCCAAGGAAGCGGTCCGCGTTGCCGCGGCGGTTGGCGCCGAGGAAAGTCCGCTGGGCATCCACACCTATCAGGCCTTCCAATTCGTGACCACACCGTTTCGCGTGCGCCTTTCGGCCCGCCGCATCACGGCCGAGACCTCAGCAACCGTCCAATCCATCGTCCGGGTCGCACGGCGCGAGACCACGCTGGAAAGCCTCGTGCGCTATCAGGTGAAGGGCAGACCGGTCTATCAGCTAAGCATCGCGCTGCCCGCGGATCTCGATCTGAAGAACCAGGTCCGCGCGCCGGAACCATTTCAATGGTCCGTGACCGAACAGGATGGCAACCGGGTACTACACATCTACCTTGGCGCGGGCCAGCAGGGAAATTTTCCCGTCTTCATCGGCGGCAGCCTGCCGTCCGGCACCAATCAGAAAACAGGGGCGTTGCCCAGACTGGTGGTCCAGGACGTCGGCCGCCAGGAAGGCGATATCGTAATCCAGATCGATCCGGCGTTCGATGTACGCGCCGCAAACCTGCAGCAATGTGAAAGCGTGTTGCCCCAGCGCGTCCATGGCTGGCTGGTCGAGCGCCGCCAGCGCGAACTCGCGCGCTTCGTGCTGCGCTATCGCGGCGGCGACTACCAGGGATCGCTGCTCTTCACACAGAGGCAGCCACGCGTCAGCTGCCGAACGATCAGTAACACGAGGATCACCGAAAACACAATCGAAGAGACCATACTGCTCGACTTTACGATTCGCGATGCAGGTATTCGCCAGGCGGTGTTCCTGCTGCCCGAATCGATGAAGGACGCTCGCATCAGCGCTCCGGAACTTCGACAGACGACCATCACCCCCGTCGACGGACAGCCGTTGGTTCGCGTACAGCTGGACCTGCAGGACGATATCATGGGGCAATTGAGAGTCAAAATCCTCCATGACCGCCTGCTGGCCGGAGCGTCCCATCCGACACCGATCCCGGTCGTCGAAACGGGCCAGACCGAGCGGCGGTACGTGATCCTGGAAAACGCCGGGCGGGACGAATTGGAGATCGAACAGCGACAGGGCCTCGAACCGCTCAGCCGGCAACAGCAAGAGTGGCGCGAACTGGCACAGCTGATGGGCAACCAGTTGACGCATGCTTACATCGTCCGCAAGGGCTTCGCCGCTGCGCAGCTGACTTTCGCCACGCGTGAGCGCAAAGCGGTCCAGACAGCGCGCGCTTCGATCGGACTGGCCCGTGCATCCGTGATCGTCGACGGCAGCGGCACCTACCGCGGGGTCCAGGAGTTTCGCCTGGACAACGAGACGGAACAGTTTCTGGAGATCGAATTGCCCGCCGGCGCAAGCCTGTGGTCGGCCAGCGTGGCGGATGCCAGTGTCAAACCGATCGAAGCTGCCGGCAGCCAGGGAAAACTGCAAATCCCGTTGATCAAGACGGCGAAAGGGGACCGTGATTATGCGATCGTGCTGAAATATGGAGGCACGCTCGACGCGCTTAGCAACCTCGGCACCGTTAGCTTCCCGCTGGTCCGTACGATCAACATCAAACCCGAGACCAGTCAGGTACGGCTGCACCTCCCCAAGACCCATCAATGGTTTGACTTCGGCGGCGAAATGACGCAGGTTGCCGAAGAAGTGCTCGCTGCCGGCGAAGTCGCCTACATCACGAGGCAGATCAATAAGTTCGCTGAGGTGCTGCGCAGTACGGACGGCTACTCCCAGTCCCGCGCGAAGGCCAACTCGAAGAGCCTCCTGGAGGAACAGCAGAGGCTGGAGCATCGTCAATCGCAGCTCGGCGGCGGCAACGAACAACTCAATACCACCTACAGCCTCAATCAACGCGCGGTCGAAAACTTCCAGCAGCAACTGAAGAATACCGAGCAACGTGCGAGCGAGGAAATTGTCGACAATCGAGGGCGATTGGACAAAGCGTGGGGTGGGCAACGCAACGACCGAGCCAGCGATGTCGTGAATGAAATCGACGACAACTTCGACTACGACCAGGAACTGTCCCGATCCCGAGGACGCGGTAAAGAAATAATTGATTTGCCGAGCGGCGAAACAGGGAATGGCTTCAACCAGGAATGGTTAGAAAAAAACAGCTTGGGCAATGCCGGGATTGCCACCAAGTCCGACGGGACTCGCTACCAGGTGGATCCCGCGATACCTGATTCCGACCTGTACAGCCGAGGGCACCTTCAAGGAAAGAAGGGCAAGCCCGCACCCCCACCCCCACAGGTGACTGCTGGAAACAAGATACAAGCCCCGTTGGGACTTCCCGGATCATCCCTGAACCTGAAGGACGGACAACAAGGCGACCAGGGAACGTTCGGCCTCGATGGCAAGCGGGAAGAAACGGAACGGGAAGAGGGCAGCGTCAAGAACCGCGCCAAGCGATACCAGGAAAAACTGGAGAATCAACAAGTCGCGCAACAAGGACAAATCTCGGAGAACGCTCAAGACCAAGGGAACCTGAATGGCAGGGACGAAGAAGGGCGTCGAGTGGGGGATTTCGATGACAGACTGGCGCTCGGCTCCGGACAGACGGCTACCTTGCCAGCTTCCCAGACCGCGTATGGCAACCTGCCCGGCATGGCCAGCCTGGACGTCGAGTTTCCTTCACGGGGCGAGCTGTACCTGTTTTCCACCCCGCGCGGCGACGCGCGAGTGACCGCGCGATCGATGTCTCGGCCGCTGCTGAACCGACTAAAGGCTCTGGCCTGGGTCGTGGGCGTGGTCGTACTGTCCCTGGTTGTCATCCGCTGGATTCGCGGCGGTGGCCTGACCGCGCTCCGCGGCCGCCGTGGCGGCGTGACGCTAATCGTGCTGGGCATTGCCAGCCTGTTGACCTTTGTCTTTCCCGTGGCAGGCCTGCTGGCGATCCTTATCGGCGCGGTGCTGATGGCCACCGCATCCCGCAGCGCCGTAAAAACGGCGTGAAGTGATGTTCGACCTGGCCTGGTTTCAGCCGCGAAAACGAGAAGACGCTCGTCGAAACGGCGTCTCCGATCGTCTCGTTCGCGAATAGCTGACGAGGACTGATAAAAGTGGAGCGGAAGGGGATCGAACCCTCGACCTCTGCACTGCGAAAATTGGAATCACGACGCATTCAACGATCCGAAAATCGTTGTACGCCAACATTTTATGTCGGGCGTTTCCGATTCGCAAACCGTTGCAAACAATTGCGTTTAATTGCGGGAAAACGCGGTATGCCGGATCGGAATCCGGTATGAATCCGGTACGAACTTTTTGACGAATCCGCCCGGCCGGGTTCTTGAGTTGTCCTGGTCGGAAGGCGGTGCTCAGTGAGCCAACGAATAGTCGCTAGAATCCTAGCTCTAATGGAAAACCTACGTCAGTCTGATAGGCCGCAAACAAGTGTGAGCGTTACATAACGGCCCGTCTTGGCGCTTCGCTTATTCTGGGATTATTTCCCAGGATTTTTAGCGACTCGTGATGCCAACTGTCTACTTTCCGAACCGTTCGACGGCTCGCTCGATGTCCGGAGCGGCTTTGGCCAGGTCTTCTGGCTTCATCACCGGATGCAGTTCGATCTGGGCGTTGAACGCCAGGAACCAAGGTTCGGCGAAGGCGGGAATCTGCGCGGCGTCGGCCATCTCGATGAACAGGTAGCCGCACCGCTGTCCGCGGTCGTCGGAGAAGTAGACCGCTTCCGGCTTCTGTTCGTCAAGGATCGCCTCAATCGTCTTGCCGAGCGTGCCGGCCCGGGCAGCCTCGTTGCCGGCATCATTGGGAATGTTCACCTTGAGCAGGAATCGCATGGTCGGGGTCTCCTGATAGTGCGTAAGTACTCTTTACTATATGGGCTCAGCCTGAAACCGATTCAGGATCGGGGTGGCCACTATCTTAACATCGCGACCCACTCCCGCGTCTAACGCGCGACGAGACTTACGTCTTTCTTAGCCTACAACCCTAATTCTTCGATGCCCAGCACCGCATTCGCGGTCCGGCAAGGCCCTTACCCCAAACTTTGTCGCTCGTAGAGCGCAGACTTTCTTCACGGGACTGGTGTTTTCGGGCACCAAGAGACTCGTTCGCAGGCATCCGGCGGACCACAACCGGCGGCATTGTTTCATCAAGTCAACCGTTTTTTGCATCGCTGTACTTATCGACCGTTTTACGGTGCGCTGCGCGGCCTCGGCTACTTTGCCTGCTTCTCGCTGTCAGTTCCTTTGTGGTCTTTGTGCTTGGTGTGCTTTTCTGCATCGCAGCAAATATCGACGGTTAGTCGGTCTATCGGACGGGCCATCCAGGGGTCGATCCGGGCATCGCTCGACGGTGGCCAGATCGATTCCGAGAATTCGTCGGAGCGTAAGTTGTTACCAGAGCGGGGAAAACTGATAGGAATTCCAATACGGGCCGAGGGCCTGAATTGGCCCGCGCGGGCGTTATTGTGCCAATGGGCACTCAATCTCCGAGTACATTTGGCCATCGGGACGCCTGCCAATTTCGCAATGGTTTCACATGTGTGATTGCCAGTTGACCTGTTACTTTCCGTCCATCTTCTTTGGTCGCGACATTGCCCGTGACGCTTCCACGCAGGCCTTCGCCCCGATCGCGAAACCGCTGCCCTCGTACAGTTTGCGATTCTGGATTGCCCTGCACCACGGCCTGGTAGACTCGGACGACATCATGTGATGCGAATTGATCGATGAGTGCTTGTTGTATCTCAGCACTCCTGGCAAAAACTAACAGCCCACTCGTCCCTCGATCAATCCGATGGACCGAAAGTAGGGGCGAATTTCCAGATGTTTGGCGACGATAAATCAATTCAGGGATGACTTCTTCCAACACTGGTTGGACTTTCGTTCGTTCCGTACTCCAATTAATTTCCGCCGGATGACGTAGCGTGACCATCCCCGATGGCTTTTCCAGGACAACCAGATCGCGGTCAACATGGTGAATTACAACATCCTCCGCATCAGGAGGCTTGGGTAGCGATTGTTCAAAGACTTCGACCCACTCGCCCGGTTTGAGTTTCCGCATTTCGTTCATACACAATGCGGCCCCAATCATGACGCGACGCGAGCGGGCTAGATTGCGGACTTGCGACTAAGATCGTTCGGGTAGCCAATAGCGTAATGCGGAAGCGATTACAGGCGGGCTGCGGTCGTCGACGGTAAAGCGTTGGCAGGGTGGTGAGCGAGTCATAAAGTGAGGCGATTCATCGGGATGGAAAGGAATTGATGATTGTATCGTGAAAGCGCGAGTGCTGTCAGGATCACAGCCGGGACATGTCGCGAGCGGCAAAGGTCCTGGATGACCCGCTGGCTCTCTCCCTTACTGCGGTCGGTTGCTTTATAATCTTCGTTATGACATCCCTCTCGCCTCCCATCATTGACCAACCCGTAACCCAGCCAATCCCCGGCCAAAAAGCCGACGCACTTTCGGCGCTGCCGTTGGTACAGATCGACCTCCATGGCGGAAAGCCGCTTCCTATGTCGATGGCGGAGATGCGGGATCGCGGGTGGGAACAGGCGGACATCGTGTTCGTGACGGGGGATGCCTATGTGGATCATCCCAGTATGGCGATGTCGATTCTGGGACGAGTTCTCGAAGCCGCAGGTTTCCGGGTCGGGATCATCAGCCAACCCGATTGGCGAAGCTGCGATGACTGGCGACGTTTCGGTCAGCCCCGCCTGTTCTTTGCGATCAGCGCCGGCAATATGGACTCGATGATCAACCATTACACGGCAAACCGTAAGGTCCGTAACAACGATGCCTATTCGCCCGGTGGACGGATCGGGCTCAGGCCCGACCGAGCGACATTGTCCTACTGCCAACGAGCTCGCGAAGCATACAAGGGCGTGCCCGTTATCGCCGGTGGAGTGGAAGCGTCATTGAGGCGATTGGCACATTACGACTATTGGAGTGACAAAGTCCGTCGCTCGATCCTCTTGGATTGCAAGGCAGAATTGGTCGCTTATGGTATGGGCGAGGATACGATCGTCGAGATCGCCAAACGTCTGGACGCGGGCGAGACGGCGAAAGACCTCCGCGACATGCGCGGGATTGCTTACGCTTTGGGAGCGTCCGAATCGCCACCGAAGGGCGCCCTAGTTCTCCCCAGCTTTGAACAGGTTCGCGATGACAAAATGGACTTCGCCGAAGCGACGAAAATAATCCACAACGAAACGAATCCTTATAACGCCAAGCGGTTAGTGCAATGGCACGACCGGCAAGCAATCGTTTGCAACCCGCCGCCACTACCCGTTTCTCAGCAGGTTATGGACCGCATCTACGGCCTGCCCTATACACGGAAACCGCATCCCAGTTACGCCGATCCGATTCCTGCCTACGAAATGATCAAGGATTCCGTAACGATCATGCGTGGCTGCTTCGGTGGCTGCACGTTTTGTTCGATTACCACGCATCAAGGACGAATCATCCAGTCGCGGAGCAAAGAGTCGGTGCTATCGGAAATTCGCCAGATGGCGGACAGCAGCGATTTCAAGGGTACGGTTAGCGACATTGGCGGGCCGACCGCCAATATGTACGAAATGAAGTGTGCTCGGCCGGAGGTCGAAGCGATCTGCCGCCGCCAATCGTGTGTGCATCCCACCATCTGCAAACTCTTAGGCACCGACCACGGTCCGTTGGTCCAGTTGATGAAGGATGCGAGGGAAACGCCGGGCGTGAAAAAAGTGCTCGTAGCCAGCGGCGTTCGGATGGACTTGGCAAGGCGATCACCGGAATACATGCGGGAACTGGTCCAGCATCACGTGGGTGGCACATTGAAGGTGGCTCCCGAACACACAGATCCCGAAACGCTGGACAAAATGCGGAAGCCTAGCAACGATGATTTCGAGATATTCACCGAAGAATTCAAGAAAGAGTCAGCCCAGGCGGGCAAGAAACAGTACATCGTTCCTTATTTCATTGCCAGCCATCCCGGCAGCGACCTGGACGCGATGATCCATCTGGCGGTTTTCCTCAAGCAAAACGGTTACAAACCAGATCAGGTGCAGGACTTTATTCCCGCACCGTTCGACGTCGCGACCGCCATGTACTACACGGGTGTCGACCCTTTCACGAAAAAGAAAGTAGCTGTTGCCAAACAATTGCGAGATCGCAAACTGCAACGAGCACTCATGCAATTCTTCAAACCGGAGAATTACTTCGAGGTACGTAAGGCGCTAGAGATGGCGGATCGTAAAGACTTAATCGGCAACGATTGCGACAGCCTGATTCCTGCCGAGCCTCCGCCGGAGGCAATCCGCGCTCGTCGCAAGGATGCCAACTCGCGGTTCCGGGGCGAATTCGTCCACTCGATCGAGGGCGATTCGAAGAAAGGCAAGGGCAAACGCACATCGCGCAACGCCCCCGGTGGCGGCTATCGGCCGAAGAAGTAGTAGTAGGCCCGGATAAGCAAGTGATCGCAGAAAGAAACCGCGAACGCTCTTCATCACAGATTTCCTGGGAAACTCCAATCCCACGATGCGCCTTCCCGGCACGGACGCGCGATTGGCCATCGTGTTCCGACAACCGCGCACGCCAAAACATTTTCCAATCATAGCGCCCGCGCAGGCCTCCGGCCCGTATTGGAATTCCTATCAGTTAGCGGGAAGTTGGAACGCGCTCCGGTCCGACACGCCGAGACAGGTTTTTGATTATGCGAAAGCCGCTTCGGTGAGGCACCTCTGTAGCTCGACAGGTGCCGTTTGCGCGCGAAGGTGAGGCACCGACGCGCCTTAGCCGTTGGGGCTGCCCAGTCAAACAATCCAGCAAATCGTTCGCGAGCGAGGATTCTCGCCGTCATGTCCAAATCGTTGCCGCCGCCGCCGGAGATCGTCCACTTGGTTCGTTTCAAAGCAGCCAGGATGTTCTCGCGTCCACCACGGCGGATCTGCGACTCGCGGCGACATGAGTCCAGCCTAAGGGATGCCGGCCCTACAAGAGATGACCGTTTGTAACCATGCGCCCGGCGGAACGACGACCAACATGAGTACGAAGAAGGCCATTTGGTACCCGAGCGGCAATACATGCTAGAATCGCCGCCGAACGGCAATTCCGTTAACCATTCTGGAGCCCCTGTGCTGCGGTGGCCTGCTAGCTGCAGCCGTTGGCTTTATGCGCTGTAATCAACGGACACGAAGACGATGGGCACACGGACGAGCGCGAACACCACGAATAGCCGCAAAGGGACTCGATGAAAAACAGCCCTCTCCGCATGGCGTTTCGAGCTTGCGTGGTCCGCTGCTACAAAGAGCAAGACAGGTGCAATTTTACAGAATCGCCCAGTTGGGGCGGTTGCTGCTCAACTACCGTTGCCGTTACCCCACATGATCGCAGCTACGATCGCGATGGGGATCATGACGACGATGGTCACAATCAGAATTCCAATTAGAGTGGTGGCCATTTCGGGCAGAATCTAGGAATTGGGGGAGCCGCTTAGCCGCCGACCGAACTGGATGCGGGCAAGGGGCAGGGGCAGGGGCAGGGGGCAGGACGCGGTAAATTAATTTCATGCAGGATTGTAGCGACTTCGCGTCGAGGCCGGAACTGGGAATGGGAACCGCGAATAAACGCCAATTGACGCCAATGGAATCAAAATGCTAGTAGTGACCCGATTCACCGGGTCTAAAAGAAGATCGCCGCCTTTCCGTTCAACTTGTTGGTCATTTGTCATTGGGACTCGAACGTTACTCACTCCGCGTCTTTCGCCCGTTCTAGCCGGTAAACCTCCAACAGCTCGTTCAACTTCTCCGGCATCTTTTCTGCCAGATTGGTCGTCTCGTAGGGATCTTTCTCCAGGTCGTACATTTCCCAAGGCGTGTCGCGGGAGCGGAGAATTTTTAGATTGCCGTGACGCAGCGCTTCGCGGAGACGATGTTTTCCCCAGACGATGTAGATGGTGCGCTGCGCTGGTTCGGTATTCTGGCCCGTTAGCATCGGCCAGACGTCTTGGCCGTCCCACGCTGGATCTTCTTCGACTTCGTACTCGACCAGGCCGGCGATCGTCGGCAGCCAGTCGCTGACGTGCATCGGTGTCGTTAGCTTGTGCGGATTCAGCTTGCCGGGCCAGCTGGCGATCGCGGGGACGCGGTAGCCTCCTTCGTACACCGTGCCCTTCATTCCCCGTAGCGGTTTGTTCGAGCTGAAATCGACTAACTTTGGATCGGGCGGCGGGTAAACGTTGCCACGATGATACCCTTGTGCGCCGTTGTCGGAAGTAAAGATGACCAACGTCCGCTGCTGCTGCCCTGTGCGCCCGAGAGCGTCCATCATCTGGCCAACGGCCCAATCCATGTGCGATACCGCGGCGGCATACAGACGCCGATCGGCAGATTCAAAGTGTTTGTTCAACTCCTCCCACTGCGGATCTTTTTCGACTAGGGGAACATGAACGGCTTGGAAGGGGACGTAGAAAAACCAGGGCTTGTCTTCCTCGGTGTGCGATTCAATCCAGCGGACACTCTCAGCGGCTGTCAGATCCGTTACGTGACCGTCCTCTTCAATGAATTCGTGATTGCGGTGCCAGGTTTTGACAAACGGCGAGTTGAGCCGATAGCGATGGTCGTACATGCCAACCGCACCGGCCAGCGAACCGTGACTGTAATCGAATCCGTAGTGGTTCGGACCCCATTCAGGCTTGGATCCCATATGCCACTTGCCACTCATCCCCGTCGCGTACTCCTGGGCCTTCAAAAGACTGGCCATCGTCAGCGTGCCCTTCGGGTAAGCCTGTTCATTGCTGGCCTCGCAACATTTCAGACCGAACCGGTTGGGATAGCGCCGGTCATCAGTGCCACGCGACAGGCGTACACTGCGGCTGGACGTAGTGGCAATCTAGTTCGACACCCGACCTGGCGAGTCGATCCAGGTGCGGCGTGCGCATGTCAGGATTGTGATACCCAATGTCATTCCAGCCTTGATCGTCCGCCACGATCACCAAGATATTCGGCCGCGGCGAAGCCGCCGAGACAACGATCGGACATACCCACGCCGTGGAAGCGCAAATGAGTATCCAAGAACATCGCAGGCTGGAGTTCATATTGTGAATAACATTTGAGGTACGCATCACGGTCAACTTTCCGTTATTGGAATGATCGATTCCAGATCCATTCCAACATTCAATTGTGTACTGTCCGTACTACGCAGATGCCAATGAATGGTCTTGAGCGGAACGTTTTGAACAGGAGAAAACGGAGGGAACAGAGTGCTTTTGCCCACTCCGTTGCCTCGGTTACCTCCGGTTCATGTTTTTCGATATGCTTGCGGCCAATGGCCATGCCGTGCTAATTCGTGACGACAACTACCTAGCCCGCAACTTCCAACTCCCCTATTCTAATGGCGACGGCCGTAGGTGCTACGGTCCGCAGTGGATGAATCAACTTAGCCGGGAGAATTGCCGTGGCCGCCAGTCGTGAAGAGGTAATCGAGTTATTGAAAACTGTCTATAGCATGGAAATCGAAACGGTCATGAATTTTCTGGCCAGCAGTACGAACTTGGACGGCGTGCGGGCTGAAGAGATCAAGAAATCACTAGCGGCGGACGTTACCGAAGAACTTCTCCACGCTCAGCAACTCGGTCAGCGCATCAAGCAGTTGGGCGGGCTGGTTCCCGGTTCGTCCAGTGTCAAGCTCGGCAATCAAATTCAGCCCAGCGACAATACGACCGACGTCGTCGGGGTGATCAAGGCCGTGATCGATGCGGAAGAGAGTGCCTGTCGCCAGTACAATAAGATCATCAAGGCAACCGACGGGGAGGACTATGTCACTCAGGACCTGTGCGTTCGACTTCTGGGTGACGAGGAAGAACACCTCGCTTTGTTTAAGGGGTATCTGAAGGAATACACTGGCGAGTAACGGGGGCGGGGGCGGGGGCGGGGGCGGCACTTTATCTCGAGTCGTACACTGGATACTTCAATTGCAAACGTTAGCTGCTGAATGTCGTGAAGCCCCAATTAGATATAGTCTCCGTCTTTGTGTTACCTGAGACGAGTATCCAACGTTGGCGAACGCTGCTGATCGCCAAGACGTTGTGCTTCACAGTTTTCTCAACTGTAGTATTGCTCGTAGATCTGTTGCGCTTCGCGCTGGGCCGTTTCCCATTGCCAGGGGTTGTCGATAAAGCGGTCGGGGCTGAGGCTTTGGACATAAGGAGAAGGGTTGGTCTCCAGCATCGATTCGACGACGTGGCGGCCGATCCCGGCCGAACCGGATACGCCGTGCGCGTTGCAGCCGCCGGCCATGACGAAGCCTTCCACCTTCTTCGTGGCACCAACGATGAAGCGGCCGTCGGGAGCGAAGGTTGGCCAGCCTTTGAAGATCTCGCGGACGCCAAGCTCGTTGACCTGCGGCAGCATCGGCTGGATGCCTTCCGAGAAATAGGCCAAGGCGTCCCAGGCGGGATCGAGTAACGGCGCATCGGCTGAGAGTGCGTAACCGCGGGGATCGGTCGAAAGTCCTTCTGGTTCGAAACCGCCCAGTAAGAGTGCACCGACTTCGGAACGTAAATAGACGCCTACTTCGGGAACGCGAACCACCGGCAGCATGGGGTCGAGACCGTCGGCGTGAATCGTGACCAGAAACTCGTGGCGGACTGGGATGATAGGCAGTTCCAACCCAACTAACTTGGCAATGTGATATGCGTGCGCCCGGCTGCGTTGACGACCGTCTGGCATTCAATCACCTCGTCCTGCGTTTCGACCGCTGCCACTCGACCTTCGGACACGACGATCTTCTCAACTGCCGTGTTCGTTTGAAAGCGAACGCCCAGTTGTCTGGCGTGCATGGCGTAGGCCATGGTCAGGTCATACGGCTGCAGGTAACCGTCGCTGGGGCACCATAGGATTGCGGTTGCCGAATCGAAGTTCATCATCGGCCATTTTTTCGCCGCTTCGCGCCGGTCGATCAGGTCAACTTCCAAGCCGGCTTCGTTGCCGGTTTTCTTCAGCTTCGCAAACTCAGCCGCGCGTTTCTCCGACAAGGCCACTCGTAACGAACCGACCTGTCGCCAGGCGGGCGGGGCCTTTTCACTGGCTTGCAGTTCCGTGAACGTCTTGACGGACCACATCGCCAGCTTGACGCGTTCGACGGAAGCTCGCACCTGGCCAACCAGACCAGCGGCCTGCGACGTGGTCATCGCGGCCAGAGTGGGCTCTTTCTCCAAAACCACGATGTCCGTTTTGCCGGCCTTGGCCAGGCTGTAAGCCACGCCGCACCCCACGGCACCGCCACCGATGACAACGATTTCTGGCATGGGTTATTGGTTAGTAGTTATTGGTAAGTGGGTATTGGTGTGTCGACATTCCCCTGTGGCGGTTTTCGACACTAGTGCTTTGTCACAGCTTAATTTTAGGATTAGCCGCAGGGCGCTAGCCCATGGTTGGCGCCATAAAAACCGGACGCTAGCGCGTTGCGGCTGATTCGGTTAACCCTAATTCTTAGCTGTGACAAAGCACTAGGCTTTGTCGGAAAATGCGCCGCAGCAATCCCGTACGATGGGTCTCCGAACCCGTCGCCTGCCATTCCGATGCGTTTTCGACGGGTTCGGAGACCCATCGTACGGGTTTTCCAACAAAGCCTAGCCCGACGCGCCAGAGCAAGGAAGCCAACCGTTAACGTACATGCTCTCCTCGCCGGCGCTTCGGGCTTGTATTGGCTAGGGTCGAGGAAATGATCCAACGCTTACATTTCGGGTTATGATTCCATTGAAGTTTCGCTTTGGTCATTGGGGCTTAGTCATTGGTCATTATCTACCGCCAGGCGATCGGCCAGGATTTCGGCGATATCGCGGACTTCGGTTTTTGAGTTTTGGGCTTTGACGCCGTCGCCGACCATGATCAGGCAGAAGGGGCAGCCGACGGCGATGGTTTCGGTGCGGGTTGCCAGCGCTTCGTTGACGCGCTCGCGGCCTATTCGTTCGTCGGCCGCATCGTCAAACCACATCCTTCCGCCGCCCGCGCCACAGCAGGCAGTTTGCCGGCCATTGCGAGGCATCTCTTTGATGGCAGATGCACCAGCCGCGGTGGCCAGGACTTCGCGGGGCGCTTGAGTCACGTTGTGGACGCGGGCCAGGTAGCAGGGGTCATGGTAGGTGAGTGAACCGTTGGCGGTTGGCGGGCCTGCTGCCTGCAGCGGAAGCCGTCCGTCGGCGACCAGCTGCGACAGAAATGTTGTGTGGTGGATCACTTCGAAGTGCCCGCCCAGTTGAGCGTAGTCCTGGCTGAGACTATTCAAACAGTGCGGACAGTGGGTGATGATCTTTTTGACGTTGTACTGCTGCAGCGTGGCGACGTTGCCGCTGGCAACTTCCTGGAACAGGAATTCATCGCCCATCCGCCGGGCCGATTCGGCTGTGCAACGTTCTTCGTTGCCCAATACCGCAAAGTTCACCTCAGCCGCCTGCAACAGGCGGACGACGCTGCGGGCTACTTTTTGCACTCGACGGTCGTAACTGGCGGCGCAGCCGACCCAATACAACAGATCGAAGTCGGGATGGTCGGCAACGGTGGGAACGTTCAGGCCGTCGGCCCAAGCAAATCGATCCGTGGCGGGCAGGCCCCAAGGGTTGCCGGACCGCTGTGTTTTCTGTAACGACATGGCCGGCGATCCGCTCAGCTTACCCTCGGCGACCAGGTACTGCCGCATGTCCGTGATCATCCCCAACGGGTTGATACCCAGCGGGCAAACATCGACACACGCCGAGCACGTTGTGCAGGACCATAGCGTTTCCGCGGAGATCGTGTCGCCGTGCAATGACGGCCGCTGATCGTTCTTCGCATCGCCAACATCGTGACTGGCAAATGCTAACAGACCTCGCACGTCCTGGACGACATTTCGGGGGGACAGCGGCCGGCCACCTTCGTGAGCCGGACAAACGTCTTCGCAGCGACCGCATGAGACACAGGCATCCAGCTCGACGAATTGCCGCCAGGTGAAGTCCTCCAACCGGCCGACACCGACCATACCCGTTTCTTCTACTTCTTCGATGGACACGAGGGATAGCTGTCCGAGCGCGTGAGGCGGTTGGGCCAGGTTGACGGCACCGGCGAAGCTGTGTAGCAGCCGAGTGTAGGGAAAGGCGGCGATCAGGCCCAGCGCCAAGATTGCGTGGACCCACCACAATGCAAAATGCCAAGCGGTGGCAGACGTCGCGCCGACGCCGGCGGCGCTCATCGCGCGCGCCAAGGAATTACCCACCAAGGAAAACTGGTCTCCTGGATTGGGCGCAAGGATGATACGAAGTCCTTCCACGAAAAAACCCGTGATCCCAATCAAAAACAGACCACCCAGAACGCACCAATCGGCAGCGTTGTGATCGAGGCTGGGCGGCCTCCGCAGGCGACGGTAGATCAGAAGTGCGCATCCGACCAGGAACGCGACGCCAAACAGGTCGAGCGTTACTTCGTAAGCGGCGTAGTAGAGGCCTTTGTGAAACAACGGGTTGTCGTGCGCACGTCCCGCCAAACTGGCGGCTACGTGCTCAATGGCGATTAGTATCGTGCCAATGAACAGGACGACAAAACCGGTGAACAACAGTTTGTGAGCGGTGCTGGCAAGCGGTCTCGTTCCCCGCATGCGACGCTGCAGCAGGACGTCGCGGAGGAGGCGGTTTAGCGTCGATACATATTTGCCGGAATCCCGGCGCGCCGGGACTTGTTCCGGCCTACTTGTTTTGCGACCGCGGCGCCACAACTTAACCCGCCGATAGCAGCCGTGGGCGAATGTCGCTATCGCGGCGGCGGCCAGCACGTAGAAGCATGCTTTGGCCCAGGGTGGCACATTGCCAAAGATTTCGCGCGTCCACTCCGCCGAACCTAGCAGAGTAATCAACGGATACAGGGTCGTCGTCGCGGTGCCGGTCATCGCCGCCTATTTTAGACTCTGTCTGTTAAATGAAATATGGGAGGGCGACGAGGATATTTCGCTCGTAGTTCCGCCTTTAGGCGGCGGGTGCATGACGAGGGACCGCCTAAAGGCGGAACTACGAACGCTGTGTCCACTCATTGCACCGCAAACGTCCTTCCCGACGATTCACTGGGCGCGCAGCGACGCGATGAGCTTGGGGACGACTTCGTAGACATCGCCGACCAGGCCGTAGTCAGCGACTTCAAAAATGGGCGCATCAGGATCGTTGTTGACGGCGGCGATCACTTTCGAGTTTTTCATGCCGGCCAGGTGTTGGACGGCACCGGAGATGCCAAGCGCAAATAGAGATCCGGTGCGACGACTTTTCCCGTTTGCCCGACTTGCAGTTCGTTGGGTGTAATGCCCGCATCGACTAGGGCCCGGCTGCTGCCGGTCGCACCACCGATGGCATCGGCAAGTCCGCCAACCAGGTTCTCAAAATCTTCGCTGTTCTTGATTGCTCGACCACCGGAAACAACGACTCTCGCCTCCGTCACGTCCGGTCGACCCGTCGCCTTGGATTCCAGCTTTTGGAATTCGATGCCGCCGGGCAGGCGGGACTCGTCGATGTCTACTGCGGTGACGGTCCCGGCCGTTTCCGCCGCCCCGGCTTCTTCATACGATGAGGCCCGGACGGTCACGACTTTCGGTTCGCCTCGTAAACGGACCGTGGCGGTCACTGCGCCGGCATACATCGCTCGACGCCATAACAAGTCGCTGCCGGTCACTTCATATCCCAGAACGTCGCTGGCCATCGCTCCACCCAGCAGGCCGGCCGCTCGGCCGACGATGTCTTTTGCATAAGTTGTCGCCGCCGCCGCGACGAGATCGAATCCGTGTTCAGCCACGACCTGGTGGATGACGGTTGCGTAACGATCGGCAACGGGGTTCGCCAGCGCACTGCACTCGGCGACCAGGACGTCGGCGTATTGGGCGGCGTCATGACTGACCGCGTGCAATTGGTCGCCCAGAACCAGGCACGTAACGCGGCCGTCGGTCTGCTGTGCCAGGCTGTGGGCGAATCCGAGTGCGGATCGGCTACCGGCGCGGATCGTTCGGCCATCATGTTCGGCGATTACTAGGATGTTCATGGGGTTAACAGAATTCCTCACTGGCGCTTTTTGAAGTTGCGCACCGTGCGTTCCCGCCGGCAACTCGTAACCCGCTGCGTAAGCGAGGGATAGGCGCTAGCTGCTTATTTCCCTCGCTTACGCAGCGGGTTTTGAATGTGTGCAAATTCAAAACCGGCGCTTCGCGTTGGTGTGGTATGGTTGTGGTCAGATCGAGATGTTTGTGGCGCCGTTGGAGTCCCGCCTTTAGGCGATTCGCTCGTTGCATCCAAGCCGCCTAAAGGTGGGACTCCAACAATCAAAACATGCCGGTTTTCTCTCGTAACTTTTCAATCAGCTCTTCAACGTTGTTGACTCGTACGCATTGGCGTCGCGTTTCTGATGATTCCATTGCCAGTACTTCGACGCGCGGTTCCAACGGGACTTCCAGCTCCTGCCAATTCACGGTTTCGATAGGTTTTTTGCGGGCCTTCATGATGCTGGGCAGTGAAGCGTAGCGCGGTTCGTTTAATCGCAGGTCCGCCGTAATCACGGCCGGCAACTTGATCCGCACCGATTCCAAACCGGCGTCGGTCTCGCGGACTACGTTGGCGTGGCCTTCGGCGAGTTCAATCTTTGAAACAAAGGTCGCTTGGGGCCAGGCCAGGATCGCTGCCAAGAACTGGCCAGCCTGATTGGCGTCGTCGTCGACCGCCTGTTTACCCATCAACACGATTTCGGGTTGCTCTCGCTGGACGACGGCCTGTAGCAAACGGGCGACATTCCAGGGATCGAGCACCTGGTCGCACTGCACGAGGATCGCTCGATCCGCGCCATGGCCAGTCCGGCGCGAAGTTCGGTTTCGTAATCGGCGCTGCCGATGCCGACCGTCACCACTTCGACTTCGGTGGCGCCGTTTTCACGGATCCGTAAAGACTCTTCGAGCGCGATCGCATCAAACGGGTTGATGACGTAGGGCAGGGCTTCGTCCTGGATGCCTTGTCCATCATCTCGGACGCGGATGCGCTGATCCGTATCGGGTACTCTTTTGGTGGGAACCAGTATCTTCATCGAATATTTACGAGCCGGTCGCCGTCTTTCCTTCGACGCGGCCATAGTAGCTGGCGAACATGTTGTAGCACTTTTCTTTGATCTCTGGCCGCTGCTGATAACCGGGAACGTCGAAGAAGCGATCCGCCTCGATCGATTCGATGTCGTATGCGGTCGAGCCGTCCAGGATCAAGTCCGCCATGATAACCCCCATCGTCGGGCTCTGCACAATCCCGTGGCCCGAGAAGCCCGCGCAATGAAATACGCCTTCGACGTTTGGTAGCTTGCCGCAGAACGGTTTACCGTCCGGAGTAAACGTCATGATGCCGTGCGTAACGGTCATCGGTGTGCGCTCGTTCAACCAGGGGTAACGTTGTTGAGCGGAATGAATGAGCAGGGCGACATTGAAATTGTCACGCGCGACCTTCATGGTCGACATATCGAAGTCGTCGGGGAGTTTTTCCGGGTCGTATTCGATCGGTTCCGCTTCGTACATTCCGACCAGCAACCCGCCGGCTTCGGGTCGAGCGTAGATGCGATGGTGGCGGTTGCGAATAGCGGGACTGGAATGGTCGACCGGATGTTCTGGATCGGGACGCGTCGTCAAGTAGAAATGGCCTAATGCCGCAGACGCCAACGTGCTGTCGGCCATTTCGGCCACCAGGTAAGACCACGGTCCACCCGCATTGACCACGACCGGCGCGTGGTACTCACCTTGTTCCGTGCGGACTCCTTTCGCTCGACCACCTTCGACCAGAATCTCCTTCACCGGACTGTTGGCAATATATTGTGTGCCGTGACTGCGGCCGATCTTGATGTAGGCGCTGACCAGCTCGGCCGGCTGCAGGTGGCCGTCGGTCGGGCACCAGCAGGCTTCCATCAGATCGTCCGTTTTCATGTAGGGCAGGCGAGCGGCGACTTCTGCGATGGGCATCAACGAGATGTCAAAGTTTATCGACTGCCCCATGTCGACCAGGTCACGTATCTCTTGCGCTCGCTGGTCCGTTTCACCGACCCGCAGCGAACCAGTTTGCACGTAGATTTCAACGCCGGCCTGTTGCTCCAGTTCCTTAACGATCTGAACACCGTCCATCAGCATCTTGGTATGGGCCTGGGTGCCGCGCAGCTGTCCCAGCAGACCGGCAGCGCGGCCGGTCGAACCGTTACCGAGCCGTTCTCGTTCGACCACAAGGACCCGCTGACCGCGGCGGGAAAGTTGCATCGCGGTGCTCAAACCGGCCACTCCGCCACCTACCACAATGACGTCTGCCGTATCAATCGCTGGGGCCATCTGCTTCTACCTATCGTCTACGTCGTCTATTAGTCATATAAATTAGTCATATATATAGTGTCGATTATATAGTGTCGATCTGCCACCGATGCGTGTGCCCGCGGCGGGTGGGAGCCGTGACGGGTCGGGAAAGAGCGACGCCTTCCACCGAACTGCCTGCCGGGTGCCGCGAAGAAGAGCAGTTTAGCAACTCCGGGCCCTCTTGGACACGATCTGCAGATCGACAGACGCAAACGAAGCTGAAATATCTCTCCCTTGTTGGCGTTTTGGGAACCAATCCGTGCCCTCGCATCGTGTTAGAATGCCGTCATGAAGATCGCTACACTACAGTCGGGCAGCAATGGGAATTGCATTTACGTTGAGGCCCAGGACGTGCGGCTTCTATTTTCCAATGACGAAGCCGCGGAACTGCTGGCCGAGGCGGGAAAACAATTGAAGTGGGCCTGCCTGGCACATCTTTCCGAGCGGAACAACGATCCTAGGATCGCCGAGCGGACTCACCGGCGTTTGCTGGGAACGCGAATCCCGCTGCGCATCGCGAATCGCCACGATTCCACGGAGATGTTTCCGTTGTAACCGCAGATTTTAGTATGCTGCCGCACCGAATCGTCCGAGACTGTGTATAAGAATTGATGTTAGTCCAAACATGACAAAAGTGCTTGTCACCGGCGCCGCGGGGTTTATCGGTAAGCTCCTCGTACGGAAGCTTGTCGAACTGGGTCACCACGTCACCTGTTTCGTTCTGGAAACCTCGCCCGGATTGGACGAGTTGCAGAACGTTGACGTGGAGATTGTCTACGGCAACATTCTGGATCTGGACTCACTACAGCAGCCCGTCCGCGATACGGATGTCGTATTCCACCTGGCCGGCGCCACGTTAGCTCGACGCGCACAGTACTTCCAAGTGAACCAGCAGGGCACGCTGAATGTTGCCGCGGCGTGCGCAGCGGCCGAGAACCCACCGGTTTTGGTTTCCGTTTCGTCGGCCGCGGCGGGTGGTCCATCCGAAATCGATCGTCCGCGAAAGGAGAACGATCCACCGGTTCCGGTCTCCAGTTACGGGCAGAGCAAGCGAGCGGCGGAACAAGGCCTGGCCGAATTCGCGGATCGGGTCCCAATCACCATCGTGCGACCGCCGTCGGTGTTCGGCGCAGAGGAAAAGTACTTGCGATCATTCTTCAAGGCGGCGCTGCGTGGCTGGATCATCGCTCCGGGCATGACGGACCATCGATATTCACTGATCCATGTCGAAGACCTGATCGACGGCATGATTCTGGCGTTCACCGATGGCCGCCGCATCCGCAGTGACGTCGCCGACCAGACAGAGGAATTTGTCGGCTGCTACCATCTGGCTCATCCCGAACCGGTCACCTTGCCGGAGTTCGCGAACCTGGTCGCCGGCTGCCAGGACCGTGGCCCAGTACGCACGATTCGGATTCCTTATTTCGTTTGTCGCACCGCCGGGTTCTTCAGCGAGATGCTTTCGCGTGCGGTTGGCAAGCCGTGGCTGTTGTCTCAGGACAAAATACGAGAAGTCACGTCGGGATCGTGGAGTTGTGATACATCGCGAGCCACCGAGGAACTCGATTACCGGCCGGTGGACGTTGCCGAGCGAATCTGCCAGACGTTGCACGGGTATATCGAACGCGATTGGCGGTAGGCGGCGCTGCTTCGGCTCGGCGGGAGCCGCGCCCTCCCGAAAAGGTCTCGCCCTCCCGAAAAGGTTGTGACGCGTGGTCGTAGTGCCTATTTGATCCAGCCCAGCTTGATCATGGCGGGCAGCAGCAACAGATCACCCAGCACGGCACAAACGAGCGTAAAGACCAGATAGGTGCCCAGCATCCACACCGTCAAGAACGAGGAAAGGGCAAAGGGCAGAAATCCGATGCACAAGATGACCGTCGTCTGCATGATCGCTCGGCCCGTGTAGGGAAACGTTTCATTCAGTGCCGTGAGCCGATCGCCGTACTTTGCCTTCTGCAGTTTGTACCGGTGTAAAAAATGTATCGTATCGTCGACGGCGATTCCCAATGCGACCGTCGGGATTCCCAGCATGTCGGTATCGATCGTGGAAAGACTGATTCCCAGCACGCCCAACAACAGGACAGCCGGCAAAATGTTGGGGACCTGCGCCAACACCGCGGTCCGCAGCGAACGAATGCCGAGAGCCATAATAATCGTCACAGCGACGAAGCATGTCAGCAGGCCCTGCAGCTGTTTTTGTGCGATGATACGGACCACGCGGCCGACGATCGGGTACGAGACCGACGTGTCGATTCTGATCTTCTTTGTCAGTTCCTCCTCAGCCAACTCGTCGCGCACCATCGTATCGATCCGATCGGCGACGTCGCTGACCTCCATGTACCCGGTCGGCCTCATCCGAATCGACAGGCGCGTGTGAAGGTTCGCATCGTCGATCAGCGACTTGAGCCGTTTCTGGTCGACTTTGCGAAACAGCTTCATGCTGGTTTCCGCGGCAACGAGCGTTTCTGGCAGCTGTTCACCCAAGGCGATCCCCGACTCTTCCGCGTCGCGCGTCGAGCGAAACAATAACATGCGATCGGCCATCCGGTACAACGCGACAATCGAGTAGACCTCGCTAACTTCGGGCATCGCCGAAATTCGCTTCTCCACTCGATCCAGCGCCTTCAGCACCTCTGGCTGCAACAATGATTCGTCCTCGGATTGCAAGAACACCTCGACCGTCGCGATACCGGACAGCTGCTGATTGAAGAATTCGATACTGGTCCGAGTGGAGTGTCCCTTAGGGAATCGTTGCGGAAAGTCCGCATCGATATGCATCTGCGTCATGCAGGCCAACCCGACGACCAGCAGAACAACGCACGTCGTCACGACGGTCGCTGAGTGTCGGAGGCTGACATATTGACAGCCGGTCACGAAACTCGCGATCAATTGATTCGAGATACTGACCAGGCGGCCTTGGTCGCCGGTGGGCAGCGGGCGCATGAACGAAAACCAGATCGGCACGACCGTCAAGGCAATCAGCAACGCCGCGGCAACTCCGACGGCCACGGCGAGCCCCAAATGGCGCATGCTGGGCGCGGGCACCAGCATCAGCGACAGGAATCCCACGAACGTCGTAATACTGGTCAATATGCACGCTCCGCCAACTTCCCGCATGGTGGTCCGCAAAGCGTCGTCGCGATCGTGACCGGCGGCCAGCTCCAGCTTGTAAGCCGTCGTGAGGTGAATGATGTCAGAAGTGCTGATAACGAAAATCACAAGCGGCGCAGCTGCGACCAATACACTCGGCTTGCCAAAAACTATCGCCGTCGCGCCGACACCCCACAAAATGGCGATCGATCCAATGACGCCGGTCATCATCACCACGGATACCCGCTGAAACAGCAGGTAGACGATCGTAAAGATCAGGACAAGTCCGATGGGGAAATAGATCAAAAACGCTCGACTGATTTCAGCGAACATCGACCCCTGCGAAATCACCAGACCGGCGATGTGGACACCTTTCTGTCCCAGTCCTGTTTCATCCAGGATGCTGCGGATCTGGTCGATCAGCGCAATCTGATCGGGCAGCGGCATCTCGGAGGACGAGCTCAACTGCAGCACCATGATCTGGGTGGTGCCATCCTTGCGAAAGCAGAAGCCCGGTCATTTCCTGGTCTTCCAGCATGGCCTGCTTGACCTCTTCCAGGTCCACTTTCGCTTGACGCTTCGGATGGACTGGCCAGGCCCTGGTGACGGGAAGGTCGTCATCCTCCGGATCGAAGGTCCCTTTGCGGATCTTTCCCTGCAGTACGCGACGCGCAAGAAGCTGGCGGGGCGTCAGGCGGGTGGCGGGATTGGTCCACAGCGCATCGGGCAGGCAGTCGACGTTCTTGACTTCCGGATGACTGCGGAGTTTTTTGGCAGCCCTACGGATGGCATCGAATTTTTCAGGCGTGAACAGCAACTCCCCTTCCTGGGTCGCCACGTAAATCAGATCGTCACTGTCGCCCCCAAACTCGGCCACCCGTTTGCGGTAGGCCTCGAATTCGGTCGGATCGTCGACAAACGCTTCCAGCAGCGACCGTTGAATTGGCATCCGTGCGACGTGCCAGGCGGCGAAGGCCGTGATGACCAGAATGATGGCGATCGTGAGCGCTCGGTGGCGCAGGACCCAGTCGCTGAGGCGCTGCGATAACTCAATACCACCTGAACCAGTGTTCATCAGAGCAATCTAGATTCCCGCTCGCGTGCGTTGCGAGACGACCTGGTTGCGTGACGCTCGGTGACTGAAGCTGAGCGTCCATTCTCGGCCGAGCGGAATCACGTCCGCGTCTACCAGCCAAGCGAATCGCCTCAGTATGTGCTTGGGGGTACCATCGGGGCAACACCTAAAGGTCGGCCAGGGGATACTCAACGCGGCTGTGAAATTTGTAGAATAATAGAACAACGTAGATTGACCGACTTTTGTAATCCGGGGGCCTTCATTCCACCGTCCCGCGCAGGATTTCTCATATTTCCCGGCTGGATGTCCGTAATTCGTCAACGATCCGTATTTAAGCGTTAGAGCGGCACCAACGGCGGCGATTACGCAAGACTTGCAGCCGAGTGGACCGCACTTCAATAGCCTGTTCCGGTTCTGCCGTCAGCGCGTTCTGGAGCGGGTGCATTAGTTGGATCATTTGGCAGGCGGCGGACCGCTGAGACCTGCCAAGAATCAGCGTTTTTACGCTTGAACGCGTGGTCGTTTAATTAGTATGGAAGGTGGATGCGATATCTATTGGCCCGATTTCTAAGTGAATGGAATTATTGATTGGCATGTCCACACATCAAGAATTACTAACGCTGATCGAGTTACTCTGTTACCAGGCCGCCGAGCGTCCCGCGTCGGCCGGCTATCGATTTTTGCTGGACGGGGAGTCCCAGGAAGAATTCCTGAGCTTTGCCGATCTCGACCGTGAAGCTCAACGTTTTGCATCTTCGCTGCGACGTCACACACAACCCGGCGATCGAGCGCTGATCTTGTGTTCGCCGGGATTGGATTACCTGGTGAGTCTGTTGGGTTGCAGTTATGCCAAGGTCATCGCAGTACCCGCCTACCCGCCCCATCTGAATCGCAAGAACCAACGACTGGCCGGAATCGTCCGGGACTGTCAGCCGGCGGTAGCCATCGCTGCTGAATCGCTGATCGCGCGTCGCGATCGCATTGTCGCCAAGACCGAAGAACTTCGGCCGCTTTATTGGCTCAGCACGGAAGCGGCCCGCAGCGAGCCACTGGATGCCGATCGCTTGATCCTGCCGGTCCCCGACGATGTGGCCTTCCTGCAATACACGTCAGGTACGACACGAGCACCCCGTGGAGTGATGTTGACGCACCGGAACCTGCTGGAAAACACGCGTCGGATCATCGAGTACTTCGAACTCCGCGAGAACGATGCGCCGTTCTTCTGGCTGCCACCGTATCACGACATGGGCATGATCGGTGGGTTGCTGACCGTGCTGCACAGTGGCAGCAGCACAACGTTGATCGCACCGGCCGCCTTTATCCAGAAACCACTGCGGTGGCTGCAAGGAATCACGCGCTATCGTTCGCAGATCAGTGGCGGCCCGAATTTTGCTTACGATCTGTGCGTACGGCGGATCAGCGCAGAAGATCGCAAGAAGCTGGATTTGAGCAGTTGGGAACTGGCGTTCGTCGGCGCCGAACCCGTTTCTCCTGACACGCTGGATCGCTTTGCCAAGGCTTTTGAGCCGTGCGGATTCCGCCGCGAAGCGTTTTACCCTTGCTACGGGCTGGCCGAGGCAACGTTGATGGTCACCGGTGGACAACGCCTGCAACCGATCAAGACGCTGGCTGTCCAGCGGAATGCGTTCGAGTCGGACGGCCGGATCGTCAAGGCAAGCCAGGACGACGTCGCGAAGGTTATGGTTGGCTGCGGCAGGCCGATCGGGGGCCATGACGTTCGCATCGTCGATCCGGAGACCTCCAAGCCCGCCGCCGAAAATTGTGTTGGTGAAATCTGGGTGGCGGGACCCAGCATCTCGCAAGGCTACTGGAATCAGGAAAGCTCGGCCGCAAAATTTAACGGACAGCTTCCCGGCCAAGAGGTCCGTTATCTGCGCACCGGCGATCTCGGCTTGCTCCACGAGGGTGAACTGTATGTCACCGGTCGCATGGACGACTTGATGGTCGTCCGCGGGCGAAACCTGTTCTCCACGGACATTGAGCGCGTCGTTCACGAGGCCCATCCCGCTTTGCAACCGGCGGCGGGTGCCACCTTCGCCGTTGAAACGGAAGACACCGTCGACCTGGTTGTCGTCCAGGAACTGATTCGCGCCTATCGTGGCATCGATCTTGAAGAAGTGATGGCGTCCATTCGCCAGGCTGTCGCCGACGACTTCGGAGTCAACCTGGAAGCGATTGTCTTGGTAAAGCCCGGTGGCGTTCCGACAACGCCCAGTGGAAAAATTCAACGGATGCAATGTCGTCAACGGTTTATTGACAAGCGATTGGATGTCGTCGCCCAATGGCCGGTCGTGGAAGAGTCGCCACAAACAACAGCACGGCAGCGACCGGTCGCTGAGACAAGTATCGAGACAACAGGAACCGAGACAACATCGACTTCGACTCCAACGTCAACTGCACCGGCGGCTACCGTGGCGGAGGTCCAGGCCATCCGCACGTGGCTTGTCGAGCGGATTGCGAATCATCTGAATATTCCGGCCGAACGAATTGATACGTCACAATCGTTTTCCCGTTACGGCTTGGACTCGGTCACGCTGGTCACATTTGCCGGAGACCTGGAGAGTCGGACGAACCGGACTGTTTCGCCGACCTGGCTCTACGACGAGCCGACGATCGAAGATTTCGTGCGTCGCGTTGCCGACGGATCGCAAGTGGACGATAGCCAGGCCAATGCCGCGGAACATCAGATGCCCGTCTACGAGCCGATCGCGGTCATCGGCATGGGTTGTCGTTTCCCGTACTCCAATTCACCGGAGGACTTTTGGAGGTTATTGCGGGACGGTGGCAACGGGGTCCGGCCCGTGCCAACCGACCGCTGGTCGTGGCTGCCCAATGATGTCTCGACGCACCAGGCCGGGCTGCTGGACAATATCGATCAATTTGACGCCGAGTTCTTTGGCATCGCGCCGACGGAAGCCCGCTGGATTGACCCGCAACACCGACTGCTGTTGGAAGTCGCTTGGGAGTCACTGGAAAACGCCGCTTGTCCCATTCAACCCCTGAAGGGTTCGGACGTTGGCGTGTTCGTCGGGGTTTCCAACTCGGAATACGCACACGTCTGTCGCGACAGCCAGGAAGCAATTGGACCGTACTTCGGATCGGGTAACGCCACGGCGATGGCGGCCCATCGCCTGTCGTATCACTTTGACTTCTGCGGGCCAAGCATGGCGGTCGATACGGCCTGTTCCTCATCGCTGGTCGCGATCCATCTGGCAACGCAAAGCCTGCAAACTCGCGAGTGCTCGATGGCACTGGCTGGCGGTGTGAACCTGTTGATGCGACCAGAACTATCCGAGGGCTTAAGCCAGGCAAAAATGCTGTCGCCGCGCGGCGTGTGTGCTACGTTCGACGCGGGGGCCGACGGTTATGTTCGTGGCGAAGGTTGTGGACTGGTCGTTTTGAAACGACTCAGCGACGCGATTCGCGATGGTGATTCGGTGCTGGCCGTGATCCGCGCCTCCGGGATAAACCAGGACGGAAGCACGAACGGCATCACGGCACCCAACCAGCGGATGCAGCAGCGACTGATCCGCCGGACACTGCAGCGCACCCGTTGTGAACCGGCCGACATTACCTATGTCGAGACGCATGGTACCGGTACGGTGCTGGGCGATCCGATCGAGGTGAATGCCCTGAAGGCGACCTTGAACGTAGGCTCCCGCGTGTTGCCACCTTGCGCCCTGGGCGCCGTCAAATCGAATATCGGTCACCTGGAAGCGGCTGCCGGTATCGCCAGTTTTATCAAGGTCGTCCTGGCGCTGCAGCACGGCGAAATCCCCGGAAACTTGCACTTCAAGCAAATCAATCCGCACCTGGACCTGGACGGAACGCGGTTTTCGATTCCGACGCAGCGACAGGCGTGGAACGCGACGTCGCCACGCACCGCAGCGATCAGCGGCTTCGGGTTTGGTGGCACCAATACCCACATGATCTTGCAGGAAGCGAATTCGAACGAAGCGCCGCAGGCCTCATCGACCACCGAACGATCGAGCCATCTGTTAACGCTTTCGGCTCGCAGTCCGGCGGCGCTCAAGGACCTCGCCCTGAAATACAAAGAGCGACTGGCTGGCGACCCAGACGCGCCACTGGCGGATATCTGTTATAGCGCCAACCGTGGGCGAACGGATTTTCCTCATCGACTAGCCATGGTGGCATCGTGGCCAAATGACGTGTGCCGGGCGATCGATAATTACGTGGACGGGCGGCAGGGGTTGCCGCGGACTTACACCGGCAAAGTCGGATCAAGCACGCCACCGCGCGTGGCATTCCTGTTCTCCGGCCAAGGATCGCAATACGCCGGAATGGGTCGACAGCTGTATCACACATCACCCACGTTCCGTCATCACTTTGACGAGTGCGACCGCATTCTTCATAAGAAGCTGGGCCGATCGCTGGTTTCGATGTTGTATCGAGATCAAAACAGGGACGACGTGACCCAGACCGTTTACGCTCAGCCCGCCCTCTTCGCGCTGGAGTATTCGTTGGCCAGCATGCTGCAGGGTTGGGGAATTGAACCGAATGAAGTGATCGGGCACAGCTTGGGCGAGTACGTCGCGGCGTGCCTGGCCGACGTGTTCAGCCTCGAAGACGGTTTGGCCCTGGTGACCGAACGTGCCGCGACTGATGCAACAGGCACCAGGTCACGGCAAGATGGCCTGCGTATTCGCCTCAGCGGAACACGTGCAGCGCGTCGCGGACCGCTACGCGGGCGATCTGGCGATTGCCGCGTTCAACGGGCCAGAGAACGTCGTGATTTCCGGTTCGCCAAACGCCGTCACGTGCGCGATCGCCGAACTGGAGGCGGACGGCATCCAGACGAAAGCGCTGGAAGTATCCCACGCATTTCATTCGCCGCTAATGGACCCGGTCCTTGAGGAATTCGAGCGGACCGCGCGCGGCCTGACCTACCGCCGTCCCACCATTCGTTTGATATCGAACCTCGAACAAGATGGTTCTGCGGCGTGGCTGCCGGACGCAGCGCACTGGACACAACACCTGCGACAGCCCGTGCGATTCGCCGAAGGTATTGCACGGGTTGCCGAGAGCGGGGCCACGTATTTTGTGGAAATCGGACCGCGGCCGGCGTTGCTTTCCATGGCCCGCGCCTGTGTGTCGGACGATTCACTGACCTGGCTGGCCGCGATGCGAAAGGGGAAGGACGACTGGCAGACGCTGCTGGACACGCTCGCGCAACTATACGTCGGTGGAGTGAGCATTGACTGGGATGCGTTTGACGCCGACTTCAACCGTCGTCGCGTCGCCGTGCCCAACTATCCTTTTCAGCGAAAACGGCATTGGATCGACGAGGGCGTCTCGCGTTCGCCGCACCAGGCGTTGCCGACCGCCGACCAGTTGGGCCTACAGTTGCAGGAGACCGTCCGCGAATCCAAAGCAACACACCAACTGGGTAAGTACATTGCAGCAGAAGTTGATATCGACCAGCTAGTCGCCAGTTATGCGATCGAGGCTTTGAGCGAACTGGGGATCGACTGGCAGACGGACCAGCGAATTGAAATCCCGACCGCCATGGGCCGATTGGGTATCACGGCAGCGCACGCTCGGTTATTCGAACGACTGCTGGGGATGCTGGAAGAAGACGGCTGGCTGCGGAAGTCGGGCAATGGCTGGCAGATAGCGCGGCGCGACAGGCCGAGAACGGCAGTGTCAGTTTACAACGGGCTGCTGGAACGGATGCCGGAGTGCAGCAGCGAACTGCAGCTGGCGCGACGCTGTGGTGAGTCACTGGCCGATGTGCTGTGCGGTCGAGTCACGGCGTTGGAAGTGTTGTTCGCCAACGGCAATACACAGCAGCTGGAAGCCTTTTACGAAAGTTCACCGCTCGGTCGCCACCATAATGGCCTGGTCCGAGACGCGATCCGCGCGACGGTCGACGCCGTGGCGGGACGTCCGCTGCGGATCCTTGAGGTTGGGGCCGGTACGGGTGGCACGACGTCGCATATCTTGCCCATGCTGAACGGCGAAACAACGCAGTACGTCTTCACGGACATTTCGCCCCTTTTCCTGCAGATGGCCGCTGAGAAGTTCCATCACTATCCGTTCGTCACCTATCAGCAACTTAACGTGGAATGCGACTCCGGCGAACAGGGTTATGAAGCGAATCAGTTTGATATTGTTGTCGCGGCCAACGTCGTCCACGCGACGCGCGACCTCGAAGAATCAGTCCGCCACATCAGGCAGTTAATGGCACCGGGCGGCTTGTTGGTTCTACTGGAAGGAACACGACCCTATCGCCTGCTCGATCTGATTTTTGGCCTGACGGTAGGTTGGTGGCGGTTTACCGATACGGCGCGGCGACCGGATCATCCGCTGATCTCCGCGGATCAGTGGGCAGAACTCTTGGCACAGAACGGCTGCGTCAGCTCAACGGTGCTCGCCGAAGACGATCGTGACGCTGAGGTTATCGGCCAGGCAGTGATCCTTGCGACGGCATCGGAAGCGACCTCCCGCTCCGCAACGACATTAGCTCGCCCCAATTCACCGCTGCCGGTTTCTGAGCCCACCCAACCAACGTCCCAACCGACATCCTACGGATCAGGTCAACGGACCGTTGCACAAACACGCGATCGTCACAACGTGTCGCGAGTCCATTACCCAACACCGCCGTGCGCAACAAAAGCGACGGCGGCAGTCACGGCGCCGGGACCATGCGAGATACCATCCTGGCGGCACCGCTGGCTGAACGACAACAGCTGATCGAAGACGATCTGCGCCGTCGCGTCGGAGGAGTCCTGGGAATCGATCCGTCGCAGCTCGATATAGAGCAACCCGTCAACAACCTGGGACTCGATTCCCTGATGGCCGTGCAGCTTCGCAACGGCATCGAATCGGATCTGGGAGTGGGAGTTCAAGTCGTCGCCTTCCTGGACGGACTTACAATTTCGCAATTGATCGCCACGGCCGAACAGGATTTGTGTGGCGGTGAAAACGGCGCGGTGGCCGTGGAAAACGCGCCAGCCAATGGCTCCAACGGCCCAGCAACCCATTCGCCTGGCAGGGAAAACGGTAACGGTGCCATTCCTGGTGGCGGGCGACGACAACTGCCGGACGCCCCCGACGCAGACACCGATGGTTCCAACCGGGTCACAAGAACCAATGGACTTCACAAGCGACGTGCCGCGGGCGACGGTGACAAACTCCTGGGCAAAAAACCTCTGGGCAATGGATCGAACGGCACCCATGGCCGCACGGATAGCAGCGGCGCGCACATGGAAGGCATTCCGCTGGCCGCCGATCACGATCTGGACGATGTCGTGCTGGCCGATACGCCGCAACTGATGGGGAAGGTAATGGCGTCCCGCACGAAAACAGTCTGGTTGAAGACAACGCGCACGAAGACAGCTACCCGCTTTCGTACGGTCAGCGGGCACTGTTCTTTTTGCATCGCTTGGCGCCGCGAAGCCCGGCCTACAACTTCGTGTTTGTGGGGCGGCATCTGGGTGCTTTTGATAAGGCGGCGTACCAACGGGCCATGCAGGCCTTGCTCGACCGCCACACGGCGCTGCGGACAACGTATGAAACTAGCGGTGACCAGGTTATCCAATATGTCCGCGGCGGAATGAAGATTGAAATTGTCGAACACGACGCGACAGGGCGCACCTGGGAGGATGTGCAGGAAGAAGTTCGCCTTGAAGCGGATCAGCCGTTTGATCTGGCCAGGGGTCCGGCGTTGCGTGCCAGTCTGTATCAGACTTCAGCGGAAGAGCAATTGATCGTCCTGGTCGCGCACCATATCGTAGCCGATTTGTGGTCCATGGATGTGCTGAATCGCGAACTGTCGCAGTTGTATCACGCGGAAGCCACCGGTCAGACCTGTCCGCTGCCACCGATGACGTCGTCCCATGCGGACTATGTCGCATGGGAACAAGAACTACTGGACGCCGAGCGGGGCGAAGCGCTTTGGAATTACTGGAGCCATCGCTTGAGTGGCGAGCTGCCGATCCTGCAGCTCCCGACCGACCGACCGCGCCCGGCAACGCAAACCTATCGTGGCGACGCCTTGAACTGGTCACTGGACGACAACATCTCGCAAGGCATGCGACAGATTGCGCAGAAGGAAAAAGTCACCCTGTTCATGGCGATGCTGGCCGCCTTCCAGACTCTGTTGCATCGCTACACGGGCCAAGACGACATTATCGTCGGCACGACGACGGCTACGCGCCATCGACCGGAATGGGGAAGTCTGATCGGCTACCTGTTGAACCAGATTGTCTTGCGTGGTGATCTTTCTGGCGATCCCAGCTTCCAGGAATTTCTGGCCCGCGTCCGCGGGGATGTGCTCGGCGCCCTGGAACACAACGAGTATCCGTTCCCGCTGCTGGTCGATCGTCTGCAGCCGAAACGCGATGCCAGCCGCCCACCGATATTCCAGGTGATGATGATCTGGGACAAGGTGCGGGCGGTCCAGGATCCCGACGGCATGCAGGACGACGTGAACGGCGAGATGAACAACCGCGGCGCCGAATTCGAACCGGTCTTACTGGAACAGCGCGGCGCACCGTTCGATTTGACGTTTATTGTCTTTGAAATCGAAGGCGAACTGACGCTATCGTTCCGGTACAACACCGATCTGTTCGATCGCGAGACAATGGTCCGTATGTCAGGACATCTGACCGCCCTGTTGCGTGCAATCGTCGACAACCCGAAGACAGCGATATCCGCGTTAGCGATTCTGAGCGACGAGGAACGTCAGCGGCTGCTCGTCGAATTCAATGCCAGCGCGTCTAATGTCGAAGACACGCTGTGTGCGCACCAGCTGATTCAGAAGCACGCGGTGGCCCGACCGAATGCAATCGCTGTGCGACACGGCAAGCGCGAGTGGACTTACGCCACGCTGGAGTCGGAAGCTGAGCAACTAGCCGCTCAGATCCGCCGACTGCACATAGGTCCGGACACAATTGTCGGCCTGTTCATGCCCCGCCAGCCGGAATTGTTTGCGGCGCTTCTCGCCACGTGGAAAGCCGGCGCGGCCTACCTGCCGATTGACGTGAAACATCCGGCCAGGCGTATCGAGTTCATGTTGGAGGATGCCCGGCCCGCATTGGTGCTGACCCACTCTTCGTGTGTCGACCAACTTCCATCGACAACCGCCAAAGTGCTGGTCGTCGACAAGCCGACGGTTCTGCCGGCCACGAATGGGCGCCAAACGCCGAGTCGCGAAGCGAATGCAGACGACCTGGCCTACGTCATCTATACCTCCGGTTCCACAGGCAAGCCGAAGGGCGTCATGGTTCGTCATGGCGGCCTGCGGAACCTGATCCACGCCCAGCGGGTACTCTTTGACGTCCAGCCGGGCGAACGCGTGCTGCAATTTTCTAATTTGTCGTTCGACGCCTCGGTCTGGGAGATTGCCTTGTCGCTGGGCGCCGGCGCCGAACTGGTCATTCCAGAACAACAGTGCAGCTTGACGGGCTCGGCGCTGCTGAACGAACTGAAGGACCAGGAAATCAACTACCTGACGATTCCGCCGTCGATCCTGGCCACCGTCGAGTACGAGCCGCTGCCCGCCTTGCATACCATTGTGTCGGCCGGCGAATCCTGCCCGACCGAACTGGCGGCAACCTGGTGCGTCGATCGACAATTCTTCAACGCCTACGGTCCTACCGAAACAACTGTCTGCGCAACGGCCAATCGCTGCCTGACGGGGGAGGATGTGCGAAGTACCGGTGGACCGATCGCGAATATGAAGGTTTACCTACTGGACGAGCAACTGCAACCGGTACCCACCGGCGTGCCGGGGGAGGTCTGTATCGCCGGCGCCGGCCTGGCAGTTGGCTATTTGAATCGTCCGGAACTGACGGCGGAACGTTTCGTGCCGAATCCCTACTGTAGCGATCACGGGGCGACGCTTTACCGCACGGGCGACGTCGCTTGCTTCCACGCCGATGGAGGCTTGGAGTTTCTGGGACGACGTGATCACCAGGCAAAAGTCCGCGGGTTCCGCATCGAGTTGGGCGAAATCGAAACCGCGCTGCTGGAGCATGATGATGTAGCACAGACCCTGGTTGTCGCCGAGCGCGAAGCCGATGGCATCGATCGACTAGTCGCCTATTACGTCGCGGTCGACCGCCGGCAGCCGAATGTCAGCCAGCTGCGCAACCACTTGAAGGAACAGCTTCCGGAATACATGGTCCCCTCGTCGTTCCTTCGCCTGGATGAATTCCCGCTTAACGTGAACGGCAAGATCGATCGTCACGCCTTGCCGAAAACAGATGCGGGGCGACCGGCCATCGCGGCGCAGTACGCACCTCCCTCGACTGACACGGAACGTACCCTGGTCGAAATCTGGAAGAATGTTTTGCAGATCGAGCGGGTTGGAATTCACGACAACTTCTTCGATCTGGGCGGCGCATCGCTGCAGGCCGTCCGCGTGGTCGACCAGAGCGCCACGAAGGGCCTGACGTTTGCCCCGGAAGTCTTGTTCCAATACCAGACGGTCGCGGAACTGGCCAGCATCGCTGATGGCCAGCCGAACGATGGCCCTCCAAGGCCAACGAAAAATTCTGCTACACTTGCCCCGCAATCGACGGCCTCGGAGGGCCATCGTACAACCCAATCAGAAGCCACGCCGATTGCACCCTGCCAGGTAACGACCCAGCGACAGAACATCGTGATCGAGAGTCTTGGCGTATACCTGCCCGAGCAGATCGTCAGTTCTGACGAAGTCGTGCGCGGCTGTCGTCAGCCGTTGGATTTTCCGCTGGAGCGAATGACGGGCATTCAGAGCCGCCGACAGGCGGCGCCGAACGAGTACTCGATCGACCTGGCTCGCCAGGCGATTCAGAACTGCCTGGAAAACTCCCGCTACGAATCACAACACATCGAGTTGCTGATCGCGTGCAATATTTCACGATACGACGGCCCACGACACGGCATTTCATTCGAACCGTCCACCGCCGTGTGCCTGAAAGATCAGCTTGGCTTCACCAATGCGCTGGCATTCGACGTCTCTAACGCGTGTGCAGGAATGTTCACCGCCATCGAGATTGCCGACTCGTTCATCCAAAGTGGTGCCGTCCGACGGGCCATGGTGGTCAGCGGCGAGTACATCACGCACCTGACCCAAACGGCCCAGTTCGAGATCGAATCGTTTATCGATCCGCAGCTCGCCTGCCTCACGCTGGGTGATTCCGGTGTCGCGGCCATCCTGGAAGCCGCACCGACCAGCGCAACCGGGTTCCACGACCTGGAACTGTATACGCTGGGCGAGTACAGCAACCTATGCACCGCGAAGGCCATCAATCAAGCGTACGGGGCTGCCAAGATGACGGTCGATCCGGTACGCGCCACGGCCGTGACGATTGGCCAGGCGGTCTCGCACGCTCGACGCATACTCGATCGCAACGGCTGGACGCCCGAACGGCTCGATCATCTGATCATGCACCAGACGTCGGAAACCACCTTGGATGGTGCCGTCCAGGAACTGAACGAAGCGTTCGGCCACAAAGTCTGTGATCGCACCAATACGATTTACAACATCGCCGAACGAGGAAACACGGCCACCACGACACATCTCGTCGCGCTGTGGGACAATATCCGCAGCGGGAAAATCAATGCGGGTGATGACATTGTGTTTGCCATCAGTGGTTCCGGTCAGACCGTCGGAACGGCGCTGTACACGCTGGACGACCTGCCGGACCGCATTCGCGGAGGCGGCCCGCACGGCGCGACCACCCAGGGTATCCAGGCGGCGATGCCGGAACCGCGGACGGTCGGTGTGCAGGTCGCGGGAGTCGGCACGCTTCCCAAAGGTTTTGCAGACGTTGGCGACACGCGGGCGATGCTGAAGGCGGCCGGTCAAGCCTGTCTGGCCAATGCCCGGTGCGACGCAAACGAAATAGATCTGGTCGTACACACCGGTGTCTACCGCAGCGAATACATTTCCGAACCGGCGCTGGCCTCAATCCTGGCCGGCGACCTGGGCATCAATGCTTCGATCGAGTTGTTGTCGGACCGTAGTTCCTTCGCGTTCGACCTGATGAACGGTGCGGTCGGCTTCTTGAACGCGTGCTGTGTCGTCGCGCAGATGATGGAGGCCAGGGACTTACGCAAATCGCTGGTCATCACGTCGGAAATCGACAACAACGCCGGGACACCACTGTCGGTCGACATCGAACCGACGGCCTCGGCCTTGATTTTAGATCGAACGACGGATCGTAATGGGGCAGGTGGCGGTTTCGGTCGGTTCCTCTTCCGCTCATTCGCTGAGCATATCGAGCGGCTGACGGCCCGAACCGAGTTCAGCGAAAACCAGCTGAAACTGCGCTACCAACGGGATGAAGAAATCGAAGGTGTTTATCTTCGCGTGATCCCAGAAGTTGTCAACGAATTGCTGCAGCGCGAACGGTTGAGCATGCAGGATATCCGCTGGATCGTCGCGCCCAGATCTCACGAGAGTTCCTGGTGCAGCTGGCCTGCAGTCTGGATGTCTCGCAGGATCGGCTGATCGATGTGACCGAGGGCCGCCGAGACCTGACGACGTCGTCGTTGCCGTACTCGCTGGCTGCGCTCCACGATCGCGGCGATGTGAATCCGGGCGACCGTTGTTTGATGATCTCCGCCGGGTCGGGTGTCGAGATTGGCTGTGCGATTTACCAATACTAACTACCAGTACGAGTCGCGGTTACCGCATCTCAGTCATAGAAAGGCCCAGGAAGCAGCTGAGCCGGGGAAAGTGCAATGTATAACGTCATGGATCCTTCGTCTCCGCAATTTGTCGTGGTTCGCAACCAGCAGCAGCGGTTGTCCCTGTGGCCGGCCAGCAAGGAAGTCCCCGTCGGCTGGACCGCGATCAGCGATCCGTGTTCGAAAGAGGAATGCGAGCGCGTACTGCGAACGGGCGGTGAAACAGGACCGCAACAAAACGAGGCAGAGTCAGGGGCAGGGGCAGGGGCAGGGGCAGGGGCAGGGGCAGGGGCAGAGAAACAAGCCCAGCGACCGATGGTTCGCAACATGGACGTGGGCCTCATGTTTTTTGGCGACAACGAATATAGCAGCGAAAGAAACCGCTATGACTTTCTGCTGGAGTGTGCCAGATATGCCGACCAGCACGGTCTGAGCGCGATTTGGTTGCCGGAACGTCACTTTACGACGTTCGGCTGTCTGTTTCCCAGTCCTGCGGTGCTGCATGCGGCCTTGGCCCGTGAGACCGAGCGGATCCGGCTGCGGGCGGGCAGCGTGGTGATGCCCCTGAATGATCCGATTCGCGTCGCCGAGGAGTGGGCAGTAGTGGATAACCTGTCCAACGGCCGGGTAGATGTTTCGTTTGCGTCGGGTTGGCACCCTAACGATTTTGTACTGGCTCCCGATAAATACGAGAGTCGTTACGACTGCATGTACGAGGGGATTCAGCAGGTGCAAAGGTACTGGCGAGGGGAAACCTGTTCGGCCGTCAATGGCAAGGGTGAAAGCGTCGACGTGCGAATCTACCCGACGCCGATTCAAGCGAGCTTGCCGATCTGGTTGACTGCTGCCTCCAGTCCCCAGACGTTCCTCCGCGCGGGCGAACTTGGCTTCAACGTGATCACCCATCTGTTCGATCAACAGGTCGACCAGCTGGCCAAGAAGATCGCCATCTATCGCCAGGCCCGCGTGGACAGTGGGCGGTCGGCCCGTGGTGGAACGGTGACGGTTACGTTGCATGCGTTCATGGGTGAGACGCTGGACGATGTGCGCGAGCACGCACGAACGCCGTACCGCAACTATTTGAAATCGAATCTCTCGCTGCTGAAGAACCTGGCGATCAGCCGGGGAATGGACGTCGAAATCGATCGCCTGGGCGAGGAACAGACCGATCAGATGATCGACTTCATGTTCGAAAAGTTCCTGGGTGGCCGATCGCTGCTGGGGACACCGGAGTCGTGTCTGGAAATGGCTCGGCAGTTGTCCGAAATCGGCGTGGACGAGCTAGCCTGCCTGGTCGACTTTGGACCATCGACCGAGCGGATTCTGGGAAGTCTTCCGCACCTGGCAGAGCTTCAAAGGGCCCTGCGCTCGTCGTAGAGAATAATCTACGATCCATCTGGCACGGGACGACGAAGCGCGTATCGAAGATCCGCCGTGGCGGGCTGAGCGGCGGTACGCAACGCACTGCGCGGCTCGGCGGGAGCCTCGTCCCCGCTGTTCTACACAATTCCGCGCGTGCGAACCCACGCTGAAAGCGTGGAATATGATAGCCCAGGCGGGCACCGACCGAAGGTTGGTCGGGGAATGCGAGTAACAGGAGTCCCGGCGCGCCGGGACTCGTGCGACTCGCGAATTGCTTGCCCTGGGCTATCTTATTGCTGCCCCTTCGCGGAACGCCGTGAAGCATTTGGATAAGGCGTTTTCTAGGGTTCGTAGCTGGATTCGCATCCCGGCGCACGGGACAGATCTCGCTAGCACCCTGAATTCTTGCGAATCCAGCTACGAGAATCCTTCACGGCGTTGCCCTTCGGGGCGACATGTGAATGACAACGAGGAGCCTCGCGTCGCTACTGCGTTGTCGTCGCCGGAGCAGTTTGTGGTGCTTGCGTCGACTGTTGCGGCTGCTGCAACGCCACGTTTAACGCGAGTGCCAGCTGACGCGTGGATGTTGGCGTAAACTGTTTCGCCGCGGCGATGGTTTGCAGGTCGGGCGAGACCGGAATGGTACGGCCCTGGGGAATGCGAACCAGGGCAAAAGCATCCGGGGAGGGAACGCCGAAGGTGAAGCGGTCCTTCTTAACATTCATCACCCTGTCTTCCACGTAGTGATTCGGCAAATACTGCAAGTTGTTTTCGGCCAGTTTGTACGCGCCCTGACCGTTGTGATCCAACAGCCAGACCATCGTTCCCAATTGTCCGGTGGTGGAACTGCACCACACGGAGTGACGCAAGACCATTTGCTTATGCTGATTGCCTCGCAGCATCAGCGCGTCGGCGTCGAAGACCTTGAAGGTTGGCGCAGAGGTGACCATCCGCACTTCCTTCAGCATTTCATCATTCTTGCTCAACACGGACTGCCCAATGATACTGAGCCCGCCGCCCAGTTTCTCTTGCGTGTCGGCCGACACGACAACGTAACGGGGGCCAATCTGCATGGCAAAGCCGACCGCGAGCTTGTCGACGTGGTACGTGTCTTGTCCGTCCGTACTGGTTTTGACCGTGTTGGCCAGAATCACCAGCTTGAACATCTTGGTGTACGACGATACCGTGCCTGACACCTCGTTGAAGTCGCCGGATCCGAGTCGCGGATTGACGAACAGAACGAGGTTTGTCCAACCCTGAGGAACCTCACGACCGATCACGGTTCCGGGTGGAATGCGCATCAGCGAGCGTGGTTGATAAGGTTGTTCGGCGGTGGCGACCGCCGCGCCCAGTGCAGCAAGAAGAGCGTTGCACAACCGAGTTGGATCAGCACGAAACGAACGAGCGACATCTCAATTCACCCTTTATGATTGGCCTATTTAGTCTCGTTGCAGTTTTTTCTTGGTTAGCATGTTCTGGGATAGCATGATCTGGGTCCGCCCAGCAGAAGGCCGGACGAGCATCCCCATTATAGGAATTGCTGTTTCGCGGGAAACAAGAAAAAAGACCTGCGGATTCGTGTGGGATAACTGTCTTTGGCGACATTCACGGGACCGTATCGCAAAGACTTTTACACGCTCGGCCCAGTTCAGGGCTAGAGCACTGTTAGCAGCACTGTCGACGGCACTGTCGACGGCACTGTCGACGGCACTGTCGACGGCGCTGTCAACGGCATATTCGACGGCGCTGCCGACGGCTGGAGTGATGGGTGATGAGCATGATTGGTTTCGTAATGGCACGGTTGAGGTAGCCGTTTGGGTAGCAAGCGTCGCGGCCGTGAAGCGGGTGCTTGCACCCCGTTCCTTGTTCGATCCTGCTAGCACTTGTGCGAGGGAGTGGAAGTTGGTTTTGCCTGGATTATGTACGTCGATCACCGCGCATCGGTTCAAAAATGGCCCGGCCAAAACGTACTAAACCTACGAATCGGATATTCCTTCATCGTCGCGGGATGAAACGTCGCGGGATGAAACGTGGCGGGTTGAAACGTGGCGAGATGAAACGTCGCGGGATGATAAACCGTGGCGGGATCCAAGCACCATCAATGCATGTCCGACGGCCGAAAGCTCGCTAAGATTGGCAGGTTGCACAACTGCCCCACGAAGTAAAGCGAAATCAGGACACCACCGCACGCGCTAGGAAGCGTTTCCCAACAATCCGCCGCCGGACGAGTCCATCTCGTCATCGCTGATGATTCGCGCGTCCGCCAATTTGGCAATGTGAATCGCTTCGGTCAGCGACCGCTCGATCCACTGCTCATGTTCACCCTCAAGCACTCGACCGGCGCTGATGTAGGCGGCGTAGATCTCTGCCGTGGCCTGAACGATCACGCGTTCGCTCGGCTGAAGATGTAAATGATGCTTGGCCATCGGGATCCTCAATCTCTTCGGAAGCCGAACCTGTACTGCCGAAAGTCGGCACAGGCACACTGCCGCGCCACACAATCTAGAATAAACTCGCTCGATCCTGCATAGTAGTCGGCCTACAAAGTCTTTCCCAGCGCAGACTCGCCCGGTTCACCCGTCTTTCGATTATCCGGTAGCGAGTTCTGCCTTTGGGCGGATGGAAGAGCGGGCTTGTCCGTGATGCCGGAGTTGGTCGCTTCGGAGTGGGGTATCGATTTGAACGGCCGCTAATCTTGCCCCCTTCTTCGATCTCCGGCGGAGAACCGTGAAATGGCTTACATTCAAGGGCCCTATCAAGGTGATTCGCCAGTTCGATCGACCGCCCATCACGAAGTTGCTATACTGGTCAGATTGCGACGGCAACGCGTAACGTATTCCATATTGTATGGGTTAATTTAGTCTATTGGTAAATTTGGAGGTCTTTCGATGCGACTGTTTTACGCCGTTATTATCTTGGCTCTATTCCTGACCGCCGGCTGCGCCAAACCGAGCGATCAACAAACAACCAAGGCCGATCCGGCCCCAAAGACAACTCAAACTACTGCCGACGTGCAGTACGTCAAATTAAATCTTCCGAACATGACGTGAGGTGGCTGCGCCGCTTCCGTGCGAAGCGCTCTGACCAACGTCAAAGGTGTCTCGAATATCGAAACCGACCCCACAGCCTCGCCGCCCCTATGCACGTTCCAATTCGCCGTCACAAGTCCTAGCGAAGTGAAGGCGAAACTGGACGAGTTGGCTAAAACGAACCAGCACATCAACGGTTGGTCTACGGCGAACTAAGCTGCAGATTTGTCGATCTCGCGTGTTACATGATTCGCGCGCCCATGATAAGCGCATCGCTCTCGATGGCGATGTGGGCTACCCGTTGCTGCTGGATCCATCGCTAACCGTCAGCGCAACGTATGGCGTGGCGATGCAGATGAGAATTCATACGGAGTTGAGCAACCGGCCCGCGACATTCGTCATTGACCGTGACGGCATCGTGCGATATGAGCGTCGTGCCAAAACCTTTTCCGATCGGCCCACGCCGGCTGATTTGCTAAACGAAGTGCGAAAATATTAGCCGGATCGCGCAGTGAACAAGTCGATCGAATGAGCTGGCACGAAGAGGTGGCTCTTGATGAACCGCTAGTTCTCTTGCTTCGTGCACGGCAGATATCGAGATAGACCGCGCGGCGGTGCCCGTAGTTCACAAGGGTCCTGGCGCGACGATCCATAGAGGATTGCGGGTCGTCCCCTTTGCAGTCAATTTCAAATGGCCTAGAATGGAGGACTTGGGCGACGGTCGCAGAAACGTTCAACGTTTGTATCGGCGGTCGTCACAGCGGCCGCAGGTGTCCGACAATCGAGTCAACCCCATGTATCACGCGCGTTGGCCAATGAACGTTCATCAGGCTGGCGCTGCCCGGTTACAATGGCGCGGTGGTCCACAGTGCGGGGCACCAGAGGGTTCCAACCGGGAGAGCCGCAAGCTGTGCCTCCTTATAATATCTCCGTAGGAAAATGCCGCCGCGCCGCGCGGGGTTTCACGCTCGTTGAACTCCTGGTCGTCATCGGCATCATCGTCATCTTGGTGGCGTTGTTACTGCCTGCCGTGACAGCCGTCCGCCGCAACGCGAGGTCATCGCAATGCCAGTCCAATCTGCGTAGTCTGACTGAGACCTACAAGAAGATCCAATCCAGCCTTCCCGGCAAGATTCGCGCGGGAGACGGTAGTCTGAATCGATTCATGGACGAATATCTCGAAGATGCCGAGGCGGTTTGGGATTGTCCGGAAGACACCGACGCCGGACAGCCAAGCTACGGCTTCAACGACCGTTTGCATCGGTTGGGAAGCCAGGACGCCAGCAAAATCCTGGCGCTCGACTACGGCTCCGACGTCGCCAAGGTCACTGGCCTGCCGTACGACGCGCCAGCGACCCATGATGACTGGTTCGGCACGGTTCGCCCTCGGCATTTTGGCAAGTTGAATGTCGCGTTCTACGACGGGCATGTCGAAAACATCTCGGCAGCTGTGATCGATCCGGACAGCTGTGAAAATCAAGTCAGGTACTGGATGCCTAAGATTGATCAGCGACAGCTACCTGCCGTCTGTTTCGATGAAGCCGCCGCCAGTGGAGGCGCGGCAGACGGAACGACCGACGGAACAACGGACGGAACAACGGATGGGACAACGGACGGAACAACGGACGGAACAACGGACGGAACAACGGACGGAACAACGGACGGAACAACGGATGGAACAACGGACGGAACAACGGACGGCACGACGGATGGTACACCGGTGCCGTGTCAGACACCGGCTGTCACGATCAATGGTCTTCACGCACGATACACGTTCGACATTCAGACTGACCCCACCGAAGACGAGACCGGAAATAATGACGCTTGGGGGGCGGGGCCTGCTTGGGCGGATGACCCGGTTCATTGTGGCGTGCTGCATTTTTCGGACGGAGGAGATGCCGATCAAAATGACAAGATTTCCCTTCCCACCAGTGCTTTGAACGGCTTGGATAATTTCACCTTGTCTTACTGGCTACGCACCGACTCGTTAGCCGATCTGAGTATCTTCAGCGCGCATGGCTGGTCGTGGCACTTAGATAACTTGGTTCTGACCGAGTTGCTTCCGAATCCGAATACAAACCAGGTTTGGGTCTATGACATAAAACCAGGCGACTTCATCAGCGGTTCACTCACCAGTACTAGGGATGACAATTGGCACCACATTGTCTTCGTACGCGAAGACGGCGTCGGTTACAGACTCTATTTCGATGGAACTCTGATCGGATTGCGATTGTTCTCCGAGGGCTATTGGTATTCCGGAGGGGCTGACCATTGGAGATCCGACTATTACGCTATGCAATTTCAATCGATCGTCTTGGGGCAAGACCAGGATACCCCCGACGGTAGCTACGAGGCCGACGAACGATATATCGGTTACTTGGACGATCTGCAGATATACAATCGCAATCTTACGGCGGCCGAGATTGCGGATCTTGCGAATGACTATTAGCAACCGACACTATTAGCAACCGACACTATTAGCAACCGACACTATTAGCAACCGACACTATTAGCAACCGACACAGTGGTCGGTGTCACACGAGTTGAATTGGAGAAGATGACTCGATATTTCAGCTTATTTCGCGTTACCAGAGTTCAACGATCGGTTGAACCGGGTCGGAGCAGACCTCGTAGCGCTGCGGTAAGTTGGCTGTTGGTTGCCGTTGTCTATTGTGGCTGTAATGGCAATGACGCGCCGGCGCCATCCTCTAGGTCTACGGTTACCGATGCTCCCCACGGCAACAAGATCGTTCTGAAACCGCGCCCGGGACAGCTGATCGTCGAGGGAAGCGGTGGCGTGTACATCATCGGAAAATCGAGCGAAGATCAGCCGGGCCCACCTCGGTTAGCGGAAAACCTTGAGGGAAGCGGTGGCATGCACGTCATCGGAAAATCGGACGACGATCAGCCGGGGCCACCTCGGCAAGCGGAAAACATCAAGGACACGAAGACCTACAGGATGGCCTGGCCCGCGCTGACTTGTGTCGATAAAGATTGCACCGGCCAGGGCAAGGAGGGGCAACCGTTTCTGTTTTATCGCAAGAGCCCCGCGCGCATCTCGACGCCGAAGGAAACTTGACTTGGGGCAAGAAACCCGACCTGACCGACAGTGAAGCCGTGTTGGAAGGCAAAGTAAAATGCCCCGCCTGCGGCAGTGGCAAGGGCGTCCGCAACTACGTCGCGCCCGAAGTCCAAGCGAGGCAGGACGAGTTGATGGAAGAATTGAAACAGTCACGAGCGGCCAGCCGGGCACGGCGAAGAGGCGAAACCGTCTCGGGTAAACATCGAACACCCAAAGAAATCATGGATGAAATGGCTAGTCTGCCGCAGGTGTACCTCGCCGAAGAGGAATGATGAAAACTCGACCCACACGATCTTCTCATCGCTAACTTCTTCTCAATGACTACCGCGACCCAGATCCTTGCTGCGGTGGTGCCGTACGTGCACAGATCCACTCGGCGCACCATACGCAGGGTCGGAATAGGTCGGCTCAGCATACGTCGGGCCCGAATAGGCAGGAGCCGAATATCCGGACGCTCCACATTGACCACTGGCACAGTGACCATTTCCATGCGATCGGCAGCCGGCAGATATCAGGCACAGAACTCCCAACATCAATCCAATCACCGATATCCCCAACGCTTTCGCCATCCTATCTTCCTTTCCTATGCTCGTCGTGCACAACACCGGTTTCCGTCGCTTGATCGTTGACCTTATCGGCGATGATGAACCCGTCGCTCGGTGAAGAAGCACACAATGGCGGTAACCTGTCAATTCGTGGCAATGTGGTATCGTGATAAGTGATTTCGCGATGGCGCCGATGGAAGGACGAAGGCGCAATTATGTATTCAATCTTGCAAAACCAGGCTTTTGGCGGCACCAAATGCGATTCCGACGCCACCCGTTCTGTTCTAGCCTGGCTTAGGACAGTTTTCGTCTGAACCCAAGTCACAATTGGCCGTAGAATACAGGCCGGCCAGGCGGCATTGCATCCAGCGTTTCGATCGATTTCTTGCACGGAAAGTGCACTTCGTATGTCAACCAAACATTGGTTCTTGAAGAACTGTGATCTATTCGAGCAGCTGGACGACGACGAACTCGCGCGCGTCGAGTCGCGGTCTCGAACGCGTGATTTTCCACGAAAGACTCCTATTTACCTGCCCGCCGATCAGGCCGACGGTGTGCTGCTGATGGTGAGTGGCCGTGCCAAGATTGGCAGTCTGACACCGGAAGGTAAACAATCGATTCTGGCGTTTATCGAGCCAGGTGAGTTGTTCGGCGAATTGGCGCTGGTGGATGGCAGCGAGCGTGACGAGTACGCCGAGGCCGTTGAAGACTCGAAGGTCGTTCTCATCCCGGCAAACGAGATGAACAGGCTGATAGCAGCCTATCCAGAATTCTCGTTGGGTATCACAAAACTAATGGGGCTGCGGCGGCAGCGGATCGAGCGTCGGTTGAAGTATTTGCTCTACCGGTCCAACCGCGAACGACTGGTGCATCTACTGCTGGAGCTGGCGGAACAGTACGGCCGTCCGGCCGCCGACGGCCTGGTGTTGGGAATCAAGCTCTCGCATCAGGATTTGGCGAGCGTCATTGGCGCGACGCGGGAGACCGTAACCGTCACATTGGGCGAACTGCAGGCACAACGGCTTATTCTAGTCGGGCGGCGCAAAATTACGCTGATCAATCCACAGCGACTAGCCCGTACGGTGGGTAAGGAACTGCCGCGGCCTACTCAAACTGAGGATCGGGTAACTAAGTTTTCCTCCCCAGAGTTGCCGCGCCCTGCTCGACTGTGACAAGCTTCACAGACTGCTGGCACAAAATTAACGATAGTTAAATAGTTAGGGATAGTTTCGAGACGCCCTGTGTGGTAGCAAACGACCCCGTTGTGGTACCAAAAGACGAGGTACCACAAGACGCGGCGTCTCCTTAATTTCTCAGGTCCGCGTGAGAATGAAGATGAACGAATCGAATCAGAGGTCATCGGCCGGTTGGGATGCGTGCCCGGATGGCATGCTTTCGCAGGCTGTCTTAGGCTTCAACCGCAATCGCCGTAAGCAGGAAGTTGTGCGTACCGCCGTTGCAGCAATCGGCTTCGTGACACTTGTTGTGATCGTCGGACTGGTCGCTCGACAGTTTCTCCCCGTGGCCGGTCCGAATTTTGGCAACATCACATGTACCGACACCCAATCGCTGATGCAGCAATACGCTGCCGGAACGCTGGATGCGGAAACGTCGGCCAACGTCGACGAGCACTTGGCCAGGTGCGATGGCTGCCGCCTGATGTTCGAGAAAATGATGGCCACGGCCGGCAAGACCGCGGCGCGATCGTTTCCCGGTGATCGATTCGCCGTTAGCGGCGCTACGGGCCGTGATGTGGTGCTGTTAGCTGTGCGTGACTGAACGGTGCAATCGGCACCGATGGCGTTCTCGGTTTTTCCACATCGACGCGCTGCGTCCGCTTGAGTATCGGCGCCGGCCGGTATCGAACCTTACAGACTGACATCTCGTAAGTCCCGATAGTAACAAGGTTATTGTTGCGAAGTCCCATAACGTCGCGCGCGAAGGTGGAACCTTCGCCGGCAGACCAAGCAAGGAAGTGTCATGAAAACGCCTCGATTTATCATCGTATCGGCGGTTGCTCTATGGATCACCAGTCCTGCAGCGAACTGTCTTGCAGCCCCCTGGACCGTTGGTCGCAAGGTCGCCGCTTCTCAGCAGGTTTCCATGGACCGGATCGATCACATCGCGTGGGATGCGCTGCTGAAGAAGTACGTGGATGCGAATGGCAACGTCGACTACACCGGCTGGAAGCGATCATCGGCTGACATCCAGGCATTGGACGGCTATCTGAATACATTGTCCCAGGCCAGCACGACGGCCGACGCCAGTAAAACCGCCAAGCTGGCTTTTTGGATTAATTCGTACAATGCGGTCACCGTGAAGGGTATTCTGCGCGAGTATCCCACGACCAGTATCCGCAACCATACGGCGAAAGTGTTTGGATATAACATTTGGAAGGAGTTGCTGTTAGTCGTTGGTGGCGACTCGTATTCGCTGGAGGACATCGAGCACAAGATCCTTCGCAAAATGGGCGAACCGCGGATTCACTTCGCCATCGTTTGCGCCTTGCGCAGCTGTCCGCCCCTGTCGAACGAAGCCTATACAGCCCAAAGTCTTGAACAACAGATCGCGACCAACACACGAACATTCTTCGCCAATCCGCAAAACTTCCGATACGGCAATGGGACGTTCCACCTGTCGTCCATTATGGATTGGTTTGCCAGCGATTTTGGCAGTAATCAGGCCGCGCAGTTGCAAACCATCTCGCCCTATTTACCCGACCGTGCCGCACAGCAGGCCGCAGCCCGCGGTTCGGGTCAGATATCGTATCTCGACTACGACTGGGGCCTCAACGACCAAAAGACGGTGCGCACAGCCAGCCGTTAATCGCCACGATCCGTTCATTCGAATCGCTCGTCCCTCGCGCCCCCCGGCGTTTCCACAGCGCGGGGGTGCTGACGAGTCACAACCTTCCGGTTATTTCGGCCCGACGTTCCGCCACAGCAGACACGAGCATTGTGTTTCGGTTGCGGCCAGCCAGCGGACGTCCTCATTACGCGTGCCGCACGGTCTCGTTTCGCGTGCAGCACACGGTGCGACAAACACATTCACGGCCAGGAAGTCGGTTCTCGGACCATCAGCGCCGCTACGGCCAGTCCGATACCCATCACGTTCAGCAACACAATCAGCAGACCCACGCCTGCCAAAGTGCGCTGGCCATCGTCCCAACGACGCTTCCACTGATCGGTTTTGGGCAGCAGCTTGACTGTGACTATGCCGCACACCCAGCTCCAATGCAGCATAACATGCAGCAGGACCAGTAAAACCATGACGCACAGCAACAAATATTGAAAGTCGAACCAACGCACGTAACTCCAGCCCCACAAACTCCAGTCTCGGGCCTCTGGACCGGGAGGAAAGACAAATCGCAACACCGTCGCGCACCACACCAGGCTTGAAAAACAGATGAACATTAAGGTGTCAAGCCAGAAGTTAACGACCGTGCGCGACATAGGCTTCCTCGTTGATGAACTCGACCAGTGACGAGCCTCAACGCAAATCACGCGCCGACTCGGAGATGATCAACCCACCGCTCCACACGCGGAGGCGCCAAGAATTCACGTTCCTACGCTGGGCAATAATTCGTAATCGCCGGGCAAAGCTGTGCGAATAATGCACGCCGTGGTGTGCGACCGTGCGGTGAGGCGTGCTTTTACGCACAGTTATTTGCCCATCGATACTTCTTCAAGCCTGCCGACAGAGCAAAACGGGCGAAAACAGCGTACGAATCGGAGCGGAGCCGTTTGGCACGATGATTGCGTCGGCGAGCACTTCAACTTGACGAACATCGAACACGACCTGCCTCCTCTTCCAATGGCCCGCTGAGGACGTAGGGTGCGGGGCGTCGAGAAAATGATCACAAGAGTTCCCGGGGCCGGGGGGGATGGGTTGGTTGAACTTGCGCGGCAGCGATAAACCGTCTTTATCGGCACTCCCTCACGTGACGAGAATATCCACGCGTGCCTTCGGGTGTTTGGGCATGCGGCGCATACGTTTAACGTTTTTCTTGCCGTTTTGGCGAGTATCCCTGGCAACCGAACCAATCCGAAAATCTCAAACTGGGTCCCCGCGAAAGGGGTCGTTCGTCAAGTTGGCATCCATTGTTTTGCTTGGCGGGCTACCAGGATGTCGACCGACATTGGCACCCCAGTTCACGCCAAATGCTGATTTTGTCGCCCTGACCGAGGACGCGTCCGACGACGAGGACAAACAGCTTTGGCAAGGAATTCAGCGGCAGATCCTCGACGTACTTGCGGAAGAATGTGGTTCGCCGACGAAGCTCATTCTGCTGGGTGACGAAGACATGGATCCGGCGCACCTCAAACGTGGCGGGGTCATCTACACACGGTATTGTGTGCAGTGTCACGGGGTTAGCGGCGATGGAGCCGGGGCTGTCGCCGAATATCTACAGCCGCTACCGCGTGATTATCGACGTGGCATCTTCAAATTTACATCAACTCCCTACGGCGCCAAACCACGCCGACATGACATCATGCGGACCCTGCGCAACGGTGTACCGGGCACGGCGATGCCGGCCTTTAATCGGATGTCGAAAGAAGATGTGGAAGCCGTAACGGACTACGTCCTTGCCCTAACGCGCCGCGGGGAACTCGAATCGCAATTAGTAGCGATCGCGGAAGACGAAGAGATGCTGGACGAAGATCTGATCGATGAGGCCATCGACACGGTTCTCACCAATTGGAAGTTAACCGAGTCGCAATTGGTAATGCCCGAATCGGTCATGCCAACGATGACTGCCGAAACGATCGAAGCAGGTCGCCAATTGTTTGTCACACCGACGCTAGGTTGCGTCAAGTGTCACGGTAACGATGGGCGTGGCGGCTTCTTCGGAGAACTGGAGATCACCAAGGACGCCTGGGGCCACAAGACTTCTGCGGCCGACCTGACGTCGGGAATGTTCCGCGGTGGCGGACGGCCCATCGATATTTATCGGCGTATCCACTCTGGCATCAACGGCAGTCCGATGCCGGGCTTTGCATCGACATTTTCCGAGAGTCCCGAGTCCGTCTGGCACCTGGTCCATTTCGTTAAGGACGTCGGAGAGCGTCGGCGGCGTGGCCAGCCACCCGAGAGATTCGGCGACGCACCCATCCCCGACGAATCCGACTCGCTTGAGGAATCCGACGATTCAGACGAAGCAGACGATGAAGCGCCGGCCGATAAGGTTGAAACACAAGACGGTGTCCTCATCAACGAGTGAACTGTCGACGAACAACGCTCCCGTACTCTATCCACACGCTCGACCAGCACCCCCAACGGGGAACGTAACCATGGTCTCTGAGGAAAAACAACAAGAAATCGAAGACCTGAAAGACCGAGTTCGCACGCTGGAACAGGAGGTCAAAGCGAACTACGTGCCCCCGACTTTTCGTCCCGGTGGGTATTACACGACCTATTTTGCGACGGCGGGCTTCGTGTTAGGGATGTTCGGCGCCGTGACCAGTCTGTTGTTCAACGTGGTCGGCTCGCTGATGGTCGGACAACATCCGATGGAATTGATTCGCGTCTACCTGACGTTTCCGCTGGGCGATCAGGCCCTGAAGCTAGACAGCGGACTGGCGCTGGCCGTTGGCTGTTGCCTTTACATTGGGACTGGCATGCTGCTGGGCATACCATTCTACCTGGTGCTGACCCGTTGGACGGCAAACTCATCCTTCGCAGCGCGCCTCGCCGTGGTCTCGGTGTTGTCGCTGGCGGTCTGGCTGATCAACTTTTATGGCATTCTCTCCTGGCTGCAGCCGGCGTTAATCGAAATGTCCGAAAAGAACCTGATCGTCAATCTCGTCCCGCCCTGGGTGGCCGCCCTGACGCATCTTGTGTTTGGTTGGACGCTGGCACTTGTCTATCCCTTGGGCCAGTTTGTACCTCACCAACGCATTACGGAGCAGTCCACGTGACCGACAACGACGTTACCCTATCGACTTCCGAGTTTGACCATCTTGTCGAACAGCGTCTGGTCGTGTGGTACTTTCTGGCGGCCATCTTCTATCTAGGAGTTTCATTTATTGGCGGCCTGCTGATGGCCTTGCAACTGGTCAATTGGAATCCCCATCAGGGTCTGGAATATTTATCGCCCGGTCGCTGGCGGATGATTCATACCAACGCCATCGCCTATGGTTTTCTCGCCAACGCCTTCCTGGGCGCGCTGCACTGGGCGATTCCTCGTTTGACGCTAAAACGAGTGCTGAGCCGCGGATTGTCGTACTTTATTTTTGCTGCGTGGCAGGTGGTTGTGCTGGGCACGGCCGGCGGCATTCTGATGGGCGAGGCGCAAGGTATTGAATGGGGAGAAACACCCACGTGGATTGACCCGCTCGCCTTGGTTGGCTTGCTGTTGGTGGCAGTGAATTTTATGTCGCCCATCGTTAAGACGAAGGGACCCATGTATGTCAGTTTGTGGTACTTCATGGCGGCCTTCGTGTGGACGTTCTTGACCTACGCAATGGGTAACTTTCTGCCGGAATATTTCGTGCCCGGAACCAGTGGCGGTGCGATTGCCGGTCTATTCATTCACGACCTGGTCGGATTGTTTGTGACGCCCTTAGGTTGGGGGCTGATGTACTACTTTGTGCCGATCATGTTGGGACGGCCGATCTGGAGTCACGGACTTTCGCTGGTCGGCTTCTGGGGACTCGCCTTCTTTTATCCGCTGAACGGAATTCATCATTTTCTTTACACTCCCATTCCCATGTTCCTGCAGTACGGGGCAGTAGTCGCGACCATTGCCGTCGAACTGGTTGTGACCACGGTGATTATTAACTTCTTCGGAACGATTTGGGGTTCCGGGCGTACTGTCGTAACGAACCTGCCCATCCGTTGGTTCTACACCGGGATGGTGCTCTACTTTATCACCTGTCTTCAATGTGCGCTGCAGGTCACACTGACATTCCAGGCGTTGATCCACTTCAGTGACTGGGTTGTGGGACACGCTCACCTGGTGATGTTTGGCGTCTTCAGTATGTGGCTGCTCGGGATCATGACATACCTGTTTCCGCGATTGTGGAACACGCAGTGGTATAGCCGCACCCTGTGCGAGTGGCATTACTGGCTCTCGGTGACGGGTGTTTTCGTCATGTTTGTGGACCTCGGACTAGCCGGCGTCTTTCAGGGATTCTTTTGGGCGTCGCTGCAGCCATGGGATGTGTCAGTCACTGGCTCTCAACCGTTTTGGATCACACGCTTGTTCGCTGGCCTGGCGATTATCGCCGGACAACTTTGCTTCGTTTACAACCTTTACAAGACTTGGCGATTGGCGCCGGCTGCGGCACGCCCGACGGCGACGGCACCCGCAACAAGTTGAGGAAACCTGAATGTTTGAAACCAAATCCGGAATCCTGTTGATTGGCGGGTTGGGATTCTTCTTTTTCGCCTTTCTATCCAATGCTGTAGTGCCGATTCTGATGTACCAGGATCTGCCGGAGCAGACGGTGGCCGAAGTCGTGAATCAGAACACGCTGTTTCAATTTGATGATTTGAGCGTGCGTTACCCGGAATCGTTCAAAGAGCATTTTGGCGAAGCGACGCCGGAAAAGTGCGCCGAGGCGCTGGAGCTGGGCCGCAAGATCTACATCGGCGAAGGCTGCTGGCATTGCCACAGCCAATTTGTTCGGCCCGTTTCCAACGAAAGCCAGCGGTGGGGTCCGGTTTCGGCGACGTGGGAATACCAGAATGAACTGCAGCGGCCCGTCATGTTTGGAACACGGCGCGTCGGGCCTGACCTATCGCGAGAAGGCGGACGGCGCAGCAATGACTGGCACGCGGTTCATTTTTTCGAGCCTGGCAGTGTCTCGGCCGATTCACCCATGCCGAACTACTCGTGGTTTTTTGACGGTGAACCGGATCGGCCAAACAAACGGGGCCTTGCGATCATCACCTATGTGCAATGGCTGGGTTCGTGGCTGGAGAGTTATCCGGCCTATGAGCAGTACACGCCGATTGAGCGCATGATGGAAAGTCCTTTGGAGTAAGATCGATGAACGAACCAGAGTCCTCGCGATCGCGAGGGACAATCACGCTGTTGTTGGCCGTCTTGATCCTTGTGCCCAGCCTTTATGGATTCGGTACCAAGTTCGCCGAGTTTCTGGCGTTGGTTCGCGGGGATGTCGACGGCGCTTTTGCCATTACGCCGGTCGTGAACTACTTACTAGCCAGCTTGGGATTCCTGTGCCTGTTCTGTTGGGCGGCGTTGCACGGGATGTTTCACAATATCGAGGGCCCAAAGTACAAGATGCTCGAAAACGAAAGATATCTGGACGGACTTGTTGCGCCTTCAGCAGCGGACAGACACTCTCCAGCCGACTAACAGGATCAAAAACCGATGCCGGAACACTCATCCCAACCCACTGCACCGGAAGAACGGCCAGACTCAGCCCGTGCGGAGAGCCGTTTTCATACGTACGTTAGCAGTCGGATCCCCTGGTATGTTCGCCTGATATGGCTGCTGTTCTGGATCATGGCAATCTACTATGTCATTCGTTACCTGTTTCCGGAATTGCAAACCGAGATCCTGACACCTCCATGACCCCGGCTCCTGCGTCACGTCCGTCGTGTTCCTACTGCCATCTGCCGTTGCCACGTTCATGGCGGAAAACCGGGGACGACCTCTGCGACGAGCCGGTCTACTGTTGCGTCGGTTGTCGCATCGCAGCGGCAGTGACTAGCGCCGAGGGCGAAGAAGGTGCCGCTCGCTGGATGATCGCTCGTCTTGGCTTCGGCCTCTTTTTTACGATGAACGTCATGGTCTTCTCCATGGCGCTGTGGAGTCGAGATCTTTATGGTCAAGACACCCATGCCCTGACGGACTCGTTGAGCGATTTGTTTCGTTATCTCGCTCTGCTATTTGCCGTTCCCGTTTTGTTCCTGCTGGGTGGTCCGATCTTCAGCTCGGCATGGCAGGCGCTGCGCCGCGGCAATTGGACGACAGACGTATTGATCGTTGCCGGCGTCGTCGCAGCGTATGTCTATTCGGCCGTCTCGGTGATCAGCGGTGAGGGCCATGTCTATTTTGAGGTGGGTTGCATGGTGCTGGTGCTGGTTACCGTGGGCCGCTGGCTGGAAGCCTCCGGAAAACTACGGACCAACAATGCGCTGGATTCATTGGAGCAGTTACTACCAGACACATTGCGGAGGGTCACGGGTGTCGAGCACCGCATCGTCCCGCGCGAGTCGATCCGGCGTGGCGACCGCGTCCGAATCTTGGCCGGCGAACGATTCGCGATCGATGGCCACATTGTGGCAGGGCAGGGGGATGTCGATGAACAACTGCTTTCGGGAGAAAGTCTGCCGATTGGTAAGGGACCAGGGGACACCGTCTACAGCGGGACATTGAATCTGGATGGCGACCTGACCGTCCGCGTGACTGCGGCGGCCGGCGAAGAGACAGTATCGCGGTTTGTTCAGCTTGTGAAAGAAGCTCGTGAGCAACAAAGCGGTTATCAGAACCTGGCGGATCGAATCACCCGCTGGTTCGTTCCGGCAACGTGGCTAGTCGCACTGACAACCGTGTGGTACCACACTCAATACTCCGGCATTGAAGCCGGTATCTTGGCCGGTTTGTCGGTCGTGCTGATCGCATGCCCGTGCGCGCTGGGCCTGGCAACACCGATGGCCGTTTGGGCCGCACTCGGCCGCGCGGCGACGGCGCAGGTGCTTTTTCGTAGCGGTACCGTCTTGGAACGGCTGGCCGAGATCCGCGCGTTGCGATTTGACAAGACGGGAACCTTGACGACGGGCTTCGCTGTGGTGAAGCACTTCGAACACGATGAAAACACAGAACCGCAAATGGTCCTGGCGCGCGCCGCTGGACTGGCCACGGCGTCAAATCATCCGCTATCGCAAGCTATCGTGCGCAACGTTGCTGACGTTACGCGGCCTGTCCAACCGCGAGACGCAATTCATGTTGCCGGGCGCGGAGTTTCAGCCGGAGTCGACGCCGCCTCGGACCGAATCTATCTTGGCAGCGTCCCATGGATGCAGGAATCCCTGCAGGCTGTTGGCGACCGTTTGACCGCCTACCTCGATATGGCCTTGAAGGACGGCGAACCGGTCGCCTGCATTGGCTGGGGCGGTCAGGTCCGCGGTGTTTTCGTATTTCATGAACAGCTGCGCCCCCACGCGCGGACGGCCATTGCACGTTGCCGGCAGATGGGAATTGATGTTTCTGTCCTGACAGGCGATCATCGGAGTCGAGCGGACAAGATTGCGGCGGCGCTGGATGTCGATGTCTGTGCAAGTCAGTCGCCCAAGGACAAAGTCAAGGCACTGGGCGAAGCGCAACGCCGAATTGGACCAACGGCGATGGTCGGCGATGGTATCAACGACGCACCGGCGCTAGCAGCCAGCGACGTAGGCATTGCCATGGGATGTGGTGCCGACCTGTCACGTGATGCGGCCGGCGTATGTCTGCTATCCGACGATCTACTGCGGCTGCCCTGGACAATTCTGCTGGCAAGAAAAACCGTGCGTGTGATACGCCAGAATCTGTGCTGGGCATTTGCGTACAACACGATTGGTATCGGCCTGGCAGCCTGCGGCAAGCTGAACCCGATTCTTGCCGCGCTAGCGATGGCGATTAGCAGCCTGCTGGTCGTGACGAACTCAATGCGGCTGGCGCAGTACCCGCAACCGGCGAATGACGCCGTCTGCGAGACTTCTTTCGATTCATTCGTTCCGCCGCCTAAGCCGGACGTAATCTACACCTCCGATGACCCAGCGCCGTTTGTGGAGGTCGTCCGCTCATGATCGAACTACCTTTGATTTTTGTAAGCGGAATACTTGGATCCTCACATTGTCTGGGCATGTGCGGGCCCTTGGCCTTGGCCTTGGGGAGTAACGGCCAGCTGATGAGCCGTAACCTGGTGCGCCAACTGGTCTACTCGCTGGGTCGCATTTTTACGTACGGTTTCGCGGGCGCGGCGGCTGGTTTCTTTGGTCTTTGGCTACAGCATTTCTCGCCGCTGGTTAATGTACAGGCTGGGCTAGCCATCGCCTGTGGGCTCCTTCTGGTCGTGTTGGGATTGGTGACCGCCGGCGTCATCCCCTGGCGCCCGACCGCCGTGGGCCACTTTCCGTGTGCCGCTGCGGGCTGGCTGAAAACGCTGTTGACGGCGCCGTCCTTACCACAAGTCTTTCTAGCCGGCGTCTTCACGGGATTCATTCCGTGCGGACTCGTCTACGCCTTTGTCGCTTTGGCCGCAAGTACGGGCAACGTCTTTAACGGCGCACTCACGATGATCGCCTTCGGCTTGGGTACCGTGCCGTTGATGGTCCTGGCCGGTTGCGGGGGATCGCTGCTGGGAATCGCAGCGCGGACTCGCATCCTGCGAATCGCTGCGTGGTGCGTCGTCATTGCCGGCACCGTATCGATCGCGCGCGGTGTGGGTTTCTTGGAATTGACGGGAGCCGGCATCGCCGCTTGCCCGTTCTGCAGGTAAGTCGCACTTCATCGTTCTTCGCCACCGCGAGAACGATGGATGGCAGGCATACCGAGTCGATTTGCGGTGACGGCACCGCGGGGTCGATCGCATCTACGTCTCCGGGGAACCGCTGTTGAGCGTCGCGCGCGGCCGGTCTTTCGGAGTGTATCGCTTTGTAGCGATTTCTTGCGGCATCCGGCTTGTGCCGATTAGTTTGGTGTGATTGGGCATGTGCCGTGGGTTGGCGAAGGGTGCCGCGCTTGAGCGAGCGGGCGAATACGCACAGTCGCGTAGCTTTTTCACAGCAAGACGCCAGGCAGCAAAGATTTTCTGCGTTTGAACTTCCTGAAATACGGGCGTCCAACGAGAATAGAATACAGGAGGTGCTTCCATGTTAGATCAAGAATCGCAGTCGAAGGTCCGGATCGATCCGCACGAATTCTACGGACGGTTTCGGGAACTACAGAAATACCTGGGCTGGACCGATGCGGACGCGCAGCGTGTGAGGTCCCTGGCGGATATCGTTGAGCCTCACTTGCCAATGTTGATCGACGACTTCTACGCGCAAATTCAGAAGCATCCCAACGCCCAAAAAGTCATCACGGGCGGAAAGGAGCAGGTCGACCGATTAAAAGGGACTCTTGCGATCTGGGTCATGGAACTATTTGGCAGCGCCTACGATCACCAGTACGTACAGCGGCGTTGGCAAGTGGGTCGCAAACACGCCGAGATTGGTCTCGACCAGTTCTACACCAATGCCGCCCTGGGGCGCATGCGAAAGGGTTTGATCGACGTAGTTGCCCGGGACTGGCCGGGTACGCCGGCCGAGCTGGCAACAAGTTTGAGTTCGCTGAATATGGCGCTCGACATCGACTTAACGATCATTCAAGACTCCTACATCGACGAACACCGGGATATCCGACGCCCGGCACGCCCCCGCTAAACGGTTTGTTTCTCAACGATCAAGTTGCGGAAGTGACTGTGTCTTCGCGCACGCATCGCGCACTATAATGGCTTCCTTGCGGTCGATAGCGGTCGCTTGTCATCCACAGATTCGGGCGATCGAGATAAAGCTGAGCCAAGGTGCCAAGCCGGGGGCCGGCGGAATCGTCCCGGCCGCAAAGGTCACTCAGGAGATTAGCGATATACGGGGCGTGCCCGTCGGCAAGGACTGTATCAGCCCGTCCGCGTATTCTGCCTTCGACGGGACGGACGCGATGTTGGATTTGGTGGAACAGATCGCAGAGGTTACCGGGCTACCTGTCGGCTTCAAATCGGCAGTGGGCCAAATGGACTTCTGGACCGAATTGGCTCGACTTACGGCGACGACGGGACGAGCTGTTGATTTCGTGGATGTCGACGGAGGAGAAGGCGGCACGGGGGCGGCGCCGCTGGCGTTTGCTGACCACGTGGCCCTGCCATTCAAGCTGGGTTTTTCGCGCGTCTACAGGGTTTTCGCCGAGCAGCAACTGGATGAGCATATCGTTTTCATCGGATCGGCGAAGTTAGGGTTTCCGCAGGCCGCGATTTTCGCCTTTGCGCTGGGCTGCGACATGATTGGCGTAGCCCGCGAGGCCATGCTGGCGATCGGTTGTATTCAGGCGCAACGTTGCCACACCGGCCATTGTCCCACGGGAGTCGCCACCCAAAATCGTTGGCTGATGCGTGGATTGGATCCGACCAGCAAAGCCGACCGACTGGCCAATTTCTTCGTTACGCTGCGCAAAGAGATACTCATGTTGACGCGAGCTTGCGGAGTTCCGCATCCGGCACATATCAGCGAGAAACATGTCGAAATTCTGGACGGTCGATTGGGAGGAGCCACCCTTTCTGAATTGTTTGGCTACGCGGACGGATTCGGGACACCCGGCCAAAATGACCTGGTGGCGATCGAGAATGTCATGCGGGGCGAAAACGGCGAAAACCTCGTCGCCAAATAGCGATCCGTTCGTGCTCGCTGCACACGACGGTGACTGGCAACGCGGGTCGCCGGTTGGAATTTCTTGAATTCGTCACCTCTAGCACCACGTTCGCTCCCGGAACTGCGACCGTTTCCAACGCGGGCACATCATCCGGTTCGGCGAACGGAGTGATCGGTCAGTTGTCCGAAGCCGCTCCGACCGAAACGACGACAGAACCGTCGGGCAATACCATCCCGGGTCGTAATTCCGTGCCAGGCACGTTCGGGTCCACGACTTGAGGTTCCTGGGGAGGTGGGCTGGAATAAACCGTCGTGCCGTACGCCGGAATCGTACGATCGACGGGAGCGTAATAGCCGTAGTTATAGTTGCGCACAACATAGCTGGGGCGGTATGCGGGGTAATACGCACCGTAGTTGGAATAGTAACCACCGAAATTCGAGTAGCGTGGGTAATACCCATAACCGTAGCCAACACGATTCGGATACGACGGTCTCGAGTGTCCGTAACCACCTATGGAGATGCTGCCGCCATAATGACTACCGCCATAGCGCGTGCTGCCATAGTTCCTGCCGCCATAGTGACTGCGACTGCCGCCATAATGACTACCGCCATAGTGCCCGCCACCATAGTGACTGCGACTGCCACCATAGTGACTGCCACCTACGTGACCACCACCATGGCCTCCACCATAACCTCCAGCGTGTCTTCCACCACTATGGCCACCACCGCCATGACCATGACCGCCGCCATGACCACCACCATGACCGCCGCCGCCATGACCGCCGCCGCCATGACCGCCGCCTCCGGGTCCGCCGCCGTAGGCTTTGTTGGCATGGGTGGCGAATCCGAGGCTCAGTAACGAAGCCAACGCGAAGGTCGCGATAACAGAGCATGAACGACCGACAGACATATCCATTCTCCTTGTTGATGCACAGCAACTTGACCAGCGATCCCATTCGGAAGAATGCGCGCTGCTAGCTAAATTGTACACCGCAGGCGTAGCGACGATCGTGCTTGGCTCATCGGATTGCAGAAATCCATCTTTTAAGCCGTATCACCCATTTGACCCATCTTCGACGGTTGCCTGCTCGAATTAGGCTCGAATTCGACGTAAGTCACTCGCTGATCGTGCGAAATGCCGGCGCGACGCAGAATCTATCGTGCCAAAAATAATCAGGAGGGCGGGATTCGGATCCGAAACGCGCGGCGTGCGATCCAAGATTTCTAACTTGGCAGGAAAACATGCGCGGCTTGTCAGAATCTCACGAACTCGTGACGTCCAACGTTCGTAGAAAGTATGGAAAGAGGGCCAAGGGATTTGGCAGGGAAGGCCGAGGCGGGTTGGTAGCCCGGTCCCTGGCGAGGCGTGGTTTGAAAGGAGGGTAGATAATAGTTGGTGCTTCAGGAGTGACAAAGGGAGCCCCGTGTGGATGCGGAGTTGGCAAGTACGCAGTGATCGTCGTTGCGGCGATCGCGTCCCCAGTAGCGGGTAATTTGCCCTCGGCGGCTGGCATGGGGCTCGAACGCGAACTGCGGCAACGCAGTTTTTTTATGCGCTGCGACTGCTCGTCCACTTGAATCTTACTGCTGACTCGCCACGGCCGGCCGTTTGGCACAAGAATTGCTTTTACCTAGTACAGAAGAAAAGAGGGAAAGCAAATGACTGCCGTTAATGACCACAGGCCGCCGGAAAATCGCCCGTCGTGGTCCTCGCCGGAATGGTGCTATCTGTGCGATGTGCCGCATTATGTATCGGAACCGCACAGGCAGGGCGGGGGCGCGTCAATCGCACCAAGCCGTGGCCGCCACCACGAGGGGAGAGGAACGCGAATGGACAAAACGGTGACTCACGTCAAAAAATCGAATGGCAGCCAGCCGAAGCCGCTGAACAACGTCGAGGATCTGGCCGTGCAGGTTCAAGTGGCCGTGCGCCATGCAACCGGGAATCGTATTCACAACCTGGCAGTTCACGTCAACGGTACGCATATCATCCTTGATGGATTCTGCTCGACGTACCATTGCAATCAAATCGCTCAGCACGCCGCTATGCAGTCTGCGCAAGATTTGCGCGTCGACAATCGCATCGAAGTGCTCTGAGCACAATCGTGGATCCGCTCTACCAGGCCATCGCGACAAAAGGCTTGATAAACGGCTAAGCTATATGCCACCGACGGAAGTTGGTGCTAGCTTTCAGCCCTACGGTGAGATTCTGCGGAGGCTCGACCATCCGCACCGTAGCGGCACACGCGTTGCGACGTTGCCGACCGTTCGTAATATTCAGAGCCATACCCGTAGCGGGAATATCCGCTAACGTGCCGACAAAGCCGACAAACGCATCGGCGAGTGTCGCCGCGGACATTACCCCGGTCGCAATGACCGCCCAGCCCACCACGACCGACGGCCAGAGCCGGCGAAAGGCGACGAGCGTATAGTGGGCTTCGCCAGCGCTATAGGGATAGCGCGCCGACAGCTCTGCGTACGACAGTGCGCTGAACATGGCGATCAAGGCAGCGGCCAATACGGCAACCGGCGCGAGCATACCGGCCTGGCCGACAACTTTTCCCAACAGCGCGTAAAATCCGCCGCCGACAATCGTGCCGAGGCCATACATCGTGATCAGGGGAAGGCCGAGACTGCGGTTTAGCTCAGTGGATTCGCTCATCGGTTTGGCTTTTGGATCGGCGGTGGATAGGTGCCGCAGGTATTCGCCAAAACGAACTGCAATTCACGCGCCACCCAAGCATGCCGGTATGACACACTATTCCTGTTTGAGCGCGCACAATCTTCTCCAACTGTGTCAAAACCGCGCGCATTTGTACCGGACTCCTCCTGTGGCAACTACGGACCGGGCGGTCGACACTTTCAGGAAGATGATCCAAGAGGTAGCGGCAGATTGGCCTGTCTTTTGGCATTGGAATTGCAACTGTTAAGTAACTGTTAAGTAACTGTTAAGCAACTGCTAGGCAACTGTTAAGCAACTGCTAAGCAACCGTTGATCAACCGTTGATCTTCCGTTCCTTTTGTAGACGGACATAGATCACAATATCTCCATCTCCTGACTATTCGCGACACCAGAAAGAGATCCGATGGTAACAAACGCCGTGAACACTGCGCTTCGATTCATCCGCAAGTTCGAGGACATCACCATCGACGATATCCCGTTGGTGGGCGGCAAGAACGCATCGCTAGGCGAAATGTGGCGCGAATTACGCCCGCAGGGTGTCCGGCTGGCGGACGGATTTGCCATCACGGCCGACGCTTATCGCTACTTTCTCAAACAGAACAAGCTGGACGGAAAGATCAAATCCGTTTTGTCCGACCTCAACGTCGAGGACATTGAAAACTTACAACAAAGGGGCAGACAGATACGGCAGGAAATCTCTGGTGCGGTGCTACCTGACGACCTTGCTGCCGACATTCTGAATACCTATCACGGGATGCACGGGGCAAGTCCTGCTGTCGCCGTACGCAGCAGCGCAACGGCCGAAGACCTTCCCGACGCCAGCTTTGCCGGGCAACAAGAAACGTATCTCAACGTGCATGGCGACGCCGCGCTACTGGAAGCGTGTCGCCGGTGTTTTGCCTCGCTGTTCACGGACCGCGCTATCTCGTACCGCGTGCATAAGGGCTTCGATCACTTCCAGGTCGCCCTGTCGATTGGCGTTCAACAAATGGTCCGCTCGGATCTGGCAGCCGCTGGCGTGATGTTTTCCATCGATACGGAAACCGGCTTCCGCGACGTGGTGTTGATCAATGGCGCTTACGGCCTGGGAGAAAATGTCGTCCAGGGATCCGTTAATCCTGACGAATACTACGTCTTCAAGCCGACGCTGCCGGCGGGTTTTCGTCCGATTCTCCAAAAGACGTGCGGTAGCAAGGAGTTCAAGCTGGTCTATGACAGCGGTGGCAACAAGCTGGTCAAGAATGTTCCGGTGCCCCCGGACGATCGAGTGCGGTTCGCGATCAGCGATGATGAGATCCTGACCCTCGCCCGCTGGGCCTGTCAGATCGAAGAGCACTACAGTGCCAAGCGCGGCAAGTTTACCCCGATGGACATGGAATGGGCCAAAGACGGCCTTACCGGCGAGCTTTTCATTCTCCAGGCGCGACCCGAAACGGTTCAGTCGCAGAAGGCAACCGATACGCTGGAGGTCTATCATCTGACGGAGAAGAGCGACGTGCTGTGTGAAGGGTCTGCCGTGGGGGAAAAGATCAGTACCGGTGCGGTACGGATCATCAAGAATGTTGAGCACCTGCATCAGGTTCAGCCGCATGAAGTTCTGGTCACGGACAAGACGGATCCGGACTGGGAACCCACCATGAAGAAGGCGGCGGCGATTGTCACGAATCGAGGCGGGCGGACTTGTCACGCTGCCATCGTGAGCCGCGAGCTGGGACTGCCCGCCATCGTAGGGACCTGTCAAGCGACCGAGGTTCTGCACGATGGGCAGGTCGTCACCGTCTCCTGTGCGGAAGGCGAAACCGGCTTCGCTTACAGCGGCGCCTTGCCGTTCACTGTCGAGACCATCGCGCTGGAAAACGTTGAGCGTCCCCGGACGAAGATCATGATGAACATCGCGAATCCCGCCGAAGCGTTGCGGCTGTCCTTCCTGCCCAACGACGGGGTGGGCCTGGCACGGCTGGAGTTCATTATCAACAACACCATCGGCATCCATCCGCTCGCCTTGTTGGATTTTGACGTTCTGGAAGACGCTGCCGTGATCCGCCAGATCGAACAGGCCACGGTGGGCTATCCACGAAAGCACGAGTACTTCATTGAGAAGTTGGCGCACGGCGTCGCCATGATCGCGGCCGCGTTCTACCCGAAGGACGTGATCGTGCGGATGAGCGATTTCAAGTCCAATGAGTACGCGAACCTGATCGGCGGTTTTCTCTATGAATCAGCGGAAGAAAATCCCATGATCGGCTTTCGTGGCGCGTTGCGCTACTACGACCCGCGCTGACCAGCGCGGTTTTGCCCTGGAATGCCAGGCCATGAAAAAAGTACGCGACGAGATGGGGATGACGAATGTCAAACTCATGGTGCCCTTCTGCCGGACGGTCGACGAGGGCCGCCGGGTCATCCAGCAATTTACCAAACACGGGCTAGTGCAAGGCGAGAACGGCCTGGAAATTTATGTGATGTGTGAAATTCCCAGCAACGTGATTCTGGCCGAGGAGTTTGCCGAAATCTTTGACGGCTTTTCAATCGGCTCCAACGATCTCACTCAACTCGTTCTGGGTGTCGACCGCGACTCAGAAATAGTCGCGCACGTTTTCGACGAGCGGAATGCTGCGGTTACGCGGATGATCGCCACGGCGATCGAGGCCGCGCATCGGAAGGGATGCAAAATCGGAATTTGCGGTCAGGCCCCCAGTGATTACCCCGAATTCGCGCAATTCCTGGTCGAAGAAGGCATCGACAGCATTTCGTTGACTCCAGACGTGGTGCTGAAAACCACACTGAGCGTACTGCAATTGGAGCAAGGATTGGCGGGAGTATCGACATGACTTCAGCCGCCGATCACGATCCACCGTTAACGATTATGGTCTTGTCCGGGGGAACCGGCCGCACGGGGCAGCAGGTTCTCCGGTCCGCCTTGGCCCAGTTCCGGGATCCTCAGATCCAAACGATTCTTAAGCCAGGCATCCGCTCGGTCCAAGCCGCCTTGAAGGCCGTTGAGTGGGCGCGGGACAAGAACGCCATCATATGCCACACCTTTGTCGAGCCCAAAATCCGCGAGGCGGTTGTAGGTGAATGCAATCGTCACCATGTGCCGGCGGTCGATCTGCTCGGACCTACGTTGGCGGTGCTGGACGATCACCTGGACGCATCCCAGCAGCAGCGGCCGGGACTATCGTACGCACTGAATAAGGAACAGTTCGATCGCATGGACGCCGTCGATTTCACGTTGGCCCACGACGATGGCGCCCGTGTGAAGGATCTCGATCAGGCCGATGTGGTGCTCGTGGGTATCTCGCGGGTTTCGAAGAGCGTTACCTGTTTTTATCTGGCCAGTCGCGGCATCCGTGCCGCCAATATTCCCCTATTGCCGGGAGTGGAACCACCGGAGGAATTGCTGCGAATTTCGTCCCATCGGGTGATCGGACTTACCATGAACACGCAACGCCTCCAACAGATTCGCGCGGCGCGGCGCGGCGCAATTCGAGCGGCCCGACTGGTCGACTATACTGACCATCGCGAGATCGCCCGCGAGATCGCTTACGCCCAGGCCTTGATCAAGGAGCACGGGTGGCGGAAGATCGATGTCTCGTACAAGGCGGTCGAAGAGGTTGCCGTCGAAATCATCGATGCGATCCGGTTTCCGGAGGCACGCCGCAGCACGGCAAACGTCAAACAGGTGCATTCCCCCTAGGTAAGAACTGCGCAAGGGTCGTTGCGTTTGGGACCAATGCTATGGATTACGATCGAGTCAGCGAGAGTTACGCACGGTGCTGCGCCTCCAGCGGTTTCTTTGACACGTTTTACGATAAATTCTTGGCCGCGTCCGACGAGATTCCACTGCTGTTCGCTAATACCGATTTCGTCAAGCAAAAGGAAATGTTGGAACACTCCATTACGTACATGCTCGCCTACGCTGCCGGGCGCAAGTACGCGGCCGAGGGGTTGGCGCGGATCGCGGAACTCCACAGTCGGCGCGATCGAGATATCGATCCAAAGTTTTACCCCCTGTGGCTGGATTGCCTCTGTGAAGCGATCAAGGCGCACGACGCCGAGTGGAGTCTTGAATTGGAGGAAGAGTGGCGGCAGGATATGCGGAAGGGCATCGAGTTCATGATTGCGCGCTACTGATCGGGCGCGGCGACTCCCTTTTATGGCCGGCAGCCTGCCACGGAAGATGTCCCGAAGATCAAGGCCGCGCTCTTACTTCATTACGCCGGACTCGACCAACGCATCAACGCCGGCTGGCCTGAATACGAAAAGGCCCTCAAAGATGCCAACATCAAATACGCGGCATACGTCTATGAGGGCGTAAACCACGGCTTTCACAACGATACGACGCCGCGCTACGATAAGAACGCCGCCCAGCTCGCTTGGAAACGTACGCTAGAGTTTTTCCGGGCTGAGCTTTGATTGAGAGTTGAGATTGATTGAAAGACGAGGCAGACGGTCGGCAAATCTCTCTATGCATTTGTTCACTAGGGGATTCTCCGATTTCGCATTCCTAGGCGTATTGTCAAACTCTCTCGAGTTGCCGGGCCAAACGGATTGGGCCGCGTTCAGGGAATGAACTCGTGGCAACGTCTTGGACATGATTCCAATTCCCGCCATGGATTGGCAGGCAATCGACTGCTCGATCACTGGCGAACGGATTCACCAGGGGTCGAGCTTTTCTTTTGTGACCTCCCTATCTTGGGGGATCAGGCAGTCCAACCGATACCAACGGCGTCTCGACAAGATCCAGCGAGACCAATCGTTCGCACAACCATCGCTCTCATCAGGATGGTTCCTTGGGATGTTTCCCCGTTGGAAAAACTCGCGTGTCCTCATTCCGTTCAACGACCGTTAGGCGAGCACGTTGCTTCACAGCCATTCGGCATTAACGCGTTCAACACTGAGTTCAGGTCGTGACCGTCGTGCGAATTCGTCGTCGAAGGCACTTCGCACGAAAACTCGGACCAATCGTCCAGTTCGCTCCGTAGGATCTGTACGTCGTCGGGGGCCTCGATGCCAACCTTCACGCGGTGAGGACCGGCTTTAACAATCGTCACTTTGATTTTGCCGCCGATGTGAATCGCTTCGCCGCTTCTTCTGCTCAGTACCAACATGCCTTCTTTCCTCCTTGAAATCGGAATGTCCAGGGACGTATCGCTGTCCCGTATCCCGGAGCGGGTTAAAACGCGTTGTGAGAGATCGCAGGTGCCTGGTTCGGTCGGACAAGGTAAATCGTAAATCAACCGACAGCTCCACCTCTTGAACTATTCAAGCACTGAATGCAACTCACGTGCCGGTGCCGCCGAAGTTTATTGCGCCCAATTTCAGATCCTTGTGCGGCAAGCAATTACGAGTGCTGTCGCTGCAGTGATAGCACTCGACGACCCAGCGAGGAAGTAGGCATTTACGCGCGCAGTGCGTCATTACCGCACACTGAACGACACGATGCATTTAGACGAAACCAGGTTTTTCCATCGCAGAAAATGTCTCGCGTCGCGGTGATCATCCGGCGTGGCAAGCGGTGCTACTGTTGCAGCTGAATAGATCCAGATTGCCGTCGGCGGAAGGTTCGCTCTATTATCCCGCGGCCTCTGCCGCGCGAAGGTCCGAGCGCGCCTGGCCACGGCAGGAACTTCCCATTTGACCACCAGGCTTTGTTTGAAAACGCTGATCGACGGACAGCCAAATCAGCCGCACCGCGTAGTCCCTGCGCTGGATTTCTGGCGTCCGAATTGTGGGCTAGCGCCCCGCAGCTGATGGTTTTAAAACATTACCTAACCAAATCTCTAGACAGGGAGTGAACGTCCGATGCTTGGATCTTCGACTCGAACCCTTTTACTTACCGTCACGGTCCTGACAGCGACACACAGCGTTGGCGCAAAGCGGAGCGTCGCGGGGCCGGTGGAGGAGGGGATCGTCAACTCGGCAACCGCCGTGCTCAACGAAACGATGGTCGCCCCCGCGAACCGGATTCCTCAAACCCTATTGCAAGGCGCACGGAGTGGCCATTTTTCCGCAGGTGGTTAAAGGTGGCTTCATCGTCGGCGCACGGCATGGTCGTGGCGTGGCGATTATTCGCGATGCGACTGGAGCGTGGCAGCCGCCCGTTTTTGTGACGTTGACCGGTGGTAGCGTCGGCTGGCAGGCCGGCTTGCAGTCCAGCGATATTATTCTTGTCTTCAAGACACGTAAGAGCGTGGATCGATTTTTGAACGGCAAGTTTACGTTGGGAGCCGACGTTTCGGTCGCCGCCGGGCCCGTAGGTCGGCAAGCTGCAGCTGCCACGGATGCGCGATTGCAGGCCGAAATTCTCTCCTATGGCGCAGCCGCGGCCTCTTCGCAGGCGCCGCCATTGATGGCTCGTCGATTCAGGCCGACAACCTGGCAAGTGCCCAGTACTATCAGACCAACTCCGTGACCGCCGACGGGCGACCGGTGCCAACCTTGATACCGCACTCGGCAATTCTTCTGCAAGAAACTGTCGCGCGCCACGTAGCGGGTGCAACTGGCGTACAACCGCTGGCAGTCGTACCGTTGGAACAGGCAGCTGTGGTGAGTTCTTTGCCCGCGGCCGATACTACCGAAGCCACCCGTGCCCGCCTGGCTGCCGCGTCGAACCATTTAGCGAACAGCCTGGACGCCAAATGGAAAGCATATCTTGCTTTGCCTGCCGAAACTTATCAGCCGGCGGGCCAGCCGCGCGTGGAAGATGTACGAGCGGTGCTCGCTCACTACGATACCGTCGCCGGCCAGCAGCAATACTTGAACTTAAATCAGCGGGACGAATTCCGCAGCACGCACCAGCTATTGAGGGGCTATCTACAATCGGTTAACGCGACGGCCGTCCTGCAACTGCCGCCGCCACCCCGGTGAGTCACGTCCCGGAAATGTCTGCGACACACTTTCGGCTAACGCGAGGCCGTTTCTCCTTAACGCTCTTTGGGCTGGAAGCCGTTGGCTATCTCAAGAATCGTTCCTTTGCTGGCCCACGACAAAAACCCCTGACCTGACGACTTGTCGGTACATCCGTTACCCACCAGCGTAAATCTGTGGGCAGGCCGCGCGTAGCCAAAGAGATTGTCGATCTGGTTTTGCGTTTTGCACGCGAGAACCCCACGAGGTGCAATACATTGCGCACCAGATCGGCCTCGTAAGGCATGATGCTGCTTTCTTCGGCGCTGATCATGGCCAGCTGATTTACTTCCTCTTCCGGCGCCGAGAGCGAATGTTCGGGCTTCAGTACACGCGTTAGTCTGTCAATCAACCAGATGACGGGAAACAGCATCGCGATTCCGGCCGCCCATGGCTTGGCGACAGCTCGCGAAACCGGACGACTATATGCGACGCCCACGATCTTGGGCATGATTTCGGAGAAAAAAAGAACGCACAGCGTGAACGTGCGCGAAAACCAGATTAGGGCCGCATCGCCAAATAGAACGTGCGCTCGAGCGCCGGCCACCGCAGCGCCGGCCGTGTTGGCGACAGTATTCACGATCAAGATTGCAGAGATCGGCTATTCCATGTTGTTTTTGAATCGGAGTAACAACGTACCAGCTCGGCTGCCTTGTTCCGCAATCTGCCTGACATACGTCCGCCGTACTGCGTACAGCGCAGCTTCGCTCACCGAACAGGCAGCCGACACCAGGAGAACGACCGGCACCGAGATCACAAGGAGAGTCATTGGTTTTCCTCGCCGTTAACAGGTGCTAATCGTTCGATGAGTCGCTGTACTTCTTGGGCAATCATGCGCTCCTCGCATGTCCGAATGAGCAAAATACGGCCCGGCGACTGAGTGGTTGCGATATCAGCATCCGCCGATCTGGATTGGTTCTTGTTCTCGTCAAGGTGCAGACCAAGACATTGAAGCCCGCTGCACACATGAGTCCGCATGGCGACAGAGTATTCGCCGATACCGGCTGTAAAGACCAGGCCATCTACGCCGCCAAGTGTTACCGCCAGTGAACCGATTGTTGATCGTACCCGGTCGGAGAACATCTCTATTGCAAGTTGGGCCCGCTGGTTATTCGAACCAGCAGCCTGTTCAACCTGACGAAAGTCGGAAGAAACACCTGAGATGCCTAGCAAGCCAGAGCGACCATTCAAACTTGCTTCAAGCCGATCCACATCGAAGCCATGTTGCTGAAGCAAATTGATCAGAATTCCGGGATCGATCGAACCGCAACGCGTACCCATCATCAAACCCTCCATCGGCGTAAAACCCATCGTGGTTGCCACCGGACGGCCCCCTTGCACTGCCGTCGCTGAGCAACCGTTGCCCAGGTGGCACATAACCAATCGGAGCGAACCATCACCTTTCCGGCCGAGTAGTTCGGCGGCGCGACCGGCGCAGTACGCGTGACTGATCCCGTGAAACCCGAAGCGGCGGATGCCGTACTGCGCGTACCACTCGTATGGGACCGGATACAAAAATGCGCGTGGTGGGAGGTCGGCGAAGAAGGCCGTATCAAACACTGCGACTTGAGCCGCATCCGGGAGTGTTGTGCTCGCCGCCTTGATCGTCGCTAATGCCGGTGGATTGTGCAGTGGAGCAAGGTCGGAGATTCGCTCTAAGGACCGACTGACTCGTTTATCAATTAGGGTTGGCTGCACGAAATCGGTGCCGCCATGAACCACCCGATGCCCAACCGCCCGAATCGGCTCATCGAGGCCGTTTTCGCTCAACGTGCGGAGAATCCAGCCAACGTCGTCGTCGTCCTTCGTAATACGCCTGTCGTCAGCATTGGGAGATCGAAATGTCAGTTTGGCGGTTTTTCCACTATCTGGCCATTCAACCACGCCGCCAGCAAGCTCGCTGTTCGCTGCATCGTCGAAGATGGCGAATTTCAAGGTGCTCGAACCAGCGTTCAGGACCAGAATACTCATCGGATATTGCCTACTGCCCAGCTCGCGGCCAGGTCCAGTTCCGAATCTCCGGCATGTCCTGGCCGTGTTGAGCGATGTAATGTTTGTGCGCGATCAGTTTGTCACGAATTGCTTGCTTCGTGTAGGCGGCCCTGGCTCCCAGTTCCGGCACGCGGTCAATCACATCCTCGACAAGATGAAAGCGATCCAAGTCGTTCAACACCACCATGTCGAACGGCGTCGTTGTCGTGCCCTCTTCTTTGTAGCCGCGCACGTGAATGTTTTTATGATTGGTCCGTCGATACGTGAGCCGATGGATCAGCCAGGGATAGCCGTGAAACGCGAAGATGATCGGCTTGTCCCTGGTGAACATGACGTCGAATTCCTTGTCCGAAAGTCCGTGGGGATGTTCGCGCGGATCTTGGAGTTTCATCAGGTTGACAACGTTGATCACGCGGACCTTCACGTCAGGCAACTCGCTGCGGATGATATCCACGGCAGCCAGGGTTTCGAGCGTCGGGATGTCGCCGCAGCAAGCCATCACGACGTCCGGTTCGCTTCCCTGGTCGTTGCTCGCCCAATCCCAAATACTGATACCCGCAGTGCAGTGCTTGACGGCCTGGTCCATCGTCAGCCATTGAGGTGACGGCTGTTTTCCCGCCACGATCACGTTCACATAGTTACGGCTTCGCAGGCAATGGTCGGTTACCGACAACAGACAATTCGCGTCAGGCGGCAGATAGACTCGAATGATCTCCGCTTTCTTGTTTACCACGTGATCGATGAAGCCGGGGTCTTGATGGCTGAAGCCGTTGTGATCCTGACGCCAGACGTGTGACGACAGCAAATAGTTGAGCGAAGCGATGGGCCGCCGCCAGGGGATGTCGTTGCACACCTTGAGCCACTTGGCGTGCTGGTTGAACATCGAATCGATAATGTGAATGAACGCCTCGTAGCAATTGAAGAAACCGTGGCGGCCGGTCAGCAGGTAGCCTTCCAGCCAGCCCTGGCACTGGTGTTCCGAGAGCATTTCCATCACGCGACCGTCAGGAGAAATGTGGTCGTCGGTTGGCAAGATGTCGCCCACGAAGCCGCGGCTGGTGACTTCGAACACGTCGCCCCAGCGGTTCGAGGCATTTTCGTCGGGGCTGAAGATGCGGAAGTTGCGTGACTTGCAGATTGAGCTTCATCACGTCGCGGATGAACTTGCCCTGCACTCGCGTGGCCTCGGCCGCGACACTGCCGGGATGTTGTACCTCGATCGCGTAATCGCGAAATTCCGGCAATCGCAGACTCTTCATCAGCATCCCGCCGTTGGCGTGTGGGTTGGCTCCCATGCGCCGCTCGCCGCTGGGCGCAAGAGCGGCCAGTTCCGGTCGCAGACAGCCGTCGTCGTCAAACAATTCCTCCGGCCTGTAGCTTTTCATCCATTGTTCAAGCAACGTGACATGGTCCGGCTTCTCGTGCATTTCGCCCATCGGCACCTGGTGGCTGCGCCAGCTATCTTCGACCTGCTTGCCATCGACTTCTCGGGGGCAAGTCCAACCCTTCGGCGTCCGCAGCACAATCATCGGCCAGCGTGGCCGCATCGCATCGTTGTTCTGTCGAGCGTGGCGCGTGATCCGCTGAATCTCTGCCGTGACTCTGGTCCATTGTCTCGGCCATCAGCTGATGCATCTTTTCCGGATCGTCGCCTTCGACGAAATACGGCGTGTATCCGTAGCCACGCAACAGATGGTCCAGTTCGTCGTGACTGATGCGGGCCAGCACCGTGGGGTTGGCGATCTTGTAACCGTTCAGGTGAAGAATCGGCAGGACCACGCCGTCGTGAATCGGATTGAGGAACTTGTTTGAATGCCAGCTTGTCGCCAACGGTCCCGTTTCCGCCTCACCGTCACCCATCACGCAGGCGACGATCAAGTCTGGATTGTCGAAAGCCGCCCCGAATGCGTGCGACAAGGCATAGCCGAGTTCGCCCCCTTCGTGGATGCTGCCGGGCGTTTCCGGCGCGACGTGACTGGGGATTCCGCCGGGAAAGCTGAACTGCTTGAACAGCCGCTTCATGCCGGCTTCATCCTGCGTGACGTTCGGATAGTGCTCGGTGTACGTGCCTTCCAGATAGGTATTGGCCACCAGTCCCGGCCCACCGTGTCCCGGCCCGGTAATGTAGAGCATGCTTAAATCATGCTTCTTGATAACGCGATTCAGATGGACATAGATAAAATTCAAACCGGGTGTCGTTCCCCAATGGCCGAGCAGCCGGGGCTTAATGTGCTCTTTCGTCAACGATTCCTTCAGCAGCGGATTGTCGAACAGATAGATCTGGCCGACCGACAAATAGTTCGCTGCCCGCCAATAGGCGTCGATGTGTTTGAGTTCTTCGGCGGATATTGGATTCGACATGTACTAACCTCCAAGGATACTGTTGCTGCGGACATGGCTATCGGGCGGACTCAGTCTGAAGTTGTTCCCGATGCCGCATGTTCCAAGTCCATTTGTGCAGTTCCATCACTGGAAAGATCGTAAGCGCCAAGAGGAACAAGATGCCCCAGTTCTTTAGCGCGACGGGCTCAGCCTCTAATAACATTTGGCCGAACGGCGTGTGCATGGCTGCCAACGTGAATCAGGAACGCCGTGATCGTGCCTGCCAACAAGATCGGGCTGCGTAGCGGCGACAACACCAAGGCGGACTTTGTTTCCGAGCGACAGTTTCCGATGTGGATGTTCTCAAACAGCACCATCAACAACAGCAGTGCGTTCCGAGCCGAGGCGACTTCCGCATCGCTTGCCCCGTCGGGTAGGAACCAGCGGAATGTGAGAAAACCGATGACGCCCATGACCAGCGCCGCGACGATCGTGCGTTCGATCATCAATTGATTGAAGATCCGTTCGCTTGGCGAACGGGGTTTGCGCAGCAAGACGCCACCTTCGTTCGGCTCGAACGCGAGCGCGACATCCTGAATCCCGTTGGTCACCAGGTTCAGCCACAGCAGTTGAACCGGCAGCAGTGGCAGATAGGGTGTGCCTGTAGCAATCGCCAACGCCATCAGCACCAACTCGGCAGCACCCGTCGAGATCAGAAGATAGATCACCTTGCGAATGTTGTCGTACGCGACACGGCCTTCTTCGACACCACCGACAATCGTCGCAAAATTGTCGTCGCTGATTACGAGTTCGGCGGCCTCACGCGCCACGTCAGTGCCGCTCTTTCCCATCGCCACGCCGATATTCGCGACGCGCAAAGCCGGTGCATCGTTCACTCCGTCACCAGTCACGGCAACGAAATGTCCGGCTTTCTGGGCCGCTTCTACGATTTGCAGCTTCTGTCGCGGAGCCACACGGGCGAAGACTCGAATACGGCCAACGATTTCGCTCAGCTCTTCCGGCGTATTTTCCTGCAACTCGGTGCCCGTCATTACTTGGCTTTCGTCCTGAGCCAACCCGAGATCGCGCGCAATCGCCAATGCCGTGACGCGATGGTCGCCCGTGATCATCGACACCGAAACACCGGCTTCGTTACAGTCCTGGACGGCGTCCTTCACGCCAGGTCGAAGTGGGTCGATCATGCCAACAAAGCCAAGAAACCGCAGGTCATTGGGAGCCGGCGGGACATCCTCTGGCGTGATCGTTTCGGCAAGGAACTTGTCTGCCAAAGCGAGGACCCGAAAACCTTGCGCGGCCATGCGTATGGCGGTCGCTTCCAGTTCAGTCCGGTCAAACTCCGTGCAACTCGATTCACTGCACATTGCCAACACCCGCTCGGGTCCGCCTTTGACGAAGACCGATACACCGTTGTCGACCGCGTTGAACGAGGCCGCAAACTGATACTCGGGTTCGAAGGGAATCTGATTGACTTGCGGATGGAGATCGAGAGTGCCTTCGTGATTCCAGCCCAACTTGTGGCCGAACGACAAGAAAGCGACATCCACCGCGTCGCCTCGCCACACCCAATCGCCGTTGCGGTGATGAAGGTCGGCCTCGTTGCAGAGTATGCCCGCCCGCGTCAACCACTCCAGCGGTTCATGGCTTCCCGGCTCGATTGGCTTTTCGCCGAGTAGCACTTCGCCATGAGGCACGAAGCCCTCGCCGGTGACTTGAAACACCTCGCCGCCGGGCAACCGCACTTCGCGGACGGTCAGTTCATTGCACGTCAACGTGCCCGTCTTGTCCGTGGCAATCAGTGTGCAGCTTCCCAGACCTTCGACCGCTGTCAGCCGTCGTACGATCAACCCACGACGAGCCATCCGCGTCGTGGCAATCGCAAGCGCTACGGTCATCGCCACGGGCAGTCCTTCCGGAATCGCCGAGACCGCCATCGCGATCGTGAACATGAACATTTCCGTTGGCGAATAGCCACCAAGGGTAACGCCCAGGACGCCGATCATCACCGCAGCCACAAGCACCGCGACCGCGATCACACGGGTAAACCGCTCCATCCGTACCAAGAGCGGCGGCTTGCCGCCAGCTTCGCCCAGTACGTCAAGTGCCAATTGACCAACGCTAGTCGCCGTGCCAGTGGCCACGACGAGCCCCTTGGCTCGCCCGCGAGTCACAATCGCACCGGCGTATGCCATGTTCAGCCGATCCGCGACCGGAATTGTCTCGGCACCATCCCAAGCCGGATCCTTCAGCACCGGCAATGATTCGCCGGTCAACAGCGACTCGTCCGCTTCCAACCCATGAGCTGACAAGCAGGCGAATATCCGCGGGCACGCGGTTTCCTGATTCCAACAAGACGATATCGCCAGGCACGACATCCTCCGCATTGATCTCACGCACTTCACCGTCTCGATGCACGGAGGCGCGGATTTGGAGAAGCTTCCGCAGCGCGTGGCTGCTCTGTTCAGCCTTCCACTCCTGGTAGGCACCGATGACGGCGTTCAAGACCAACACACCAGCGATAAAAGCTGCATCCTTCACGTCGCCGATTGCCACGGAAACAACGGCCGCCAAGAGCAAGAATATAGATTAGCGGGCTGGTAAACTGCCGCAGCACGATCTGCCACAATGCAGCCGGCGGCTTCTGCGGCAACTTGTTCGGTCCGTATTCACTCAGCCGCACGTTGGCCTCGTCCTCACTGAGACCACGTTCGCTCGCATCGAGTTGCTTAGAAACATCGGCCAAGGCAAGCGAATGCCAGACCGGAATAGGTTGTTTTCGTTGGGTCATGCTTCTCCATCCGTGAGCGTTCGTCGGCTCCCGGTCGATCGGCTTCAATACCACGCCGAGAAGGATATTTAACGAATTTGTCGTGGCATTCGTTGTTGCTCACACACGCTGGTCTCTCTGTTGGGCACCTACCTATCCCGTGGGGTCAGAAAACTCTGGCGACCGTCAAGTGCCGATGGTTTCTGGACTTTTTTTGTGCATCGCATGGATTTCGGCCGACTTTGATCGCGACACCCCCGCCGCAAAGGCGATGCAGAACGCACAATCGGCGCGCCTGGGGAAGAATCACAGCGCTACGACGGTCGTGCCCCGTTGAATCGCGGAAGTGGTCGATCAAAGGTGAATGTGGCTCCCACGCACTTCACCAACACGGTACGATCATGAAGTTCATCCTCCAACCGCGGCAACTCTATTTTGTCGTTCTCGCTGGTTGGGTCAATCGCCAGCAACAGGAATTGAACGCAGCTAAGAGTAAATTGCCAAAGAACTTCCACGCGGTTTCAATATTTTGACCGTACGCTGCGGTGTCATCAGCCTCAACCGGCCCTCGAGCAACGGAGCCGGCGCTGGAAAGAACCCCGCCAGCCACGTCGGCAAAATCTACAACCTGCTCAGTTACCAGATCGCCAATCGCGTTTATCGAGAGCTGGACGCAGTCGAGGAAGCTTACGTCTGGCTATGCAGCCAGATCGGTCGCCCCATCGAACTGCCGTGGTTTTCCTCGGCGCAGGTAGTGCTCGCCCAGGACGCAGTGCTGCCGGACGTCGAGTCGCGCGCATGCGCCATCATCCAGGAGGAGATCGCTGCCATTCCGAAGTTTATCAAACGCTTGCTGCGCGGCGAGCTGCCCGTCTGTTGAGTTGGAGGTTTTTCTCGGCACTACTCGCCCCCTTCCAGGTCGACTTTCAGCTCGATGAACTTCAGCATGTCCTTCAAAGCCAGAACGCCCACTAATTCCTCATCTTCCATGACCATCAGCCGGGCATAGTCGGTACCGCTCATCTTCGCCAGGGCCTGCGTCGCGTCGGCGCCCGCGTCGATCGTGTTTTCTGGTGAACATTCGCTGGCCAGGTCCCCGACGCGGCGGAGCGGCCACTGGTCACGAGAAACTTCTTTGACCTGCCGTGTCGTGACGCACCCCAACAGCTGTCCATCGTCGATGACCGGGAACATCTTGTGATGGTACTGGTAGACGTAGTCGTCGACAAAGTCGGCCACCGAGAGCGATGCCGGGACCGTGACCACGTCGGTCGACATGAACCGCCGGACCGACTCGCCTTCCAGGGCCTTTCGAATTACCAGCTGCTGGTAGGACATTGCCGCGGCACCACGGACAAAGATCCCGATCAGGCACCACCACATTCCGGACAGCAACAACCCCCTCAGGATACTGAGGATACCGAGCATGATCAGGACCGTGCCAAACGCGCTGCCCATTTGCGAAGTCACGCGTGTGGCCCAGCGGACGTTGTTCTTCCACCCCCACAGAATCGCCCGCAGGACGCGGCCCCCATCGAGCGGGAAGGCGGGGATCAAATTGAACGTCGCCAGGATGCCGTTCATGTAGGCGACATAACGCAGCGTCGCCAGCACCGGCACGGCCCAGCCGAGCGTGCTTCCCAGGACCACGGCGCCGTACAGCGCGGCGCATAAAAAGTAGCTGGCCAGCGGTCCCGCGATGGCCATCAAGAATTCTGACTTGGGATTCGGCGGCTCGTTCTCCATTTCCGCGACGCCGCCAAAGATGAACAGCGTAATCCCCTTCATTTCGATCCCGAATTGGCGGGCGACCAGCGAGTGACTCAGCTCGTGAAACACGATCGAAGCAAACAGCCCCAGCATTCCCCCCACACCCATCCACCAATACGTAGCATTTGGGAGCCCCTTGTAATAGTGAGGAAAAACGCCGGTAGCCAGCGTCCAGGTGACGACCAGCGCAATCACGATCCAGCTGGCGTCGACCCGTACAGCGAAGCCCATCAGCCGAAACAGTGTGATCCGATGTCCGAACATTACGATCCAACTCGTGGGGTGGCCTTTGCGATTTGTTGCGCTGTCTCGTGGTTCGCGGCGCTGGAGCTCAGCGAATCTCGTTTGCGATAGCTTCCCAACTTCCCAGAAAATCGAACACGCCCCGATCACGATAAAACCGCGAAATGGTGATGCGACAACAGTCGTTCAGGACGGACCATTCTCCTTCGTGGACCGCCAGATAGGTCCGGTACTGATCGACCGAGTCCAGCCCCAGTTGATGCAGACGGCGGTCCACCCGCTTGCCGACCTGGCGGCGAACCTTGCGGAAACCCAGCCAGCGCATCCGCAGCCGAGGCAAGGCCCACTGCAGCAGTTCCACACATTCTGCATCTTTCACGACGGCTTCCGCTGAGTTTGATTTTGTTGAGATCGACTTGCACGTGCAGGCATTCAAGACCACGGCCACATACAACCCTTGGCGGTGGTAATCCTCCCTTCCAAACCGCCCCCTTGCAGGACGCCAGGGATACACGCTTCGATGCAAGGTGGAATTCTACCACGCGCTGGAACCGCTAGCAGGTATTTCGCGGCGATGTAACATTTGCAATCCGTCCAGCAGGTTTCACGGGGTCACGCGATTTCATCAGGCCAAATGGAATTCTCGAAGGACAAGCGTGGACGCCACTTAGCGCCGCCACGGCCATATTTAATCGAATTCGCCCCAGCGTTGGCACGCGATACGCAGCACCTCGTCGCTTGTCAGCCCTAGTTCAAGGAGGAACGCGATGAAGTACAGCGTGCTAGCTGCCATAGTTCTGTGGTCAATCTCTCCAAGCGCTGCGTCAGGAGGCTGAGGTCCGGTTGGTTGCAGCCCCCAGTTTGGCGGCTATTACTCACAGCCTATTCAAAATTATCAGGCACCCAATTATCCGGCGTCACATTATCCGGCACTACACTCGTCGTTTCCTTACCAACCGACGGTCGATCGCCGTACTTCTTCGCCTGTTCCTAAACGGCACTACACACGCTGCTGGGGATACCGGATTCCGCTCGATGCGCAGTGACACCGATAGACGCCCTCGCCTTGACCGTTAGCGAGTCAGCCGCTGCCTTCCCTCTACGATGCGAAGGTCAGCACATCAGTAGACAACATAGCTGCCTCACCCCACTTTGTCGTGCAACTCCGACGTGTCACCGCTGCTACGCTGGTCGAACGTCTTGACGCGAAGTCCGCGTGACTCCGCCGATAGGATGCAAGCATCTTTTTGGATCGCGAGGCTCGTATCCCGCCTTACTTGTATTTAAGGATGAACGCCGATACCCTGGCCGGGCAGATGTACTTGGCCGATTGGACATGGGCGGTTAAGGTCTGGTTGTCACAAGTCTTGACGAGTGATTCGTAACGTTAAGGAGATTTCCCATGCAAAGTCACAGGCTGCGGGTTCTGGCTATCTTGACCGTCATAACGTTGTTGAGTTCTCCCTTGTTGAGTTCTCCCTTGGTGTGGCTGCAGGCGGACGACAAGGGCGATGAGAATGGCAAGGACGAAGCGCCGGCCGGTACGACCGCGCTATCGATGCGCGCAAGCTGGCCAGTACGCAGAAAATCCTGGAGGGTCTGGTGACGAAGGACTATCAATTGATTGGCAAGGGAGCGAAAGAACTGGTACACCTCAGCGATGCCGCGGCATTCAAGCGTTCCCGGGATGCGGTCTACGACCACTTCAGCCATGACTTTCGGCGACAGGCGAAAAAGTTGGGAAAGTTGGCCGAGCGAGGAAACATGGACGGCGTGACGTTTACGTATATGCGACTGACGACCAGCTGCATTTCCTGTCATGACTATATGCGGGACGTGCTCAAACTGACCAATGTGCAGGATGGCGAAGGGGCGATTCGTCTACTTCAGACAGACGTTGACAAATAAGAGGATTCGTTCGGAAACGGACCCCTGGAACGTGGGGGAGCTTCACCTTAGCTGGCGGATCGGCCCCAGCACTTCTCGGTCTGTCACGGGCGCGTATCGCTTTTGAGTCTAGTGTTTTGAGTTTAAAGTCGTAGATGAGGGCGGGCGTTTGCAAGGTATCATCAGCACGATGGACGTGCTCGCGGCCTTACAGCGGGCGAGTCATACGCCTGCTGCCGAAACGGATTGATTGGACCTGTCACAGGCCTCCGAAACGGGATCTTGCAGATCTAATGATCGGGACATCAGTAGACAACAAAGCTGCCGTACCCTACGACTTTGTCGTGCACGTCCGACGTGTCGCCGCTGTTACGCTGATCGATAGTCTTAACGCGCAGTCCGCGTGACTCGGCCACCTTCAACAGCCCGCGCAGGCCACGGCATCCGCAGGCGCGCTCGCCAGTCAACTCGGGCCATTGGCGTTTTTCGATGAACTTCGACGTGACACGGTCCATGGCCCGCGCCGTCTGGTAGTCGTGGTAGTGGCTCAGGTCTGAACTGACGACGATTAACGTCTCGTCACCACCCCACAGTGCGTCCAGCACCTCGCCGACTTCGTTGGCGGTGGCCTGCCCGACGGCGAGCGGCACTAACGAAAACTGGTCCAGCGTCATCTGCAGGAAGGGCAACTGAACTTCCAGGCTGTGCTCGTCCCGATGCACTCGGTCGTAGACCTCGACCTGCGGCCAGGACAGCGCGGTCTCGACCGCCGTTCGGTCGACACGAACGATTCCCAAAGGTGTGGCAAATCCATCCGCGCTCGACGCCGCTAGACCCTCGAACGACACCCGGTGTGAGGGGCCTAGCAGAACGACCCGTTCGATCGTGTGCCTACGGGGTCGCAGCAGCGCGTAACCGCTGGCCGCGACCGGCCCGGAATACGTGTAACCAGCATGCGGCGCGACCAATGCCTTGGGGACTGGTCCCTCCCCGCGAGCGTCGTGTAGCAGGCCGCCAATTTCGTGACGCAGCTGTTGCGGTTCGTCCGGATAGAAGTCCCCGGCCACCGCCGCGGGTCGGACGTGTTTCATGTTTGTCTTGTTCGGTGTCATGATAGCGATTCAACTCTGCTCTCAGTCGTTTCTAAAGTTCGGCGCTGGCGCAGGTCTCCCGACCTCGCCCAAACACCCGACCGAAGGTCTCCCAAGCGGTTCATTGTGTCTCCGTCTCCAGTTCCCGCAGCAAGGCCGCGGGATCCACAGGCAAGCGACGCGTGCCCCAATGGCCCGGTGTGTCTTCGAAGTGTCCGGCAATCCTTGTTCCGCAATACGGACAACGACCAGCTTGGACGTGATACTGACCCACGTCGTACCAATCGCGTTCGATCAATACCTTGTCGCACGAAGGACAATAGGTGCATTGTCGCTGAGTGTCCTTTACGTTGCCCGTATAGACGTACTTCAAACCGACGGCGCGGGCGATGTCGTGAGCGTCGATCAACGTGGCGGGCGGCGTCGGTGGCCGGTCGCGTAGACGAAAGTCCGGATGGAAGGCCGTAAAGTGCACCGGCACTTCCCGGCCCAGGTTCTCGACAATCCAAGCGCACATCCGCCCGATGTCGCCACGGTCGTCGTTGGAATCGGGAATGATCAGGTTCGTAATCTCAAACCAGACTTTGCTTTCATGCCAGAGCCACCGCAGCGTGTCCAGTACGGGCTGTAAATGCGACAACGTATAGTTCTGGTAGAAGTGCTCGGTGAACCCTTTCAAGTCCACGTTCGCCGCGTCCATTTCTGCAAAGAAATCCTCCCGCGCACGGGGCAGATGTAGCCGGCTGTGACCGCGATCGTTTTCAGTCCCCGCTGGTGGCAGGCCCGTGCCGTGTCGATGGCGTATTCGGCCCAGATGATCGGATCGTTGTACGTAAACGCGACGCTCTGGCAACCCAGCTGCACGGCCGCTTCGGCGATCATGATCGGAGTCGCCTGCTGGCTCAGCCGATCCAGCACCTGACGTGATTTGGTGATGTCCTAATTCTGGCAAGACTTGCAGCCCAGATTACAGCCCGCCGTCCCGAACGACAGGACGCTGGTTCCGGGATAGAAATGGTTCAGCGGCTTCTTCTCGACCGGATCAATGCAGAACCCGGTGCTGCGGCCATAGGTGTTCAACACCATCCGCCCGCCGACACTCTGTCGCACAAAGCAGAACCCAAAGTCGCCGTCCTGCAGCGAACAAGCGCGCGGACAAAGATCGCACACGATGCGATTCTCGTCCACATGCCACCATCGACCGGCGTTCAGGCCTTCGCTCGAGACTCCGCTCGCCAGCTGTTCCATATTCTGTTCAACCATTTGCGACGCTCCAGCCACTCATCTACATAGGACCCCCCCTGTTCTGCTCCTGACATTCCTACGTAGCAAAAGCAATACCGCCTCGCAGGGCCGTAAATTGCGTTAAGAGCTCAGGGACTTGGCCGGTGCATGTGCGAATACGCGCGGGGCAGTGAAGCTCGTCCTACCCCAAAACGGAAGGACGGGCAAACCTTTGGTGAAGTGACGAGAAGACGGATTTGATTTCGGCCCCTTTAGTTGAGCGTGGTCGCCATGTCATAATCACCCGAATATGTATCGCTTTTTTCGAGGAGGAGAAATTCCATGAGCGCAAAAGGATGGGACCCGGTTCGTGAGTTGGAAGCCCTGTTAGGCGGCTTGGCACGACCTGCCGCGCAACGGCCCGGCGGCGGCCACGAAGTGATGACCACCGCCGATTGGGCGCCAGCCGTGGATATTGCCGAGACGGCCGACGAGTACCTGATTCATGTCGAGTTGCCTGAGGTTGGCAAGGATGCGGTCACCGTGACGGCCCGCGAGGGCGTATTAAGCATAGAGGGTGCGCGTCAACTCGAGAAGCCGGAAGGGATCACGTACCATCGCGTAGAGCGGGGACACGGCACGTTTGCTCGAAGCTTCAACCTGCCACAAGACGTGGAAGCAGAGGGCATTCGTGCTGAGCATCGTGACGGCATGTTGTACTTGCACTTGCCGAAGCACAAACAGGCACCACCCACGTCGATCAAGATCAAAGTGCAGTAAAACTTATTGTTTGCCGAAAACCGTAGGCGGTCGATGTCGATTGTGGAAGCGGCCGATGTGGCGTCGAGTCTCGATTAGTCACGGAGATACTTGGGCCGATGGATCGATTTAGTTTCGCGATCCGATAATCTGTGGATGCAAACAAGGAATCTAAAAGAGAAATCTCATATTTCGTGCCGAACTCGAACCAGCAACACAATCAGATCGATGCGTTTCTTCCTCCGGAGATGGCGGAGTGCGCGGAGAAGATCGGTGCCAAAAAGGCCTCTATGCCCTTCGGCACTTTGTTCATCCTGGCCGTGCTTGCCGGAGCGTTCATATCACTAGGAGCGATCTTTTCCACCACCGTCACCGCAGCGACGACGGGCGGGCTGCCGTTTGGAGTGGCGAGGCTGCTTGCGGGGTTGACGTTCTGCCTGGGTCTGGTTCTGGTCGTCGTTGCCGGCGCGGAGCTGTTCACGGGGAACAATCTGAAAGTGATGGCGCTGGCCAGCGGAAAGATCACTTTCGCGCAGCTCATCCGCAGTTGGGCGATCGTCTACGCCGGCAACTTCGCCGGCGCCGGCGCCACCGCGGCCATCATGTTGCTGACCCAACATCACCTCCAAGGCCAGGGGGCCGTGGGTCAGAACATCCTGGCGATCGCGACGGCGAAATGTCAGTATACGTTCCTGCAGGCCGTTGCGCTGGGGATCTTGTGCAATGCACTGGTCTGCCTGACGGTCTGGATCTGCTACAGCGCCCGCTCCACAACCGACAAGATTCTGTCGATTATTTTTCCCATCACCGCGTTTGTCGCGGCGGGTTTCGAGCACTCAGTCGCCAACATGTATTTCATTCCCATCGGTTTATTCGTGAAGGCCACCGCGGCGGATGCGTTTTGGCAGATGATCGGCAGCACAAAGGAGACCTACGCGGCGCTTTCGTGGTACAACTTTCTATTTGCCAACTTGTTGCCCGTCACATTGGGAAATATCTTCGGAGGATCGGTCATGGTGGGCCTCGTTTATTGGTTCGTCTATTTGCGGAAAAGCCGTTAGCGGCGCGGTGATCTCGAACCACGACACAATGATGATCGACTAGGGTGTCGATCATTCAATTGGCATGGCCACAGCTAAGCGAGACTACTACGAAGTACTTGGCGTACCACGCGACGCGGGCGAGGAGGCGATTAAGGCGGTCTACAGAAAACTGGCTCTCCAGTACCAGCCGGACCGCAACAAGGACCCGGAGGCAGCCCAACATTTTAAGGAAATCACCGAAGCGTTCGCGGGGCTGTCTGATCCGCGGAAGCGTACGCGGTACGATGCCCATGGCCACGCGGGCATCGAAGGCTTCTCGTCCGAGGATTTGTTCGGTGGATTGGCACGCCTGTGCGAAACCGCGCACATTGCACGTCGCGTTGCACGATTTTTTCTGGAAAACGTCGAGACTCTCTCTTGGTACGCGACTTGCTCTATACTTAACTTTGGTGGCAGACTCGCAAAGAGTGCGTACCGCCGAAAGCGGAGGGACAGATGAAGGTCCAAGAATACCTCGCAGGTAAGAACGTCGAATTCGACGTGATTCCGCATCGTGACACGTACGACGCTCAGCGGATGGCGGAGGCCGTTCATGTCTCTGGAAAAGAGGTTGCCAAAACGGTGCTGCTTCGCGCGGATCATGCGTTCAAGTACATCCTCGCCGTCCTGCCGGCGAATAAATCGATCGACTTGGAGCGGGCGTCGGCGGTGCTCGGTGGAAGCCAGCTTGAATTGGCCACCGAATCGGACGTTGCCACGCACTGTCCCGATTGCGAGGTCGGAGTCTTGCCACCGTTCGGTTCTCAGTACGATATGGAAACCATCGTGGACGAAAGTCTTGCGGCAGACGACGAAATCGTTTTCGAAGGCAATACGCATCACGAGGCGATCCGCATGAAGTTTGCCGATTTCCGTAAAATCGAAAGCCCGCTGATCGCCAGTTTCGCGCGGTAGTTGTGTACCATGCGTGACCCATGTGTCGAGACCGACGACGGGCGGCTGAGTGTGGCGGTCGTCGAATTGTTGCGGTAGCCGGGGATTTACGCCGAACGACCAGCAGGCGTCGATTAAATTGAATCGCACAAAGGGATTGACTGTTTGTTGGTTGGCGTTGGTATGATTCATAAGCGGTCAATCCGTGCATCAGACCCATTAGGGGGTCCGCGACCGCGGGTTTTGAATGAAAGCCCTACTCCGCTTTTCATGTTTCACTAACAGAGAGTAACGATGAGCTGGTTACCGAAATCATCCGTTGTTGTGCCGATTGATTTTTCTGATGAATCGGTTGAGGCCGTCGATACGGCGTTGGAAATGGTTGAAGGCGCCTCACACATCCACGTTATTCATGTGCTACCGGTGCTCGGTGCCACTGAAGTGGGTTTGGGCTGGGAAGTCGTGGACGACGATACGATGCGAGGGCGAGCCGAGAAGGCGATTCGTGAACGACTTGCTGAACGCAAATACGAGGGATTCAAGATCGCGATCGCCTTTGGCGACCCGGGCAGCGAAGTCGCCGCGTTCGCTGAGTCCATTAAGGCTGATCTTATCGTGATACCGTCGCACGGCCGCACAGGTTTGAGGCACCTTTTGATTGGTTCCGTCGCTGAGCGTGTTTGCCGATTGGCGCATTGCCCTGTTCTTGTTCTCAGAAATTGATTGTTCGTGAATAAGGAGACGTGACATGTCTGCGGGAAGAATATGCACACGAGAAGTGGACTTTGCCGACCCCAATGAAAGTGCTTGGAAGGCGGCCGAACGGATGCATCAGCGTTCTGTGGGTGCTTTGGTCATCCTCAACGAGTCAACGGAGCCAACTGGCATCCTTACCGACCGCGATCTCATCGTGCGCGTGATGGCAAAAGGATTGGATCCGAATAGGACAACGATCGCGGACGTAATGACAATGGAACCCAAGACAATCTCGGAAGACGCGTCGATTGAGTCGGCCATGTTCCTGATGCGGAGGGGTGGCTTTCGTCGTCTGCCGGTAGTGGACGCAAACGGCAAGCTGGTTGGTTTACTCAGCCTCGACGACGTGTTGATGCTGTTGGCCGAGGAGTTTTCGCAGATCGGCCAATTGCTGGAGCGAGAAACACCGCAAGGAGTCGCAACAGAATCCGTGGCTTAGTTAGCCGGGGTCAGCAAAGCGACAACTCTACGCGACAAGTTGCTCGGTGATTTCGCTGATGTTTGCGATCTCCTCGCAGATCATGACTTCAATTGGCGCCTGCACATCGCGGTTTGTTGCAAGTAAGCCACAAGTCCCTGCTTCTTGAAGACTCCCGGTTTCTCAGCACACCAGAAAACCCTAGGCACAAATCCATGATGGGTGCGCAGTTCTGCGTGGCTGCCGAGACAGTTCGCGGACTGAAAGGTCTGGTCCATCCGATCTTGAGGGCCGAAGGAGTCCCCGGTTTAATGCGGTTGCTCGGATTCGACCGTTCATTGGCACTCGACGGGCTGATTGCCGTCTTTTTTGAGAAACTATGACTGACGAACGCCAAATCGCCTATTTTTCGATGGAGATCGGCCTGCACGCAGACATCCCGACCTATTCAGGTGGTCTGGGTGTCCTGGCAGGCGACACAATTCGCGCCGCAGCAGACCTGCAGATGCCGATGGTCGCGGTGACGCTGTTGCACCGGAAAGGTTATTTCTTTCAGCGGCTCGATGATTCCGGCTGGCAGTCTGAGGAACCGGTGCATTGGGTCGTGGACGATTTCTTGAAAGCTTCCGGCGCGAGCACAACGATCGAAATCGAAGGCCGAACCGTCCGTGTGGGGGCGTGGCGATATGATGTGACCGGCGAGGGCGGGTTTGTTGTTCCAGTGTTTCTGCTCGATACGGACCTCGAGGCGAACGGCGATTGGGATCGGACGTTGACCGATTACCTTTACGGCGGCGACCAGCACTATCGGCTGTGCCAGGAAGTCGTCCTGGGCATCGCAGGTGTGCGGATCCTGCGGGCGCTCGGTTACGACGCTTTGGAACGGTTCCATATGAACGAAGGCCACGCCGCATTACTGACGATCGAACTGCTGCGCGAACAAAAGGTGAAGGCTGGGCGATCTGCGCTCGAGCTTGTCGATCTGGAAACGGTCCGCGGCCAATGTGTATTCACAACCCACACACCAGTATCCGCGGGACACGACCAGTTTCCCCTCGATCTGGTCGATCGGGTCTTGGGCAGCCGCGAAGCGTGTGGATTGCACGATCCGGTATGCCACGAAGGTCGGCTGAACTTGACCTATCTGGCTCTGACGATGAGCGGCTACGTTAACGGTGTAGCCAAGAGACATGGCGAAACGTCGCGCCACATGTTCGCCGAATACAAGATCGACTCGATTACCAATGGCGTCCACGCCGCGACCTGGGCCTGCGAACCCTTTGCCGAGTTGTTCGATCGGTATATAGCCGGTTGGCGGGGGGACAATTTTAGCTTGCGATATGCCTTACGTATCCCCGACGATGAAGTGTGGACCGCCCACCAGCGCGCCAAGCGCGATCTGGTTGAGTACATTAACCGTGAATCGAATGCCGGATTCGACGTCGACGTCTTGACGATCGGGTTTGCAAGGCGAGCCGCGGCGTACAAACGTGCGGATCTGGTGTTCGAGGACATAGGCCGACTGCGACGCATCGCCCTCGATATTGGACCGCTGCAGCTCGTCTTCGCTGGCAAAGCTCATCCGCGAGATGAAGAGAGCAAGCGATTAATTCAACGGATATTTCGCGAAGCATCCGAGCTGGGCCCCGAACTGCCGGTTGCCTACCTGCCAAACTATGATATACGAATGGGACGCATCATGACCGCCGGAGCGGACATCTGGCTCAACACTCCTCAGCCGCCACTTGAAGCATCCGGCACCAGCGGTATGAAAGCAGCGATCAACGGCGTTCCGTCGCTGAGTATTCTCGACGGATGGTGGATCGAAGGATGCATCGAAGGCAGAACCGGCTGGGCCATTGGCGACGATAAGGGCCATAACCATCGCTCGCAAGACGCCGCATCGCTGTACGAGAAGCTGGAGCAAGTCATCGTACCGATGTTCTACCGCGACCGCGAGCGGTTCATCGAAGTGATGCGTCACGCGATCGCCTTGAACGGCTCGTTTTTTAACACACAGCGGATGCTGCAGCAATACGCGCAAAAGGCCTACCTCTAGGAGAGTCGCCGTGCGGGCAATGATCTTGCGCAAAATCGTATCGCTGAGCCAGGTCGAGGCGCCGCTTGAGCTAGTCGACGACCTGCCCGTTCCCGAACCGAAACCGGGCGAAGTGCTCCTCCGTGTCTCCGCGTGCGGGGTCTGTCACACGGAACTGGACGAAATCGAAGGCAGGACCGCGCCACCGAACCTGCCTGTCGTGTTGGGCCATGAAGTGGTCGGTCATGTCGAGCAACTGGGCAGACGTCTCACATCGCTGAAACAAGGCGATCGCGTGGGCGTTGGGTGGATTCACGCCTCCAGCGGCGACGCCGATGAAAATCTCAGCCCGATGTTTCGCGCGACCGGCCGCGATGTGGACGGCGGCTACGCCGAATATATGACGGTGCCCGAAGCCTACGCTTATCCGATTCCCGAATGTTTTTCTGACGCGGAAGCCGCACCGCTGTTGTGCGCCGGGGCCATCGGGTATCGGGCCTTGCGTCTCACTCAGCTGAAAGACGGCGAGTCACTTGGTCTGACCGGGTTCGGTGGGTCGGCTCATCTTGTGCTCCAAATGGCTCGTCATCGATTTCCAACGTCACGAGTGTACGTCTTTGCGCGAGACCCGGTCGAGCGAGACTTTGCCCGGCAACTGGGCGCAGTCTGGGCCGGCGATACGACAGATCGAAGTCCAGATCGGCTTCACGCGATCATCGATACGACTCCTGCTTGGAAGCCAGTTGTTGAAGCTTTGGTGAATCTGCGCCCCGGCGGGCGACTGGTGATTAACGCGATTCGCAAAGAAGACGCTGACAAGGATTCGCTCCTGAAGCTGAGCTACGATGATCATCTCTGGCTGGAGCGCGAAATCAAAACGGTCGCTAACATCACGCAGTTCGACATCCGAGAGTTCCTTCCGCTGGCCGCCGACATTCCGCTCCATCCGGAAGTGACGACGTATCGACTCGAAGATGCCAACCGTGCCCTCGTCGAATTGAAACGGGGGCGTGTCAAGGGAGCCAAGGTACTGCTGATCGACTGAGCAGCGCTCAGCCGTTCTCCAGTATCCACTGCACGGCGCGCTGCATCAGCTCGGCGCCGTTCTTAACGCCGAGCTTCTGTTTGACTTTTTCGCGATAGGTTCAGAAATGTCCTAGCTGTTAATTTCCACTCGCTGCTTCGGAGCCTGCAAAGGAAACCAACGTCATCGACCGTGCTTCTTCGAGGCTGGTGATCCCCTCACGGACTTTATTCAGGGCATCGGTCAACAGACTGATATTTCCAGAGCTGTGCAACATGTCGCGAATTTCGTCTTCCGCGGCTCCGTGTTCGATGGCCATGGCGACCGCTGCATTGTTGGCGTCGATTTCGAAAACACCGATTCGTTCGTAGTATCCCGTCCCACGACAATCCTCGCAGCCGACCGGCACAGATAGTTCGTCCGTCGGCTCCAGCCCGTGCGCCTCGAAGACCTGACGTTCGTGTGGTTCAATAGCACGCCTGCGACAGCATTTGCGGCAAAGACGACGAACGAGCCGCTGTGAAATAATGGCGCGTAGGTTACCGGCTAGCGATCGCGAATCCACGTTCAAGTCCCGCAACGCCGTCACGGTCGATGCGACATCGCGCGTGTGAAACGTGCTAATTACGTACTTGCCGGAACTCGCGGCCCGCATCGCCACTTCGGCCGTTTCGCGCCCGCGTATTTCGCCGATCATGACGATATCCGGGTCCATGCGGAGCAACGTTCGCAGGCCACTGACCATCGTCACATCGTGGTGCCGGTCAACTGCCATCTGCAAAAAGGGGAGAACTCTCAACTCCACTGGGTCCTCAATCGTGACGATATTGCGATGACCGTCGTCGAGCGCGTGCAGCAAGGAATAAGCCGTCGTTGTCTTTCCCATACCGGTCGGCCCGGTCACGAGCACGATGCCTTCGCCGCGTTTCACCAAGTCATGCACCTGTTGCAGCGCCACCGTCGACAAGCCGAGCGAGCCGAGCGGCCGGAGCAATTGTCGATGATGCAAAATACGCAGCGCTACGGCCTCGCCGTCCGTGACTCGCATGGCGGTGAATCGAACGGCATGGTCTGAAAGAGAAATGGGCAGATTCAGTCGACTTTCTTGAGAATGAAACGGATCGGCGATGTCGACGTTGGCCATGACCTTGAGCTGTGTGATCAAACGCATCCCTACGTCGTGACTCATCCGGCAATAGTGCTCCAGCCGCCCGTCGATTCGGAATCGCACTTCTAACTCGTCGCCATAGGGATCGAGGTGGATGTCCGTAGCCCGCGCACGAATTGCCCGATGCAAAAGATCGACGGCGGGTCTGGTTTCGTCTGCGGCTGAAGTTTCCGCATCATGCGATTTGATTCGTAGCGGTTTCTGATCCGCCTGGGACAGAGGTTCGATCGAAATGCGCCATCGATGCCGGTGGCTCTCGTCGTCCGTAAAGCTTCCGTCATCCGCTTCGCGATCCCATGTGACAACACCTGCTTCCTTGAGGCAATCAAACAGATTCTCCGCCTCGGTTTGCGAAAGCTGAAACGTGCGGCCCAAGTGCTCGACCATTTGCACAACCGTCACCTGCCTCGCGCCACAGAGATCGTCGCCAGAGCGCTCCAGGAGGACCTGCGCTACAGCAGGTAAATCGGAAACCTCGCGATTCGAACGCGTACCGTTCACATCATCATCTCCTGTTTGCTGAGTTTGCGAATCTATGAGCTGTCCGATCACTCATGCAATTACCAAGCCGGACGATCGACGCCACAACTGTCGGTTAGACGTTGCTGACAATTCGGCTAATAGGCATGCCTGGGTTCATTATAACGGGCGTCTCCTGGGGCGAACTCGTCGAGGGGAGCCCGTAAAAGGCCTGTCGTAAGTAAGATTGTGAGCAGCCCCTGATCGAATAGAATATCTATAAGTGATTGAGGCGCGGCTATTTCTCGATATCATCGACCGCGCTTATCGCTTGTGGGCGTTAGTGCTGTCGACGATGTATGGAGGTGGGTCGTGGAAAAATTAACGGGGCGACCTGTTTCGCCTGGATATGCCAAAGGGACAGCCTTCCTCTACGATTTCGGCGGAAGCATCGAGATTCCGCGTTATCAGATTGGCCAAGATGCTGTTGATAGCGAAATCGATCGGTTTCATCAAGCGCTGGAAAGATCGCGCAGCGAGCTGAAGCAGCTCGAACGACGAGTCCTGTCCGATCTTGGCGAGACTTATTCGTCCATCTTCTCCGCCCACCTGACTCTGCTGCACGATCGGCAGTTTACGGAACAAGTTCAGCAGCGGGTGCGTGGCGACCTGGTGAATGTGGAACAGGCGCTGGCCGCGCAGGTTGCTGATTTGGCTCATCTGCTGGTGCTCTGGAAAACGAGTACCTAAAGGAACGAGGCCAAGATATTCGCGATCTTGGCAACCGGTTGATACGACAACTCGTATCGAGCGATTTTCAGCGATATGTACGGCTCCCACCGGGCTCGGTGATTGTCGCTCGCGAACTGCTGCCGTCGGACACGATCGATATCGACCGCGACGACGTTGTCGGCATCGTCACCGAGAAAGGTGGCGAGAACAGCCATGCGGCCATTCTCGCACGTGCGCTGGGAATTCCGGCGGTAACAGGTGTACCTCATGCAACAACGCGAATTACACCCGGATTACAGGTGCTAATTGATGGCAAAAGCGGTTGTGTCACTCTGGCGCCAACAGATACAGCCTCTGCGGATTTGGGCATTCTTAGAAGCGATTATGACGCCGCGGGTGTCGCTGCCTTAGACGCGGAAGGATTGGAATGTGTCACGCTGGACGGAGTACGCGTCTCGTTGCTGGCCAACCTCAATCGCGTTGACGAGCTAGCGCAGGTGGCCGCGCATCACCTGGACGGTGTGGGCCTGTTCCGCACCGAGTTTCTCTACATGGATTCGCCGGAAGCCCCCACCTATGAACGACAGCTTGACGTCTACCAACATCTGCTCGATGGCCTTAACGGGCAGCAACTAGTAGTTCGCACGCTGGATCTGGGCGGTGATAAGGTGCCCATGTTTCTCATTTCGCATCACGAAGCCAATCCCAAGCTTGGCTCGCGCGGCCTGCGGTTCTCGCTTGCGCATCCGGAGTTGTTCACACCGCAGCTTCGCGCCCTTCTGACCGCAAGCGCAAACGGAGATCTGCGGATTCTGTTCCCCCTGGTGCTAGGTGAGAGCGATCTTGCGGGGGCCTGTCAGCATGTCGAGCGGTTGGCCGACGAAATGAATTTGGACAAGGCGCCGCGTCTGGGAGCGATGATTGAGACTCCCGCCGCCTTGTTCTCTCTCAAGGAGGTTCTTCAGCAGGTGGATTTCGTTAGCATCGGAACGAACGACTTAACCCAGTTGATGCTGGCGGCTGACCGCGACGCCGCGGAACTGACCGACGACTACTCCGTCCGGCATCCTTCCGTGTTGAGAGCTATTCGCCACGTCGTCGAGGCATGTGACGAAGCGGGCCGCGAGTGCTGCGTTTGTGGTGAGTCGGCCGGTGATGTGGGTACCGCTTGCCTGCTCGTTGGACTTGGCATTCGCCAGTTGAGCATGAGTCCTGTGCGTGCCGCGCGCGTCCGCTGTAGCATTCGTAGCGTGCGACACAGCGAACTCGTCGCGCTCGCAGAAGACGCCCTGTGCGCGGATGGAAGAGCAACGGGGGACAGCCAATTCGCTTGTCTCCGGAGGAGCATCAGCGGTTGAACGAGCTGAGAAAGAAGATCGATCCCGAAGTGCTCAAACGAATCGACCTGCTTGCCGACGCAGAATAGCGACTGTCGGAACACCGATGTACATGATGGAACGGGGGAAAGCGGAAGCTTTCACCATCGCGCTGGCCTGTCCGCCGGTCAACTGGATTCTGCTCCACCAACTCCAATTGCTGACCTTTTGATGTGACCGCCAACGGTCTGTCCTATCTGGGCGAAGATTGCCGCCGCCAACCTCGGCCGAGGTTGATGACCAGCCACTTTCGCAACGCCCGTCATCGTCCCTAGTTGCAGATCGGCTGAGTTTTTTGACCACACGCGATGTGCATTTGGCCCTTGTTGACCAGGCTATCGCCGACCTGGAGATTGAAGACACAAGTGGCGTCAACCTCCTGGAGCTTGAACCCGGGGACGGTGTCACCGACGGGCGATTCCAGGTTCAGGCAGGCCGAACATATTTCATTCGTTTGCGAGCGAAGGATGACGTCGCTGCAGCCTATCTGGTCGACCTCATCTTTGGCGGTGCATGATGCGGAAGAGCTGGCAAACGGATGCCGACTCCCGCGCCGAACGGGTGTGAGTAATTCTAGCGATCGCAAAAACGCCCCTGGATCGATCATTCGATCCAGGGGCGTTACGGTTACGCCAGGCCAACAACAAATCCGCTACCAGATATTCAAGACGTGCAAGATGTCGAAATGTACTACAACGCGGCCATTATCCGATTTCTTTACATACTTCGAATGCGGCTCCCATCAGCTTGTAGCGTTCTTGACTGTGCGGTCGGGACATTGTGCAGTCCGGACACTGCAACGTTCTCGTGGTTGGAGGACGGATCGAAAAGATTGGAACACTAATCCTCGCTTATCTTCGCTCATTAGAAATACATTGCAAATGAGTAAGTTATTCTTGAGTTGTGCCTAAGCGAGTTGCTTGCGGAAACGACTTAGGCTCAGACCCAGGATCACCAGGCAACAGATGATGAGCCCGATTACGTGAGGCAACAAGTCGATGAAATCGGCCCCGCGCAGCACAATCCCTCGTAAGATTTCCAGGAAATAGGTAACCGGGATGGCAAACGTCAGAATGTAAATCGGCAGCGGCATTTCGCTGCGCGGAAACATGAAGCCGGAAAGTAACACGGACGGCAACATGATCAAAAAAGCGAACTGAATGGCCTGAAGTTGAGTTTGGGCGATCGTGGAAACGAACATGCCAAGCCCCAATCCGCAAATCAGAAACAGCAGCGACAAAGTCAGTAGCAGCGGGAGGCTGCCGTGAATCGGCACGCCGAATACATAGACCATGACGGTCAGTACAATCAGCATTTCGAGGAAGCCTAAGATCGCGTACGGCGTTAGCTTGCCGAGCAACAGGCCCGTCTTTCCCACGGGTGTGACAAACAGTTGTTCGAGCGTGCCACGTTCTCGTTCACGCACGATGGCAAAAGATGTCAAGAATAGCGTCACAAGTTGCAGAATGATGCCTACCAGGCCAGGCACGAAGAAATGCGAACTCTCCAAATCAGGATTGAATAATAGCCGCGGCCGGATGTCCACGGGCATCGCTGGGTTTCCGACCGAGTCGCGGGACGGTACGGTCGGCAGCCGCTCGGCAAAACCGCGCGCACGCTTTGCCGAAACAACCATCCCCAGCAAGGACGCGGCATGTAGCGCCGTAGAGGCCACCTGAGAGTCGCTGCCGTCGATCAGAACCTGTACCTGAGCTTGCTCGCCGTTGAGCAGTTTATCGGTGTAGTCGGCGGGAATGCGGATGCCCACTCTTGCCCGGCCGGACGTGATCGCGCGACGAAAGGACTCCTCGTCAAGCACTCGATCAATAAGCGTAAAGGTCCGTGTATTGTCAAAGGCTTCGCGCAGCTCGCGGGCTTCGATCCGTCCGTCCAGGTCATAGACCACCGCCGGGATGTTTTCAATCTCGGTGTTGATCGCGTAGCCGAAGATAAATGTCTGTAGTACCGGCACGGCAAACATAAAGAATAACGTGATCGGTTCGCGCCGGATGTGGGAGAATTCTTTGAGCAGCACGGCGAGCAGGCCATAGGTCGACGGCGTCTTTGGTCGTTCGGGGGGTCGCGGATGCTGCGATGGCTTTTCTGAATCGAGTTTCGGCGGTGATTTAGCTGGTGATTCGGGCGGTGAATTTGGCGCCGTGCCCAACGCATCTTCAGCATCGCGGCTGAGCGTTACAAAGACGTCCTCCAAGGTCGGCGCGATCTCGCGAGGCTGTACTGCAGTGCCCGCTTCGGAGGCGAACTTTTCGGCCGTCATCGACTCGCGCGCCAGCACGTGAATCGTCTGCCCAAACAGCGTGGCGTCGAGCACGTTTTCCAGTTTGCGTATTCTACCGACATGCCTGGTCGGATCTTCGAGTTCCAATTCCCAGCGACGCGTTCCGGGCGGCGTCACCTGCGGTAGCAGTTTCAAATCCGCTGGTTCGCCGTAGACGATCAGCTTGGACTGATAAATATAGCCCACGTCGCTGCAGCGTTCGGCTTCGTCCATATAATGCGTCGTGACAAAGAAGGTCACGCCGCGGGCCGCCAGGTCAAATAGCAAATCCCACAGGTCGCGGCGAGCGACCGGGTCGATGCCGGCCGTCGGTTCGTCGAGGAACACCACTTCGGGCTCGTGAATGAGTGCGCAGGCCAACGCGAGTCGCTGTTTCCATCCACCGGAAAGCGTGCCGGCCAATTGGTCCAACTTGTCACCGAGCGATGTTAATTCCAAAACGTCAGCCGAACGTCCAGCCAATCGCTCTGGATCAAGTCCATAGATGCGGCCGTAGAAGTCCAGGTTTTCGCGGACGCTCAGATCGGTATAGAGGCTGAACCGTTGCGACATGTAGCCGATCCGCCGTTTGATGGCTTCGGCCTCGTCGACGACATCATGGCCGAGCACCGTTGCGTCGCCGGAGGTCGGAGCCAGCACGCCGCACAGCATGCGGATGATGGTCGACTTGCCGCTGCCATTGGGCCCGAGCAAGCCGAAAATGGCCCCCCGTTCGACCTCGAAGCTGACATCATCCACAGCGGTCAACTGGCCGAAGCACCGAGTGAGATGACGAACGTCGATGACGGCTTCACTCATCCGGCAGCGCCTCGTCTAACCATACGTCGGCCGACATGCCGGGCCGCAAACGGTCGAGACCGTCGAGCAACGTGACTTTGATGCGGAAGACTTGCTTCGAGCGTTCCTCCGGTGTCTGCACATTGCCAGGAGTAAACTCGGCTTCGCGCACGATGAACGTGATTCGTCCGCGGAAGCGCTGTTCAGGGTAGCTGTCTACCGTGATCGGCACTTGCTGGTCGATTTGCAGATTGAGCCGGTTTTCCGGAACGTATGCGCGTACCCAGAATCGCGACGTGTCCATGATCGAAATCGCCGGAGCGTTGCCCGACACGAGGTCGCCCGGCTGTAAATCGACGGCTTCGATCGTGCCGTCTACCGGAGCGACAATTTTCAATTCGTCGATTTGTTGGCGAATAACTTGCTCCGCCGCAACGGCTGCCGCCAGTCCGGCCTTCGCTTCGGCGATCTCCTCCAATCGGTACCCGGCGTTCCTGAGGGCGAGCATTTGTTGCGCCTCCACCAGGCGCAGCTTTCGCCTCCTCGATATCTTCCTTGCGTGTGCCCTCTTTCAACAACTCAACCGTATCTTGTTTTACCTGTACGCGCGACTTCGCGACGCGCAAGTTGGTTTGCGCCGCCTCGTACTCGTCGCGGCTGACCGCATTGTCCCCCAGCAGACGCTCGGCACGGTGATGACGCTTCGATGCGAGTTCTAATTCGTGATTCGCCAGATCTAAATCGTGGATCGCCGCATCGATCTCTTGTTTACGCGGGCCATGGACCAGCTTTTCCAGAATCGCCGCGAGCTGGTCGACTCGCGCTTTCGCCTGGGCAACTTCCTCCACGCGGAATCCGTTTTCCAAACGATCGAGCGTCGCCTGCGATCGCGCCTGTTGGGCGTGCGCTTCGGCGAGCCGTTCGATCAGATCAAACGGGTCGAGTTCCACCAGCAGATCACCGAGCCGGACTTTTTGGCCTTCTTCAACGTGCACGGTTTTTACGCGGCCGCCGACGCGCGAGCCGACCCGGATTTCGTCGGCCTCGACGAAGCCCGAAACTTTCAGCGGCACTTCCCTGTGCTGACTCACCCACAACGCGGCAATTAGCGCGGCGGCGAGAATCACGAAGGAGATAAGTTTCTTGGCCATCACATTCCTCAGCTAACAAAGGCTCAGCAAACAAGGGCTCAGCGAACAAAGTCTCGGCTAACGAAGGCTCAGCTAACAAAGGCCGTGATCGATCTTCTCGATACGCTGCCGATGCCGCGCATCCTCGATTGCGGTCGCCAAGCACGCGTCGGCGATCATTCGGACTGTATCAAAGTCCACTATCCGTTGGCCAGGCGATATCATGTTCGCATTGTTATCCCGATGTTCCGTCCCGTTTATCGCCCGCGAGCGGGCACCCTGCGTGTGTGATATTCTACTATCGATCGAGATGCCCCGCGCCGGCGCGCCGCGCAACGGTCCTTTCGACGGATCATTGCACCTATTAAGTTTAATTGCACCGTATAATTGCACCTCCTATTTTCATCATGAAACCGACCACCAAGACTCGCGAGGCCATTCAGTGGACAGGTCTCATCGCCGGGCCGATCGTGGCCGCGGCCTGCTACCCTCTGCTGCCCACCGAATACCAGGCGGCTGGCGGCGAGGTGGTCGAGTTTACGGCCACGGGCCGCGCGACGCTGGCCGTGATGATCTGGATGGCCATCTGGTGGCTGTCCGAAGCGATCCATATTTCGGCCACCGCGCTTTTACCGCTGGCGGTATTTCCGCTGCTGGGCGCAGCCGACATCAAAGCGTCCGCGGCACCGTATGCCGATCCGGTGATCTTTCTGTTCATGGGCGGCTTTCTGTTGGCTTTGTCCATGCAGCGCTGGGGGCTCGGGTAAGCGCATTGCCTTGATGACATTAAGCCTGACCGGCGCGGCCCGTCCGCATGGTGGCTGGTTTCATGGCGGCAACCGCCGTGCTCAGTGCCTTCGTCTCGAATACGGCGACGACGGCAATGATGCTGCCCATCGCACTCAGCGTCCTGGCCTTGGTCCGTACCAGTGATGATAAAGATGACAACGCCGACCCAGCGGACGACGATCCAACCAAAAAACTGTCTGCGGACCAGGACGAGTCTGATAATTTCGCCGTCTGCTTGATGTTGGGTATTGCCTACGCCGCATCGATCGGCGGCATCGCGACCATCATCGGCACGCCGCCCAACGTTGTCTTGGTCGGATTTCTTCGAGACAACATCGCCGAACCGTACCGAACCGACATCAGCTTTGCCTCGTGGCTGCCGATCGGCGTGCCGCTGGTCGTCGCCTTCCTTCCCATTGTGCTACTGCTGCTGACGCGTGTGCTGTACCCGATCCGCATCGGCGAGATCAAAGGCGGCAGCGAACTGATTCGCAACGAACTGAAATCGCTGGGGCCGGTCAATCGCGGGCAGTGGGCCACCTTCATCGTATTCATGCTCGCCGCCACATTGTGGATCACTCGTCCCTGGCTGCAACAGATTGCATTCCAAATCGGCGAAACCAAATTCGCGCCGCTTGCCGGGCTAAGCGACGCGGGTATTGCCATGTCGGCCGCGCTGCTGTTGTTTGTCATACCTGCCCGGCGCGGCGAGCGAACCTTTGTCATGGATTGGGAAACCGCCCGGCAACTGCCATGGGGAATCCTGATCCTGTTCGGTGGTGGCCTCAGCCTGGCAAAAGCAATCGACGCCAACGGCGTCGCCGACTTTATCGGCAGTCACGCGCGTGTGCTTGCCGGCATGCCCACGATCGTGCTCATTGCGGTCGTGGCCGCGGGCATCGTTTATCTGACCGAACTTACCTCCAACACGGCCACGATCACCGCGATGCTGCCGATCCTGGCCGCCATGGCGCCCGGCCTGGGCATTCACCCTTACTTGCTGATCTTTCCGGCCGCGATGGCCGCCAGCTGTGCGTTCATGTTGCCGGTGGCGACACCACCCAACGCGATCGTGTTCGCGTCCGGTCGGATCACGATGCCACAGATGATCCGCGCCGGGTTCTGGCTGAACCTGATCGGTGTCGTCCTGGTGACTTTGCTGAGCTACTTTGTCGTGGGTCCTCTGCTGGGTCTGGAAATGTGAAAGTCCCGATCGAATGCCGGTCATTGTGCTGATCATTGTGCAGGCCGGCAGCGATGAAGTTCGCCGCTCGACGTTGTCCGAGCATCTGCAAGCTTCCGACATGCTCGCTGGCTACAAAGGCGCCTAGCAACTGCACCGCCGTCACTTGTCAATGGCGAGTCGCAGCCGTGACGGGTCGAGCAACCGGCGCGGCTATCGAGCCGCACCGCCGTTTCGATTTGCCGTAGCGTGCGCCGAGCGCCCGAGCCGACCGCGATCACCAGATAAAGATAATGGACGTGATCGACAACTTCCTGTGGTGCGACCAATAAAGCGGCCGCGGTTAGGACGATTGCCACAAGCAGATTAATGGCTGCCGCGCCCGGCTTGCCGAGATATGTCAGACCGGCTCCCGGCAAAATGAAGCTCAGTGCGGCCGCGACCCAGGCGTTCTTCGGGCTGTCCGCCTGCGCGTTGTCTTCTTCGCTCATGATTCCGCCTAAAACGGTTGGCTACGTGGAACGCACGTCTTCACTGGTGAGGACAATCTTCCCATGGAATGTCTTTCTGGCGAGCAGTTCATGCGCTTTGGCGGCCTCCTCCAGATCGAAGCTTCTGGCAATGACAGGACAAATCTCATCTTTGCTGAGCAGCCGCAAGAGGTGGGCGAGATCGTTGCGATAATCCGCTGGATGGCGCCGCTTCCGGTTTTGTATGCTGTGAAGAGCGACCTTTCGACCGTCTGGCCAGAAGTTCAGTCCGAAGGTCCCCAGAGCATACGCAAGAGTCCGTGTTGCTGACAAGGCGGTTCGCCGACCGCCGAGTAAAGCGCTCGTCATTCCGTAGAACACAAGTGTGCCGCCCGGATTCAGGCAGCGATACGAGCGGAGCAAGTTGCGTCCTCCGACGCCGTCGAATACGGCATGAACTTTTCCATTTTCAGTTGCATTTGCCTGCCGAGCTGAAGAAGTGCCGTCCCACACCCGCCCGAAGCGCCATGGATCAGGACTCGATCGCCGAATCTGCTGACAACGACTCGCTGGTTTTTCATTATGCCGTGTCCCGGCGCCGCCTTGCACAAACGCCAGACAAATAGGTCGTCACCAGAATCAGTGCAAAGGGCACCCACGTTCCAATGACACTCTTAAACATATTGAAGTTTCTCTCAATTACCAGCGCAGCGTGTAGGAGCAGGGTCGTATTCATCGAAAAGAATTGGCCCCCGATCCACACAACGAATCCACATAACGCCCAGCCAAGGACGCCAAACCCAATAACCGTCGCCAGATCTTGCAAGTGACGGGTTACCGAAAACTCCTGCGTGGATTCTGGCTCAGTCATTCCGGTTACTCGAACCGTATTGAGATAGTGGTCTCTAGCTCATCGTCGTTTCTTGTTGGCCATAGAGTAACCAATAGACAGTGGGAATGACGATCAGCGTAAAGAGCGTCGAGGTGAGGATGCCGAAGATGATTGCCCAAGCCAGCCCGGAGAAGACTGGATCCAGCGTGATGACCCCGTTGGCCAGCAGCGTGGTGCCGGCGGTCAACATGATGGGGCGGGTGCGAACGGCAACGCTGCGAATGATGGCTTCGCGCAGCGGTAATCCTTCCTTTTGGGCCATATGGATGAAGTCGATCAGCACGACCGAGTTGCGAACGACGATTCCAGCCAGAGCGATCATGCCGATCATCGCAGTGGCGGTTAAAAAGGTCGGATTCGGATAACCGCCAACGGGGTTGCTGAACAGAGCGTTCAGCAGCCAGAAACCAGGCATGATGCCGATCAGCGTTAGCGGGATCGCCAGCATAATCAGGAGCGGCAGCAGGCGCGAACCGGTTTGAAACATCAAGATCACGAAGATTCCGAACAGGGCAGCCGTAAACGCAAGTCCCAGGTCGCGGAACACATCGAGCGTAATTTTCCATTCGCCTTCGCCCGCCCATTGGACTTTGATTCCAGCGGGAACGGACCAATGATCGCCGCCCCCCGGGGAAAGCCAGGTCCGCTGGTCAACGGGTCGAACCTCGTTTGCCGCTTGGGCAACGGTCTGGGACCTTTGATCCGTTTGAATGTCCACAATGACATCTGCCGGCGGGCGGCCAGCGATTTCACCATAAACGTAGACGACACGTTGCAGATTTTTGTGGTAGATCGTCTTGTCCTCGATGCCTTCAACGAATTTGCCGAGTCCGCCAAGCTGGACGATGTGACCGTGATCGCCTTGAACGTACAACTCCTCCAGTTCATCAACCGCCGAACGATGGGCTCTTGGTAAGCGGAGTTCGACCCACAGGGGTTCGACTTCGTCCGGCTTGTGTAGCACCGTCGCCTTGTAGCCGTCCAAGGACATTGCCAGAGTTTTAGCGATTCTCTCGGTGGAGATGCCCGACAGGGCGGCTTTCGATTTATCGGTCTCGAAAACCCATCGCACCTGGTCTTCTTCCGTACTAACGTCAACGTCAACGACACCGGGCTCCCGAGCCAGTCGGGCTTCGACCTGTTTGCCCGCGGCAACGAGCAGGTTGTAGTCGACTCCCGCTGGCCCGTAGACTTCTGCGGTCAGCGTTGAAAGCACCGGCGGTCCAGGTGGTACTTCAACCAGCTTGATGTTGGCGCCCAACTTCACGGCAAGTGTCGTCAACGGTTTTCGAATGCGCAGCAGTATTTCGTGCGATTGCTGAACACGCTTTTCTTTCGGCGCGAGATTCACTCGAATGTCGGCGACATTGGTTCCCTTTCTCAGAAAGTAATGCCGGACCATGCCGTTGAAATCCATCGGAGAGGAGGTGCCAACGTAGACTTCGTAGTCACGGACCTCGGGCTGGACGGCGATTTCATTCGCCAGGCGACGCGCAACCGCATCGGTACGGTCCAGCGTTGTGCCTTCGGGCATGTCGATGACGATCTGAAACTCGTTCTTGTTGTCGTAGGGAAGCATCTTCAACGGCACCGCACGAAAGACGGGCAAGGCCATTGCCGCAACAAGCAGCACTCCGACTCCGATCAGCACCACCCAGGCAAGACGGCGGTTATCGACGATTGGGCCAAGGATGGCTCGTGCAAGGCGATAAATGGGCCGTTGCGTCAGGTCGTAGGGATCTTCGCCCGGTCGTTCATTCAACCCGCGCAAAGCGACCATCGCCATCCAGGGAGTGATCATGAAAGCCACAACCGTTGAGATTGTTACCGTGAGAGGCACGTTCATCGCCATGGGGGCCATGTACGGTCCCATCATGCCCGTAATGAAGAACAGTGGCAGGAAGCTGGCAATGATCGCGAACGTCGAGAGGATCAAAGCGGGTCTGACTTCTTGAACGGCGCGAAGCACGGCCTGGCGAGGCGGCAGGATTCGCATTGCGAAGTAGCGGGCGATGTTCTCGACGTCGGTAATGGGATCGTCGACCAGCAGACCGAGCGAAAGAATCAACGCGAACATGGTGACACGGTTGATTGTGTAACCGCCCAACAGGTTCACGAATAGCGTAAGGCTGTAGCAAACCGGGATCGCCAGCGCAATCACCAACGCCGCCCGCCAACCGATCGAGAGTCCAATCAAAACCACGACCGTGATCACCGCAACAGCCAGGCCTTCGATAAGTTCGTTGACCTTGTCACTGGCAGTCTCACCGTAGTCGCGCGTAATTCGATAGCGCACTCCGTCAGGCAGATGCGTCTCGGACAGTTCCGCCAGGCGATTTTCAACAGCACTGGCCACCCAAACGGCATTTGTTCCTTTGCGTTTGGCCACCGCAATGTGGACGGCCGGGTAGAAGTCGCCCAGGACCTCTTCTTCGTCGGCCGGACCGAAACCAATCCAACTGTAACTCTCGACCTCAGCCGGTCCGTCGAGGATATCTGCGACGTCTTTAAGATAGACCGGGCGGTCGCCGGCGATATGGACGACCAGGTTCGACAGGTCCTTCACATCTTTGATGAAAACGCCCGTCTCAACAATGAACTGCTGATCTTGTTGCTCGAATTGTCCGCTTCGTTGATTGACGTTGCTGGCCTGCAACGCGGCAGCGATCTGAAGTGGCGACGTTTGCCGAGCCGCCAGCCTCTGGCCATCGAGTAGGACGCGAATTCGCCGAGGCCTGCCACCGGCGATCCAGACCTGATTTGTATTAGGTATCGCCTGCAGCTCGTGCTGCACTTCTTCGGCGATACGGCGCAGTTCGTGGTCGCTATACAACGCGGTACGGTCGGTCCAAAGCGTCGCGATGACGATCGGCACGTCGTCAATCTCGATCGGCTTGACGACCCACGAATCGACGACGGGTGGAATTTGATCGGTATTGGAATTGATCTTGTTGTACAACTTTACGAGAGAGTCTTCCCTGTCTTCACTGACATAGAAACGGACCGTCACGACGCTCTGTCCTGGCCGCGACATCGAATAGACATACTCCACACCGTCGATCTGGTAGAGCAGTTTTTCCAGGCGGCGCGTCACCTGTTGTTCGACTTCCTCGGCAGACAAGCCAGGGGCGCTTACGAATACGTCGGCCATTGGGACGACGATTTGCGGCTCTTCTTCGCGCGGCGTGAGCCACAATGCAGAGCCTCCGAGCATCAGAGAGATAACGACGAACAGAAACGTCACGTCGCCACGTAGAAAGACTTCGACCAAGCGGGTCATGAAAGGCGCCGATTCTCGGTCGGCGAGTGATTGCGGCTGGCTAGCCATCGTTCACTCCGTCCGACTTCGCGCCAGCCGGAACAGCCGCCGGGTGAAGCACGACTCGCTCACCAACTTTTAGCCCGCTCAGCACCTCAATGCGTCCCGGCATCCCAAGCCGACCCGTCTTGATGAACCGCCTTTCGATCTGTTCGTCGGGAGTGACAACTTCGACGAATTCAAGTTGCCCGACCTGCTGAATAGCGTCGGTGGCCAGACAGAGGTGACGCCGTTGCCCGGCCGGAATGCGCAGCCGGCCGAACATGCCCTCGAACAGGTCATCCGACCGCGGAATGCTGGCCTTCACGAGAAACGAACGGCTGGGTGCATCCGCTTGCGGAACGATCTCGTCGATCGTTGATTCCACTTCGCGATCTAAAGCGTCGATGTAGACATCCAGTTTGTCGCCCGCGCACAGTTGGACCGCCAAATGTTCCAATACCGGCGCTTCGAGCCGCAAGGAGGTGGCGTCGTAAAGAACCAAAATCGGTTCGCCCGGGCGGGAGGTGTCGCCCGGCTCTGCGAACCGGTCAACGATCCGCCCGCCCCTGGTCGCTTTGATCGTTGCATACGATAGCATCACCTTGCCTTCGTTGACGGCTTGCTCTGCCCGCAATTCGTCGGCACGCGCCACTTCAAGGCGACGAATGGATTCGTCAAAGTCTGCCCGCGAGACGGCGTTCTGTTCGACGAGTCGCTTGTTGCGTGCGTGCCTTGTTATTGCCTCGTTGCGAGTAGCCGTGGCGGCGAGCATCGCCTGTTCCGCTTGTTTGAGCCGAGCTTCGAGGTCTTGGCTATTGAGTCGAATTAGTACGTCACCTTCGCTGACCTGTTCGCCCGCCGAGACCGTGATCTCCTCGATCGTGGCAAGTACCTTGGCGGAGACGACGGTCCGGCTTGCAGCCTTTAATGTGCCGACAGCCTCCTCGATGTAGTCCTTCGTCACTTCGTGAACAACATCGATTGTTTGACCTGCGAGCTGGGAGCCTTTCGCCGTCGGCGTGCTGGGGGCGATCTTGCTTTCAAACGACCCGGCTAGCCAGGCAATCACCAGTACCAAAGCAATGGCGCCTGCGGCAACGGGCACCGTCACCTGTGTGATTCGCCATACAGCGTTGGCGGCCCTACGGAACCCGTTCATTTGTTCGCTCCAAAGTCGTCAGTCCGCTTCGTGATTCGGAACTCTCCGCTTGCGGCGCAGATAGATCACATTCGGTCTGCGCAGCAGAAGCGTTCGTGTCCTTGCGCGGTGACACCGCGCACGATGGTCCCATTCACGTACCGACGCCCATTGCCGGAAGCACCCAGCGGTTGAGCACAAACCACGCTGCGAGGAATGCAAACACCAGCAACAGTTCTTTCATCTTCATCCTCCCTACCTATGCGTCCGGGTGTCTCAGTTTGCGAGCACCTTGGACATCACCTTCAATCCCAGGTCCATTGCCTCCCAGGCAAAGCCGGCGTGAAACGGCTTACCGTGACCAAACCGCCAGGGCAAGTAAAGCCCCAGGACCGATTTGCCCAACCGCCACAGCGGAGAGACGCCGACTTGGTAGTGGGCCTCGTCTTCGGTATCAACAGCGATCGGCTTAGCCGGATCGCCGGTGTATTTCAGCGGCACCTGTGCAAAAGTGGCTTTGTTGAACTCTTCCATCACGCACATACTCATCGGCTCGAAGTCCACGGTAGGCTTCTGGCCGAGCACTTCGGCGGCGATGTGATCTCCAGCGGCGTCGCCCTGAAGTAAGGCGAGGAACGCCTGCTTGATCGGGAAATTGGCAGCATCGCCGGCCGCGAAGATGCGGTCGTGCCCAACGACCCGACGGCTACCGTTTTCTACCTGGATAAAGCCACGGTCGTCGGTCGGCAAGTGCTCAAACGCGGCGGACGCGACGTACGGCGGGAAGCTCACCAGCACGTCGTACGAGAGGTGCTCTCCGTTTTGAAAGGAAACGTTCCCCGCTTCGACGCCCGTAACAATGAAGCCTTTGTGTCCTTCGATGTTCCGTTGGCGAAACTCGTCCGTGACGACAGTATGCAGCCGCGGGCCAAACGCCTCAATGAACGCTTCCTCCTTCGTGGCATAGACCAAATCAACGGAGTCGCGACATCCGCTCTTACGAAGATGCGTATCGAGCATCATCACCAGCTCGTAGAGTGGTCCGGAGCATTTGTTATTCGGCGGTACGAGAAACAGAAACCTGGTGCGCTCGTTGGCATGGGCCCGCTCCTTCGCCCACTCAATTCGACCACGCAGCCGGAGCATATCGTCGGGAGTCCAGACGGTGATGGCGTGTTCGTAAAGGCCGGGAATCTCCTGCGACCGCATCTTGGCTCCTGTTGCCACGACCAGATAGTCGTAGTCAACCGTTCCACCGGCCGTCACAACGGATCGATTGTCTGGATCGATGTTCTCGACGCTCGAATGCACGAAATTGATGGACTGCTTCTTCAGCGGCCGAAGCAAGTCGACCTCGAACTTCTCCGGTGAATCACCGAACGGGATGTAGATGGTATTTGGTTTGAACATAAATTTTGGTTCGTCAGTGACGAGCGTCAAATCGGCCCGATCACCTAGCTTGTACTTCAAGTAGAATAACGATTCGAGACCTCCGAATCCGCCACCAAGAACCGCGATGCGTGGTTTGCCATTCATCGTTTCCTCCTCCGTTTTCCAGAATCGCCATATCGACTGACGATGCAACTCATTAGGTCCCGGAGCCCCGGTTCCGCGATGCCATAGAATGTCTCTTTTCCCACACGGTTTCGGTGAAGCAGTCCGCAGCGTTCCATTAACCGGAGATGCTCCGACGCCAAGTGGCTGGAAATACCGCACAATTCGGCGAGTTGGCCCACGTTGTACTCGCCTGCATCAAGCAAAAAGAGCATTTCCAATCTCACCGGATGTCCCAGCGTCCGAAGACAGTCCGCTGCCTTTTCGAGAGCACTTCGGGTTGGGAGTTGGATGGCGGGCACGTGATAACTCTCTGCGGTTTCCAAACAAATCGCGATATCTCGACATGTTGCAAACTTCGTGCCAATGGCCGGACCTCCGCGTTTCCGTCCTGGACCAGCAAGACCCGTGAGCGGGATCGCTCGAAGTGTGACGAGATGTCACATCCTGTTGAGACACGCAAGAGTGACGAACGGACGTGGCCTTACACTTTTCGAAAACCCCTGAAGTCTCAGGGCTGCCATGCGCCACTAGTTGGATCTTACGCCCACGCCATCCTCTATTTTGTCCGTGGGGTGCAGGATCAGTATGTCCCCTGGAGACACGCCCTCGACAATCTCGGTCGCAAGTCCGTTGGACTTTCCCTTGCCGACACTTTGCGGGCGGGCACGACCATCAAGCACGCGGAAGACGCTCCAGTCGTCTCCACTCGAAAGAGCACACCGGAAGGAACTTTGACGACGTCTTCGGCCGCCGCCACGACAATTCGCGCCGCGACCCGATATCCGTCTCCCAGCGTTTCACGTTGTTGCGTTGGGTCCGTGAAGTCTGACCCGCTGCTGTCAGTCGTCGAGCGGTCAGTCGGCATCTATGACACCCTGCAGACCCAATGGTAGCGAAGCTACTGGGAGGCAACACATGCACCAATCCTCCATGGCGTGCCCATTTCCCAAGGAACCTGCCATTCTAGTCGTTACCGCAGTTTGCTACTCTCTGCGACCGCTTGTCTGCAACCGCCTGGCGGCAGCGACGGATCGTGCCCGAGTCTTGCGTAGCCAATCTGCCAGACAGCGATGATTCCTGCTGGGCTTGGAAGGCTGTGGATAGATGAATTCTTGCCGATACCTACTTATTCCTTTGTCTTTCGTTGCCGCAGTCTACTTGGATCTGCCCGCTCTTGCGCAAAACCCAGTAGCGAATAGTCCTGCGAGTTCACAGCAATCCGATTCCGCGATCGTCCTGGACGAACCGAAGCAGGCAACGCCGATTGACGTCACGGCGGCAGCCATCGAGAAGATCAAGCTGCAGGCAACCGACGCGGAACAGCTCGCGGATGAAACGCGGACAAAGGTCATCGGGCTCTGTAGCAAGGCGATCGCCAAGCTGGCGGATGCTGACGCCCTGGCAGCCACCACGGACTTGCTCAAGCAGGAGCTCGATGAAGCGGGTAGTGCTCTGGAAGCGTTACAAAGTAACTCGACGAATCCGAACACTGAATTGATTCCTGCCGCTGAACTGAGCGCGGACGAAATGCGGGCCAGGCTTTCTGCCGCCGACCAAAGAGCAAGCGCCATACGCGAACGGGCGCAGAAGGTGGCTGCGGAAATAGAGCGACGTGCTGAGCGGCGCAAGGCGTTGCCCGCGGATCTCGCCAAGTGCCGCGAGCAACTTGGCAAGGCGGAAGCAACTCTCAAACGAGAGCCGAAAAAGGATGAGACGCCCCTGCTTACCGAAGCGAATCGACTCTACCAGACCACGCGCCGCGCATTCTATGAGAAGCAATTGCAGGCGCTCGAGCAGGAGACGAGAACCTACGAAGCCACTTCAAGGCTGTGGCTTGCGCACCACGACGCGGCAGATAAGCAGCTGCAACAGGCAATCAATGCGCACAAAACAATTCACGACCTTACTGCCCAGGCCCAGCGACAAGAGGCAGAGCTTCAGGCCCGCGAGGCCCGTCGAGCTGCCGTCAACGCCCATCCGGCGGTCAAGGCCGCGGCTACAAAAAATGCAGAGCTCGCTGAACGGAATGAGGCGCTCGTTGGCAAGACGCAACAAATCCAGAACCGTTTGATGGAAGCCCGCGACCTGGGCCAGACCATACAGCACCGATTGGCAGACGTCACCAAGCGCGCCGAAGCAGCGCGAAATACGCCGGCCATCGGTGTGATGCTCCGAAGCCAGCAGGATCAGCTGCCAGCACTCGGGCCGTACCGAGACCGATTGCGGACCCGCCCGGTCGAAATCTCCCAGTTGGGACTCGATATCTATGAGTGGGAATTGCAGCGTCGCGAAGTTTTACACGTGGACAAGGCGGTCCAGTCGACAATTCAAGAGATTGAGCCGGCGGCGGCCGACTCTATGCGAGAGGATATCGCCGCGGAATTGCGCCGTGTTCTCGAAGCGAGGGCGGGCATTTTGGCGGATGTGATCAACAACGGTAATGATTCCCTTAGCCGCCTGGAAGAGCTGGATGCCGCAGAAAACGAAGTGGTCGCTGCCACGGAAAAGTTGGAGTCGTTCGTCGCTGAGCATGTATTGTGGGTGCGAAGCGCACCCATTTTATCGTTGGACGAGTTTAGTTACGTCAGAACGTTCTGGAGCGATACTGAAGGCAGAACAAGACAAGTCCAAACGCTTGAAGGTGCGTTACGACGAGACGCTCGCCAACGACCGTTCACGTGGAGCCTCGCGGCAGTGCTGGTCGTTGCCTTGATTGTCGGGCGCGGGCAGGCGAGGAAAGTGTTGCGAAGCGCAGGCGATGCTGCCGCGAAGCCGACCGCGACCCAGTTTTATCCAACGGTCGAAGCGTCGCTGGCGACGATCTTTTTGGCATCGCCAGTTCCGGTGGTTTTGGGATTTATCGGTTGGAGACTCTGTAACTCCGAAAACGACTTTCTCTACGCTTCGGGTTGCTCCGTTGCGCTGTTTGCAACTGCCTATGCGATCCTCGATCTGTTGCGACACGCCTTGTGCTGCGGTGGCCTGGGAACAAATCATTTTGGCTGGGACCAGAAAGGGCTCGTCGCGATCCGCCGTGCCGCCAAATCGCTCCAGCTGTTGGCCCTACCGCTGCTTGCTATCGCCGTTGGCGTCGAAGTTGTCCGCGAGGAAGCCAGCATCAATGCGATCGGACGTTTGTCGCTTGTTTCGTCCTTGCTTGTGATCGGTGTCATCTGTTTCCGCCTATTTCGATCGACCGGTCCCTTGGCAGCGACTTTGGCCTGCAGCGCCAAGGAATGCTGGAGCGCTCGGTCGGTGAGGATTATTGCACCTCTAGCGACAATGGCGGTGTTGGGGCTTATCGCAGCCTCGATGGCGGGTTATCACTACTCAGCAATGCAGCTTACTCGGCGTGTTTTCGTATCCTGCGTGATTGTGTTTGCCTGCCTTGCGTTAAGGTCGATACTGACGCGCTGGCTGCTGCTGGCCTATCGCAAGGTTGCGATGCAGCGGGCCCGCGAAAAACGGCAAGCCATACTCGAAGCCCAGGAGAACGCTTCCGCGGAAATTCCGGTCATCGAAACAGAACCGCACGTGAGCCTCACCGATATCAATCAACAGGCGCGCAAGCTCGTTGGCGCAGGCACCGGATTGGCGTTTTTGACGTCGATTTGGTTTATCTGGGGCGACATGCTACCAGCCCTGGGGATCTTTAACCACGTAGAATTGTGGACCAGCGGCCTGGTTTCGGCCGATCCCGATGCGGTGCCGACGTTTATTACGCTGACCGACCTGATCATTGCGGGCGCCATTGTTGCCCTCACCCTGTTCGCCGGACGTAACTTGCCGGGCCTGCTTGAAATTGCCGTGCTACAGAAACTGCCGCTCGACGCCGGCGCGCGCTATGCAGCCAGCTCGGTAACGCGCTACGTGATCTTCGTGTTCGGAGTGGCTTTGGGGATGCGGCAGCTCGGTATCGGCTGGAATAGCGTGCAGTGGTTGGTCGCCGCAATGACGGTGGGTCTCGGTTTCGGCCTGCAAGAAATCTTCGCGAACTTCGTTGCCGGTATTATCTTGTTGTTCGAGCGTCCAATACGGGTTGGCGACACGGTCACGGTTGGCGACATCACCGGCACGGTCACGAAGATCCGCATCCGGGCAACTACCATTCTTGATTGGAATAACAAAGAACTCATCGTCCCCAACAAAGAGTTCGTCACTGGCAACCTGGTTAACTGGACGCTGACCAATGCGAACCTGCGTTTGGTCATCAATGTCGGCGTGGCCTACGGCAGCAACACGCGACTGGCGACAGAGTTGCTCTACAGAGTCGCAAAAGAGAACTCGAACGTGCTCAGCGAACCGGAACCCGTTGTCGTATTCAATGAATTCGGCGACAGCAGTCTGAACTTCGAACTGCGACTGTTTGTTTCCGACCTGACGATGTACCGCCGTCTGCGACACGATTTGCACATGGCGATCGACGACCTGTTCCGGCAGCACAACGTCGAAATCGCCTTCCCGCAGTGCGACCTGCATATTAAAACAATGCCGGCTGCTTTGCAGGGTACTCTCAGCGCATCACACTCAACGGAATTTCCCGATAGGCAGGATGCTGCCGCATGAGCCTGCTCGGCGGAGGCTCCAGGAAGCGTCGTGGTAGCTGGGCAGGGTACCTTCATGCGATTCTGAATCGGCGGTCATGATGACGTACTCCTGTTTTGCAACGGGGTTTCTACGACTCGAATGGATTCGCCTCAGCAGTCCAGCCGCAGAGCTGGCTTCTATCTCCAATTTCGTTGACGACGTTTCCCAGCGTTGTGTCGTGAAATAACTCTTCGAGCAAAGTCACCGCCCGATCAAAACGGCGCTGTAGCGGGCAGGCCATGTCCTGGTGATCATCATCCCGCGGACAAGTATGAATACGGCGGATGGGATCGACGGCGTTGATGATATCCCAGATGGTTGTTTCGTCCGGAGGATGTACTAGCGCAAAACCGCCGCCCAGGCCGCGCCGCGAGCGGACCATATTGGCACGGGCCAGGTTCTGCATCATCTTCGATAGATAGGGGCGCGGAATGTGTGCCACCTCGGAGATTTGCTGGACCGTCATCGGATGGTCGTAGCGAAAGGCTAACGCAACCAATGCACGCAGAGCATATTCGACGGTCAGGGAAAACATAAGCGCTAACAGTGGTAATGAAGGCTTTCATTCAACAGCGGATCCCGTAAGGTCAAAAAACTCAGCCGATCTCCAACTATCAACGATGACGGGAGTTGCGGACGTCTCTGGTCATCAACCTCAGCCGAGGTTGGCGGCGGCAATCTTTGCCCAGATAGGACAGACCGTTGCGGTTACATCAAAGGCTCAGCAAAAGGAGTTGGTAGGTGCGGAATCCAGTTGACCTGCGGACAGGCCCTCGCGATGGTGAAAGCTGCTTCCGCTTTCCCCGCCCTTCTGGTCCGTCCCATGAATTATGTCCTGCAACCTTGGCAACTCGCCTTTGCCATTCTCTCGGGTTGGGTTCACCAACGACAACAACAGATCATCGAGTTTCAGGACTCGATGATTATTTCGCTGATGCAGTCCCAGGGCAAGAAACGCATTCTGCTGACGGACGATCAGCGCCGCCTGCTGGCCGTCAAAGGCAAGGCTCTGGGACGTAAGACATTACGAGAACTAACAACCATCGTCACGCCGGACACAATCCTTCGCTGGCATCGGGAACTCGTGGCCAAGAAGTGGGACCACAGCGACAAACGGAAATCCGCCGTTGGTCGACCGCGTATCCGCCAGGTCATCGTGGACCTGATCCTGCGGTTCGCCAAGCAGAATCCCAGCTGGGGTTACGACCGCATCCAAGGCGGGTTGGCCAATCTCGGTTACCACATCTGCGACACGACCGTGGGCAATGTTCTCAAAGCGCACGGCATCGAACCTGCTCCGGACAGACAGCGGCAGACCACGTGGGCCACGTTTCTCAAAGCGCACTGGGACGTGCTGGCGGCGATCGACTTTACCACGATCGAAGTCTGGACCAGGGGCGGACTGGTCACCTATTATCTGCTGTTCGTCATGGAGTTGAAGACACGACGCGTTCACTTCGCCGGATGCACGCCGAATCCAGACCAAGCCTGGATGAAAGTCAATGCCAGGAACCTCACCGATTCGTTCGACGGTTTTCTGCTCGGCAAGCGTTATCTGCTGATGGATCGCGAATCTGCGACTGCCGGGTTATGAGACACGGGACGCGCTGGCCCGAGCCCGCAAGCCCGTCCCGGCATTCGCCGATTATTCGGGCTACGTAACTGCTATCGGTCAGATCCACCTCCCGCAGTTCGCGGTGATTCTTCCTGCTGGAAGTTGGACAAACCTCAGCGAGTTTCCGCTTTAAGAAACTGATGGAGGTGGTGGCGACCTCTGTACTTGCACCACCAAATTGACGACAGCACAGCATAGGGACATTGATAGCTTCCGCGGACGCGAGTTCGTGCATAATGAGGGCGTGTCCTTGGTTGTCACTTTTCGAAGAACATCGGACGGTTCGTCATTACGCATGAATGCAGACTATCGCAAACCACCTGGTGCTATCAGTTTGACTACGGGTTTCGCCGCTCCGAGCTGCGGTCGGTGAAAACCACCTCTGCGGGCTGGGGCAATGACGAGCCCGCCGAGGTCGATGCAACCGCCCACTCAAAGCGAATTTGCGAAACCGCATCGGTCTCCATCACCTCAGACACTCGGGCCTCTGCATTCGCGACCAATGGCGCCGTGGTGCATTCGGAGCTTCATATGGCCCCGTCCGCCATCAACTCGCGATTCTCACGAAGATTACTTCGTTGTCTTCAATGCCGTGAGCAGTGCCTCGTACTCCTCCTGGCATTCCGCAATTGGCAAGGTGGTGCTCGACCGCTTGCAGGCCTTCCGGAATGGACTTGCCATTCAAGGCGTGTTCGGCGAACTCGGCCACGTCCTTCAGGCACTCGTCGCAGGTCGCTTCCTCGGAGCGCGTCAGCGAGACCGATTTGATCAAGGCGTCGATTTCTTCTTTTGATAGTGCCATCATGTTACCCTTCAGACCGTTTGCAGGTCATCGACCGAGTACCCTGCAGCTTCCAAGCCTTGCTTGAGCCGCTTTCGCGCATCGTGAGTCAGCTTGTAAATCGCGTTGCGGTTGCTCCCCATGCGGCGGCCGATTTCTTCCAGCGGCATTCCCTTGAGTTCGGCGAGCAACGCCGTGCGCTGTTTCTTTGTCAAATCCGTGTCGATGATTCGATACATGTCTTCAATCAACGCCTCTAGTTTAGCCGCCGCCTCCGGTCGAGTACTCGTGACTACCGTTTGCAAGTCGCCGTGTGCCGTGTCCTCCAGAATTTGATCCAGCGAAACATCTTTCCAATGCCGTCGCCGGAGTTCGGTGTACGCGACCCGGATGGCAATCGTAATGGCCCACGTCAGGAACTGGCTGCGGCCTTCGAACTGGCCGATCCGGTCGAGCACGCGCAACAACGCTTCTTGTATGACATCTTCCAGCAGCGATTCGTCCGCATGGGGACGATCGGCGAAGGAGCGGTGCAATGCCAGCAGCGACAGGATGCGCAAATCGGACAAAGCCGGCTCGCGGTCCGTACTGTCGCCCGCCAGGCACGCAATCCACGATTCGTTGGTCCGTTGCATGATTGTTACTTCGCTCGACCGCGCTTCCATCGCCTGATCCCCCAGGTCCAGCAGCGACGATCGGCGGTCCCAAGGTCCGCTGCGTGGCTCATGTACAAGCTGTCGTTGCGTCAATCGCTGGTGTGCCATTTGGCTGAACCCACATTCTAAACGCCTATCAGGAATCGTGGGAGATGCTGTCCGGTTTATGCCGGCAGCATTGGTTAGGCCGGTGCCTGTTTTTTTGACGCTACGTGTCACGGAGGTCTTACCTGACAGTTTGAGAATTTGCTTGAAGAGTGGCGCGGGCGGTCAGGTCATTGCTTTGGCCAAAAAATATCGCGTAAGACTCGCTGCACGTCGAGCGTCGAAATCATGATGCAACAAGAATTTAACTCCAACCAATTCAAAACTATCCAGAAGGAGTCTTACGATGCCAGACGGAACTCGCAAACGTCGATTTAGCCCAGTTTCGGCCCAACGACAGTGGTATGCCCGCCACCGTGCCGAGCGTTTCAGGCGCCGGTTCGGTTGGCCTCAGGAACATCTCAAGCCTCACCGAAGCATCCTTGGCGGAAGGCAGATGCCATGAACAACCGTTTTCGAACACCCGATCACGTCCGACGGGCGTCCGCACCAGATGGCGAGCTGCGGGACTTCGACAGCTCACCGGCCTGCAAGGAATTCGGTGACTGGATGAACCGGCAACTCGCACAACTCGTTGGCCGCTGTCACGGGCGGTGGCCAATGAACCGGGGACACGTTTCGCCCCAACTCTTTCAGAAACGTCCAGGTAAGACATCCGCCGTTCGCCGCGTCTAATGACGGAGCAAAGCAATGATCTAGTTGTAAAAAGCAAGTGCATTTCACCGCGTCAGCGTAGACGCCGGCACAACGTGTACCACTTAACTTTCGTAACTGCTTCAAACCACAAGGAGAAGACCATGCCCACAACGCAATGTAACGTCAATCCCGACACCAGCGAAATCGCAATCGGCGGTTACAGCCCAGTGTCGTATTTCGAAAAGGGGCAGGCCGAGCTTGGCAGCCCCGACCACGCAGTCGAGCACGACAGCAAGGTTTATCACTTCACGTCCGCTGAACAAGCGAAAATGTTTCCGCGCCACCCCGGACAAATACTTGCCGGAGCACGGCGGTGCTTGTGCCTACGGCGTGACGGTTGGCGAGACGTTTCCTACCGATCCGACCAACTTCAAGATCGTCGACGGCCGCCTGCTGCTGTTTCTGAAGAACGACAAAGTTGATGCCCGTGAGTTGTGGGAGAAGGAACACGGCCAGCAATGTTCCACGGAGGCGGACGGTTGTTGTTCGTGATGAAGAACGAGTGAACCTGATCGCGCGGCCTGGCGGCCAACATGGCCGCCCGGACCGCGACACGAATGAACCGTTCTTGACGTTACAACTGCAGGCGATAGATAGGCAAAAAATCACTGCTCTCCACCCTTGGGCCACGTTGCGGCCTGGCGTCGCAGTGTCAGGTTTTCTGGATCGTCCAAAATCTTCTGCAAAAGCTTTCGGCCTTCTTCGACTTCCTGGAGCAAGTCGGGTTTTGGAACAATTGGTTCTGGCGGCGGCGGCCGGGACCGAGTGCTCAGACAATTATGGGGAGAATCCGCAGTGAGCAAGACAAGCTGAAGGCGGCGACCGCATGACTGAGTTGACGATCCTGCTGAACGAGATTCGTCAGTGCCGCGAGTGTGAACAGCACCTGCCGCTCGGACCGCGCCCGGTTTTGCAAGCAGGTTCCGACGCAAGAATTCTGATCATTGGCCAGGCTCCCGGTCGTCGGGTCCATGAATCAGGCGTTCCGTGGGATGATGCCAGCGGTGATCGACTCAGAACCTGGATGGGAATTGATCGCACGAAGTTTTACGATCCCAGCCAAGTAGCTCTGGTGCCGATGGGGTTTTGCTATCCCGGCACTGGAAAATCCGGCGACCTGCCGCCGCGAACGGATTGTGCCAAGTTCTGGCACGAATCGCTCCTGGCTCACCTCAACAACATCCGCCTGACATTGCTGGTTGGCAGTTACGCCCAGCATCGTCGTTTGCCCGCCGCCCAAAGAGCCTCACTCACAACCACCGTCAAGCGCTGGCAGGACTTCGCCCCAGAGATCTTTCCGCTTCCTCATTCCAGCCCACGAAACAACCGGTGGCTCAAGGCAAATCCCTGGTTTGCGGAGCAGCTCTTGCCCAACCTTCAACGCCAAACGAAGACGATTCTCGGCGCAGGGTGAAGTTCGCCGAATTATTCCCGGCGCGGATCGCGTAAGACATCCGCCGTTCACCGCGTCAAACGACTAACGGGGCAATTAACCCATCCGCTCAGTCAAGGAGTAAAGGCATGAACAAGAACCTAGCTGTCTCGAATTCTCCAGCCACCGAAGCGATCAGAGGTCGACGAATGAAGATCTCGTCAACTACCCGACGCATTGGCGTGTTACTCGCCGTACCCGTTGTGTTCGGTATCGCTGCTCTCGTCGCGGTCACTTCGAATCACGGCAATCAGGCGTCCACTGCGCCGAACAAGAACCGAAATTCAGAAGAATCGGCGGTGAAGTTCAGCGCGAAAGGAGAACTGCAGCGGCCGACGGGCTATCGCAAGTGGACCTACGTCGGCACGCCCCTGACGCCGAATGACATGAACGGCGGTAAGGCCGCGTTTCCCGAATTCCACAACGTCTACATAAACCCTGAGTCGTTCGACCACTACGAAAAGACCGGCGAGTTCCGTGACGGCACGGTGTTGGTCAAGGAACTGCTCAGCGTCGGCACGAAACAAGCCAGCAGCGGCAAGGGCTATTTCATGGGCGACTTCATCGGCCTGGAAGTGTCGATGAAAGACAAAAGTCGCTTCAAAGACGAGCCGGGCCACTGGGCCTATTTCAGTTTCGGCCACGAGTATCCGCTGGCAGCTTCCGCCAAACCACAAGCGGCCGCCATCTGCAGCTCCTGCCACGGCGGATTGGCCGATGTTGTCGACAGATGATAGTAATACGACAATGAAATCATCGTACAAAAGGCAACGACGAATGGTCGAGCCGACTGTTTGTTACTACTAATAAAGATAGAAAGGAAGAAGGAAGAGATTATACTTTTGATAATAATATTCTACTATATTTTTTACATGTTTACGGATGAATCATTGTCGATTCGGTTACGACATACCGAAGTACGAAATATTGGATGTACTTTCCTTTGTTAATACAATATTACGGAACCAATAATAGCAACAAAACAAAATACGAAACGAACATCAATAACACACAGATACAAATACGTACCGCCGCACAAGAAAAAGCTCCCACTATCCTTGTTTATTAAAATACCATCACGTATTTGAAAACGACCTATTTGGCTCACATTCTTCTTTCGGAATGGCCCGGAACAGGAAAATTTTTGCCATATTACACTACAAGTTGACATATTTTATCAACTTGGACCTATTTTGGCTTACACTTTTCTTGAAGCCGCCTGGAACACAGGATTTTGGCCATATTACAGTACCTCTTTGGCTTGCAGTCTTCTTTGGACTAGCCCGGAACAGGATAATTTTTGCCGTATTACAGTTAGTGATGGAACCTATTTGGCTTACACTCTACTTAAAGCAGCCTGCCTGGAACACAGGATTTTGGCCATATTACAAATGATAAACAAGGAGTCACAGTGGTAAACACTCACAATGGATGGATGGTATGACAACTGCCTCCTCCCCTCTACATTTGATGCTATAATGGTGATTTACACAAGAGCTACTAGAACAGGAGGCAGGTGTAGTACCATTCAAAATTGGAGAGGAATCATTTGACAAAGTATTTCTTTTGGTAGATGGTATCTACCCAAAGTACAACAGGTTTGCAAGTACTGTTAGTTTTCCCATTACTGCAGAGGAAAGGAAATATGCAAGTTGGCAAGAGGCTGTTAGGAAAGACACAGAGAGAGCCTTTGGTGTGTTGAAAGGACAGTGGCAAGTACTGCTTAGACCCATTCAACTACACAACACTGAAGACATTTCCAAACACACCCCTGCCTGCTTTATTCTACACAACATGTGTGTATCTGATAGAGTACTACTAATGGGAGATGTAACTGTCCTTTACAAACCTGGTGCAGGCATCAATGTTGACCAACTAACTGAAGATGGTATTGTGTAGCCTAATGATCTAAATGAACATCATCAAAATGAACAAAATATGGATGGTAATAACAATATCAACAGAGGAGAAATACAACAACTAGTTACTACTACTACTAGAGGACGATGACTGGTAACAAAGCAACTAAAGAAATGATTGTTAACAAGAAAATAATGTTTCATGCTTTGTAACAACAAATTGATAACTTACATTTTCTTTAAATATGATCACAACTTTGGAACTGAATGATGTTATTAATATGTTATGTTGTGAATTGGATGGAATTGATTGTAATGGTATTGGTTCCTGTAAGGGTTGGGGTTAGGGTTCATTTTTCGTCTGTCCATCCATCACGTGAAGACGTCAGTCGTCAGTCGCCACAAACAAAGCAGAAGACGAGACATCGATCGAAAGAGCAACACTCAATTCAGACCCTTTCACAACCACAACCACAACAACAACATCACAACACATCCACTACCACTACTACTTCTATTTCGATCAACATGACAATCATTACAGCAATCAACAACAACAACAACAATAGCAACAAATCATCATCGCTCTCCAGATTCGTTTGTACTTTCGTCGTTGCTTTCTTCCTAGTGTCAACATACACAACAACATCTTGCAATGGCTTCCCTCAACCGAAACCACAATACAACGGTGGTGCAGGTGTTGGACGGTTAGTATTGGATGAACTGGCTGGTAAGGAAGGCACTTGGAATTGTCATTACGATATGGTGTTGGTGGAAAGACTTCAAAAACGGAAGGCACCGCAAGACGTTGAAGATGGAGTTTTGTTCGTGCCCGACGATGACTTACCAAGATTACACTTATGTAAGATATTAAGTATCGGACCTGGCCGAGAGGAAGAAAATGGAATGACGGCACCTGATGTTAACCACCTTAGTGTGGGCGATATTGTAGTTGCTAAGAATCCATGGGGTATCGGTCCAAAAGATGAAGAATTGGCTGACGGTACGAAGCTATCATTCATGAGAATTCAAGATATTGCTGCCAAGATTACCGGTGGATTAGTGACGGAAGAAAAGAAAGAAGCTGTTGCTAACTAATTATGTAATGTTGTGCTAGTATATCTCGTTGATGATGAACGAACATAAGATATAGTTATTATTTGAATCATGTTGTATCATTCTGACGTTCTACATACTGTATTTCATTAGCTTAGCATTATTTAGCATCATACCAATAATAAATTATGCATTCGATTACGTCATTTCAACCATCATAGTTCTTAACAACCTCTACCTAACTCTTCACACAATGCATTACGTCGTTCGATTTTCGATTTCTCTAAAGTCTTTTGTTTTTCCTTTTCTTGCTTCAAACTGTCTTGAAACGACGTGGGACGTGAATTCTTTTTCTGAAGTTCGGCTTTGATTCTAAGACGTTCTGCCTGTGCATCAGCCTGCAGATAGAACAACGAAGTCCTGCAACGACAACACGCCCGAACCAAGAATGACCATTTTGTGTGTTTTGACATTACCGAGCACAAACAGCGGCACGGCATCTACCCCCAGCTTTGCGGATAGACCGTTGTCTTTAACCGAGGGAGGCAACCCGTCAATCGTTGATCCATCCAAACTGATCGGTAAAATTGTCATATCGTATTGGCGGGTAATCCATTGCAAGGTCGGCACCATGTGCTTGCAATAGGGGCAATCACCCCGAAAGAAGAAGAATATCCCCCACTCTTTGGCAAGGTCGGCCATCGTGTTGTTTTGCCTGGCATCCCGGTCTCGCGTTGCCACCTTGATGGCGGAGTTATTCATTGGATTTTTAAGTTCAAAGTTCAGCTCGGCGTTTTGCCACAGGACACGCCGCCATATATCCGCAAAATAGCTGGCACGGTCGATTTCAACCTTCTGCGCGGCCATGTACGATTTGATGTTTTCTGCGGTGGGATGCACCACGGCCAGCGCGCGCTTGGCATCAAGGTCTTTGCGTATTTTCTCCAGCTCTTCGACAGCGAGCTCTTCTTTGGTCTTTACCGATTCTTCAGGTGTGCTGATTTCTTTGGGTTTCTTGACTGGCCGTGCTGCTTCTTCACAGTACCAGTTAAACTTTTCCTGACCATGACACGCCCATGCAGATGAATATTCCATGCCTGATGGATAATCTCGTCCTTCCAGCGCGAACGATGATGTCGGCACTAACGCGGCCATCAAAATAAGCAAAGTTGGGATAGCCAGGCGCATGAGTTACTTCTTGCCCAAGGCCAGCTCAGTGACACGCTGTGTGTAATCGTAGGTGGTGCCGGGTGAATCTTTGATAATCGCAGCCGAGTTGATGAGAGTACATCTGCACTCGCCTGCTACCTGGGTAAGCGCGGCATCAAGCTGCTTACCAAAGCGCGAAGCTGACTCAATGATTTCCGTTTGCGCTGTCTGATCCATGCCGGGCTTCATTTGCGCGGCCAATTTCTTTTGTTGCGAAGTGACAATACCGATAATGTCCACCTTCGCCATTGCGGGCGCGGGGTGAAAATGTTGCCATCCGGCCAAGACTGCGATAGTGACCGTTGCCGAGACAACGCCAGTGGTGAGGTGAGCGAGAGTGGACATTTTGTTTCCCGATTAAGCGATGATGCGAATCTGCAAGCCTGCATGAGTATCAAAAAACACCACGTCCTCACACAGGCAGAAAGACGCAGTAAATACCTTGTAGCCCGCATTTTTTAGC
>CAWJNN010000046.1:0-69569 GCA_963844115.1 uncultured Planctomycetales bacterium | reverse complement strand
CACCCGCCTGATGACTCCCGCCTTTATCCTCTTTGCATTGCTGGAATCCGCCGTCCGCGCCGATGCCGTCGATTTTGTGCGTGATATTCAGCCAATCCTTGCCGAAAAGTGCACGCTCTGTCACGGACCCGACGAGAATACGCGCGAAGCCGATCTGCGTCTGGACGACCGCACGAGTGCGACGGACGATACCGACCGTGTCGCGGCGATCGTTCCTGGCAAACCCGATGTTAGCGAGCTGATTCGGCGGATCAATTCGTCCGACCCCGACGACGTCATGCCGCCTCCCGATCAGCAAAAGCCGCTGACCGACGAGCAGCGTTCTCTTTTACGCCAGTGGATCGCAGCCGGGGCAAAATATGAAACACATTGGGCGTTCGTTCCGCCGCAACGACCGCCCGTTTCTGAGCCGAATCATCCCCTTGATTTCTTCGTTCGCAAACGACTCAGCGCCGAAGGGATCACGCCCGCACCACCGGAAGATCGTGCGTTGCTGCTGCGCGATTGGCACTTGATTTGACCGGCCTGCCGCCTTCGGTGGAGGAGATCGACGCATTCCTCGCCGACGAATCGCCAGAGGCCTATGAAAAACAGGTCGAACGACTTCTGGCCTCGTCGCACTACGGCGAACGCTGGGCCCGCTGGTGGATGGATGCCGCTCGCTATTCCGACAGTGACGGCTACGAAAAGGATCTCCCTCGCAAGCAATGGACGTGGCGCGACTGGGTGATCGGGGCGCTGAATCGCGATATGCCATACGACCAGTTCATCAAGGAACAGGTTGCCGGGGATCTTCTACCCCATGCCACGCAGGATCAGCGGGTTGCCACCGGCTTCCTACGCAACGCGATGGTCAACGAAGAGGGCGCCATTCTCGCCGAGGAATTCCGGATAGAATCCCTTGTCGATCGAATGGACTGCCTCGGCAACGCCGTACTGGGACTCACGCTTGCCTGTACGCAGTGCCACGACCACAAGTACGATCCGATCGCCCAGCGCGAATACTATCAGCTGTTTGCCTATTTGAATAACGACTATGAAGCAGTGCAGCGGGTTTATTCGGCGGATCAGCAGAGCGAAAAAGATCGCATCCGCAAGGCGGTACGTGAGCAGGAAAAAGAGCTGAAGAAGACGATTCCCGACTGGGAGGCCAAACTGGCCCAATGGGCCGAAACGGAAAAAACCAAATGGGACGCCAACGCGTGGAAGGGATTGCATCCGCACAGCGCCGAAGTCCCTGACGGGATCTGCCACCCGGAGATCCTCCCCGACGGCAGCGTACTCAATCTAGGCTTCCGCCCGACCAGCACGAAACTAACAGTGATTGCCGATACTGACCAAAAGGATGTAACCGGCTTGCTGTTGGATGCGCTGACTCACGGCGATTTAATCTTCACCGGTCCGGGCCGCAGCCGCATGGGTTGTTTCGCGATTAGTGAAATCAAAGTCGACGCCGCTTCGCTTGATTCGCCCGACAAGTTTGAATACGTGCCGCTTTCCAAAGCCACATCCGACGTCGCCATTGAAGAAGGACTGATTCAATCCTTCTTTCGTCACACCAAGGACGATCGGCGGATGGTGGGCGGGGGACGATTCCTGACCGACGACGACCTGAAGACGGCCTGGTCGCCCGACCGAGGTCCTCGCTGGCGGAACGGCGACAGTCACGCCGTTCTACAATTCGGAAAGCCGGTCACCCATAGCGCCGGGACGCGATTCAAGATCGCGATGGGTTTTCGACACGGTGGAGCTGACGCGCACGGTCGACGCAATAACTTTCTGGGACGCTTTCGTCTCAGCACGACGTCAAAACCATTGCCGGAAGCTGCGCCGTGGCCTTCGGAAGTTCGTGTGGCACTCGCGAAACCCGTCCAGCAACGCACGGATGACGACCGAAGCGCGCTCTTGCGACAATGGGGACGCAGCGTCAAGGAGGCCAAAACGTTCGTCGACCAGATCGATAGGCTCTGGGCAAAATGGCCCGAAGGGGATTCGGTTTTAAATCTGGCGGCGCAGACGGAAGCGCACCGTCGCAAAACACACATCCTCCTCCGGGGGAACTGGCAAGACCGCGGTGCAGAGGTCTTGCCCGGCGTTCCGGCATTTCTTCATGCTCTGCCAGCAGACGCTCCGCCCAATCGCTTGACGCTAGCGAACTGGTTGGTCGATCGAAAATCACCGACCACCGCGCGGGTTGTGGTCAATCGTATCTGGCAGGCGTACTTCGGCACGGGCTTGGTGGAGACCGCGGAGGACTTTGGCGTTCGCGTTGAGGCCCCGTCGCATCCCCAGCTGCTGGACTGGCTGGCGCTCGAACTCATGGAGCCGTCGCTGCAAACATCTGCCGAAAAACAGACGCCGCCTTGGAGCCTGAAACATCTTCACCGAGTAATCGTCAGCAGCGCGACGTACCAGCAGTCCGCCGCGACTTCACCGGCGCTGGCCAAGAGTGATCCGCGAAACCGGTTGTTGGCACGGGGACCACGTTTTCGTGCCGACGCGGAAGTCGTGCGCGATATTGCGCTGACCGCATCTGGTTTGCTGAGCCGCAAGACCGGCGGCCCCAGCGTTTTTCCGCCCGTTCCCGAAGGCTTCTTTGCAATCAGCTTCGTTGACGTCGACTTCTGGGAAACGGCGACTGGCCCGGACCGGTACCGTCGTTCTCTGTACGTCTTCCGGCGCCGTTCGATACCCGATCCGGTTATGGCCAGCTTCGATGCGCCGCGGGGCGATTCCTCCTGTGTGCGACGCATGCGCTCGAATACGCCGTTGGCTGCGCTGACGATGTTGAACGAAACCGTCTTCACCGAGGCGGCACAGGCGACTTTCATTGCGGATCCTGCGAGATGCCGGATCAACAGACACTGAGCGCGTGACGTACGGGTTCCGGCTCTGTACGGGACGAGTACCCAACGACGCCGAGCTTGCAGAAATACTCCGCCTGGCCGAAGGACGCCGAGCGCGACTCGCGTCCGGCGAACTCAAGGCGGCAGACATCGCGTTTAACGAATTCAGTAAACCAGCCGATTTGCCCGCCAGTGCAACCCCAAACGATGCCGCCGTTTGGACCATCGTGGCCCGAGTTCTGCTGAATCTCGATGCGACAGTAACCAAGGGATAACCGTCGTTTAACGGCAAGCCGGCGCCTACGGCTGGGCGTTAAACGAAATAAGACCGACAAACCAACAGTTAAACCCATGAACAACAACCTTCGAACGCTCGCTGCGACACAATTATCCCGTCGCTGGTTTTTGCGCGACTGCGGCGTGGGGCTCGGTTCACTAGCCCTTACCTCACTGCTGCAGGCGGAAAGCGCAGCCGCTCCGCCGCGTCCACTGGAACCGCATGATCCACCGTTTGCTGCCAAAGCCAAACGCATCATTTACATGTTTCACGCAGGCGCACCCAGCCATTTGGATCTGTTTGACAACAAACCTGAACTGACGAAATGGAATGGAAAGAAGCCGCCCGCTGAACTGCTGGAGGGCTATCGAGCGGCTTTCATCAAACCCGATTCGGCGCTGCTCGGTCCAAAATTCGGATTCAAGAAATATGGTCAAGCGGAAATTGAGCTGGCCGAACTCTTGCCCCATACCGGGGCGATTGCCGACCAGCTGTGCTTCATTCGTTCCATGACCACCGACGCGGTCAACCACGCGCCAGCCCAAATCCTGATGAATACCGGATCGCCGATCTTTGGTCGACCAAGTTTCGGATCGTGGACCTTGTACGGCCTGGGCAGCCAGTCGACGAACCTGCCCGGTTACGTCGTGCTCAGTTCGGGAAGCGGCACGAGCGGAGGCGCGAGCAATTGGGGATGCGGCTTTATGCCCACCGCTTACGCCGGTGTACCCTTCCGCAGCGACGGCGATCCGATTCTGTACCTTTCCAATCCGCGCGGGATCGACGCGGAAACGCAACGGGCGTCACTGGACGCGATTCGGGAGCTGAACAAACAAGAGTTCGGGCGCGTGGGCGATCCCGAAACCCAGGCTCGCATCAATTCGTACGAGCCTCGCCTATCGGATGCAGACCAGCGGTCCGGAACTGATGGATCTATCACAAGAAACCCCCAAAACGCTGGAGATGTACGGGCTGGATGCGAAAACTCCCAAGCCTGGCTATGCGAAGAATTGTCTGCTCGCGCGGCGGTTGATTGAACGCGGTGTCCGCTTCGTCCAGTTGTTTCACGAAGCCTGGGACCATCACGGAAACCTGGTCAGCGGGCTGAAGGGCCGTTGCAAGGACACGGACCAGGCGAGCGCCGCCTTAGTCAGCGACCTGAAGCAACGTGGTTTGCTGGAAGATACGATCGTGATCTGGGGTGGGGAATTTGGCCGCACACCGATGGTGCAGGGTGGCAGTGCCGACGGTCGTGACCATCACAACCGCAGTTTCACGATGTGGCTGGCCGGCGGTGGCATCCGCTCGGGTCACGTCCACGGCGCGACCGACGAATTCGGCTTCAACATTGCCAGCGGCAAAGTGCACGTCCATGATCTGCACGCGACCCTACTGCACTTGCTAGGTTTCGACCACACGCAACTAACGTATCGTTCGCAAGGTCGTGACTTCCGCCTGACCGACGTCCACGGGAATGTGGTCAAGGAAATCCTGTCGTAACTGCAGGTCAGTCCCGGCGTGCAGAGATTCCGGCAGTAGTTTTGTAGGCCGGAACAAGTTCTACGCAGTTCCGGCAGCACGTTGCCATAAAACTCCAACCTTGCCATAATCCCGCGCGCCGGGACTTGTTCACGGCCTACTTGTTGTCATACGCGAACGCTTCGGCCTACACGTCGGCGACTTTGCCCTCGGCGACAAAGGCCAGTCGGGCCGCTATCTGTTCTTGCGGTAGCCGGAATGTGCGTGCCACCGCCTTGCGGTAAGCTTCTAGCTGTGGTCGATAATGATCGACTTTCTTCGTCAGAGCCTGCGGATCATCGGCCGCCAGACGGTCGGTCTTGTAGTCGATCACGTCGGCCGCGACCAACTGTTGTTCGTCGTACAGCAAAACAAGACGGTCGATGATGCCGTAGATCAACTGGCCGTCTTCGTAGATTGCAAACGAGCGTTCTGGGTAGACTTGGACGCGAAGCGGTTTGTCGCGCTCCGCGTCGGGCAGGATCTTTCGGACGGCCGCGTTGTGCGGCGGCTGATAGTACTGGCGATCCAGCAGTTCGCGGACCGCGGGATCCTGCAGCATCGTGCCGAATTCGCTCAACAAATCATCCAAGTCCAAACCCGCCCTCTCGTAGCGCTGGGCAATCTGGCGCAAAACCGTATCGTCCGGCGCGCCGTCCTCCAACCAGTGGATCCGTTCGAACCAGGCGTGGATCAACGTGCCACGCACCATGGCAGGCGAAGTTTCCAGTTCCAGGATATCGGCAAGGTTGCGTATTGCGCCGCCCGTCAGGCTGGAGGGACTAACGGTTTCTCCGGAAAGTTGAGCATCCGTGCGCGGTGGCAGCTTGATCGTCAAGGGAACCGCTGCGGCCGATTCTGTTGCTTCGGCAGACGGCTGAGGAGCCCCGGACTTCTCGAACCACCGCGGATCTCCATGTTGGTACAGAGTCGTTTCCGGTTGAACCGGACCGGTACCGTGCAGCGCCGCCCGCAGTAGACCACCGTAAGTGCGGGGCAGGTTCTTCGAACTGGCAGGTGGAATGATCATGTAAAGCGCGTGGATTGCGCGGCGTCACGGCGACGTACAAAACGCACAGCGATTCGGTAACGCTGCGGTCCGTCGCGGTGGCGAACATTTCCTGCATGTCACTGGGCAACAGGGCTTGAATTTGTGCGTTTCGGTACAGGCACACGCGATCAATCGGTTCGGTCGGCTTGGGCTGATGGACGACAAAAGCGTCGTGCTGGCCAACCAGGTCGGCGTCCAACTCCGGCAGGACCACGATGTCGAACTGCAGGCCTTTCGCTTTGTGGATGGTCATGACACGAACCTTGGCCGCCTGCGGATCGGACACGGGTGTCGTCTGGACGTAGTGAATGAAATGACGTGTGCGCAAACCGGCCATCGGCTGATAGCCGTACGCCAGATCGACCAGCTGCTGCAACCGGCTGGCATCGCGACGGTCGCAATAGGGCGCAATCGAACCGCCCATTCTTCAATCACCTGGCCGTAGCCGGCGGCCTGGATTTGCCGGCGAGTCTGCGCGGCGAGACCCGCCGCGGCGGCAGCATCGTCGTGCCGCGACAGCTTGAGTGGTCCGCCTAGCGGTGATCGCGCGATGTGCGCGCGGGCGACCGTGTCCGCCGGATGGTCGGCCAGTTGTAACAGGGACAACACCAACTGCACGGCAGCCGAATCGGTCAGCGGATTACCGCCTTCTTCGCTGGCGTGCACATTGCGTTTGCGCAGCAGGTAGATGAGTTGTGCCACGGTGGTGTTCTTACGTGTCAGCACGCCAAGCGTGGCCGCCGGCGCAAGTTTTGTCAGTTCCGCGATGCGGTCGGCACAGGTGTTCAACGTGGCATCCAGCTGCGACTGGCTATCGTCTTTCTGCGGCGCGGTTACCAATTCGACGTAGCCCGGCAGTTCGGGCCTGGCCGTCGTGTGTTGCTGGAAATTGTTCTGCCAACGTTCGACGGCCAGCCGCTCCTTCTCCAGGCGAGGGTGATCGGTCAGGCGCGAAAAAAGCTGGTTGACCGTGTCAATCACCGGTTGGGACGAACGGTGGCTGCAGGTCAGTGATTCGCAGCTAAGGCCCGGCAATTCTTCTTCAACGGCGTCGAAAATCTCGGGCACGCCACCGCGCCAGCCGTAAATCGCCTGCTTCAAGTCACCTACGCAGAATAGCGACGTGCGGCCTTCGTCCGGTCTGTCTTCACCGCCGCCAACGGCGCCGGAAACGACGCGCGACGCAAACGGCCGCAGTACCTGCCACTGATCCAGCGACGTGTCCTGAAATTCGTCCAACAACAGGTGCCGGATGCGGTTGTCCAGCCGAAAATCCAAACGGTCCACGTGATCCAACGTCGCACGGGCCACCGCGCGGGTCACGTCCGCGAAGCCGAGCACCCGGGCCGTATACTTCATTTCCTGGTAGATGCTGTCGAATCGCTCCAGCAGCTTGTAACTGGCTTCGGTCTGATTTCGCAGCTGTTCGACCAGCACGCCGCGCACATGACCGATCAACCGCTCGTACAGCGCCACGGCTCCAGCGGGAATGTCGTTTCGGTAATATTTGCGCGATCCGTCCAGTACCTTGGCGGTTAATCCTCCGGCCAGAAAACCATCCCAGTCCGCCAGTTCGATACTCTCAACGTCGCTGTCACGCGGTTTTGTCATCCGTGGCGCGTCGGAAAAATCGAACGCGCGTAGCTCGTCAATAACTTCGGTCAACTCCGTGCCGCGAAGCTTCGCGTAGGTCGGGAATCGTCGCCAGGCGTCGGACGACGACGCCAGATAGAGTTCGTGCAGATTCTGGACCGTCTGCCGGATCAGATCGCTGATGGAGCGATCGGCATCGCCCTTGGTCATCAGCTGGACCAGCCGCTCGATATCGGAAGCCGAACCGGCCCTGAGCAGCATCTGGATGGCCTCGTCACGATACGCCTTGTTTTCCACATCTTCAATGATCCGCCAGCCAGGTGGCAGTCGCATGTCGAGACTAAAGCTGCGGGCAATCTGAGAAAAGAAGCTATCAAGCGTGCTGATCCGCAGGCGATGCAGTGTGCGTGTTAAACCAACCAAAAGTTCGCGGCAGCGTTCCATCGTCAATTCAGGAATTTCTAATTCTGTTGCCAGTCGCGCGGCGGCGTCTCGTTCCAAGGCTGCCTTCGCGAGGCGGACCATCACGCGATCCTGAATCTCGGCGGCCGCCTTCCGCGTAAACGTCGTGGCCAGGATCTCGTCGGGTTGTGCGCCAGCGTGCAGGAGTCGCAAGTAGCGGTTCGTCAGCTGGAACGTCTTACCGGTTCCCGCCGAGGCGCGGATCACGACGTTTGTGCGAAGGTTCATCGCGTGTCTCCTGTCGCACTGGCCCACTGTCTGGCGAACACACCCTCCTGGCAGATCGCAGCGAACTCGTCCATCGTCCACGGTGGATCGTCGGCAGGAGGCCAGAACTGCTGATCCAGCACCTTGGCCGCCACGCCGCACGCCACGATATCGGCCTGTTCTAGTTCAGCGTCCGTCCATTCTGCCAGGCGAGCACCGACCTGCTCGGCATTCTTAGGTAGCACGATATAGCCCAGTCGGACTGCGCCGTCGATGCCGCTGGCCTTGACCAGGTGCCGGTACAGCGGCAACTGCAGATCAACCCACTCGCCGCCCTTGCGATGCACTTCGTCGGGCAGTTTCGCCTTATCGGAAGTCTTATAATCCAACACTGAATATTCGCCGGTGTTCTCATTCCGATCGATGCGATCAATCCGCCCACCGACCTTCATTACGCGGCCCTGCCCCAGTTGCAAATCAAAACGGTCGGCGCCTTCCTCTTTTTCAATTCGTTCAATGCGCCAACCTTTTTCGCGCCAGGTGGCCTGCCAGCCGGCGAAAGCTTTGAGTCTTGCGCGAAGATGTTGCAACTGGACACGGACGGCCGGCAAGTAATCGCGGCCGAACTGGGCGGCCACGCGGCGATCAAGGGTTTCCATCAGAAAATGCTCAATTTCTTCCGCATCGGATGAATCGCGCCGCGCCGACTCGCCAAAGTGCCTCAACACATCGTGCAACAGGATGCCGAACACGGCCGCATCCATTTCTTCGTGGGCATCATCCAGCGCGGCCAGCTTCAAGATCTGGGAAAGATAGAAACGGTAGGGACAGGCCAGATAAGCGCGAAAAGCCGTGACGTTCATGTACTCGACAGGGTCCTTTGACGGTTCCGGGCGGGGCACCTGAAACTCGGACGTATCCGGTGTGCCGGGCGGTACGGCGGCTGGTGCTACGTCTGCCGAGAGGGCTTCGTCGAAGAACTGCTTTGCGCGCGCGGCGACCGTTTCCGGGTCGGTGGCGAACAGCAACCGGCTGGGCGTTAGCGGGTCGCCGCTCGTGTTGCGCCGCCCGGTGATCAGAGTGAGCTGCTGGCGCGACGCGAGTAAAACGGACAGGGCATAGGCGTCGCGGGCGTAACGGCGCCGGTTGTCCAGGATGCGCAGCCGCTGCCTCAGCGAATTGGGCAGGAACAAGTCGCTGTTCAGCGAATCGGGGACGAAGCCTTCGTTCAGGGAAGTCACAATCAAGGCCGGGGCCGGATCAGTCGGCAGTTCCAGCCAGCCGCGCAGTTCGATCGCCTGGTCATCGGCCGGAGGTGGAATCGACTGTTGCGCCAGTTCGCTCAGGAAAAGCTGTACCGCCGAACTCGCTTCGTACGTCGTGGCGATGGCACGGGGTAACGCATGAAATTCAACCAACCCCTCGCGTATCCGCTCGCAGGTCTCCAGGGTTTCGCGTTCAGCCGGATTGTCGCGGTCCAGCTGAACATCGCCGTAAAAGGTGACCAGCACCTGAATGATTCGCGACGCCCACTCGGACAATGTCGTCGCGCCGCCGCCCAGAAGCGCGACCGCTTGATCTATCGACTGCACAACGGAGCGTATCGACTGGATACGTTCCTCGGCACCCAGCCACTCGGTCATCGCGGACGGCAAATGGTCTGCATAATAGTTATCCAGTTCCGTCAGCCAGTCGCCGGTAATACCTACGCGCAGCAGCCAGGCGTGAACGTCGGCGTGCCGGACCAAGGCTGCCAAGGCGGGATAGCGCCGGCCGACGACGTATTGGGTCGCGGCGTCGAGCAGCTTATACGGTAGTGTCTGCGAAACGGACCTGCCCACGCCGTAGCGCGCACGCACGCCAACCTCGTTCAACGTCCGCTGCAGCTGGGGAACGAGCCCCTTGTCGGGCACACCGATGGTAATCTGGTTGGCGGCATAGCGGCCCTCGTAAGAAGCTACGCGCTTGGGCAACGGCGGTTGCCTGCTCGGCAGGTCCCCCAACCACGTGGATGTCCGCGCCAGCTAACGGAAGTTCCACCTCCTGCCACGCGTCGGGAACAAGGCAACCGAAGCCGTCAAAGCAGTCGGCTACATCCGTTGGCGCATGGATAAGACAGACCGTGCGGTCAGCGACCTGCGCCAGCATTTCCTGCATGCTGCGGTTCATGTCGGCCGTGGCCACCAGCACAATGTCCTTATCGATGCGGCATTCCTGATCCTTGATCGCCACGCGGCGTGCCGTCTGGCGGTCCCACAGATTCAAGCCAGTCAGCAAATCAAGGTAAGCCCTTTGGACGCTGGCCAGCACTTGCCATCGCTGTGCCTCGCCGGGGCCGGCCACCTCGCCGCCAGCGCGGGCCACGTCGGAAAAGTCGAGCCCCTCGGCCGCCAATTCTCGATGCTGTCGCCATAGCAGTTCCCCCAATTCGAACCAGCGATCGGCCTCCGCGGGCCGTGGTGGTTCTGCGGCGATCCGCTCTAGCTGTTCGCGCGGCAGATTGCGTAGCGATTCGACCCATGCCATCCGTTGTAACAAGCGGCCCGCGAATGGCCGCCGTGGCTCGTAGAGCTCTTCCGGAAGGTTGCCAACCGTGATAATGGATGGCGGCAAAAAAGCCAGGTCGCGAGTATCCGCGCGCTGCAGCAGCAGTTCCAGCAGCAACCGCCGCGCGCGGGCCGTCGACGTCACGACCAAGACACGGTCACCGTCGAACGTTGCACCGCTGGCATACCGCTCAATCAAATAATCGGCAGCGGCCGGCAGAGGCTGCCGCTGCCAGTCAATGAACGTCCGTGTGATTGGCATTTTGCTGGGCTCGCGCAAGAATAGACACGATTGTACGCGACGCGCTAGAAGTGTCTACGCGCGCAACAGGGCGTTGGCCGAACAGGTTTTCCGGGAAAAACCCCATATTCGCGGCCTGTGGTAGAGGACGGACCGCGATGTACACGAACCAAACTGGCACCGAAGTATCTCTCTCCGTTGTGCAACCGATCTTCCTGTTGGAGTCCTCGCCGCGGCGAGTCGTTTCGCCGGCTTATCTCAATTTGGCTGCCTAAAAGCTGGATTCCAACAACATTCACGCCCGCTTGGTAGCCGGCTTGTTAGTGTATATATTACACTAATAAAGGGTTCGGAGACTATGGCCAGACTATCTAAGTTTTACGGGGCGGGATTTACGGGACGGGCCTCGCGCTGTTGACCGACCTGTATCCGCTAAGCATGGCGTACGGCTATTGAAAGCTAGTGCTTTGCCACCGGGAACAGATTGTTAGGAACCAGACGACCCCGCCATGCAATTAATCAAGATCGCCGCGGCCGCTGTCAACCAGACGCCGCTGGACTGGATCGGCAACGCGGCGAACATTCGTGCCGCCATCGCGGAGGCTCGCCGACAAGACGCGAGTATCGTTTGTCTGCCGGAGCTTTGTATTACAGGTTACGGCTGCGAGGACGCGTTTCTGTCGGTCGACGTCCAAGATCGCGCGCGCGGCGTCCTGCTGGATCTGGTTACGGAAACAAGTGGACTCATCGTTTCGCTGGGACTCCCGTTGCTGCGTAGCGGTGCGCTGTACAACTGCGCCTGCCTGATCGCTGACGGCGAAATCCTCGGTTTTGTGGCCAAGCAGAACCTGGCGGGTGATGGGATTCACTACGAACCACGCTGGTTCAAGCCCTGGCCTCGCCAGCAGGCTGACCGAATCGAATTGGATGGCAAGGAATATCCCATCGGCGATCTGATCTTCGAATGTAACGGGGTCCGAATTGGATTCGAGATCTGCGAGGATGCCTGGGTGGCGCGGCGTCCCGGCAGTGACCTCGCCGCGGCAGGCGTTGACGTCATTCTGAATCCCAGCGCCAGCCATTTTGCCTTTGACAAGCAGGTCGTACGACGACGGCTCGTTCTGGAAAGTTCACGGGCGTTTGGTGTGAACTACGTCTACGCCAACCTCCTGGGAAATGAAGCGGGACGAGTCATCTATGACGGCGCGACGCTCGTGGCCAGCAACGGCCAGATGGTGGCAGAAGGATCGCGGTTCTCCTTTCAGGACTTTCATGTCACCACGGCGGTTTGCGATGTCGACTTTACGCGGATGAATCGATCCCGCCGCGCCAGTTTTCAACCCGACGAGCAAAACCTGGAATTGGCGACCATTAAATGCGACTTGAAGCTTCCGCCGCAAAAACCCGAACGGCGCGAACCGACCCTGGACCCTTGGGAGACCGGCCCGTCGATTAAGGAAGAGGAATTCTCACGCGCGGTGGCGCTTGGCTTGTTCGACTACTTGCGCAAGAGTCGCTCGGACGGCTTTGTCGTCTCTCTCAGCGGCGGTGCCGACTCCTCTGCCGTGACGGTCCTGGTTTGGATGCTGGTCAAAATCGGTTTGCACGAATTGGGCGCGCAGCGATTCCTGGAAAAACTGGCAGCGAATCAGGAACTCGACCAGAACGCGGACGCCCAGACGATAGTCCGTCGTTTGCTGACCTGCGTCTACCAGGCGACCAGGAACAGCTCGATCACAACCCGTGAGGCGGCTTCCAAAGTTGCCGAGGCGGTTGGTGCCGAATTTATGTTGTTGGAGATCGACTCGATGGTCGACTCGTACATCGACGCGATATCCGCCCAGATCGGACGCGAATTGAATTGGCAGGACGATGATATCGCACTCCAGAATATTCAGGCTCGTGTGCGGGCCCCGAGCGTCTGGCTATTGGCCAATATTCGAAATGCGCTGTTGCTTTCCACCAGCAACCGATCGGAAGCCGCCGTCGGCTACGCGACCATGGACGGAGATACGTGCGGCGGCCTTTCGCCAATTGCCGGGATCGATAAGGCCTTTCTGCAGCAATGGCTGGTCTGGATGCGCGACCAGGGACCAGAAAACGTGGGAAGCCTGCCGGTGCTGGACCTGGTCGTTACCCAACAGCCGACCGCCGAATTGCGGCCCCACGAAGACAAGCAGACGGACGAAAACGATTTGATGCCCTACGACTTATTGGATGCGATTGAGCGGGCGGCGATTCGCGACAAGAACGGTCCGGTGTGTGTATTTCAAATCATGCGCAGTGACTTTCCTCAATACGGTCCGGCACAATTAGCCGAGTGGGTCGAACGGTTTTTTCGTCTCTGGGCGCCAATCAATGGAAACGCGAGCGGTACGCTCCCTCCTTTCACCTGGACGACAAGAACCTCGACCCCAAGACGTGGTGTCGCTTTCCCATCCTGTCCGGCGGCTTCCAGCAAGAACTGACCGACCTGCGAAGTCTCGCGGCGGACCTGTAAGCCGGGGTAGCATCCACGGGGTCACGGCGGACACGGGGAACGAATTGCTGTTGACCGCTTCCATGCGATAGCGTCGCGTCAAAGTTGCGCTGTCCAACACTCGATACCGAGATGAAATACAGCTACCGCCACCCACGGCCTGCCTTGACTGTCGATTGCGTCGTCTTCGGACTGGACGACGAGGATCTGAAAGTACTGCTGATCCAGCGTGACGCGCCCCCCTTCGAAGGTCGGTGGGCGTTGCCCGGCGGTTTTGTCCAGATGGACGAAACCTTGGAGGAATCAGCTCTGCGGGAACTCCAGGAGGAAACGGGGATCGAAAATGTATTTCTTGAGCAGCTGTACACGATCGGAGCGATTGAACGCGACCCGCGCCAGCGCGTGGTCACGGTGGCGTACTATGCCCTGGTCAAACTCTCCGATCATCGCGTTCAAGCCGCTACGGACGCTCGAAATGCTGCCTGGTTTGCGGCCCACGATGTGCCGCGCCTGGCCTTTGATCATCAGACGATCCTGCGGATGGCACACGAAAGACTTCGCGGCAAGGTTCGCTACCAGCCGCTGGGCTTCGAACTGCTGCCAACGAAATTCACCCTAAGGCAAATTCAACACCTTTACGAGGTCGTGCTCGACCGCCCATTGGACAAGCGCAATTTTCGCAAGAAAATCCTCAGCATGGGCATCTTAATCGAACTCGACGAAGTCGAGACCGACGTCGCGCATCGAGCAGCAAGGCTCTACAAATTCGACAGCAAGACGTATCGCCGCCTGACAAAACATGGCTTTAATTTCGAACTCTAGTGTGGACAACGGCATTCTGGGCCATGATAGCAGACGTAATTGCGCTGGGAACAATCGTTCAACGAGCGCGCCAGCGGTAGACCGTACTGCCGGGCTGTTTCGCGCAGGTCAGTCTTCCGGCTTGCTACCGTCGTCGCACATTTTGACGATCTTGGGGTCGAATCGCGCGACGATGGCGACCAGGTCGGACTGTTCTTGCATGACTTCTTCAATGTTCTTGTAAACGCCCGGCACTTCATCGGCGCCCGCGGATAGAACGCGAATTCCCTTCTTTTCCAAGTCGTTCTTGACCGCCCGCCAGTTGTACTTTTCCTTGGCCTTCGTGCGCGACATTCGGCGTCCGGCACCGTGTGACGCGGAACGCAACGATTCGGCATTTCCTTTTCCGCGCACGACGAAAGCGGGAGCCGCCATCGATCCTGGAATCACGCCCAGTTCACCTTCGGCCGCTGGCGTCGCGCCTTTGCGATGGACGATCACTTCCTTGCCGCCATGGGTCTCCTTCCAGGCGAAGTTGTGGTGATTTTCGACGCCCGCAACGATCTTGGCGCCCAGCAGCTTCGAGACCGACTTGTGAATGACGTCGTGGTTCGCGGCGGCATAGTCACCCATCAGGTTCATCGCCGCCCAATACTCCTGTCCTTCCTCGCTGTCGAGACTGAGCCAGGCCAATCGGCCGAGGTCCTCGTACTTTGGCGAAAGCTGCGCCGCGCGATGTTGCTATAAGTCGAACAGACCGCTGCGCCAACCCCACGGCTACCACTGTGGCTCAATAGCGCAACATAGCTGCCAGCCTCCAAGCCGATCTCATCATCGGCTTCCGACAGCGTCAGCACGCCAAATTCCACGAAGTGGTTTCCCGAACCCGACGTACCGAGCTGGTGCCACGCGCGATCCCGGTGCTTGCGCGTAATCTTGCTCACCGTCCAGTCTTGATCCATCACGTCGTGCGACTTCGGCTTCTGAAAGTTGGAACCCACGCCAAAGCGCGTACCGCCTTCCAGCGCCTCGCGATAGAGATTGAATCGCGATTTGATGGTTTCGGTTGGCATATCCAGCACCGACAGCTTCATGCGACATGCGATATCGACGCCTACCGCATAGGGAATCACCGCGTTATCACAGGCCAGCACACCACCAATTGGCAGACCATAACCAACGTGCGCATCTGGCATCAGCGCGGCGCCGGTTGCCACTGGCACACGGCAAGCCTGCCGCATCTGCGCGTGAGATGCCTCGTCGATATATTCTTCGCCCCAGGTTCGGTAGCTGACAGGTTCTGCGCGGACGAATTCCCGGTCTTCGATAATCGAACGGGCGAACGAACCCAGATGTTCGTCATCGACGTGGTCGGAGGGCGACTCAAGGACTGACTTAATCAGCTGCTTTAGATTTCGCCCTTTCGGCTTTCCACTCTTGACGACGTTCTGAATCGCTACAATCGCATCCTTTACGCAGTCTACCGGTACGCCCAGTTTTTCTAGCTGTCGACTATTCACGCTGATTCATCTCCCCGTGTGTTAGCGACGTCCGTGGTCGTGGTGGCAGTCCCCCTCGCCGAACGCCTCCCGCTCAAACGGATTGTCGCGATAGGCGTCCCTGCCGGCCAGCAGCAGCACCAGCGAACATCCCAAATAAGCTGGAATAAAGAACGGACCCCAGCGCTCATACTGACGCACATGAACCATCTCATGTTCGCGCGAAATATCCAAGGCAGCGTCTGTTTGCCCCAGAATCGTGTGACCTAACGTCATGGCGATCCTGAAATCACTCCGGGTCAAGCGATTGAGCAGCCAGGTCACGGCGCCGCCGTGGAACTCGATCACCCGGCCCCGCCGTCGCATTCGACCTCCCGTTGCCACCCCGGCCAGACCGATGGCGAAGCCCACTGCCGTCCAGGGCGAGGTCCACACGTAGCCGAGCAGGCGCGTCAAGCGCCGTATGACGGGCATCGTTGCAATCATCGAACGTTAGCGCCGATTTTAGTAACGGGCGATCAACTCATTGACCGAATTGGCAACCAACTGGTAACTCTCACTACTATATCCACCGCTCAGAAGCATCACCGTTGGTATCTTACGCTTCCGCAGCTCCGCGACGACATAAAGATCACGATCCAAGACACCACTGGCCGTAAGGTGTAATCCGCCCAGCTGATCGCCTTCATAGACATCTGTACCCGCGTTATAGAACGCCAAGGCCACGGACTTCGAACGAGTTATCGAATCCAAGAAACCCGGCAACCGCTGCTTGAGTTCGTCCAACCGACTCGTGCTTGTCCGGCGGCTCGGTGAGTTTAATGGTTTGATAAGCTGGCGACTTACGGCAAATTAAAACGTTCATTCGGATTCGTCGTGACATGCCGAATATACCAGGCCGATGAATGAAGTGGATCCATTCGTAAATCGAACCCCGCTATCTGAATGCGCTGCTAGCAGGAATCCCGGCCGATTGCGGTCTGGGCCCTTCGTCTGCGCAAAACAGTAACGAAAGACGACGCATGTTTCGGGGGAAACTCCGTTTAGTAACAACGATACTTGTCGTTGCTGTCGCCGGATGTAAGACAAACACGCCGATCGTGTTTCGTCACCCAGGAGAATACGTGGTTCCGCCCAGCCCATCGATCCCTGCACCGACCATCCAATCCGTCTCGTACGCGTCTCCGGCGCCTTCACCTTCGCCGCCGTCCCTGCGTCAGATCGATCACCTGCCAAGAACACCGCTGACATTGGAGGCAGCCGTTCGCATGGGATTGGAGAACAGCCCGGTCATTCGTAACGCCGGCGGCCGGGTACTGGTTGCGCCCGAGTCCGTGCGAACGCGGTTCGATCCGCAGATCGTCGATTCCGATCCCAACGGGGGGCAGATAGCAGCGCAATCAGCATTCGATACACGGCTCCAATCGTCGCTCACCGGAAATGGTGGCGGACAAGGCCTGGGCGGCTCGGGGGCCGGAGGCACGTTCGGTACCTTCACGCAACCCCAGTCGCTGGCAAGTGCGGGCTGGACCAAGACCTATCGATCCGGAACGCGCGTGACCTACGGGGGACTAGGTGGCCATGATCCGGATCTCGCGTCCGGTGCTTTTGCTGCGGTCGGCGCATCCGTGCGTCAGCCGCTAATGCGCGGTGCTGGCCGTGAGGTTAACGAGATCGCAGGACCGTACGCTCAAACTGGCAGCTATCGTGGAGTGCGAATCGCTCGCTTGAATTCTGAGCGGTCTCATATCGAAATGGAGCGCGCCGTTCGTGATTACGTCGCCGAGGTGGTCAATACGTATTGGGAGCTGCATTTTGCCTATCAGGACCTGGAAACGAAGCGTCGCGCTCGAGAACTTGCGCAGCGATCCTGGGACCTTGAACAGCGTCGCGTCGAAGCCAACGTCAGTCCCGCTGATTTCGAAGCCCTGGCAAGACAACAGTTCTATGCGGCCGATGCCGCCTTCCAGAATGCCGCGGTCGGATCCTCCGGTAAAGGCGGCGTCTATTCAGTAGAACTCAAGCTACGCTCGTTGCTCGGTTTGCCAGCTGTCGACCACTCGCTCGTCCAACCGTCTACCCAGCCGCTGGAAACCGAGCTGCAATTTGACTGGGAGGAATCGCTGGCGTTGGCGCAGAACCGTCGCGTCGAACTTCGCAAACAACGGGTCAACGTATCCCAACGCGAATTGGAAGTGATCGCCGCCCGCAATATGGAGCGGTGGGACGTGGCCCTGGTGGGACAGTATCGTCGCCCGCTGGCTGAATTGAGCAACCAGTCCACTCTATTTGGCGATGCGTTCACAGGATGGCAGGCTGGCGTCCAGGTCGACCGGGCACTGGGCAATCGTCGCGAGCAATCTGGAACTCGCAATGCCGAGCTGCATCTAAGCCGCGAACAGGCGATTCTTATTGAGCAAGAAAAGCAGCTGGCGGCCCAATTACGCGAGGCCTTTAACGAACGCGAACGTGCCTTCGCCGTGACGAGGTCACTGGGAAAGAGCCGCGATGCGGCGCGGATTCATTTGGACGCGGAAATCAAACGGCATGCGGCCGGAGATGCTGATCTGGACCGGGTGCTGGAAGCTCAACGTCGCACGGCGGAAACTGAGACCGCGTATTCTCGATCATTGGTGGACTACAACCTGTCCATTGTCGGAGTGCACCTGGTTCGCAGCACGTTGCTCGACATGCTGGGCGTTGGATTCGTCAATGAAGCGCCCCTGCCGCAACAAGATGTGACGCCGATACCCGACAGCGCGTCGCACGCGCGACGTGCAAGCTATTGATGAAGCGAATAGGACGAAGGAACGTGGGAAAAGTAACTTCGGTATTTTGGCCACACAACTCACCCTCCCGCTTGCGGGAGGGTCGGAGTCTCAGCTCCGGGGAGGGCTGAACAACCGTGGAAAAGTCACTACATCATTGATGTCAATCTTGAAGAACCCTCCCCGCTCGTTCCTCGCGACCCTCCCGCAAGCGGGAGGGTGGAGGATCAAACACCGAACTTATTTTTTCCACGTTCCTAAAAACCGCAAAGGTGAGCAACGCGTCCGTCGAAGCATGGCCGTCGAAGCATGGCCGTCGAAGCACTGTGGTCGAAGCACTGTGGTCGAAGCACTGTGGTCGAAGCACTGTGGTCGAAGCACTGTGGTCGAAGCATTGTGGTGCCATGGAATTCGTCTTTCGCTTGTTCCCTATCGAAACTGCGTGGCACCCTGCCTGGCGTAGTAAGCCGCCCTCCGCAGCTCAGATGTCCTATACAACTGAGCGGTCATGCGCCGTTTGCCAATGTAAACCTGCGGATCATTGACCGATAAGATCTCGACCGGCGTCGACGCTTCCACCAATGGCTTCCAACGCCGATTATTGCCGTACGACCGAATCAGCCACAGGCGGTTGGTGCTGGTCAGCGCCGCCGCCAGGTCACGGCGGTTACTTACGGAGAAGACCTGAGGGGCGAAGGGTGTGCCATCCATATAAAACCGCAACGCATAATCGCACCCTGACGACGTCGAAACGACAAGATCGCCCGGCTGGACCCGTTCGCGTAGCTCGGCAGCGATCGTGCGCGAAGGTTCTTTGCAAGCGTAAGTAAAGTAGTGATTCAGCGGGATCGCCGCCACCACGGTTAACAGGAGCAATGCCGATGCGCGAATCCGCGCGGGAAATGTGCTGACTGCCCACGCAAGCAACAAGGCGAACGCAGCCATCGCGACGATCGTATAGCGGATAACCAGCATCGGATTCGAGATCGCGGACATTATCCAGGGTAGAAGCAAGAACGAGCAGGCGACGGACGCGACCAGTACCAACCCGGTATCTTTTAACAACGCAGTTCCTCGGCGGAGTCCCACCAAGATGGCTACGGCGACAAGAGCGGCCGCAAGATAGCCAAGTGGATCGTACATGCTATGGCGAATCGGGATTTCCAACATGTACAAAAATGATCGCTGCTTAATCCACCCGATGCGTGCAACGGGGTTAGCCATATAGCTGGTAGCGTGGTGAATTAACTGCGGCAGGTAAAGCACCGTTACCAGGCCAACGGCGGTATAAAGCTGCTTCCACCGACCGATGCCGGGGCGCTGTCGAGTTGATAACAAGTGGCACATAAAGATCAACGCTTGGGAAACCGCAACGAATACACCGTAGGGATGCGTGTACAAGGCGGCCGTCGTGAAGGCAGCGTATCCCCACAGCCAGCGATGATCACCCGAGCGATGATCATTTCTGTCTAGCAACTTTAGCAACGCAAAATAGGAACCCAGGGCGAGCAACAAGAACAGCGAGTAGGGCCTCGCCTCCTGTGCGTAATGAATTGCAAAGGGATGTATCGTGAGAAGCCAGGCTGCACAAAGCCCGGCTGTCTTATTCCATAACTTTGCTGCAACGACAAAGATCATGGGAATGCACAAGGTGCCAAACACGGCCGCAGGAAAGCGCATCGCGAATTCGGAGCAACCGGCCACGTCACACCAAGGACGGGCGAGCAAGTAATACAACGGGCCCTGGCCACGCTGGTGGCAGTCAGCCAACATCGCCGGCAGGCTCACCGTCATCCGACGGTAGGTATGCGCCTCATCAAGCCAAATACTCTCGCCACCCAAGTCGTAAATACGCAGGCCTGCGCCGACCACGGTGATCAGCAGAACCCACCACCAAACCGGCACCGCTTGCACTGCTGCCAAGATATTCTTCAAGGACTTCATTGATCTAGCCACGCATGATGATTGCAAGAATGACGGTTACGTAATCATTCCGGGTTTACTGCACTGATCGGAAATGCCGAAAACAATGATCGGGATTTCTTTTCAAATCGCTGATTTCAAGCATTTCAAAGCTTTGCACTTTGCCCATTTCGTCGCGATTGACGCGCTGCTTCGTTCGTCGGGATAAACGTACTTTGAGCCAACAACATATTCTGTTTGCTTCGCCGCCCTTGCGCGGCCATGCGACACGCCTGATCGCATTGGCTGACGAAATCTCGTCGCGCGGTTACCGCACCAGCTTTGCTATCGCACCGAGCGCCCAAGATTGGATTGAAAACTCTGCTGTCCAAGTCTTGCCCTGGGAAGCGACAGGAGCGCTGGCTGGCCACGACTTCCGCCAGGAATTCCAAGCGGCGACTGACGCTTCAATCTCCGACCGCAACGTCTGGCGAGGTCGAGCACGTATGTTTGACTGCAGTATCCGCTGGTATCCGAGTCTGTTGCCTACGATGCGTCAAATTGTTCGCGAGCAGCAGCCGGACCTGTTGGTCGCGGACCACGCTTCGGCCCCGGCAATCGATGCAGCCTATGAAGCCGGCGTACCATTCGTGGTGCTTAGCGGCGTCCTGGGCAACGTGTTGCCCTCCGAAAGAACCGCGCCGCATTTCGCAACCAGTTTCCCAGCCGCCATGAGCTGGCGACAGCGGGTTGTGAACCGGGCCTTACCTTTCTGGTTACGTATGCAATCCCGTGGGCGGCAAGCACGCTTCGCGCAAGTTCGCGCCGAATGTGGAATCACGGCGCCCTTCGGCGAACAGTTTCGCGATAACCTGACGATCGTGACGACCTGCTTTGGCCTGGAATTACCCCGCGCTGCCTCCTCGCGTGCATATCACCGGTCCAATCTTCCGTCCGCAACCAGCACCGCTGGACACCGACTTGAAAGCGAGGCTCGACGGCGCTGTCGAGCATGGAGTTATTTACGTCTCGTTTGGAACGCTCGCGTCACTCGACAATCGCTCGGCGCAGGTCTCCGACCTCGCCGAATCATCGACCGAAGGTCTCCATCGATCTGGGAGACCTACGGTCAGTGAATGTGCGGGGTCGGAGACCCGCGCACAGCGCGCGCCCCCAGCACAAGGCGCCCCGATGTCACTTGACGCCATCACCACGCTAGTCAACGTGCTCGGTCGCTGCGGAGTTCAAGTCCTGTGGTCGTTGTCGCCAGCCGAACAATCGCTGCTGCCGTGCCTGCCGGAGAACATTCGCGTTGAAAACTTTGTCGCGCAACGTGCCGTGCTTGCGCATCCTGCCATCCGGCTCGCCTGGCTGCACGGCGGAAGCAACAGCACTCAGGAAGCGCTGTGGGAAGGTCTCCCGCTGCTTGTCATGCCGTTCTTCGGTGACCAACACTACAACGCTGCACGGATCGAAGACGCAGGTTGCGGGCTACGAGTTGATTTTGCGAACATGAATCACAGCTCCGTCGCCGGCAAGCTTTCACAACTAATCACGCAACCATCCTTCCGCCAGGCGGCGGAAAGAATGGCATTAGTATTACGGAAGTCTGGCGGACGCCGACAAGCGGCGAATTTATTGGAAATGGTGATGCACGCCGGCACGAGACATTTAATCGCCTGATTGCACGGCGTCAAACGACGCTGGAGCGCATTCGATCGTTTAACCCGTGGCCGCAGGCTAGGAGAACGACGGAAACCGCCTCGCCTTCGGCAACGGGTTAAACGATGTAACGCCTTCCAACGACGGGATTGATCCATGAACATTTGTCGTTTTTTCGCCAGGGAGCCTCGCGTGGCCATGGTCATGTCCGTGCGCAACGAAGCTCGGTTCCTGGCCGCACACCTTTCCTACCATCGCGCACTCGGCATTGAACGAGCGTACATCTTTTTGGATCGCTGTACCGACGGGACGGATCAGATCGCCGCCTCCTTTCCCTGGGTCCGCACGATACGGCTCGATCCGAACGATGCGTGCCGATTTCGCTATGTGGGCGACTGGCAGACCCTGTGTATGGACCGTGCACTTGCCCACGCCCGCGACGACGGGATCGATTGGCTATTGGCGATTGACCCTGACGAGTTCGCGATTGGCGGCCGACCGCGTCGCTTGTTTGATCGTAAATCGATCGACGAACCCTGTGATCTGCCCACCATGCTGGCCTGCGTACCTCGATCGACAAAAGTCGTCAAACTGCTGCCAAAAGAAACGATTCCCCTGGATATCGACCCAAGCGAACCGTTCTGGCGCCAAAAGTATTTCCTGCAGGATCGCGATTTTCGCCGCGACATCCTCAATCCGAGTGACGGTTCGATCATCAATAATCGCGGCTACGTTGGCCATATGATCGGCAAGGTCATCGTTCGTACGTCGGCCAACATTCAAGCCTGGACCGCCCACGGCTGGGCCCGCTTTCAGAACGTGAAGTATCCCCATCGACCTGGCGCCTGCGGTTTGAAGATGACGCATCTCGGCCGCCTGCTGCACTACGTGATCGTCGACTGGCGCCAATGGAAAGACAAACACTTCAAACTCTCGCATGAACCCGTCAAATGGCACACAGGAAAACCCGTCGGGTCGGTCAAGCAATGTTGGAAAGAAGCCGCCACACGGCTAAATGATGAACAGGCTCGTCAGTATTACCGTGAATGGGTCGCCATGCCCGAAGCTCGGCTGCAAGAACTGGAAGAACAGGGCATCGTACAAAGACACGACGATTTGGAGCGCGTGTTGCGTGCAGCAGGCACATTGGACGGAGATCGAGTAGTCACTCCCAGCGGTGGAAATGGCGTCGTTGAAGATTGGAGACTGCCCGCCGACTTTTGGCCGGATGACGAAACCCTAAGCGGTATGAGTCGCGGCGACAACGGTTCCCTCACGATTCGCATGTCGCAATTACAGCCGGAATTCATCGACGGATTTCATTCTCAGGAATACGACGGTCGCAACGGATTCATGTGGACCAGCCCGGATGCACAGCTGCAATTCACGCTGTCGCCCGGCTACTACCGTATGACGCTGAAACTGACGCATGCCAAACATTGGCGCGGTGGTGGTCAGATCAGTATCGACGGCCATGTGCTGCCACGCAGCGACTGGATCGCTGGGAAAAAACAAATCTCAGTCGACGTGCGACCCGATCACTTCGCCGCCCAGGAAGAACATCAACTCCGTTTGCAGTTTCCAATCGTTAACTCGCGCCGCTGGCGACCCCCCGACTACCGTGAGCTGGGAATAGCGGTGGTGAAAGTCACCTTTGAGTTGCATTGTGAGGAGCGCCGGGCCGCCGCGTAAAGCAAGTCCTGTAGACGATCCTGGTTCTTTCTTAACCGCAACCCATTCGATCAATCCAAATTCAACAACCAACATGTCCCACACCCGTTCATCAAATGCCAAACAACCGTTTCCCTTGATCGATCTGGCGTTCGGTTTCAAGCGTTGTGTCCTGGTCGCCGGCAGCGGTCGGAGCGGCACAACCTGGATTGGCCAGACGCTTGCTCACGCCATGCGTAGCCGCCTGATGTTTGAGCCCTTCTTGTTGGACGACAACCAGAGGTTCTGTTTTCTGGCTGGAACACCCACACATTGCGACCATCATCAGCTCTACTTACCGTGGGGCCCGCATGGCCAGCAGCGAGAGCCGGAGATTCGCCGGATTCTTCAAGGTCGTCTGCGGGCACGCTGGTGTGATCGCTTCACGGCACCGGGCGTCTATTTTCGCCGCGTCGTCAAGGCCGTCCGTGCAAACCTGATGCTGGACTACATCGCTCGGCGCTGGCCCGAAATCAAGATCATCTACGTCGTGCGCGATCCGCGTTGTGTTATTAACTCGCAGCTGGCCAAGATGCGACAAGGCTGGAAGTTCCAGTGGCATCCTGCTGGTGTGCTGAACCAACCCGAGCTCATCGCGCGATTGGTTGCACCCCTATGCGGACCTCCTCGAACAGTCGTCATCCTCCTGCCTGATTCAGCGACAGGCACTGAAGTGGTGCATTGAAAACTTCATACCTTATCAATGCCTTAGCCAGCACGAGAATGTCGTTCCTGTAAGTTACGACCAATTGACCCGCGACACGAACAACTGGAACGCTATCGCACGATGTCTGGCGGACCGAGGCTGGAGCGACTCGCGATTTCGGGAGGCCGTCGTGCGACGCTCGCAGACCTCCCAGCGCAGCCAGGCACAGATCGCTCAGCGGCTCGAACCGCTAAGCGAACTTGACGCGTCCAGCGAACGAACGATCGTCGACCTGGTCCAGCGATTCGGGCTTGACGATGCCCTGCAAGGCGAAATCGGCCTGCGCCGCGCGGCCTAAATAGAAAGTCCAGATTATCTGACTCGCATCGTTCAACAAATGTCTGCTCATTGTTCTTCACCGCGAGGAATCGAGCGGGATTACAGGATCGACAATTTGTTGAACAAAAGTCAACGGAGGGAACAGAGAACCGCTATTTTGCCTCTGTTAACTCTGTTACCTCCTGTTCAAAACACCAACACCTTAGCAGCCGATTGTCTTTCCACGAGTCCGCGTAGGAAACCTGTTATGGCGCCAACAATAGCAATGCAGCCAGGCAAAATCGTTTTTGTTTTAGTTGCTTGTGCAACGTTCTTGCTCATCGCGCATGTCGGTTGCATGTGCTCAACCTATCTTTTAGGCGACAGGTATTTGCATGGACTCGTACCGCTGTTTGACTTCGACACCGAACGAAACCTCCCGACGGCCTTTTCGGCAGGCTTGTTTCTGCTAAGCGGCGCGCTCTTTTATTGGGTCTCGAAAGGGGCTGTGCGGACAGGCGAGCGGCACCGGGTCTGGCTTTTCCTTTCGGCGCTATTTGTCTTCTTGGCTGCCGACGAATTTTGCTCCATCCACGAACTGTTGGGGCCCCCGATCCGTCGAGCCTACAACCCTTCAGGACTGCTCTATTTTGCCTGGGTCATTCCCTACGGCATGGCTGTCGCGGTTCTGTCGATCTTTGTTTTGCCAACCATTTATCGACTTGCGCCCCAGGTTAGATTCTGGTTCGGCGTGTCGGCGGTGACCTTTATTGCGGGTGCTATCGGCTTGGAAATGGCAGGAGGTCGGCGCTTTGAAATGCTTGGTCGTCAGAAAGACGCGGTCTTTGCGCTGCTTGCCACCTTGGAAGAGTCCCTGGAGATGGCCGGTCTCATTATTTTGGTTTACGCACTCTTAACGTTGCTCCAAACGGAGTACAGCGGATTCTCGCTGGTTGTTTCGGATCGATCGGAAGCGAAGGCGACAGTTTCGTCTCAAGAATTTAGCAAGGCCGCCTAGTATTGGCCCGCCATCCTGTAAGAAAAAAGTGAGAAAAGGTGTCAGAGAAAAAAGGTGTCAAGTACCGATTCTAGAGTCGGGCCCCCAGACAAAGGCCAAGCGAGATTGCCTAATACCCCAAATCGGTACTTGACACCTTTTCCTCTGCACGGATTTACTGATCGCCGTGCGGCCAGCCTCCTGTGAGACATCGTCCGCGTTCCGATCGTAGCTACAACCGGTCAAATGGTATCGATGGCAACCCGACAAGAGTCAAAACGAACTAGGCGGCTGCGCGCCGCTTTTTTTCGTGCTGCGAATCCGCCGGTGGTTGCGTTCGGCCAACCGCTGCTGCCAACGCCCAGGCAAAGACGGTCGCCGCAAGGAACGGGAGGCAATAAAAAGCGCACCATTTCGAATGCGCCGCGGCTGCCGCCGCGACGACGTGCAAGCGTCGCCAGTAGAGCCGCGGTAGGTTCAGCCAAAACAAGCGTGGCCGGTCCGCGAAACGGTACGAGTGATCAACGCGTTGATAAAACTGCTCACGAGCCGGTCTTCCCCAATACCAACTGTGGCGCCACGAGTTGAACAGGCTGCCACGCGCTTCGTGGGCGATGGGAACCGTCTGGTCGAAGTAGATCTTCAAGCCGAGATCCTTGATCCGGCATTCGAAGTCGAAATCCTCCAGCACCCGTAAACGTTCGTCAAAGCCACCCACTGCATCGAAGACGGCGCGGGGTACCAGCAGGTGAACCGTCGGCTGGAAAAACGATTCGCCGCTGCGGCGATGAGCGTGCCAGTCGAACCAGCAGGCGTAGTGATCCGCCAGCGCGACCGGGTTGTTGCGTTGGGCGGGATCGATCAAGATCGGTCCGCCCAGGCCGCCGAATGAAAATGATCGACTCACACCAGGCTTTGTCGGAGCAGGGGCTGGTGACATGCCGTACGATGGGACTCCGAGCCCGTCGTCGGACAAATGCGCGCCTAATCGACGGGATCGGAGTCCCATCGTACGTGGATTCCCACAAAGCCCAGCCCGAAGCGCTAGCGAGGCACCCGGTGACACCGACTCCTCGCTTGCGCTTCGGGCTGGTATTTTATCGGCGGGCCGCTTCCCGGATTCTTCACACTGCCCTGCCGCGTCGATGAGCCTGACGAAAAACTCGTCCTCGATCGGCACCGCGTCGGCGTCGATGAAGTACAGCAATTCGCCCCGTGACTGCTGCACTGCGGCGTTGCGGTTGGCGGAAGGTCCTTCGCCCGCGCAAGGCACGACCTTGACGGCGGCATTCTGATGGTACTGCTCAAGGATAGACAGCGTATCGTCGCTGGACTGTTGATAGCCGACGACGATTTCGGTTTCCCAACCGGTCGGCTGCTGTTGCCGCAATAGCTTGCCAAGCAAGCGTCCGATCGTCCCCGCGCCGTTGCGGACGGGGATGATCACGCTGAGTACGCGGTTCGGCGGGCGATGACGCGAATTGAACATTTGAATTGTTTTACCGTTTCAGGGTTCGCCGTTTGTAGTTCCGCCTTTAGGCGGCGTTCTTCGCAACGGGCCGCCTAAAGGCGGAACTACGAGCGCTGGTCACTCATAGCGCAAGGCATCAATGGGGTTCAGGACGGAAGCTTTTCGCGCGGGATAGTAGCCGAAAATAACTCCGACGCTCGCGGCAACGCCGACCGCAACCAGCGGCGCCCAAAGGGACATCACGGTCGGCCAACCGATCGCGGCGCCAACGACTAGCGACCCGAAATGCCCGACAGCAATCCCCACAATTCCGCCCAACAGGCACAGCACGGTGGCCTCAATCAAGAACTGCCGGAGGATCGCGCGGCTATTTGCGCCAACGGCCATGCGCAAGCCGATCTCGCGCGTCCGTTCGGTAACCGAAACCAGCATGATGTTCATGATGCCGACACCGCCCACGACCAGCGACACCGCCGCGATCACCAACCCCAGAGCCGATAATCCGCCGACAATCTTATCCATCACTTTCGACACCTCCGTCATGTCGGAAATGCGAATCGCGTCGTCACGTTCGAGCCGGTGGCGCCGACGCAACAACTGGTGAATTTGATCCTTGGCTTCCGCGACCAGATCGGGCGAATGCGCTTCGACATGGATTTGATGGATCCTGGGACTGCTTGCCGGCGCGCGGTGCGAGGCCAGTTGAAATTCAGGCATTTGATCCGAATAGGTACTGGTAATCCGTGGCGGCATCATCGTGCTGTCGATTCTGTACTTGAACGTTGTCCAAGGCGCCAGAATGATGTCGTCTTGATCGGCCCCAACGACGTCCGCGCCTTTCGGTGCCAGGACACCCAGCACGCGCAGCGTCACGCCGTTGGCGCGCAGCTGTTGACCGATCGGATATTCGCTACCAAAAAGTTTGTCGGCCACGGTTTGGCCAATAACGCACACCTTGGCGCTGTCCTGGACGTGGCGCCGAGTGAACGATTGTCCGATGTCCAGTTCCGACCAATTGCGGGCTTCCAGATATTCGGGCGACGTTCCCATAACAAATGTAGGAACCCAATTGCGATTTCCGTGCACAAGTTGGACGCGCGAGAAGATGATCGGCGCAGCGACCTGGACGGCAGGGCATCGAGCGGCGATGGCGTTAACGTCGTCCGGCGTGAGCCGAACCCAGTTTTGGCGGCCATTACTGGAGCCAGAACCTGCTTGAACCGTAATCGTGCTGGCGCCCATGCTGGCCACCGTGTCCTCAATAGCCGCCGACGCCCCGGTACTCAGTTCCATCACCGTCACCACGGACGCGACGCCAATGATGACGCCCAGCATCGTCAAGGCGGTCCGCAGCGCGTTACGACGCAGAGCACGTGTGGCGGTCGCGATCGCGTTCACCGCACTCATGCCCGCGGTCGGTGTCGCAGGCTTCGAGCCCGTCGCAAGATTATTGGGGAGACCTGCGGTCGGTTTGTGTGGCTCGGTCGGGAGACCGGCCACAGCGCGATGCCGCGAAGGATTCTTGTAGCTGGATTCGCAAGAATTCAGATCCTGCCTGGGCCCTGCATTCTTGCGAATCCAGCTACGGCCTGGAGAAAAGGTGGGTTCGCCACGTCGTCTTGGGACCTGCGCGGTTGACTGCGCGTGACCGGGCGGACGCGTGTCGTTGGCGATCACGCCGTCTTTGATGTGCACGATGCGAGCCGCTTGCTGCGACACTTCCGCTTCATGCGTGACGACAACCAGCGTAATGCCTTGTTCGCGATTGAGTCGCCGAAATAGTTCCATGATCTCGGTCTCGGTGCGCGAGTCGAGATTTCCGGTCGGTTCGTCCGCGAGTAAAAGTTTCGGGCGGTTCATCAAGGCCCTTGCGATCGCCACCCGCTGGCGCTCGCCGCCAGACAGTTGATTCGGAGTATGATCGAGTCGGCCGCCCAGCCCGACGTCTTCCAGTAGGCTTTTCGCTCGCTGGACGCGAGCGCGCTTCGGTTCGCGCGGAGCGTAAATCGTTGGCATCAGCACATTTTCCAGAGCCGAGGTGCGCAGGCAGGAGATTGAAGTTCTGGAAAACGAAGCCGATCTGTTGGTTGCGAAACTCGGCCAGTTCGTCGCGCGTCAGCTGGGAAGCATCGACGCCCGCAAGAAAGTAGCGGCCCGTCGATAGCTGGTCGAGACAGCCGAGCACATTCATCAACGTCGTCTTGCCGGAACCCGAAGCCCCCATCAGCGCTACGTAGTCGCCCGCGGCGATCTCCAACGAGATGCCCTTGAGCACCGGCAAGTCCGCCTCGCCGACGCGATAGTGCTTGCAGACGTCTGTCAGTTCGATCAAGGGTTAACCTCCTCGTGCTTTGGGAATAATCCTCGCCAGCCTGGTGCGTTTGGTCGTACCGACAACGATCGGCATGCCATCGCGAAGCTCATCCGCGACCACTTCCGTGTGAACGCCATCGTCGATTCCAATTCGGACTTCGATGGGCCGTACTTGTCCGTCACCTGCCGGCGCCCAGACGACTGCCACGTCGCCTTCGCTTAGCTCTTCCTTTTCGTCCAACGCCAGTGGTCGACGAACGCTATCGGAATGAGGATCGATCAGTTTTTCTTCTGGCCACCATTGCAGAGCTTCGGTCAGCACGAGTTGAGCGTTCTCGCGGCGGACAATCTCGAAACTTAAATTTGCCGTCATGTGCGGCAGCAATCTCGCGTCATAATTGTCGATGCCGACCAGGACATCGTAGTTGACGACGTTGTTGTGAATCCGCGCGTTCAAGAGAATCTTTCGAACGCGACCGACAAACGTCTGATCACGGTATGCATCCACATAAAACTCGACGGGTTGATCGATGTAGATCTTGCCAATGTCGGCTTCGCTAACGGTCGCCCGGACACGCATTTGCGAGAGGTCTTTGGCGATCAGGAATAGACCCGACGACGTACTCGAGCCAACGTTCTGACCAAGATTCGCGCGGCGATCGATAATGACGCCGTCGATCGGCGAGCGTATGGTGGTGCGATGCAGGTTGATCTTTGCTTGTTGGGCCTCGGCCCGCGCCTGCTCCAATCGTGCTCGGCCCACCTCCCGCTCGGCGCTTGCCATGTCATACGCAGTGCGGGATTTATCAAAATCGCTCTGCGAATTCGTGTCCCGCAGCCGCTCGGCCCTTTGCAAATCACGCTGGGCCTGTTGCAGTTGTGATTCCAGCCGCCCCAGTTCGGCCGCTGCCAAGCGGAGTGCTGCTTCCGCTTTTTGTTGTGCCACCTGGAAGAGCCCGCTGTCGATTTGCACAAGCAGCGATCCCTCCGTGACCCTCGATCCAACGTCCGCGAACTTGTCCGCGTGATCGATATCGCGGCCGAATTGAACGATCGTTCCGGCGGTTAGCGAACTTACTTCTACGATCTGGTCCGGCTCCAACGTTCCAGACGCCGTGACGGCTATGCGCAAATCGCGCTGCTCGATCGCAACCGTACGAAGTTTCGGAGGACCGCTGCTGGTGGTTTGCCAATACAGCCAGGCGCCTGCAACGGCCACGAGCAACACGGTCAGTAGTGCGATCTTCCTGCTCATTGGTTATTGGTTATTGGTTATTGGGCGATCGGTCCGCGAAGGATCGGGATCTACGACATTGGGAGTTGGACCCCGACAAGTCGGGATCTTCGACCCCGACAAGTCGGGATCTTCGACCCCGACAAGTCGGGATCTTCGACCCCGACAAGTCGGGATCTTCGACCCCGACAAGTCGGGATCTTCGACCCCGACAAGTCGGGATCTTCGACATTGGTCATTTCGTCTCATGCGGCCTTCCTTTCTGCCGCGGACGACTCTGCCGACGCCAACGCTTCCTTCTCCATTCGGCCGTCGACCAGTTTCACGACCCGGTCGGCAGCAAAGAAGTAGCGATCGTCGTGCGTAATGGCAATGACGGCTTTCCCTTTCGCCTTAAGCTCTGGCAGGATGCGTCGATAGAAGACTTCCTTGAAACCGGGGTCTTGCTCGGCAGCCCATTCGTCGAACACAAAGACGGGACGATCATCCATGCAGGCCACCAGCAAAGCGAGCCGCTTATGTTGGCCGCGCGACACTTCGTTCGTCTCTAACAGGCCGGATTGGGTATCGACCTTGCTTTCGATGCCAAGCAGCGACAACCACCGCTGCAGTTCGTCCCCCCGTCGCTGGTGGTCGACGCCCAGCAGACGGTCGAAAAGACTTCCTTCGACAAATACCGTCGAGAACAACTGCCGGTAGGCCGTTCGCTGGTCGTCACCGACATTCAGGCCGTCCAGCACGACATCTCCTGTGCAAGGCACGTACAGCCCCGTGACGATCTTCGCCAGTGTTGTTTTACCGCTTCCGTTGCCGCCAGCGGCAAACAACACTTCGCCTGGCCGCAGCGTCATACTAATGGGACCCAGCGAAAACGCCTCACGATCCGGCGACTCGTATTGATACGTAACCTCGCGAAGTTCAATCAATCGGAACGAACTCGGCGCTGCGCCGCAATTTCGCTCTTCCGGATAATCGATCAGCAGGCCGAGTTCTTCGATCTTGCGCAGCGAGATCGACGCGCGGTTCATGTCGGGCAGCCAACCCACAATCTGATCGAGCGGATAGGTCAGAAACAGGATGGTGAGCGTGTATCCGGTCAATTCGGCGGCGTCGACGGTTTGGATCTGCGGCCAGACGAACAACAGCAGGCCGATCCCGATAAAGACCATCAACCGGCCCCAGCTTTGCGCGAAACCTTGAATGCGCTGACCCATCGTCAAGTTGCGACGCATTGTCGTTTCGGTGGGATATAACACGCTTTGGACGAAGTCGCTGCGTCGCCGCTCGTTGGCTTTCAGGTCCTTAATGCCTCGCATCATGGCACGGTACTGTTTCATTAATTCATCTTGATCTTCGCGCGCCGCGCGCAGGTAGCGGTTCGCCCAGCGATTGCCTGCCAGGTAGCTAATCACACCAAATGTCGCGACCAGCACCGCAAAACATGCGAGCGTCACCGATAAGCTGGCCAGATAGATGACGCCGCAAATCAAAACCATCGAGTTCGCGCATACCCAGGGCACGCCGGATAGTGCGTTCGTAATCGAACCGACATCTCCCGTGAGACTGGATATCAGCCGATGGGATCCGATTTGTTCTAGCCTGACGAGCGGAGCGGCGATGATGCGTGAACACAACTCACGGCGCAGGCGGGATGCCGTGCGCTGGGAGAGGGAAACCAACAAGATCTTAGAGAAGATGCGGGTCACCAATACCACCACACAAAACATTACAAAAAGCCCGGCCAGGCGCACGGACTGCGACGGCGGTTCGCTGAGCGCCGCATGAACCAGCGTGATCAAGCGCAGACTGGCCATGCCGCTGGCCGCGCCCAGGATCACGGACAACAGGCCAGTCAGCCAAGACGATCGCACTAATAGTAAGAATAGTTTCACGAATTTCGTTCTTTTGTGAATCTAGTTGGTTGTGTTTGTAGTTTCGCCTTTAGGCAGCTTGCGCGAGGCTGGGGACCGCCTAAAGACAGAACTACAAGCGCCGCGTCCACCCATGTCTAGCCGGCCTTTCTCATTTCATGTTGATCGTCATCCAGCGCGCGGCGGATTTCCGCAGCCAGCTGTTCCACGTTTTCCGCTTCCAGCATGCTGTAGTGGTGACCCGGAACGTTGACCGAATGGAATCCACGACATCGTTTTCGCCATACACTATTCGGCGCGCGTCCCTGCCGCTGTTGGGCCCACAGTGCCACGACATCCACATCCAGCATCGGCGGAACGTAGCTATTCATCGCGGCCAGGTGCCCCGCGCATGTTTCGACCAGCCAGCGAATCGATTTCGCTCCGAAGCTGTCAAACTCCTGGGCGCGGGACAACAGGGTGGACCAGCGCTGAACATCAGGCACGGACTCGATGTCAGCGAAATCGGGGCCTAACTGCACCGCAAGCCGCGCGGCGACCGACGCTTGATGTTCCAATGCGTCGACCTTCCACAGCGGGTGTGCGTCCAAAAGAACAAGGCGATTCACGGACTGGCCGTCGGCGATCAACTGTCGGGCCATCTCCCAAGCGATCGTACCGCCCAGCGACCAGCCGGCCAGCTGATACGGGCCGCGCGGTTGTCGCTGGCGAATCGCCTGCAGATAGTAGCGTGCCATTTCCGGGATACTGTCGTGCGGGTGCCGCTCGTCGAACGGTCCCTGCGCCTCCAAGGCGAACGTCTCGTAATGGTCGACCAGCGCCTTACCCAGCGGAATCAAATTCGTGACGTACCCGCCCATACCGTGCACCACGAACAGCGGCTTGCCTTGGCCATTGCCGATTCGCACCAGTGGGCTGTCGTGCTCGCTGCGTTGTGGTTGCTCAACCCGTTGAATCTTCAATGTGCTTAAAGGTGCCGGGCGGACGGCAACACCGTCGATTGTCGCGGCAATCCCGGCGATCGTCGGCGCGGCAAATACCCTGGCTACAGGAATGTCGGTGTCGAATTCGTCACGCACTCGCGACATGACCTTCACGGCCAACAGGGAATGTCCGCCAATTTCGAAAAAGTTGTCATCGCGACCAAAAGCTTGATGGCCCAACAATTCTCGCCAGATCTGCACAAGCTTTTCTTCCGTACCTGTCTGCGCGGCAGCCTGATCGGTCGCTTCGTCTGGCCCTTGAAACACGGGATCGGGAAGCGCTCGTCGATCGACCTTGCCGTTCGGCGAAAGCGGAATGGTATCGATTCGAACGTACGAAGACGGTTGCATCGACAACGGCAAACGGCTGGCAACAAAGCTGCGGATCGCTTGGATCGATAAATCTTCAGGTTCGATCGGGATGACATAACCAACGATCGTTTTTTCACCCGTCGCGGATTCGCGCACATCCACGACGGCGGTTTTCACCGCTGGATGCAGTTTGATCGTTGATTCAATCTCACCGATTTCGATGCGAACACCGCGGATTTTTACCTGGTTGTCGCGACGGCCCAGAAAATCGATATTGCCGTCCGGCAGCCAGCGTGCTCGATCGCCCGTGCGGTACATCCTGCCGTCGCCTTCGACAAACGGATCGTCGAGGAACTTTTCTGCGGTTAGCTCGGGGCGATTCAAGTACCCACGGCAGACGGCCGCGCCGCCGATACACAATTCACCTTCGACACCAATCGATACGGGCTTCAGCCGATCGTCCAGGATATAGATTTGGACATTCGGGTTGGGTCGACCAATCGAGACGCGCGGTGACGCATGGCTTGAATCACATTTCCAGGTCGTCGCCCATATCGCGGCCTCGGCAGGCCCGTAGCCGTTCACTAGCGGGATGTCGAAAAGTTCCTGGTGCAGCCGCAGCAGTTCCGGCGGCAATACATCTCCGCCAACCAGAACATGTCGCAGTGATTCGCACTGTCCGACGCCGTCCTCCTCTAACACGGCCGCGTAAACAGCCGGTACTAAGAACACGATCGAGACCTGCTGCTGTTGGATCAGTTTCACCAGCGCCGCCGGGTCGCGGTACTCGTCCGCACCGGCCAACACGAGTCGTGCTCCAGCGGCCAGCGGTCGGAACATCTCCTCAATGAAAACATCAAATCCGACCGGCGATCGACAGAGGCAAACGTCTGCAGTTTGCACTTTAAACAAACGTTGTTCGAACGTCAGCAAATTCGATAAGCTACGATGTTCATTGACAGCCCCCTTAGGGCGCCCCGTGGATCCTGACGTGTACACAACATAGGCCACATCGCGGCAGTTCGTAATGGAGACCGGGTTGCTCGTGTCTTCCTGTTCGATTTGTTCACGTTCGCCGTCCAGCAGCACCCGCATTCCGTCAAAAGACAACTCGTCGCTCAGGGACCGTGTCGTCAACAACACGCGCGGCCGGCAATCGTCCAGCATATTCGCCACGCGGTGGGCGGGATAATCCGGATCCAAAGGCACAAATGCGCCGCCCGCCTTAAGGATGGCCAACATGGCGACAGGTAGATTCAATGAGCGCTGGAGGTACATCCCAACCAGATCGCCACGCCTGACGCCCACACGGCGCAGATAGTGGGCCAGCTGATTGGCGCGCGCATTCAGCTCTCCATAGGTCAGCTGTTCTCCCACGTAGGAAACAGCGGTCGCTTGCGGTGAACGAACGGTCCACTGCTCGAACATCTCCTGGACTGCGACCAGCTGTGACACGTCGGTCTGTTCGCCACTTCCAAGCGCGAACACCTGCTGGCGTTCGTCGTCGGAAAGCATAGGCAGTTTAGCGATCTCCATTTCGGGATTGGTCAGGCCGGCATCCAGGATGTTGCAGAAATGTTCCGACATGCGACGGACCTGATCCGCCGCCAACTGGTCTGGATCGTAGTTGAACACCAATTCAAACTCGCCGTCGCGCTCCATCACCGTCACATCCAGACTTCCGCGCGATCTGTCCGGCTTCAGCGTCAAGTCCGAAAGCGACAAGTCGCCAAGATGGGACGCAAAGCTTCCGACGTGCCGCAGCTGAAAGATGACGTTGTAGAGTGGTCCTTGCGCGGTTTTCGTTTCGGCAGCCAGCAACTCGGTCAGCCGCGCAAACGGCAACTCCTGATGATCAAACGCTCCGATCGCGGTTTGCTTGACTTGCGCCACATGTTGAGCGAACGTTGGATCTCCTGACAGATCGGCGCGGAGGACAACCGGATTGATGAAACATCCAATCGCATGTTCCAGTTCCGGCCGCAGTCGTCCTGCAGTCGGCGTACCGACTTTAAATTTGTCCTGACCCGAATGCCGCCACAGAACGATCTGTAGTGCGGCCAGCGTGGCCATATAAGGTGTGACGTCATGCTGCCGGCAGAAGTCACTGAGTCGGCGACTCACGTCGCTCGGCAGTTGGCGTTCACATGCTCCCGCCTCTTGGGATGGCTGATCGTCGCTTTGTTCCGCAAGCTTGGGCAGTTCCAGTGTGGGCAGGTCGGCCAGCGTCTCGCGCCAATAACCGAATAGCTCGGCTTCACGCTGACCCGCCAGGCGGTCGCGCTGCCAAAGGGCAAAGTCCGCGGGCTGCACGGGAACTCGGGGAAGGTTTGGCTTCTGATCCGCGGCAAATGCCAGGTAACCCTGCCCCATCTCACGCGGCAGCAATTCAGACGACCAACCGTCAAACAGAATGTGATGGCCGGAAACGAACAGAATGTGCTGTTCACTGGCCAACCGATACAGCCGGATCTTCACAATCGGGCCGGTGGCCAGATCGATCTTTTGATTTCGAGCCTCTTCCATCAATCGGATCGCGGTTAGCTCACGTTCGGCCTCGGCAACGTGCGTCAAGTCGACGACTTCTAAATGCTGCGGTTCAAAGGGAGCCACACGCTGTACTGGAGCGCCATCGACGACCGGAAAAGTTGTGCGCAGCGCTTCGTGTCGGCGTCGGATCTCGTTGATCGTTTCTTGCATCGCGTCCAGCCGCAACGGACCTGACATCCGCAAAGCACCGCACATTGCATACGCCGACCGTCCCTGCTCGATTTGCGCGACCGTCCACAAGGATTCCTGGGTAAAGGAAAGAGGGAAGTCGCGGCCGCGATCGTCGGCAACGGGGATCGGTGCGAGCGCCAGCTTCGAGCCTTCCTCACTTTGATCGACGTGTGTCGCCAGTCGCGCGATAGACGGGTGCTCGAACAACACCCTCGGTCGCAGTTCCCGCTCGAACGCATCATTGATCCGAGTTACCACGCGTGTGGCCATCAACGAATGGCCACCCAGATCAAAAAAGTTGTCGTTAACCCCCAGTTGTTCGATGTTCAGCACTTCCCGCCAAATGGCGGCGAGTGTTTCTTCCGTCGAAGTTCTGGGGGCGACATATTCGCGACGGCCGACAAGATGGTGTTCTTCAGGATCCGGAAGCGAACGACGGTCCGTCTTGCCGGTCAGGGACAGAGGGACCTGATCGACAAAGACGTAGGCGGCCGGCTTCATCGTTCGCGGCAGACGGGCCTCCACCATCTGGTTGATTTCGTCTGCCGTCACGGATCGATCGTCGGTGGGCACGATATAGGCGACCAGTATCTTTTCGTTGGCATCACTGGAGCGCACGTCGACAACCGCATCGTGAACGGCCTCATGCTGCCGCAATACGGTTTCGATTTCGGCGAGCTCAATCCGCACACCGCGAATTTTTACCTGATCGTCCGTCCGTCCCAGGAATTCGATATTTCCATCGGGCAGCATCCGACTAACGTCACCTGTCCGGTACATGCGCGCATCCGGCGCGTCGGCGAACGGGTCGCGAACGAACTTGTCGGCCGTAAGTTCGGGACGACGAAGGTAGCCACGACCGACCGCGGCGCCACCGATACACAGTTCGCCGGGCACCCCCGCCGGTAATGGCTGCTGGTTTTCGTCGAGTACATATGCGGTGACGTTGCGAATAGGACGGCCGATGGGAATTGCCTGGTATTCGTAGTCGTCGACGCATTCCCAAACCGTTACGCCAATCGACGTCTCGGCCGGTCCGTAACGGTTATAGAGTCTTGCGCCGAGCGCTGGCGGAACAGGTCGATGACGTCCTGGGTTAATGCTTCTCCGCCCGAAATGACAAGCCGCAGGCTGTCACAGGCTTGCGAAGCTTCTTCGTTCAAGAACGCTCGTAATACCGCCGGCACGAACTGTGCGAAAGTGACCTGTTGTTCGATAACCAGCCGAACCAGTGCGGCCGCATCTTTGTATTGTTCGTCACTGGCCAGTATCATCCGGCCGCCGCTGACCAGAGGTCGAAAGAACTCGTTCAGAAAAGCATCGAAGCCAATCGGCGCTCGCACCAGGTAGCGGTCGGCCGCCGAGAATTGGTAGATCTCGTCTTCGCTGGCCAACAGGTTCGCGAGTCCAGTGTGCGTATTGATGGCGCCCTTCGGTTTGCCGGTCGATCCGGAGGTGTAGTTCACATAGGCGTTGTCCTCTATTGTCGCCGGCAAGAGATCGGGGATGAGTTCGTCACTCTCCTGCTCGATCGTTCCCCAATCGCGGTCAACGACGACCAGCCGCGCATCCGACGAATCCATAGTTTGAGCTAGCGACTCGGACGTGACCACGACGTCTGGTTGACAATCGTCGACGATCAACGCTATCCGGTGAACAGGATAATCCGGATCCAATAGGACGACCGTTGCGCCGCTTTCATGACGGCCAGGATCGCCACGGCCAGGTTCGTCGACCGCTGGAGATGAATGCCGACATGCTGTTGATGCTGGACGCCAAGACGGTGTAAGTAATTGGCCCATTGAGTGGCACGCAGGTCTAATTCTGCGTAGGTCAAAGTGTCGGCACCGCAGACAATTGCAATCGCACGCGGTGAGCGGCGACATTGCTCGGCGATAGTTTCGTGGACGCAGGTGAGGCTATGCCGTGCGCACTTGCGCGACGCTTGCGTAGCGTCGTCTAACCGCAAGTCGGGCACGCAGCTAACTGGGTCGGGGCTGCGCGTACTACAAGGTCCATCCACGCGCAGCCCGCTGGGCTTGCGGTTAAACGGGCCTGCCAATTCCGTAATCGGACGTTCTGGTTGCTCGACTGCGCATTCCAGCACCGTTAGAAACTGATCCAGGATTCCGTCGACCGTGGTCCGATCGAAACGGCGCGCATCGGCGTGAGCCGTAATCTGTAAGCCTTCGTCTGTTTCCGACACGGCCACGGTGAATTCAAATTTTGAACTTGGGTCGCCCAGCGGAAGGGACTCGATGCGGATGCCCGCGATCAGCGCCGCTGGGCTGGCCTCTTGCACATAGTTGAACAGCACCTGGAACAGAGGATGTCGTCCATCGTCGCGCTGCGGCGCCAGTTTCTGGACCAGCTGCGCGAACGGCAGCTCCTGATGATCGAATGCCTCGAGCGTCGTCTGTTTAACACGGGCAACCAGATCGTCAAAGGTTGGTGTGCCTGTTAAATCGCAACGCACGACGACCGAACTGATAAAGCACCCGACCAGATCGGTGATTTCCGGTCGCACTCGACCAGCCAGCGGCGTACCGATGGCGAAATCGTTTTGACCGCTGTACCGCGAGAGCACCACCTGAAAGGCGGCCAGCATCACCATATAAGGTGTCACTTCGCGCCGCCGGCAGAAATCCTGAATGGCGTCGCCAAGTTCCCTGGGAATCGCGCAGTGCGTTGCAAGACTCGTCTCCCGATCCGTCTCCTTGCGCTGGATCACCGGGAGGTTCAAGGTTGGCACGCCGTCCAGTTTCTTGCGCCAGTATTCCAGCAAATTGTCCAGGTACTGGCCATCAAGTCGCTGTCGCTGCCAGACGGCATAGTCTGCATATTGAACCGGCAGTCCGGGCAGCGGCGGCGAGGCCTCTCCGCGGGCAAAGGCTGCATAGGCGATCGCAATTTCCTTCTGCAAAACATCCGATGACCACGCGTCGAAAGCAATGTGATGACCAGTGACCACCAGCACACGGTCGTCATCGCCAATCTTGGTCAGCCCGGTTTGCACAATGGGTCCGTTCACGATATCGATCGTGCGACGCAGTTGCGCGGTGGCACGTGTTTTCACTTCGGCCAGGGCGATCTCCGGTTCGAGATGGCTCAAGTCAACCGTTTCGAACAGCAGTTCTGCGGGTTCGGCGATTCGCTGAACGGGATGTCCATCGACGACAGGGTAGGTTGTGCGGAGCGCCTCGTGTCGAGCGACAACCGTATTGATAGCGCGCTGCAGCGCATCAACGTTCAGGTCGCCGGTTAAGCGCAGCGCTGCACCAATGCCGTAGGGAGCAGTGCCTTCGGAAAGCTGATGAACCGACCACAGCGATTCTTGCACCGCCGATAGCGGGAAGTCACGATCGCGATCTTCAATTCGCTCGATGGGAGGCGCCTCGATCCTGGCGGACAACTGCGCCGTCTCGACGTGCTGCACAAACCGGCAATCGTTGGCGCCTCGAAAATGGCGCACATCGGTATCTCTGTTGCGAACACTTCGGAGATTCTGGCGGCAACCCGCGCGGCTAACAGTGAGTGTCCGCCCAGTTCGAAAAAGTTGTCATGCGGGCCAATCGCGTCGCGTCCGAGTGCGTCTCGCCATATTTCCAACAGGCGCGTCACGGTCAGGGATAATGACATTGCCGATGTCGATTGGTGTGGCGTAAGTTCAACGTCTGGATCAGGAAGCGCTCGGCGATCAATCTTTCCGTTGGGCGAAAGCGGGATCGCGTCGATTGTCATGTAGGCCGCCGGCTGCATGGACAGCGGCAGCCGCGCCGACACAAACTCTCGCAGCTGTCGGGTTGCAAGCGTTTCCGCCTGATGGGCCACGATGTAGGCAACTATCGATTTGTCACCTGCCGTTGACCGCCGAACGTCAACCACGGCGTCTTTGACGGCTTCATGCTGCTTGAGGATCGATTCTATTTCGCCGATTTCAATGCGCACGCCATAAATTTTCACTTGCGTATCTTGCCGGCCGAGAAAATCAACGTTGCCGTCCGGCAGCCACTGAGCGCGATCGCCGGTGCGATACATGCGCACTGTGTCTTGTGCGCAGAAGGGGTCGGCCAGAAACCGTTCCCTGGTCAACTCCGCACGGTTCAGATAGCCACGACCGACGGCCGGGCCACCGATAAATATTTCGCCCTCGACACCAACGGGGACCGGGGCAAGATTTTCATCCAGAATGTAAATACGGGCATTCGGATTGGGCGTACCGATCGGAAGTCGCGAGCCCCGGAATTCGGGATCACAGTTCCAAGTACTGACCCAGATGGCGGCCTCGGCCGGACCGTAGGTATTGAAGAGTGGAATGTCGAACAATTCGAAATGCCGTTGCAATATTTCTGGCGGCATTACGTCGCCGCCAAGACATACCTTTGCTAACGAATTGCAATGCTCAACGCCGCTGTCCGCCAATATCGCTGCGTACACGGCAGGCACGACATCGATCATCGTAATTTGCTGGTCGCGAATCAAACGCACCAGTGCCGCCGGATCCCGGTAGTCGTCGCGCCCGCACATCACCAGCCGACCACCTCGGACCAGCGGTCGCAACACTTCCAGAATAAAAGCGTCGAATCCGATCGGGCAGCGGCACAGGCAATGATCCTCGGCCGTTATCCCAAAACACTCTCCGTCGAAGCTCATCGCACTCGACAGACCGCGATGTTCGTTAATTGCGCCCTTCGGTTGACCCGTCGAGCCCGACGTGTAGACGACGTAGGCCATATCGTTGGGCGCGGAAGCGATTGCGAGATTTGACGTAGGTTCTTTTTGGATCGCGTCGCGGTCGCGATCCAGGCAGACAGTCGCGCCGACGTAATCCAGGTCATTCATTAGCGATTTGCTGGTAATCAACACTTGTGGAGTGCAGTCTTCCAGAACCAAAGCCAAGCGCACTTCCGGGTAGTCGGGGTCTAAGAGTACGAAGGCACCGCCCGCTTTCAGTGTTGCCAACATCGCAATGGGAATTTCCAAAGAGCGTTCGAGATAGATGGCAACGAGGCTCTCACGACCCACCCCGCGTCGACGTAGAGAACTCGCAAGTCGGTTCGCTGCGACGTTGATCTCTTCATACGTCAACGGCTCGTTGTCGTGAATCGCGGCGATCGCCTGAGGTGAACGCTCGACCCAGGCCTCGAACATCTCGTTCGTAGTTCCGCCTTTAGGCGGCTCGAGCAATTCAGGGGACCGCCTAAAGGCGGAACTACAAGCGGCGTGCGGATTGGAAATTCCTTGTTGCAAAACCAGCCGCAGCTCTTCCAGAATCTCACCCACGGCGGCTGCATCCAGCCGCTGCTTATCGAAGGTCGCTGACAAGCTGAACTTGCCATCGCTTTCTGTCACCGTGACCGTCAAGTCAAAGTGCGGAATCTCATCAAGCAGGTCAATCGGTTCGATCGCGATCCCGGACATTTTGTTTTGCGATGCAGGTGCCTCGTGCTGAAAATCAAACAACACCTGAAAAATCGGATGGCGGAGTGAAGTACGCGACGGGTTAAGCGCTTGGACCAGCCGGTCGAAGGGCAATTCCTGATGGTCGAACGCTTCTACCGTCGTCGTACGGACGCGATCCAACAACTCGCTAAACGTAGGATCGCCGCTCAGGTCGCTGCGTAGCACCAACGGATTGATGAAGCAACCGATAAGGTCTTGGGTTTCAGGTCGAGTGCGTCCCGAGACGGGCGTGCCGATCGGAAAGTCGTTTTGACCGGTGCCTCGCGCCAGTACAATCTGAAACGCCGCCAACGTCACCATGAACGGCGTGATTTCACGTTCTCGACAGAGTGTTTGGATTGCTGTGTTTAAGTTGTCGGAGAGTTGGATGCTGGCTAATGGTGGATCGTTGGGTGCCTGGTCGCGCTGTGGGCCGCCGAAAGGCGGAACTACCAACGAACCGCCTGAAGGCACGACTCCAACATTCTCAAAACGCTTGTTCAATGCGTTCAGGTCCAGTTCGGGTAGATTCGCGAGCCGATCGGTCCACCATGCCAGCAGTTCTTCTCCGTGCGGGCTGTCGAGATATTCGCCTTGCCAAACGGCGAAGTCGCTGTATTGGATCGGCAGTTCACCCAGTGGCGAACGCAATCCACCGACGAAGGCCTGATAGGCGATGCCAATCTCTCGGGCGAGCACGCCGGCCGACCAGGCATCGAACACGATGTGGTGCCCGGCCATAACGAAAACGTGTTCTTGTTCGGCAAGCTTGACGAGCTCAACGCGAACCACCGGCCCGTGCGCGAGATCGATCGGCCGTGCCGCTTTTTTCTTGACGTACGCCCTCATCTCTTTTTCGGGGTCCGCCGTGTTCGAGATGTCGATGACGTTCAACGATTGCGGTTCATAGGGCGCGACTCGCTGAACCGGGACTCCTTCAACCGGCGGAAAAGTGGTTCGCAGCGCTTCGTGGCGGCGAAAGACTTCGTTGATCGCTTGTTCAAGTGCGGTGACGTCCAGCTGTCCTCGGAATCGTAGCGTGGAGCTCATGACGTACGGTGACTTGCCTTCCGTCAGCTGATCGACCATCCACAGCGAAGTTTGCACGGACGAGAGTGGAATGTCGTCTTCGTGCTTTATGCGAGGAATGGCCGTCGTCGTGTCGCCGCGCTGTTGTGCCTGCTCGATCAGGGAAGCCAACCCTTCGATCGTCGACGTCTCAAAGATCGAGCGCAGTCGAAGCTCGACATCACACGCTTGATTGATTCGCGAAACGAGTTGTGTCGCCAGCAGGGAATGGCCGCCGAGCTCGAAAAAACTGGTGCGGATGCCGACTTGCTCGACGCTTAGTAATTCCGTCCAAATATCTGCCAGTTGTCGTTCAATCGACGTCCTGGGTGGAGTGATGTCGGCGCGATTCGCCGAATCGGACGACGGCTGGGGCAGTCTGGCGCGATCGATTTTTCCGCTGGACGTCAGCGGCATGTCCGGTAGCAGCTCGAACGAGCTGGGGACCATGTACTTCGGCAGTCGATCACGCAGCGGTTGCGACAGTTGTTGGATGAAGCGATCCGTACTGCTGTACGTCAACTTTGGAAGTGTAGCGGCGCGCGGAGCCGACCAGCCGCGGCGCTTGGCATAAACATGAGTGATGACGATGCTGGAATCCTCGAACACCGGGACGGATTCTGTTTCGACCCGAAAACCTCGGTCTGTCAGCGTCGTGGCAATCGCGGCGCCATCCTTCTGGGCATCGTGAACTTCGACAACCAACTGCTGGATCTTCGACCAATCCTGGTCCGCGATCCCGGCCAACACGGCGCGTTCGCCGTGTTCCACATCGATCTTCAGCAAGTCGATCGTGTCGATCTTCTCGTCACGAATCACATCCGAAATCGTTCGAACGTTGCAACTGATCGTTTCATAGGCAACGCCTTCGGCCTGTACCGTCTCCAGCAATTCCGTCGCCGACGAACGCTGCAGGTGTTCTTCGACCGCCGCAGCAACATCGGCTACGCGGCGGTGCAGATCGTCGGCCGTGTTGAAACTGCCGGACATGGCGCCCGAGTCCGGAAAGTAAACGAACTCGGCACACTGACTTCGGTCCGCGATGCCATACGGATGTGCCTTCAAGTTCAGTTGGTGCAATTCGGCGTTCAGTCGCAGCTTCTGATAAATTGAAGGTATCGGTTCGAAGGCGTGAATCGTGGGCGACTGGCACTTTTGAGCGACATGCAACGCGAAGATGCCGATGTTGGCCCCGACGTCGAATACGCAACAGCCGTCAAACAGCTCAATCCCGTGACTGAGATGGCAGTTGTGCAGAAAGCTCTCTCGATAAAGAAACTCGGTTTCGCCTTCGTTCTGATGGACGACCTGCAGGCCGTTGGGCATCTCGTGAGTCGCGAGGCCCTCGATTTGGTTGGCCGCCTCGAATCGCAATCGGTGACGGATCGGTCCGGCCTGTTCGGCATCCGGGACGACGTAGGCGACCAGTCGTGGCTCGCCAGTGCTGGGCTTGTGATAAACCACCGACGCGGCTTCGACACTGTCGAGCGCAGCAGGCGCCGTTTCGATCTCGCCGATCTCGATCCGCAGACCGCGGAGTTGTATTTGTTGATCGACGCGGCCAAGAAAATCGATGTTGCCGTCGGTCAGCCAGCGAGCGCGATCGCCAGTACGATACATCCGCTCGCCCGGTTCGAAAGGACACGCTACGAATTTTTCTGCCGTCAGCGGTTCGTCGTTGAGGTATCCACGTGCTAATCCTGCGCCGGCGATACACAATTCGCCGGGGCATCCGACAGGCACGGGGTTCAGTTGATCGTCGACGATATAGACGCGGTAGTTGGCTAGCGGCCGTCCGATCGGGATGCTTGGGCGAGATGACGTACGATGGGCCTCCGTGCCCGTCGTCTGACGAGTGTGAGATTTATCGACGGGCACGGAGGCCCATCGTCCCTGTTTTCCGGCGAGGCCGAGTGTTTCGTTCAGTGGGTAACAGGTCGCGCAGATGCATGCCTCGGTCGGCCCATAACCATTGGTGACCAGGGCGGTTTCCAGAAGCCTGTCGACGTCACCATACGAAAGCTCTTCCCCGCCGCTCAGCACAAGCCTCAGCGACGACGGCGGCTGGGCCGCTCGATTCAGATGTCGCAATACACTCGGAGTCGCCGCGGCGACGGTAATTTGTTCCTTTTCCAGAAGTCGATGTATTTCAGCCGCGTCCAGTTGAGCTTCATCACTGGAAATAACGACCGTCGCTCCGGCACACAGCGCGGGAAAGATTTCGTTCACAGAAACGTCAAACGATAGCGACGTATTCTGCAAAACACGATCGACGCTACGGACATCGTAGCTGCGGATAAATCCGTAAACGACGTTCACAATACTGCGATGTTCGATTAAGACGCCTTTGGGCTGGCCGGTCGAGCCTGACGTAAAGATTGCATAGGCAAGGTTCCAGGGCGTCATCGTGCAAACTGGATTGCTGGTCGGCGAAGTGATCGTCTCACGACTGGAGAGACTGATCCATTGCACCGGCAATTTGCCAAGGCTCGCCGCCAAGTCGTCTTGCGTGATGACTACCCTGGCGGCCGTGTCCAGAACCATTCGCTCGATCCGCTCGTGAGGTAGCGTCGGGTCCAGCGGCACGAACGCTGCGCCAGCCTTAAGGATGCCGAGCATGCCGATGACGGCGTCCGGCGAACGTCGAACACAGAGGCCCACCAGTTCATCTCGCCTAATTCCCGCGGCACGGAGTGTGGCCGCCAACTGATTGGCCTGGTCGTTCAGTTCTCGGTAGGTGAGCCGGTCGTCGCCGCGAACGATGGCGTCATGGTCCGGCGTCTTTTCAACCTGCTCTTCAAAAAGTTGATGCAGGCACTTATCGAAGGGATATTCGGCAGCGGTATTGTTCCATTCCACGAGCAGCCGACGACGCTCAGCGAACTCCATCATTTCGAGTTTAGAAATCTGTTGATCGACGGAGTCAACGGCCGACTCGACAAGACGCACGAAATGCTTGCCGGCGCGCTCGATTGTCGACTCGTCGAACAGCTCGGCGTTGTAGCCGAATATGCCGTTCAGCGTCCCGCGCTTCGATCAGTGTCAGCACCAGGTCAAATTCGCCAGCGTGCGGCGGTTGTTCCAGCGGCACGTCACCGATGCGCAGCGGCGTGGCACTGTCTTCGTTCAGCTGCGCAATCTCTTGCAGATAGTTGAACAGCACCTGAAAGACCGGATGGCGGTTCGGTTCGCGGTTCGGTTCAATCTGTTTGGCGATTTCATCGAACGGCAAATCCTGGTGCGTCATCGATTCAACGGTCGATTGGCGCACGCGCTGAAGACATTCGACAAATGTAGGATCGCCGGACAAGTCGTTGCGTTGTGCCAGAGTATTAACGAAGAATCCAATCAAATTCTGAGTTTCAAGTCGCCCGCGACCGGCCACAGGAATTCCGACGACAAAATCGTCCTGACCGCTGTAGCGATGCAAAAGCACGTTGAAGGCGGCGAGCATAAACATGAAGGGCGTGACATGGTGCTCGCGGCACATCGCTTCCAAGCGTTTATGTAGTTCGACGGGTAGAGCAAAACTGAACGTACCCGGTCGCGGTCCGTTGGACGCAGAACGAGGCCGATCGGTCGGCAGGCACAGAGGCGTAATGCCGTCGAGGCGCTGGCGCCAAAATTCCATTTCCTCCTGGAAGGCTTCTCCTTGTAGGCCTTCGCGCTGCCAGGCGGCGAAGTCGGCGTACTGCATCGGCAACTCCGGCAGCGACGGGCGGCGCGATTCGGTCTGAGCTCTATACAACTCCAAGACATCGCGCAGCAGAATCGCCAGTGACACGCCATCCACAATGATGTGATGCATGGTGACCACCAGCGTGTGGTCATCTTTGCAAAGACGCAGCAGCGCCATGCGAAATAGCGGCGCCTCGTTCAGGTGGAAGGCTGTGTTGGCTTGCTGTTCTGAATGCCGACGGACTTCTGCTTCTTGCGCTTCACCGGACAGGTGCGACAGGTCGACCGTCTTGAGCTCGAAATCCAACGATTCCAGAATTTCCTGACTCGGTTGATCGTCATCCGTCCCGAAGATGGTCCGCAACGACTCGTGCCGGCGGATTGCCGCCCGGATGGCGTTTTGTAGGATGTTTGCATCCAGTTCACCGATCAATGGGACGGCGATGTGCACGTTGTAGATCGGCGCGCCGGGATTCAATTGGTCCAGAAACCAGAAGCGCTGCTGACCTGATGAGAGGGGCAGGGGTGCGGTCCTCGACGCGCGCTCGACATGCTTGCGTGCCGGGGACGGGCTTGCCGGGGACGGGCCATTCGATTCATGGGCAGGCACGATTTCTTCGAGCGCCTGTGCCACATCGGCGCTGTGATGCTGTTCCAAGTACTCGGCTAGCTCACGAACGGTCTGGGCTTCGAACAGCGCGACCAGATCAATCTGGACTTTCAGCAGCCCTTGCAGCTCGTTCATCAAAATCGCCGCCTGCAGCGATTGCCCGCCCAGTTCGAAGAAATTGTCGTCGACACCGATAGGCTGCACCAGCAATACGCGGGACCACGATTCGGCGAGTCGCTCTTCGAGAGGCGATTCGGGTGGTATATAAGGTGTGTTGAGGTTTGGACGAACCTCGGTTTGTAGTTCCGCCTTTAGGCGGTTTTCCGAGGCTTCTGGCCGCCTAGAGGCGGAACTACAAACTGCCCAAGGATTCGGTGCATCGACCCATAGACTCTGTTTCTGCCAGGCATAGGTGGGCAAGGAAACGGGCATGTATTCGCCCGATATCCGTTGTCGAAACTCGACGTCAGCGCCTGCCACGTATAACTCACTCAGCAGTTGCATTTCATCATCGTCAGTTTCGAAACGCGCTTTTGCTTGGCCGACGGCCGCATTTGTTTCCTTGCTATCCGACGGGCGGCGACCGGTCGACCAGCTATCCGTCTCAGTATTGCGCAAGAAGGCATCCAACTGATCGGCAGCTCCAACTACGGAGCTCGCCGATACCGCAAGACGACAATCGTGGTGGTCGCGTCGATGCGCCGCCGTTGCGACAACATCTCGCCAGAACCCAGGACGATTTGCCACACCGTTGTCGCTTCGTAAGAAATCTCGGTACTTTTCCGCCAATGCCTTTAGCGCATCGTCCGTACGTGCCGAAATGGCCAAGACGCGCGGCACGTCAACGCTGATGCTAAGCGGCGCGGCAGAGGGTTCCAGTTGCGTTTTGGCTTGCTCCAGAATGATGTGGGCATTGCTACCGCCGTAACCAAAGCCGTTGATGCTCGCGATCCGGGGCTCGTCGCTGGCGGGCAAATGTTCCACCTGCGTTGCCACGCGCAACGGCAACTCGTCGAACGGAATCATTGGGCTTGGCGAATTGAAGTGCAGCGACGGTGGCACCTGGCTATGCTTCAATGCGAGTGCCACTTTCATCACGCTGGCGATGCCCGATGCTGCTTCCAAGTGCCCGATGTTCGTCTTGACCGATCCCAAAAGACATTTTTGATCCGCGGGACGTCCGTCCGACAAAGCTGCGCCTCGCGCCTTCGCTTCGATGGCGTCGCCCAGCAAAGTACCGGTCCCTTGCGCTTCAACGTACGAAATTCTTGCTGGCGAAATCTTTGCCTGTTCGCAGGCCGATCGCAACGCTTCTTCTTGTACTCGACCAACAGGCGCCGAAAGGCCGTTGGCGCGACCGGTTTGATGTACGGCGGAACCGCGCAGGACTGCGTACACCGGATCGCCGGCGGCCTCCGCTGCAGACAGCGGCTTCAGGACCAGCACGCCCGCGCCTTCGCTGCGGACATACCCGGATGCGGCTCGGTCAAAGGCCCGTACACATCCGTCCGGCGCCGAAAACCCGGATTTGGTCAACACAATCGTTCCGGCTGGCGAGAGAATCACGTTCGCACCACCAACAATGGCCGTCGTGCACTCCCCGTTACGAATCGCCTGACTGGCCAGGTGCAGTGCCACGAGGGACGACGAGCACGCCGTGTCGACCGCCACGCTCGGACCGTGAAAATCAAAGGCAAACGATATGCGATTCGCTGCGATGCTGAGCGCGGTTCCGGTCGAAAACAACGGGCCCAGCGCGCGAATATCCTGCGTGATGAGCGCCGAGTATTCACTGACCGAGATCCCGACGAACACGCCGGTGCGCGACCCGCGACAGGCTTTCAGGAGGTATGCCCGCATCTTCCAGGGCCTCCCAGGTCAGCTCTAACAACATCCGTTGCTGAGGATCGAGTTGCTGGGCCTCACGATCGGAGATTTCGAAGAAGTGATTATCAAATAGATCGATATCGCTGAGGAAGCCGCCGCGACGAGAATTCATCTTGCCAGGCGCGCGAGGATCGGGATCGTAATAGGCATCCGCGTCCCAACGTCCTGCCGGTATATCGCCGAGCGCATCGACGCCCTCGCACAACATCCGCCAGTAACTGTCTGGATCGTTGGCTCCACCGGGAAACCGACAGGCCATACCGCACAGCGCGATCGGTTCGTTCAATTGGCGCTCGAGCGCATCCAGCCGCGCTTGCGTTTCTTTCAGCGCATAGACGGCCCGCTGTAGCGGCGATAGTTGGTCAATTCTGTTTTCAAACTCGCTCAAGCGGCGATCCCTCCTTGAATCGTTCCGTAGCACGGAACTTGTTCCGTGTATCTGGCAAGCGGAACAAGTTCCGTTCTATGTGGATCACGCAGCCGATCGCTCCGGCTGTTGGTCCAGTTGCGTCAGGTCATGGATGTGTTGTTGAAAGTGAAAGACCCGCTCTTCACGCGCCGAGATTAAGCCCGGCGACGGTCGCTGCGGCGATTGAATTCCTACTTGAAGCCCTGGCCAGAGCGCGGATCTTCCTGCATCACACGTGTCGTGAACCTGGCCGCGAATCGACAGACCTGGCGGAATACGAAATTGGCGAATGCGTTTCGATTCGTGCCTCGCTGAGCGAACATATGAAACTTCATTCGGCAGCGAGTCGGCGAAAGCGGAGTCACGATCATCACGGTGCGGAAGATATGCTCGGCCGAAACCAGGACGTTCGGGTAACAGAAACAGTGGTAATAGCCAGCGCCCCACCGGTGGCCCATCACACGATAAACGAAACCTTCCAAAGGATGGTACGGCTTGCGCTGTTTCCCGTTCGCCAGTTTGATTTGGAATGACGTCCAATCTTTTTCCAATTTGTGCTCGCACATCTCTTCCGGCGGCGTACCGCCAAAGGTCGCTTGATGTACGAAAGCGACGTGGTAGCTCTCGATGGCATTTTCGACCACGATCTTCCAGTTGGCATCCACGTCCCAGTCGAGCGTCAGGTTGCGATCAAAGTCGCCGGTCAGTGACTCGTCGCAGAACTGCATCAGTTTTTTATTCGAATCGCTCAACGACGGCCCTGCTTCGGTCAGTCGGACAAACACCAGGTCGCCGCGCGTCTCGGTTGGATATTTCACCAGCGCGCGTGCGGCGTTGCCCATCGGCCGAAAACTCTTGGCGTCGGGAATGCGGCAGGTGTTTCCGGACTGGTCATACTCCCAACCGTGATAGGGGCATTTGATCCGCGAGGCCGTGCCACACGCTGCGGTTTGTAGTGTAGAAAAGCGATGTGCGCAAACGTTCAGAAAAGCCTGTATCTGGCCGTCGACTCGCCACAGTATCAGCGGCCGGCCGAACAACTCGCACGTGACAAAACTTCCGTCTTCAGGAAAGTCCGATAGCGATGCAACGTAGTGCCACGCTGGCTCGAAAACCGTTGCCAGTTCGCGCTCGTGCTGCTCGGCGGAAAAGTAGCATTCCGGCGACAGGACTTGCGGCAGGTGAGATTCGTGGATGAACATGCTAGTTAGGTGTTTCCGGGTTCGTAGTACCGCCTTTAGGCGGAAGCGCGTGACGAACACTGCCTGAAGGCGGAACTACAAACGGGACTCACGCGGCGTCCTGCAGTTTGGCCAGTTGTTGATTGATCAGTTCCTCCATGTCGTCCGATGTCATGCCCTCGACGTCGTCAAGCATGTTTTCGCGTTCCGACATGTCGTCGCGTACCTGCGCTTGCGCTTGCATTCGAGCCGCAAACTCTTCGGGCATTTCGACGTTCAGCAGGTCGCGCGCCACGTGGCACGAAAGCGCTTCCAGCGTTGGGTAGTCGAAGAGGATCATTGGATTGATGTGCTGTCCGATCGAACGACCAATCGCGTTGCAGAATTCAACGCCTGTTAAAGAATCGAAGCCAAGTTCGTTCAACAACCGTCGCTGATCCGGCAGTTCGGAGCCGTCCAGCGATAACACGCGTGCGGCGCCGGTCCGCACGTAGTTCAGAATCTGTTCGAATTGCTCGGACTCGTCCGTCCCTTTCAAAACTTCAAGCAGTTCCGGCGGCCCGCTATCGTTTTTGGCTCGCCGAGCGTCCGCGGCCATCTCGGACAACCAGGGCGGTTCCTGACCGGCGGGGATATTAGCGAAGAATTTGTTCCAGTCGAACGGCAATACGCCGACCTGTGTACGTTGGTCCGTGATAGCGTCTTCCAGCAGCTCAAATCCACGGCCGGGCGGAATCCAGCCAACACCCATCGATGCCCACCGTTGGCCTTCGGTCTCCTCCAACCGCGCCGCCATGCCGACGTCGGCCCAGTTGCCCCAATTCACGGACAAAGCAGCGAGGCCTTCAACGCGTCGTTGGTGTGCCAGGCAATCGAGGAAACAATTGGCCGCCGCATAGTTGCCCTGCCCGGGCGAACCAAGCAGGCAAGCGGCGGAGCTAAACAAGACGAAGAAATCCAGGTCGCGATCTTTGGTCAGTTCGTGCAAATGCCAGGCGCCGTGCACTTTGGCACCGAACACCGTGTCAAATCGCTCGCGGGTCTGGTCTCGCAGGATTCCGTCGTCCAAGACTCCCGCCAGATGGAGCACGCCCCGCAACGGCGCAACGTTCTTATCGACTTCATCGATCAGCGACGCGAGCTGGTCGCGCTGCGATATGTCGCAGCGACGTGTTTCAATCACTGCCCCGCGTTCGCTCAGCTGTTCAATCTGCTGACGTGCGTCGTCTTTTGGTTCCGATCGTCCTAACAGGACAATGTTTCGAGCGCCGCGGTCGACCAGCCAGCGGGCCGCCGTGAGTCCCAAGCCACCCAGACCACCCGTGACGACGTACGCCCCATCATCTCGCAATGCGAATGCCGCGTCTTCCTCTGCACCCTCCGCTGCTGCCGTGATCACGAGTTTGCCAATGTGTTCGGCACGAGCCATGTGTCGAAATGCTTCGACCGTATCCTGGATCGCGTAGCAACGTAGCGGCAACGCCTCCAGCACCTTGTTTTCAATTTCGGCAAAGACCTCTGCCAGCAACTCGCGCACGGTCTGCGGCTGGTCGACCATCATGTGGTCCAGCGCTATCGGGTGGAACGTCGCGGTCGGATGCACCTGGCTGACGCGCTGTTGGTCCCACAGATCGGTCTTGCCGAGTTCCAGAAAGTGGCCGTTTTCAGCAAGCACCGAAATGCCTTTGCCGATCGCGTCACCGGTTAACGAGTTCAGCACCATGTCAACGCCGGCGCCGCCGGTCGCTCGCATGATCTGTTCTGCGAAATCGACCGATCGCGAATCCATCACATGCTCGATGCCCATGTCCCGCAGATACTGCCGCTTGGTTTCACTGCCGGCGGTGGCGAAGATTTCGGCGCCGGCCCGTCGAGCGACCTGAATTGCCGCCAGCCCAACACCACCCGTCGCGGAATGGATCAGGACGCGGCTGCTTTGATTGATCTGCCCTAGCTTGCGGAGTGCGTAGTGCACTGTCGCGAAAGCGATTGGCAAGCTAGCGGCTTGTTCGATACTCAGCTGCGAAGGTCGTCGCACAACGAACTCGGCAAGCGTTATGGCATACGTCGCAAAACTTGCCGGTGCCAGGGCCAGAACTTCGTCCCCCGGTTTAAAGTTTTGGACACCCGCCCCAACGGATTCCACCACGCCCGCGCATTCGCAGCCCAACGGCCCCGGATCGCCCGGATAGAGATCCAGCACATTCAGCACGTCGCGAAAGTTGAGACCCGTCGCCCGAACTTTGATTTCAACCTGACCAGGGCCAGGTCGCATGCGGACGGCGGCGTGCAATGCGACTTGATCCAGCTGGCCCTTCGACTTGATTTTCAGGCGGTACGGTTCGCCTTGCGGTACTTTAAGGGCCGCATTCTTTTCGGCCGACCGCAATCGTGCCACATAACGGACTCCCTCACGGTAGGCTACCTGTGTTTCGCGCCGGTTGGTCGTCAACTCGCCAAACAGCATGTCCGAATTTGCTTCAATACCTGATCGATCGATGTCGACCAACGTACACTGCAGCTCAGGGTGTTCGACGGCGATGACGCGTCCCATTCCCCACACCGGGGACTGGGCCAACGAGAGTTCTTGGCTCGCTGTTCCAACCGCCTGACAGCTGCGCGTTGCCAACCATAGCCGCGGCAACGGTATGACACCGGAAGTCACCAGCTTTTTCACCAGATCCAAGACACCGCCCCAGCCCCTCTGCCGGGCGGCGTCAAAGTCGGGAGCACTGGTATCGTTATCAATATCGAGTCCGGCCAGGTAAACGACACTTTTGGTCGCATCGGTTTTGTCGGCGACAAAGTTCGCCACGGCCTGCTTGATTTCGTTCGAATCCAACGTTGATGCGACGACCCGGCATTCATCGCCACGGACAGCCAGACGTTCGGCTAACGATTGTCCAAGTCCGCGATGGTCGTCAAGCAACAACCAGCTAATTGGATTGCGGATTTCGGATTTCGGATTGCGGATTGGGGACGGAGCGTCGCCGTTAGTAGGTTCCAACGCTTGAGGCTCCCAAGCCATTTCGTACAACCAGTTCGGTTGCGGTCCGGCTACGACGCGTCGTAGCCAGTCGCGCGCGACGCGTCGCAATTGCAATCCTTGGCACTCAGCGATCAGCTCGCCTTCGCTCGAGTAGACGCGAACGTCGCCCACGGCGGTTTGCTCGTCGAGCGAGTCCAACGACGCCAAAGCCCACATTTCTCCCTCGGGCTTTCGGCACAATCGGACACGTCCGATTTGAAGTGGAACAAAGGCATCGTTGACTCGGTCATGCAGTGTCGATCCCAGTAGCTGAAACATCGTGTCCAGCAGCCCAGGGTGCAGTCGATGGTCGTCCAAGCGATCGGCAGCCGTCGGAAATCGAAACGCCGCCAGCCCGTTGTCGCCGTCGACCCAGTTTCGATCGGCCCAGGAGAAACCATGGCCGTATTGAAGTCCCACGCGGGCGGCCTGGTCGCGACGCCACGCTTCATCGAACGGCTCGCCTTTGATACGTTCACGCGCTGCGTCCAGGTCGATCCGGTCTGATTCGACATTCACCTTTGTCCCTGAACGCAATTCGCCGGCAGCATGGGTGACGAACTGCGGTTCGCCTCCGTCTTCGTTCTCCGCCACGCTCACCATGCGAAAGGAAGAAACTCCCGGACGCTGCGGCGCAACGATGGTTTGTAGCGTCACTCGCTGGTTCGTCAGCACCAGCGGCTGCAGCATGGTCACGTTTTCGACGTTCCAATGCTCGCCGTCCGCCGCTGCCGCTGCCAACGCCATGTCGACGTAGCATGCTCCGGGTACGACGACCGTGTCTTGCACTTTGTGCTCGGACAACATCGGCGGCTGTGAGGCGCTGATCTGTGACTCATAGATCCGTTCGGCGACAGGCGTCGCGATTCGCCGACCCAACAACGGATGTAAGTTTTCGCCGGTCTTACCAGCAGTTGATCCCGCCGACCAGTTCCTGCGTTCGCAGTCGACCCAGTAGCGTTTTCGCTGGAATGGATATGTCGGCAGATCACAGCGGCGTCGAACGTAGTCCTGGTCGAAACTCTGCCAGTCGAGTTTGGCACCGCGCACGAACAATTGCGACAGGCTGTCCAGCATCATTTGCCAGTCGTCGCGACCTTTTCGCAATGAAGGCAGCCAGAACAGTTCCTGATCCGACAGGCAGCGACGTCCCATCCCGATCAACGTCGGCTGGGGACCGATTTCCAGAAACGCCTGGCAACCAAGTTCGCGTATCGCGCGCAGACCATCGACAAAACGCACCGGCTGCCGCGCGTGGCGGCTCCAATAGGTCGCGTCGGCGTAGGTCTGCTGATCGGCAAGCTGACCGGTCAGGTTGGAAATGATGGAGATGTGTGGCGTGGCGATTTGAACTTCGCCTGCGGCCCGATCCAGTTCATTCAGGATCGGTTCCATCGCCGGTGAATGAAAAGCGTGCGACGTGGCGAGCGCCTGGGATTTGACTCCCTTTCGTTTGAATTCGTCTTGAATTTGAGCCACGGCAGACTCTTCGCCCGAGATCACCGTATTCTGCGGCCCGTTGAGCGCGGCGATCGCGACCCGATTACCCACCGCGGCAAGCGTCCTCTTGACGCTCGCTTCGTCAGCGAAAACGGCGGCCATTTTTCCGCCGGCGGGCAACGACTGCATGAGCTGAGCGCACGAGCGATCAGACGGAAACCATCTTCAACGCTCATCGCACCCGCAACACAGCACGCTGCAAACTCACCAACACTATGACCCATCACCGCGACTGGCTCGATTCCCCACGATCGCCAAAGTTCCGCCAGGGCGTACTCGACCGCGAACAACGCCGGCTGAGTGAAACCGGTCTGATTCAGGGCGTCGCCGATCTCAGCATCCAGCATCGACAGTAGCGGCTGATGCAGGATATCTCTGGCGACGGCTTCACAGCGATCGAGCGCACTGCGGAACGTCGGTTGCGTCAAGTAGAGCGATTTGGCCATACCGGCATATTGCGATCCTTGACCAGTGAACAGAAACGCGACTTTTATTTTTTCGCTCGGTCTGCTCTCGCCGACATGGACCCCCGCTGCCGCACCTTCCTGGCGAAATGTTTCCAGCCGCTGGCGCAGTTGCTCGGTCGTTTCGGCCACGATGGCGAGTCGATGCGAGAATTGAGTTCTTCCCGTGTTGGCGCTGTGCGTCAAATCGCCCAAGGCGACGTCAGGCTGCCGATCGATTTGTTCGGAATAGGATGCCGCAAGGTCCGACAAGGCTTGCTCGGAGCGACCAGAGATGGCGAGCACGTGTGCCGGCCGATCGGTTTCCGATGGAACCTGCAACGTCGGTGAGTCAGGGGCTTCCTCGATCACCGCATGCGCGTTCGTGCCGCCGAAGCCAAACGAGCTGATACCGGCACGGCGAGGATGGCCGTTTCGTGACCAGTCACGCGATTCGGTTGGGATCACTGCTGGCGATTCATCCAGACGCAGTAGCGGATTCGGTTTTTCCAGGTGCAGATGGGGTGGAATCTGACTGTGCTGTAGTGACAAAATTGCCTTGATCAAACCGGCGATGCCGGCGGCACTTTCCAGGTGGCCAATGTTTGTTTTGACCGATCCCAGGACCAGCGGGTTTTCGGCGCGGCGTTCTGTTCCGAACACTGACATCAGCGCATCGAATTCGACCGGGTCGCCCAACGAAGTTCCCGTGCCGTGTGCCTCGATCAAGTCGATATCGGCAGGCTCCAGCTGTGCGTCGGCCAGGGCGGCTCGGATGACGGCTTCCTGTTGCACTGCGCTCGGAGCAGAAAGTCCGTTGCCGCGACCGCCGTGATTGACGGCTGTCCCGCGGACTACAGCCAGGATATTGTCTCCGGCGGCCTGAGCGTCGCGCAATCGTTTCAGCACAACGATGCCACATCCCTCGCCGCGTACATAACCGTCTGCCCCGGCCGCGAAGGCCTGGCAACGGCCGGTTGGCGAGAGCATTTGTGCCTTGGAAAGAACTACGGAGACTTCGGGAGTGACGATCAAGTTCACTCCGCCTGCGAACGCCACGTCAGACTCGCGACGTCTTAAGACTCTGACAGGCCAGATGCACCGTCACCAGCGATGACGAACAAGCCGTATCGAGCGCGACGCTGGGACCTTGCAAGTTCAACGCATACGAGATGCGGTTCGCCAGAATCGACGTGGCACAGCCGGCTGCCGAAAAGACATCCGCTTCGTCCAGGGTCGGCACCAGCAACACCTGGTATTCGGAGTTCACGAATCCGACAAAGACGCCGGTATTCGTGCCTGACAGATCGGTCGGTGGCGTGCCCGAATTTTCTAACGCTTCCCATACGACTTCCAGCAATAAGCGATGTTGAGGATCCATCCGCAGCGCTTCACGCGGCGAGATGCCAAAGAATTCCGGATCGAAACCGTCAATCTGGTCCAGAAAACCGCCCCGCCGCGTGATCATCTTGCCGGCGGCGGACGGGTCGTCGCTGTAGTAGTCGTCGATGTTCCAGCGCTGGGGCGGAACCTCGCGGACGGCGTCGACACCGTCACGAAGTATCTCCCAGTATTGTTCGGGAGAGTTACCGCCACCTGGAAAACGACAGCCCATCCCGACGACCGCAATCGGTTCATGTTCGGCTGCTTCGTATGCCCGCAATCTCTCTTGAGTCTGGCGTAGGAGGTAGACTGCATTCTGCAGCGGTGATAATTCTTGGTTGTTTTTCATGTTGTTTTCTCAGTACTGTTTGTCGTTCCGCCTTGAGGCGGTGTATTCGCGTAGCAGACCGCCTAAAGGCGGAACTACGAACAAAGAATCAAGCGGCCCGTTTGCGTGGTGTTTTGTTGTTGGCCATCTCACCGGCAATGAACGCTTCGAGCTCCTCGTCGGAAAGGCGTTTTACTTCGTTCAACAGTGGATCTTCACCGTCCTGGAACGGAATCATCGGAATCGTGGCCGGGCCTGTATCCGGCATTGTGTCAGTTTGACCCAGGTATTCGGCGAGCGCGCCGATCGTGGGATAGTTGAAGATCATGGTCGGTGGCAGACGTCGCTGTAGCCACAGTTCGAATTCGCCCGTGATCCTGACGACGTCCATGGAACCGAGTCCCAGTTCGGCAAACGGCTTGTCCATATCGACCTGCCGCGGGTCCAAGTTCAGACGGTTCGCGATGCGAGCCAACAACCATTGTTCGATCTCGGCGACGCTGCGATGAGGCGCTTCCGTATCTGCCGGAAACTGATCAAGGGGTCCGGCCGTCTCCGCCGCTTGTTGTCCGCGATCGGTAAAGCGGGCTAACGTGACGAATCGTTCAGCCAGATAGTCATCACGACACTGCTGACGACGAATCTTGCCGCTGGTCGTGCGATGAACCTGGCCCTGGCGGACGAACAACAAGTCGAAGATCTCGATATCCTGATCACGCGCGACGGCCGCTCGAACGGTTTGAGCCAGCTCTTCGAAGTCCGCGTGACGGAACGAACGTTCGACCTCTTGGACAATCACCAGCCGCTCGCCGCCAAACAGTTCGACAGCAAATGCGGCGGCCGCCGTCGTGCGAAACGCCGCGTGGGATTCGCGAATCGTCCATTCCAGATCTTGGGGGTAGAAGTTGCGGCCCCGAATGATAATCAGTTCCTTGACCCGTCCCGTGACAAACAGGTGTCCGTCCCGGATAAAACCTAAATCGCCCGTCCGGAGATACTCGCGTTGGTCTTCGGCAAGTCGCGCGCGAAATGTATTTGCAGTTGCTTCCGGGTTATTGAAGTAACCTTGTGCGACATTCATGCCCGAGACCCAGATCTCACCGATCTGGTCTGCGCCGCACTTTTTCTGGCTCTTAGGATCAACGATCGCGACCGTCTGGCCGTCGGCGACGAACCCGCTGCTGCATACGCGTCGCGCGTCGGCCTCATTTTCACTGACAAGTGTGACGTTCTTCTGCGACAGCGCGGCGGTCGACAGCGTGATCACTTGGGGAGGCGCGGTCGCTTTCTCCGAAGCAACGACCAGCGTCGCTTCGGCCAGCCCGTAACAGGGCAGGAACGCCTCGTGGCGAAAACCGTACGGAGCGAAGGCCTCCGTAAACCGGTCGATCGTCGTGGGCCGAACGGTCTCGGCACTGTTGATGGCCACGTTCCAACAGGAGAGGTTAAGTCCTTCCCGCGTTGCCGGCGTCGATCGCCGCACACAATAGTCGTAGGCAAAATCCGGCGCGCCGTTGACACTGCCGCGCGTCTCGGAAATGGCGGTCAGCCAATTGAGCGGATTCTTCAGAAACAGCGAGGGCGGCATCCATTTGCTGTACGCGCCGTCGAAGACGGTTTGCAGCATGGCGCCAATCAGACCCATGTCGTGGTACATCGGCAACCACAGGACACCGCGGCGATTGACTTCGGTCGCGAACGCGACTCGTAACACGCCTGCGTTGAAGGCCAGGTTGCCATGACTGACCATGACGCCCTTGGGGTCACCGGTCGTGCCCGAAGTGTATTGGAGTAACGCCAAGGTCGAGTCGTCGACGTCGGGGTCGTTCCAGGCCAGCGCGTTGTTTGAACCGATCCGATCGTTTGCCAGCCAGGGCAATCGCAAGACGTCCGGGATCCTGGCGAACAACTCGTGACGCTGGTCGCAGACGGATTCCGACGACAAGACTACGGACGGCTGAGCGCTCTCTAACAATCGCTCGAACCGCCGGGACGGACGGCGCGGCCGCGGAATGCATACCGGAACGGCCACTACGCCCGCAAAAAGGCAGCCGAAAAACGCTTCGACAAACTCGAATCCCGGCGGATGCATCAGAATGGCCCGGTCGCCGGGCTGAAGCTTGCTTTGTAATACCGCCGCAATCGCCTGGGCACGAGTTTCGAGAGAGCGAAAAGTGAACGACTGCGCGGTCGATGTGTCTTCCGCGATAAATTCCAACACGCATTCGTCCGGCGTGCGAGTGGCGTGCGCCTGCAGAGTGCGAACGATGTTGCCGAGTTCCATTTTCATTCGGTGTTCATTCGGTACAGTCAGCGAACATGCCAGCCGCTGCTGGCATCGCTATCGGTGTCTTTAACGATCGTATCGATTAGGTGCAGAGTGTGGTCCTTATGTCGGCAGTCTGGGGGGTGTAAGTTCAATCCTGTTTGGGCGTTTCGGAGTAGTTCGCAGTTCCGCCATTTGGGCGGTCAGCGGTGCGAAAGCAAGAATAAACAAAAACAACCCTAAAGGCTGAAAGACAAGCGCCGGCGCAGCCCGTCCCGCTTAGCCCGCCCATCTCGCCCGCAATGTGGCGTTGCTTGCGCCATGCCCAAATTGCTAGATTTGCTCACCAGCAACTCGATAGCAAGCATTACAGGAGTCTGTGGTGAAATGGATTCACATCGTGGGTTGTCCTCGCAGTGGCACTACCTTGGCGCTCGAGCTGTTTACGAACTGCTTTGCGATCGATGACTACGTTGCTTACGAAACCAGCATATTCCCGGTATTGCGAAAGAAACTCGCGCCGGACGCGATTCATTGCTCAAAGAATCCGCAGGACGTGCTCGTGGCAACCGCACTCTTGCGACTCGAAAAGAACTTGCATTTCGTCTATCTCGAACGTGATCCCCGCGACGTGATCGTCAGCAAGCATCGACAGTCGCCCGACTGCTATTGGGCGAATCTGGGACTGTGGCGACGCTATCAACAAGCGGCCGAACGAAATCGCGACCACCCACGATTTGTGATCGTGCGTTACGAAGACATGGTCGAGCGACCGAACGAGACCCAGCGAGCACTGCTACAGCGAATGCCATTTTTGAAGCCCACGACCGACTTCAACAATTTTCATGGGCGCGCGAAGCCATCTCGACAATCGAACGTTGCGCTAAACGGTCTGCGGCCGATCAGCACGGGCAGTCTTGGTGCCTGGCAACGCCACAAGCCGCGACTCGTCGCACAGATGCAACGCTTCGGATCATTGAAGAAGGATCTGATCCACTTGGGCTACGAGCCCGATACTTCGTGGACGGACCAGCTAGCGGGCGTCGAGCCGAATAACCACCAGAGTTTTTGGCCTGAAAACGTTTCACCGGGAAGGATCCTGCTGAAAGCGGCTAAACGATGGAAGGGGGTCGCAGCATTCGCCTTGCACCAGACACGATCACGCCGCAAAATACGTCGCGACTCCACGACGCCAGAATCGTTGAATCCCGCCGAGCCGGGACAACAAGATCTGCGCCCCGTGCGACAATCATACATAGACCATCACATTTCATCACGTGATTAGGGAGAATCCGATGCAACAACCTGAAAAAATCCAACTCAACGAACTGCAACGGGATGCGACCGTTGAAGATGTCGCTGCGCAAATCGATGGAACTGTCGCTCGCGATGGCGAAAGTTCAAGAATCTGGACCAAACCGTTTGCCGCATCCGGCGGCAAGGTAGATATTCCTTCGCAACTGGATCAATAAGGAAAACCTGCGCTTGTTGGCGCAGATCACATTTTGACGAATCGACCTTCCACATTTGGGCCAGTACGCCGGTCGCAGCGGCGACCAGCGTGCTGATCTCATCAGGAGAAGTCACATGGAAAAGCGTCCCGATATCCGGCTCGAAGAACTTTCCAAAGACGAGAGTGTCAACCAGGTTGCTATGCATCTCACCGCAATCCAGCCCAATGACAAACAAGAAGTACAGCTGTGGAGCAAGCCGTTCACGGCCTCCGGCAGCAAAGAAGGTGTCAAACCAGCGTTTTGACGGCTAGGCGACATCAACAACGAAAATAGGGGGGAGACTTCGTGACGAACGCGCCAACCGATCGGCCCCTTGAACAGCTTCTTTGGTACGACGAGGAAATCTTTTACCAACAGTCGGAAAAGAGCGCGGCGGTTCTGTTGGCGCTGAAGAGCGTCTTCCAGCGCGCGAACTGGTCGGACGAAGCGACCGCTGAGTTTCTAGACCTCTTAGACAAGGTCACGGATTTTGACTCCGCGGCTTTTACGCGGGTCTGGCAACAACCTTTTTCGCACGTTTGGATTCGTCGAGCGTATTATCTCGCACAGGCGAGTATTGCCGGCGTTGAGTGTGACCCTTCGGTTGTGGCGTACTGCCGGCGCATTGGCCATGACACACCGCCCGCGGCGCTCGCCTTTCATCTCGAACAGTTCAAGGCCATCGTCTTAGGCGTGGCTGCCGTAGCCAAAACAAATATCAGGTTCGCACGGCCGCTGCGTGCGGAACTGCCGTTTGCGGTTCCGGGCACGCCGTTTTCCATTTCGGGCGAGCGCTTCGTCCACCTTTGGGGAGTCGAAAACGGCTGTTTGCTGTTAGAAGCTCCGGAACTTTGCGGTCGCCTGCGATTGGAACCGGATGCCTGCGTCGCCGATTACCTGGTACACCAGTGCGCTCAAGTCACCGTCGACGACTACACCGTCTTGCTATCCGCAGATGCCTTCCGGATTACGGCTTTCGATGACTGTGCCCCCGTTTTGGAGGCAGGAAACGAGTTTCAACGCCAACATGTCCGGCTTGCCGGCGATACGTTCCGTTGCATTCAGCGGTTCGATCCCGAATCCTTTCGCCAGTTTTCGAACGCGATTGTCGCGATCGCGTTCAAGCCGGAAGAATCTGGCACCTACCAGAATATCAGTCATTCGGAGATGCCCGGAGCATTCTTTTGCGTGCCCATCAATAACGCGCTGGCGTTGGGTGACAAGTTCATCCATGAATTGCATCACAACCGTCTGTTTGCCATCGAAGGGAAACAGGGTGAGTTCTTTCATGCCTGGCAGCTGGACCCAAGCCACGCCCCGCGCTATTATTCGCCGTGGCGTGATGATCTTCGTCCGTTGCATGGGCTGATCCATGCCGTGTACGTTCATGTTCCCGTGTTACGCTACTGGCGGGAAGTCTACCAGGCGGACGATTTACGTGAAGTCGACAGACCGTTTGTCGTGTGTCAGCTGCTGACAACGGCCGAACGCCTACGGTTGGGCATCGGCGTCTTGAGTCGCTATGCGGAATTCACGAACTTTGGCCGCGAGTTGTTCGATCAGTTGCAGCATGACGTCGGTGACGTACGCCGCCGGGTTGCTGATTTAGATCTGAACGAAGAGTCTCCCGCGCTCGAAGTCTGCGAAGACGGCAGCTATCGGCCCGCCAAGGCCGACGGCCGTGCCTTAGACTGTCGCGAAATCATCCTGGAACATCTGCGTCGGTTCGACAAAGAGAATCACGCGGAAGGCTTGACCGACGCGGCGCTCCATTTGTAGGCCGGACCAGGCAAAACTGTTGATTCCAGGCACTACGCAGCGCGTCGCCATCTCAGGATGTCCCGCGTTGTCTCCCAACGTGTCTTGGGCAACGGTGGACGCAGGTCCTTACTTTCGATCCGAATGCATCTCGGACTGGCCGGACCGCAATCTGCTTCGACCGCGAGCTCAGTAAAGGCGTCTCGAAAGCGCCTGAGAAACTGAAGCTGTATTTCGCGCCGCCACTCGCGCTGGACATCCAGGCGGCGCATGATCATCGGATTCGTGTTGATCTCCCAGACCGTAATTTTGCCATCACGGACCGAGTAATCAATGCGTCCGTACTCGATGCGGGCCAGCTGGAAGATCCGCCTCAATTCGGCTTCATGGGGATTGCTTCGAACGTATTCTGTTTCCTCAACAAGTAAGCCGTCGCGATCCGCGATTTTCGGCCCCTTCAACATCCACTCGTTACCAAAAAAAAGATGACGCGGAATGACATGAGGGCCGACAACGTGCGCCGCATACTTCCGATAGATCCCATTTGCGTCTTTCGTATCGCAAAATTCAGCCAGCATCTTGCCTTCACAACTCTTGCCAGCGTTACGCAACTGCTCGATTTGAGCGTCGACTTCTGCAGGGCTATGAAGCAACGGAGAAATATTTCCTCCATGCTCATCTTCCTGTCGCAGAAACACCGGGAACTTCTGTGGCATGCGTAGTTCGGGTACTCGGTAGACGTTCCAGTCGTTTATTCCTCGCTCGTAAAGGGTCCTTAACAATTCGTACCGTCGCATGGACCGTGTGGGGTGATTCAGGACGCGACAGCCAGCTTCGCTCAGTTGCCGCCAAAAATGACCTGCCCTTTCAGTATCAGGCGGAGAAAGCCGATCGATATCGGCAAAGATGTAGACTCCGCGCGATAACCGCCGCGTGCGGAACAATTCCTCATACGAAAGCGGTACGAAAGGAGCGGCAAGCTCATCGTCGCATGCCGCAAGATAGCTAGCAATTGTGTACTGATGCTGACGCGTGGTCAGGACAAATGTCATAGTGCTTCGCCAAATTTCCGAGAATCCCCATTTCTGAGTCCCATAAGACAGGCTATCCACTGACTTCGTCTGAAAAACCCCGAATCATGAAAAGAAAATGAAACTCGATGACGTTGCGCGATTCGGTGTGTACCAACATTGTCCGCGTCCATTTGGAATCGCCATAAGAGTCGCCAACCGGTCGACCTCGGCGGCAACTGGTCGAATCGTTGGGTGATCACGATCGTACGCGTGTTATTTGCCATCAACTTGTCGTTAGGGTCACTTACGTTGCCGTCTAACGAGCGGCAGAGCCATCCGTCAGGGGGGAGGAAAAGGTGTCAAGTACCGATTTGGGGTATTAGGTAATCTCGCTTGGCCTTTGTCTGGGGCCCGACTCTAGAATCGGTACGTGACACCTTTTTTCTGACTCTAATAAGAAGAGTCCACGGACCGACGAGTACGCACGGCGCGTTGCCTTGTTGCACGACAATGGAATCCAGGTGAACGGCAGTTTTGTGTTGGGCTTTGACCACGACCGCGCGGACGTGTTTCAGCGGACGGCGCAGTGGGTCGAAGAAAACCGCTTGGAGTGTGCCACGTTTCACATTCTTACACCCTACCCCAGTACGCCGCTATTCCGAAAGATAGAGTCCGAGGGTCGGCTGTTGCACAAGAACTGGTCGCTGTACGACACGGCGCACGTCGTTTTTCGACCACGGCACATGACTGCCGAACAACTGGGCGACGGCTACGCATGGTGCTACCGCCGGCTATTCTCGCACTCCTCCATCTGGCGGCGGCGACCTGACGACATCCGCGCCATCCTGCCCTACCTGGCGATGTCATATCTTTACAAGCGATCCAACCCGATGTGGCACTTGTTGATTCGCTATCGCCTGACGGCCGCGGTTTGGAATCCCCTTGTCGAGGTAACCCGTCGGCGGCACGTGAGATTTCGACGGCGGCTGGCGGCAACGACCGCCGCTAAACCGGAAATGGCCCGATCCGTGGTGACCGCGGGTGTTTGACGTCCGTGGTGACCGCCGACGTTTGAAGCCCGAGAAGTACCAACAATGTGCAAGGTCAATGAATTGGGAGGGCCAAACAGGTATCGCGCAGGCCGGAACAAGCCATGGGCAGTTCCGGCGTGTTGCTTTTCTGATCGTTCTATGGACGTTGGATGTTCAGTTGAGCCATCTTCTGTTGGAGGCTCTGACGGTGAATGCCCAGTTGCCGTGCCGCGGCGCTGACATTGTTATCGTTGCTGCGAAGCGCTGCCTCGATCGCCTGGCGTTCAAAGGCGGCGACCAATTGCGACCTGGCTTCGGTCAACGGTAGTCCCAGGAGAGTCTCGTGGTTGATCAGCGGAGTATCTGAAGCGGATGACGATTCAAGCCCAAGGTCGCTCACGCCGATCGCGTCACCTTCTTTCATAGCAATAGCACTCACCATCAAATGCTCCAATTCTCTGACATTCCCAGGCCAGGGATGAGCGAGCATGGCGTCGATAGCTGCTCGCGCTAGCTCGACGACCGCTCCGCCACCGCGAGTCGCCTCTCGCTCTAAGAAGAAATTCGCCAGAACGATGATATCTTCGTGGCGATCGCGTAGCGGAGGCACCGTCAACTGCACGCCTTTGATGCGATAGTAAAGGTCTTGTCGGAACAGCCCTTGTTCAATAGCCTCTGGTAACTTTTGATTGGTTGCGCTGATCACGCGCACATCGATTTCGATCTCTTCGGAAGAGGCCCACAGCGCAGATGACTCGCTCTTGCAACGCCCGCAGAATTTTTGCCTGGGCGGGCAGGGGCATGTCTCCGATTTCGTCGAGAAACAGCGTGCCGGCGGCAGCCTGCTGGAAATAGCCGACACGGTCGGCTTGTGCCCCGGTAAACGCGCCCCGCACATGGCCGAACAATTCACTCTCGATCAAGGTCTCCGTCATGGCTGCTGTGTTGACCGCAACAAAGGGGCCGTCAGCGCGCTCACTCAGGTGATGAAGCTGACGAGCGATGAGCTCCTTGCCCGTGCCCGTTTCTCCCTGGACGAGCACGTCGACCGGCGCTCGGGCCGCACGTTCCATCTGAGAAAACAGGTCTCGCATCGGACGACTGACGCCAACCAACGCGCCGAACGCCTGACGCTGATCCAGTTCCTGCTGCAGTCGAGCCACTCGTTGCTGTAGTTGGACGCGGCGGAATGATCGGTGCGCGATAGCGCGAATTTGCTCGACCTCATAGGGCTTGTTGATGTAATCGGCTGCTCCCAGTTGGACACATTGTACGGCGGTCTGAATCGTGTCATCGGCCGTAACGACAATGACTTCCACCCTGCCGTCAATCCGCTCGTCGCGCAAGGTCCGTAACACTTCTTTGCCACTGAGCGCCGGCATGGCGAGGTCGAGATAGACGAGATCGAAGCTGCCTGCACGGATTGCGTCCAGCGCCGCCTGTCCGTCTGCGGCTTCGTCGATTTCGTATTGCTCGCACTCCAACGCTCGCTTCATGCCATAGCGAGCGGGTTGTTCGTCGTCAGCGATCAAGATTCGAAGCGGCATAGTTATCTTGTCCCTACTCTGCAACGGGGAATTCAATAGTAAAGGTCGTTCCCTTGCCGGCCGCAGTTTGACAGCGTATTTCGCCACCCAACTCCTGGACACGGCGTCGAACGATATATAGCCCCAGGCCGGTACCCTGTCCTTTCGTTGTCGCAAAAGGCTCAAACAGTGTGTCCTGGATCTCCGGTGCGATTCCCGGACCGTTGTCGGTAAACGTTGCCACAGCAGTTCGCCCATTGCGATGACAAGCCACATCGACCCGGCCACCCTCACCTGCCGCTTCCATGGAGTTGCGCAATATGTTGAACGCGATTTCACGCACCGCATTTTCGTCGGCCGGCAGGCTCACTCGCTCGCCGTCGAACTGCGTGTGGATTTCCACCGAATGTTGCTTCGCGACATGACTGAGGAATCGAACGGTCGCTTCCAGGACGTCGGTCAGGGAATGGCATTGCTGTTCAGGATCCGCAGGTCGTGCAAAGCCGAGCAACTGATTCGTACAAACCGTCAATCGTTCGACCTCACCCAGCACAAGACGCAAGTCGTCACGATGCGAGCTTTCCGGACCTAGCTGTTCGGACATTACGGTGGCGATCGTCTTGATCGAAGACAACGGATTCTTGACTTCATGGGCCAGGCAGCTGGCGACTAAACCCATCGTGCTGAGCTTCTCATTCTGTAACGCACGTCGTTCAGCATCCAGCGCTTGATGCCGCAGCTCTCGATTATGAAGCGTTACGCCAAACTGCTCGATCAGCAGCACAATGCCGTTTGTTTCTTCTTCGCCCAAGCCCGGCCGAAAGCGGCGATGACCGAAGAGGAAGAGTCCCTTCTGCTGATGGGCGGTAAGGCGCACGGCCAGGCCGGCGTCGCAGTCTTTCAGCAAGTCCAGGAAGGCCGCATTCGGACTGGCCCGGCGGTTACACGCTTGTAATTCGTGAGCTTCGAGTCGTCGCAATAATTCACGCGCCGCCGAATCGGGTATTTCGACAGACTCACTGACGGACAAGCGAGGCGGTTGGTCCTCTGGAAACAACCATCCGGCGACAAATGGCGCGGCGAGCGCGTGTGCCGCAGAATGAACAAACCAATCCAGTAACTGTTGTGGAGGGTCCTCAGCGTGTCGTGACAATTCGACGGCCAGCTGACGAGTTCGCAAGCGGACGTCATCGACACGACTGCCCATCAGGTAACGCAAGGCCTCGCTGGTGCGCTCGCGCAGCGGTCGGTAAACCAACACCAACGCGCATATCAGCAACCCTTCGATCACGCCAAAATCTACGCCATATCGACGGCCCAAGGCGTCGGTCATGTCGCCGACAACGAGACGGTGAAACAGCAAGACTCCTGCTACGATGGCTGCGTAGACCATCGTCTGTTCGAGCATGAATCGCATGAAGTTGTACCGAACTACAAAGACGGCAAACACGAGCGCCGGCATGAGCGGGGCAATCGTCACCGCAACCGTCAGGTACTTCTGCCCGCCCGGCCAACTGAACCCGAACGTGATGGTCAGCAATGTAGACAACACGAATAACACAATCGCCATCGAGAGACAGAATTTCCGGTATTCCGATTGTTGAAATCGACGTCGCAATATCAGCATTGCAATGGCGGAGCCCAAGTTGACCGCGACCATCCACACGACAAATGGCAACACCAAGGGCGACACGACCTTCATGAAACTGCCGGCAGGATCGTTCCAGAACCAACCGGCGACCGGCAGCAATACGACGAGGGGCAAATAAACGAAGAAATAGCGCCGGCGCGAAGCGGATGGAAGATCAAAGCCCGTTCTCCAGTACCGCATGATCCCGTGCAGCAGGGCGCTGGGCATTAATACCAGACCGGCTGCCGTCGCCATGGCGGACAGCCATTGGACTGTCGGCAACCATCGTCCGGAACCATCGACCAGCATCAACTGGATGAAAGCCCCCGTATGAAACAGCCACCCGCCTAACGCCAGGATGGCAATCGGTGCGGTGAGATACCGCCAATTACGACGTTCCAGTAACGTGAACAGAAGCGCCGTATCGATCACCGCGGCCATACCAACGCCGAAAATGCGAAAGTCTTCGAACATGGGCGCACTTCGTTTGTTGCACTTGCATCGTTTAACCCGTTGCCGCAGGCGAGGCTGCTAACGTGTGATCCAATAGTTCCTCGCCTACGGCAACGGGTTAAACGACCGATCACTGGCCAAGCTGTCACCAGCACATTTTTCGACAAAGCGTAAACGTGCACTTCGCTGGTTCCTATCCATGTGACATATACACGGGAAACAGCGAGCAGTGGATTTATTCTACCAATTGCCTCGCAGCTCGTCGCAACTGGCTCTGGCCACCGTAAACGATGATTTCGTGCTGGGCAAGCAGGGTGGTCGTATTGCCCGTCGTCCAGCATACGTTTCCATCGTGGGGTTGAACGCGAATTTTGCATTTCGTTTCGCCTTCGAGAACGATTCCGCAGTACTCTACGTAGGGCCCTCCCTCCGATTGGCCCACGACACGATCCGTCAACTGAACAAGCTCACCATGAATCTCCAGGATGCAAGGCGCCTGCAACGTCAGTAGTTGCCCTTCACGCGGCGAGATTCGGATACGATCCTGAGTCCACCATGCGCGTAGGGCACCGAAAACATGCGCGGCGAGCGAATAGTCGGCTGCGTTAGTCTTCTTCCTGAACACGGGCCTTCAGCTCCTCGAATTCAGCCGCGACCTTTTCGCTTCGCTCGGCTTCCTCAAATTCACGTGCCAGTTCTTCAGCATCCGGATCGCGCCCGTCCAGGCGATCATACGCTTCGGCCATGGCTTCCGCCCGATCTGCGCTCTTTTCCAGTCGGCTGAACTGTGCGAACGCCGATTTGCTGTTGGCGTTCACCAGAGCCTGGTTGATCCGGTTCGAAGAATTGGCCCTCGTCATACGCGCCAGCAATAATGTCTGCTTCTGCCGCGCTTGACGGATCTTCGTTTCCAGTTCGACGACAGATTGCCGCAGCTTTTCCGTCTGTTCCTTTTGCTTGTCGTATTCCTTTCTCAGGTCCTCGGACCTTTGATCGGCATACACCTTTTGCTCC
>CAWJNN010000045.1:0-8812 GCA_963844115.1 uncultured Planctomycetales bacterium | reverse complement strand
GGCGGCCTCCCGAAGGGACGACCCCAGGGGATTCGAGATGGGTGATATAGCTTGGAGCCGGGACGACCGCCAGACCATCTCAAAATGGTACATCCATCTCATATTGAGGCGCGAAGACGATCCGCAATCCGGAGGCAAGAGAATGCATAGAAATCGTAACCATCAGATATACAAGTACTTATGACACAGACTCCTGATTCAGTCATTCAAGGCATAACATTTGCAAAAGAAGTGGCATATTCAGTGGCATATTCAGTCGTGTCCTCATAAACCAATCGATCAAAGACACAAGAAGGGATTTACTATGTTAGTGCTAAGCAGAAAAGCTGGCGAATCGATCAAGATTGGCGACGACATCATTGTCGTGGTGAATCGTATTGCAGGTAGCCGGGTAACCATCGCCCTGGAAGCGCCTCGCTCGATGCGGATCGTGCGCGGGGAACTACGCCCGTTTGACGATATTGACGCAGGTGTTGACGCAGCTGGTTTGGACGAAACTGGAGAGTCGGACGAATCGCCCGCGAAGGGGCCTATCTCGATTTCGCTGGACACGGTGTCCGACGTATCATCGACTGCTCGCCTTAGACATGCTGCTCGATGAATCTATTTTCCTTCAATGCGCGGTCCATCTTGTGAAACGCATAGATCAATTGATCCAGAACCTCGTCGCTTGCCAGAAATACTGGATGGTGTACAAGCACCGTTTGCTCGGCCGCTCGGCGAGAGTTCTTCAACCCGTCGCTGTGTCGGCAGCGACGTCTGCTTCTGCGCGTAAAACCCTCGAATCCGGCGTCAAGCGGGGCGCCTTTCGGCGCGCATTGCCTGGATGAATGAATCACGCGACACCTCGGTCAAAAGTTGTGCATCCAGCGTGATTCCCACCTTGTAGTAGCTCGTTTGCTGATGCGGGACATCCGGCGGCATCAGCTGGAGCCAGTCAATATCGCGAATGCCCTCATGGAGCCGCGCAACCGCCTTGGCGCGTTGTTCGTTCCGCGTTTGCAGCTTTGCGATTTGCGGCAGAAGCACTGTCGCCTGCAACTCGCTCATTGGAAAAGCGTCATTGCCACGTTGTCCGTAGATCTTGGCACGCTGATAAATGTTCTCATCGCTGGTGACGATGGCCCCGCCACGTCCGGCGGTGAGCAGTTTGCTTCCTCCAAAGCTAAGGACACCCACATCACCCCAGTTTCCCGCAAGCCTGTTATCGATCATTGCACCGGGTGCCTGGCAGGCATCTTCCACGACTTGAATTCCCCGCTTTTCTGCCCAGGTCATCACCTCCTTCATATCAACAAGCGCACCGTGAAGGTGTGTCACAATGACGGCACGTGTTTGATCGGTCGCCGAAGTTGCTAGTTCCCGCGCGCGAAGGCACCAGCCATGGGGCTGTATATCGACAAGCGCAGGTCGTGCCCCGATGGCTTCGATCGCGCGAAAGTTTCCGGGAAAATCGTAACCCGCTAACAGGACTTCGTCGTCCGGACCAACACCCAATCCTCTGAGCGCAGCCTCAACGGCATACGTGCCGGAACAACACAGTAGGACAAACTCGCAATGGTGCAGCCGCGCCAGCTGATCTCCCAGTTCCTGGGCATGCGGACCGTGATATCGACCCCAGCTTCCGTCCTCGTAGGAGGACAGCATCGCCTGACGAACCTGCGGGTCCTTCGATGGCCACACCGGCAGATTCGCGACGGCGACCGGTCCGCCGTGGATTGCTAGCACTTCCGGTTCCGAAGAGTTTGAGATTGCTAAGTCCTCACCTGGATTGCGTCATCGAAAATTGAATTCCACGCATTTTTGAATTCCACGCGTTACCGACAGGCCCTTGGTATTATGAGTCAACTGCGTAGGAGGTTGCAAACCGGGAAACTCTGCCGGCTGAACAACTTTTACTGGAATATAGCAGTGAAAGCTGACGAATCGGAACATAACGCCCTCGATGCGTGAGGCGCGCGCATTAGATGGCGTGACGGAGTGTACATTCGCTAAGGAGAGCAAGCAATGAAATTCACGAGGATACTGCGCGGTGCGACCGCGCTGGTTGCCGTTTTAGGCGTCATGGTCAATGGACCGATCGCGACGGCAGCCCAAGGAGTCGCAGCAAAACCACTTACCAGTGACGTTTCGCTGGCGAGCGGTGGGGTGCTGAAAGGCCAGGTTCTAACGTCACAGGGCACGCCGGCCTCTGACATGACGATCGCCGTTCGTCATTCTGGCGCGGTAGTGGCGACTGCCAAGACGTCGAAAAATGGTAATTTCACGATTGCCGGGCTGCGCGGTGGAGTGCATCAGGTCGTTGCAGCAGGCCATCAATCCAACGTTCGGCTTTGGTCGTCCGACACCGCACCACCTGCCGCAAAGCAGGGAATGCTGCTGGTAGCGGACGGTGAAGGCGTCGTGCGAGGAAGCTCGTGTTACTGTGGCGATCCCGTCTGTGGCGGCGCATGCAGTGGCCTTGGTGGTGGCGGCGTCTGGGGCACAGTCGGTGCCGTAGCGATTGTCGGGGCGTTAGCCTATGCAATCTACGAAATCGCAGACGACGACTCAGGCAGCTGATTTCGATACCTAACGGACAATTATGCGCGCAGCGCATCTTTCCATACGAACCGGCTCGGTCCTACCGAGCCGGTTTTTTTTGGCGCATAACTGTCACTGCGGTGGCAAGTTGGGGTGACTGGGTGCGTTTCGCTGAGGTTATCGATTATTTCAACTTTATTGTCTAAGCAAACACTGCCGGCCGCCGATACATAAAGTGTTATTTTTCAGCTGTTCTCGTTAGAGTCGCAAAACGTCTGCGCCCCGATGGCGAACAAGTACTCGTTGCATTACTAAGGAAGAACACATGAATGCGTTTGCGACAAGAACAGCTATGTTTTGGGCCGGTTCATTGGCGTTGCTGCTTAACCACTTCGCAGCTCAATCGTTGCCAGCAGCCGATACGGGCGGTTCGTCGTACGTTACGGTAGATATAGCGCTTGATGAAACTGGTGGTCTGAACGGTGTATTGTTTGACGGCAAGGGAATTCCCGTTGCGAACGAAGTGATGACGCTCCACCTGAATCAATCTGCGCCACGCACCGCGCTTACCGATCAACAAGGTATGTTTCGATTTGCGAACATGACTGGCGGCGTCGCCGTTCTGGCGTACGCTGACCAGGCGAACGTGCTACGTGTCTGGGCCTCATCGACCGCGCCACCGCTGGCGAAGAAGACAGCGGTGCTGTATTCGACCGCAGTGGTTCGCGGGCAAGGCTGCGGGGCGTGCGGAGGAGCAGGCTGCGAGGCCTGCGGAGGTGGAGGTGCCAACGGAATGGGGCCGGTCGCATCGGGAGGACATGGCGGTGCTCCTGGCGCTGGCATCTTTGGCGGTTTCAACCTTCCGTCGATTCATCCGATTCAGGCCTTGAAGAACCCCTGGACGATCGGTGTCCTGATTGGCGGAGCCGTTGCCATCCCGATCGCGTTACACGACGACGAAGTTCCGCCAAGCAGCAGCTGACCGTGCCTGCCATTTCGTTGCAGTACTTTCCGAGAAATCAAGGTAACACGCTTGTGAATCGTCAAAGAGGATATTTCGTGATGCGAATCAACAAGACACTTCGAACCGCAATTTGTTGCCTCGCGATTCCAGGCATGCTTCTCCCAGCCGGACCAGCGACGGCAGCCGAACAGGTCGATCCAACCACAGAAAATTACGCCCCTGGAGCGCCGCCGCACCACGTGCGCTGACCTTCAAGATCGTGGACGTCTCGTTGGGTCAAAACGGCCTTCTAAGCGGTGTAGTCAGCGATCGCCGGGGACGTGGCATCGCCAACGCGACCGTCACGGTAGTCCAGGAGGCCACGCAGGTGTCCCAGGTCACGACCGACCAACGGGGGTCCTTTCACGTCGACGGACTCAAGGGCGGCGTTTACCAGCTGGTAACCGAAAATGGCATTCAGGCCTGTCGACTCTGGCACCGGCAAACCGCACCTCCTTCCGCCAACGAAGTTGTACAAGTGATCGTCGATGGCGACATCGTCTCGGGTCAGTTCGCACCGCTCAAGTGTTGGCTCTCCTCTCCATTGGTTGTTGCCGGTATCGCAGCGATCGCGATTGCGGTGCCCGTCGCGATCAGTAACGGTCGCGACAGCAACCGCAGCGCGCCAGCCAGCTAACATCCCGATCACGATCGCAAGGGCTTGAAGACCGATACGCCCAGCGGCGGGAGTGCGACGCTGATCGAATGAGGACGACCCTGGCTGGGCATTCCCTGAGCGAGAACTCCGGGTGCGTTGCCCACGTTGCTGCCGGAATAGAATGTCGAGTCACTGTTAAAGATCTCTTCATACCACAGCGACTCCGGCACGCCGACGCGATAATCACTACGGGCCACCGGCGTAAAGTTACAACAGATGACCAGAAAATCGTCGGGGTTTTTCGCTCGTCGGATATAGCTGATGACGCTGTCCTCGTGGTTATGGCAATCGATCCACTCGTAACCTTCCGGCGCGAAATCGACTTCGTACAGCGAGGGTTCTTGGCGGTACATTCGATTGAGGTCCGACATCAGGCGTTTCAGACCCTGGTGTGATTCCCACTGCAACAGATCCCACTGCAGGCTCTCGTCGCAATTCCATTCACTCCACTGGCCGAATTCGCATCCCATGAACAGCAGTTTCTTGCCCGGGTGTGTCCACATGTACGTGAACAGCAACCTCAGGTTCGCAAATTTCTGCCACAGGTCGCCGGGCATCTGATCCAGCAGCGAGCCCTTACCGTGGACGATCTCATCATGCGAAATTGGCAGGATGAAGTTCTCGGAGAAGGCGTAAACCAGGCTAAATGTCAATTCGTCATGATGGTACTTGCGATGGATCGGTTCCTTTTGCAGGTAGGAAATCGTGTCGTTCATCCATCCCATATTCCACTTCAGGCTGAAACCTAGTCCGCCCAGGTACGTCGGCCGGGAGACGCCGCTCCAGTCCGTGGATTCTTCGGCCATCGTCAAGACGCCTGGATAGCGTTGATGAGCTTGTTCGTTGAATGTCTTGAGCAATTCGATTGCCGCGAGGTTCTCGCGACCTCCAAATTCATTCGGAACCCAATCTCCTTCTTCGCGGCTGTAATCGAGATACAGCATGGATGCCACCGCGTCGACGCGCAATCCGTCAATGTGATACTTATCCAACCAGAACAACGCGTTCGCAATCAGGAAGTTGCGAATTTCACATCGGCCGTAGTTGAAGATCATCGTGCCCCAGTCGGGGTGTTCTCCCTGGCGCGGATCCGCGTGCTCGTAAAGAGAACTTCCGTCAAATCTTCGCAAACCGTGATCATCGCGGGGAAAGTGCGCGGGCACCCAGTCAAGGATGACGCCAATTCCGTTTTGATGGCAGTAATCGACGAAGTACATGAAATCTTCGGGCGACCCGTAGCGACTGGTCACGGCAAAGTAGCCGACGGTCTGGTAACCCCAACTGCCCGTAAAGGGATGCTCGCTGACCGGCAGCAACTCGAGGTGCGTATAGCCAAGCTCGTGGCAGTAATCGACCAGGCGATGGGCTAATTCGCGGTAAGACAGCCAACCGTGTTCACGATCCCAGTCTTTTTGCCAGCTACCAAGATGGACCTCGTAGATCGACACCGGCTGTTCCAGCGGATTCGTATTGCGACGACGTTCCATCCATTCGTCGTCCTGCCACAAGTGCTGGTCAAGACTCGTGACGATCGAGGCCGTCCGCGGCGGAAGTTCAGCCGCAAAGCCGTAGGGGTCGGTCTTATCCTGCGACCCACTCGCGGTCTTCACCTTGAATTTGTAGTTGGCCCCTTCTTTGATCTCGGGCACAAACAATTCCCATATCCCGCTGGGGATTAACTTGCGCATCTGATGGCTGCGACCATCCCAGTCGTTGAAGTCGCCGATGACGGAGACCGCACGTGCATTCGGTGCCCAGACGGCGAAGTTGACGCCCCGCAGCTGGTTGACGGTGCGGATATGCGCACCCAACCGGTTATACGCGTCCCAATGCGTCCCCTCACCCAACAGATGAAGATCGTAGTCGGTCAGCAGCGACGGGAAGGCGTAGGGGTCATGCATCGTGTGGTAGCTTCCTTCTTCGTCAGCATATTTGATCAAATACGGTTCAGCCAGCGGATTCTCTGATGACTTGCGTTTGGCTCGCCCAGAGGTCTTTTTCGGCACGGGACAGATGGCCTCGAACAGGCCCTCCGGATAGATTTTTTGCATCGGCTGCGGTTCGTCCTTGGCAGATGCAAGTAGCCAGGCTTCCTTCGCTTTCGGCAAGAAAGCCCGCACCGCTATCACTTTGCGGTTACCTTTTTCAACTTCATGCGGACCCAACAGTTCGAACGGATTTGGATGCTCGCCAGCGACCAGCGACCGGACGCTTTCGGATAGGACACTGTCTTTCAAAGCGTTTCTCCTTCACCTTACACGCGCTACATGGTACACGCGCGGCACGGTTGTCAATCCAAAGGGCTAATTCTGCGGCATGTCGTTGGGAAACAAGTCGGTTTCAGTTGCGCGATCGATGACTGACCGCGTCCCATGCTGGCCATACTCGCCGGATATCCAAACGGTGAATTCGAAGCGAGACGTCGGGTGTTCGGGAACTCGCCATCGCGGTCGGAACGGCGAGCAAATTCATGGAGTGCAACTGGTGGTACTTCAGAGCGTGATCTACCCGACGCCACAGGTCGGCGTGCTTGATGGGGACGAACGTTCCAAAGCTATCCCAGCGCCAGCCGTTATCACGCCAGTCCTGCATGCCAAACACCAGCCCCTGCTGGACATAACGGCTAGCGGTGAACAATGATAACCGGGACGGAATGTCCAGTGACTCGAGTCCTCGTACCAGCCCCAGCAGAGCAAGACGCTGGGGACTGGCCCCTAGCTCGGTGTCGCTGGCCTCGAGAAACCGCTCGCCATCCAGGTCTTCAAGTACAAATCCCCAGCCAGATTGCGGTCGCTGAAGCGTTTTACTCGTAAGTCGCAAATGAGGTAAGGCAGCTATTACCATGTGATTCGCCTCGAACATGATCTGTCGACGAAGTCAAACTGCGGCATCCAGCGCCGGGTGCGCGGAGCCTAATCAGATTACCTCATCGGCACACACAACCTAGTTGCTCTAGTCTTCCTGAGTTAAGTTTTGAGAAAAACCGCCTAAACGATATCAAATTCTGTCCGCTGACTGCCGGTTATGCAGGTGGAAGCGGGCAGCAATGCCCCTGCCCTCTTAGCAATGAAGGTGAAGAGATGAGCGACCAGAAGATTCTGCTTCAGATCGATACGGACGCGCAGACCAGCGTCTTTGACTCCGTCGTTGCAATCGACGCCGGGGTCGACCACCTTTTGCGTCACAACCGTGTCGACGCAGGTGGCGTTCGCGACTTGGTTTATGGGGCGATGTTCACCCGCGGGCCCGCGGATTTGAAATCGACGGCGATTTTCGTTGGTGGTTCAGACGTTGCCAGCGGCGAAGCCGTCTTCAAGGCAGTTCAAAAATGCTTCTTCGGACCTATCCGGGTTTCCAGCATGATCGATTCAAATGGTTCGAACACAACGGCGGCGGCGGCCGTCCTTTTGGCAGCAAAACACATCGAGTTGCGAGGTGCAACCGCGGTGATTCTGGCAGCCACGGGCCCGGTCGGGTCACGCGTCGTGCGTCTCTTGGCGGGTAAGCAAGCAAAAGTCCGTGCCGCGTCCCGAACGCTCGTCAAGGCCCAAGCCGTCTGCGACGATGTAAGTTCACTCGTTGACGCGGCGAACGTGACGGCTCACCAGGTCGACTCGACGGAATCTCTCACGAAAGTCCTGCACGGCGCCGATCTGGTCATTTGTGCCGGGGCTGCCGGCATTCAGTTGCTTCCAGTGACGAATCGCGAAGCGACATCGACTTTGCAGGTCGCGATTGACCTGAACGCGGTCCCTCCTTTGGGAATTGAAGGAATTCAAGTCCACGACCGTGCCGTCGACTACGGTGGCGTCGCATGCTATGGGGCAGTTGGCGTCGGCGGCCTGAAAATGAAGATCCACAAGGCAGCAATCCGGCAGCTGTTCGAATCCAATGACCAATTACTGGATGCGGAAGAAATTCTCGCGATTGGCGCCGCGCTGGATTGAACGGACGTCGAGCTTCACCCGTCAAACGGCCAGATTTTCAGGTGATAAAACAAATAGCCGAGCAGCACGACCAGCGAGATACCTACGACGACGAGATTGTTGATGAGACGATGACGAGCTCTCTCTTCTGGCGTGAGCTGCCGCAACTGGACGACACGATTCCCATACTTGATCGTACGCGGTCCGTCGTGAATCTGAATCTCCGACGTATCCTCAGCCGAATACTTCGTTTTCGCATCAAGAACGACGACAGGCGATTCGGGATTCGGAGTCGATGATTCGGACGTTTTCGGCCACTTCCCCTCATCGAGCGAATTCGGCACGGCAGGTATTGGCGAGCCGAAGGGAAACGGCGGTTCGGTGGGTACCGGCGGTTCGGTAGGAGGCGGCGGTTCGGTAGGAGGCGGCGGTCGGCGGGTGCCGGCGGCACGGCGGGCGTCAGCGGGTCGTGGCTTGCCGCGATTCTCGGTTCCGGCGTCGGCGGCACGGAGGCTGCAACGCGTGCCTCCTTGGCCGTGGTCGGTGTGTCTTCCTGGATGCGATCCGTCGTCGGTCCCGCGGCGGCTGACCCATGTTTCTCGGAAGGAGGCGGCGGTGGAGGCGAGTGACTGACGGGAGCTAAGGCCGTCGATGGCACCGTGACATGGGACCTGCAATGAGGACAAACGACCTGCGCACCGC
>CAWJNN010000044.1:0-63127 GCA_963844115.1 uncultured Planctomycetales bacterium | reverse complement strand
AGGCGAATCAAGATCTTGGGGCCATCGTTACTCCGCAGGGGATCAAGACCTTCTCGGCGATGGCCGTGGGCAGTCTGGATCAGATGAAGTTGCTGTTGGCTGCTGGCAACGATCCTCAGGCCAAGGCAGCTGCCGGTGCGATGGAAATGTACAAGCAGATGTTTGCGAGGATGGAAAACGAGGTGTCCTATCTGGCCGTGGGCGCTCAGTTGGACGACAAGGGCAGCATGCGCCTGAACGCTCGTGTGCAGTTCGCCAAGGATGGCTCACTGGCGAAAATCGGCGAGACCGAGGCGCCCGAGCGCCACCTGTTAACGGGTTTGCCGCATGAAGATTTCGTCTTTGCCTCGGGCGCGACGTTTAGCAAAACATTCATTGAATGGATGCTTGACGCTTCGGTGAAGATGATGAAGAGCATGCCGGAACTTTACGGCGACTTGACCGACGAACAGGTCAAGCAGATGCAAGACTCGTGGAAAAAGATGGCGGATTGGGACAGTATGGCAATGCGGTTTGCTGCTCCTGAGGCCGGTGAACTTCTGCTGTCCGGTGTGAGTGGCGTTATGCGGGTCGGGGATGCGAGCAAGTTTCTGGACGCTTATGTTGTGGCGATGGAACAATTCACGGAAATCATCGGCGATGCCGACAATCCGGCCGTTCCAAAAATGAACGTTGAAAAGGTTCAGATCGGAGCGCTCGCGGCGGTGAAGGTGGTGACGAAAATGAACGTACCGCCCGGCCCCGCCGGCCAGATGATCGAGAAGTTCTACGGACCGAACGGGGAAATCACCGCCTACCTCGCCGCTGCCGACGACAAGACCGTCGTGCTGGGATATGCGTCGGAAGATGCGCTGAAGCGCGCCGTCGAGAGCGCTGTGAAGCCCGGCTTGTCAGCCGATCGACAGATTCGCAAGACGAGCGGCATGCTAATGGATGAACCTCATATGGTGGGCTACGCCAGCGCACGGGGGATGATCCAGTTGGCCAGCTACTTCATGACGCTGGTGCCCGGTGGCATTGCGGGTGTGGATCTGCCTCCTTTCCCGGACGTGCCACCCATCGGAACGGCAGTCAAGCTGAGGGGGTCGCACCTGGAGGCGGAAACGGTCGTACCCGACGAGTTCCTGTCGGCATTGGCTGAGTACATCGAGCTGGTCAAACAACAGCAGGCAGAACGATTTTAACCGGCGCTCTTGTACCTCACGGCGTTCGAACTTGTTGGTAGGATGGGCACTTCTGCCCGTCGCCTGCAGTCGGATAAACGAACCATGTTGTTACGACGCTAACCTCGCGCTTTAGTACTTCATGGCGTTGGAAAAGGTTGTCGCGGAAGCGTCCAAAGATTGTCCGCTGCGTATTAGTCAAGCAAAGTCCCCGGCGGCCTGCGATCCCGAATTCGGAATTGGCGGCAAATCGGAAGACTAGCGGCGGATGTTGTAGCACATCAGCGCCCCCTGATCGCGCACATACAGTTTGCCGTCGGTGATTACCGGGTGCGGCCAGCTCTTACCGCGGACCGATGCCAGCTTGAATTGGCCCTTTAGCTTGTATTCGGATGGCGTGGCCTCGATCAGGGCCATCACGCCGTCTTCGTAGCGAAAATAGAGATGTCCGTCCGCGCACAAAACGGCGGCCGATCCGCTTCCCGGTCCCCGACCCGGCTCCCAGGCAACGTCGCCCGATTCGACTTCGATGCATAACGGGAACCCGTTGTTGTGCCTGTTGCCCAAGTAGACGTGATCACTCAGCAGGATCATGCCGCCGTGATGATTTTGTATCTTGTTTCCTGGTTTGAAGTAGACCTCGTCGGCCTCCACGCCGTCGCTACTCTTCGTTAGCTGCAGCAGCGCCGCACCGGTTCCATAGCCACTGGAACAAAAAACCAGATCGTCGCGGACTAACGGCGTCGGGATATTCGCGGTGCCGTTGGCGATGCGGTTATATGTCCACAATAGTTTCCCGTCGTCGGCGCGGACGCCGATCAATCCGCGTCCCGCCAGCTGGACGTACTGTTTAAGGATCCTGGGTTGTGAAGAGCAGTCGTTCCGAAAGCCGCTAGTGTAGACATTTCCGCCAGAGACAAAAGGCTGCGGGCATGCTGGCGCATTATTCCAAGCGCCGCCCATAGTCGCCATCGGGAAGATACTCGGCCTGCGACAAATCCTTGTTGTACTGGTAGATCCAGACTTCCAGTTCCTGTCCATCCTCAAGACGGGCCATCGCTTTTAATCGGACGTAGAGACCTTCGTCCGGATTTGTCGCATTCACATCTTCAAATTGGTCCAACAGCGAAAGTACCGAGCGTGTCGGCGGCAGCCGATAGATCACGCCGTTGATGCAGGAATCACTTTCGGCCTCGACGATCGCGCCTGGATAAGGTCCCAGGTCGTAAAGCCGACCCTGGACCCGCGCGCGACCAACGACTTCCAGCGAACAAATCACATCGGCTAGTTCCGCCGGTGCGAGCTCGGGCAGTAGCAGTCCGTACACGAATAGATATTCAGCCATGGATAACTTTCACACCGGCACCGCAGCAAGTCCGCTCGCCGATTGAGCTAACAGTTCTAATTCTTGTCTTCTTGCGCAAATTTGTAGGACGGCGACCAACGCTCCGCGTCGGTGCCCGTAATCCGTCTGGACGGAATGGCATTTCGTCCTACTTTGGTTGCGGCCAGAGGCCGCGCTGGGCAAATCCGTGGCCAAAAGTATGTCTGACAATAACAAGGGGTTGGGCGCAAGGGGGCGTTGTCTTTGACACACCGAGACGTCGCCGAGTTCCAATATACTACCGACAAATTACCAAGAGTGCGAAGGTTTTCGGACGATGTGAAACTCTTTTTCGCTGACAACGGTTGTACGGCTGGCGATTGCGAAATCGGGGCGATTACCAACCGGTCGGCCGATCAATCTGCCGTCTGCTGCGTAAGAGTTGATGTACAGCCGTCAGATCGCACGCGGCCACGTGAGATCGGTCGGCGGAAACGACCGCCGATCCTTGTCGCATATCTCAAACGCGGTATGATTCCGCATCGCCGGGTGCTTGTACGTTCCGGCAGCTCAGTTTCCCCTTTTCCCATTTTTTCCATCCCCTGAAAGGAAGCAATGCCATGAAGCTAGCTATTGTTGCCGCAACGTTGGCCGTCTCTTTTGCTGTCTTACCGATGAGTGAGCATCACGCACAGGCAGAGGATGAATCGCCAACCAGGCAAGTCGATCTCAAGACGGTCTTTTTGAGCACACCACTGGAGGGCGCACACCAGATCCATGTGTCGGGCGTGTTTGGCGGAGCGGGCACATTGCAGCTGGATCCGAACAAATGTGGACTGAATGACTTCGGTGACGTGACCTTCTGTACAAGAATGGCGACGCGAAGCGTGCAGATTCGAATCCAGCCCGTAAAGGTGGCCGATCCAGCGGGCCGTGATCGAAAGATGTATGAGCTAGTGGGGAAGGGAATCGGCAATCGACTCTACTTGGTCGTGCCAAGTGGGTCGGAGAGCGGATACCGATTAGTAAGCAAGAATCGAACCGGTATCGAGCGTGTCGTTACGACTCGAGACAACCGTTGTGGCTGCCGCCGACGGTAACAAGCCGGCCGGTGGTGTGGAGGCAAAGGTCGGCGTTCCCCAAGGCGCGCAAAGGGCGCAGCCGAATACCATGCGATACAAGTTCCAGGCTGGGTCGTCGTGACGGCGGTTGGCGATGCGCCAACACCGGGCCACAAAGTTCATTTGTGGCAACTTCCGCTCGAAATCTTCCCACCCCAATTCGAATTGTTATGGGTGCCACCGACGGATCCCGTGATTCAGGTCCTTCACCCGTTTCGAATTTCTACACGCTTCCACGCCGACAAACGGGTCGACAGTGTGATCGTTCATGATCGCGATGGCCAACATGAGGTGAAGGTCGAACAGCTACCGGATTCGGCGGACCAGAACGTCAAGGCGGCGGCGCCCGAAGAAAAAAACGAAAGCACTGCGGGCAAACAAGAAAGCAAGGCACGTTTTCTGCCGTGTGGGCACGTGCAGGTCGTTACGGGGACGTCCAACGAGGTTTCCTTGGACAAAGCGATTGAGGATGCGATTGGAAAACTGGTTGCCCCGTTTCCTGACGCTCAGTTTCAATTCAAGGTCCTGGAGATCGGCGGAACGCACGGGGGGATCGCGGGTATGAGTTCGCTTAGCGTTACCGTAATGGGGTCGATCGGAAAATGAATTTCTGCTGAACGACTACGGTCCTTCGTTCACATCGATTCGGGTCAGGATGGTTTCCATGAATCCGTCTGCATCCGAGGCCAGGACGTTGAGCAAGAAAATCGGATTCGTTTCGAAATCAAGTTCGCCTGGGTTGTGAACGATCAGATCGCCCGTTCGTCGATTCACCACGAACGCATCCTCGAAGTCATCTAACTCAGCTTGGATCACGTCGGTAAACGCCGCCAAACTTACCGGTGTCGGGATCGGGCGGCCGTTCACACCAAATGCCGGCGTTGAGGTAATTCCGAGAACTGCTGCTGAGTCGATATCGCGATTGATTCGATCCGTTAACGCCTGGTCATCCATGTCGCTGAGAAACTGCGTGGCGTCCAAGCCAAGATCCGACGCGTAGCCGGCGAAGGTAGGACGCGGGTCGGACAGCGTGCCCCATTCGGTCTGGCGATCGAACAGAAGCGTCACCATCGCTTCGAACTTATCTTGACGTCCCGCCGCCTCAGAGGCGAGCGCCGCCTCAAAACTGTTCTGGAAGGCGAGGGGCAGATGCCGCTTCACAACCACCAGGTCGCCATCAAAGTTCGCTTCCAGCTGCTGGACCGTTGGGTGTATCGCCGCGCAGCTCGGACACTGCAAGGACATATATTCGATCAGGATAACGGGGGCCGCCGCGTTTTCGTCCTGGAAGTGGTCGTCGGCATTCAAAACCAGTTGCGGATCCAGCTGTACATTCTCGATCTGATAAATTCCCGGATCGCCATGCGGCTGTTCTGTCGTGACCCTGCCGACGACGGTACCGGCGGCACTGTTCTCGGTAACGTCGAACGCGTTATCGACGACGGTCGATTCGAGAATGGAGGCGATGCTGCTGAACGTAATCAGCTGGCCAGCGGTTGGTGGGGCATGCACAAACGCCTGACTCCCCGTTGCACCCGCCGTGTGTAGTGCGCTCAGTTCCAGCTGCGTGTCGCTGATGATTGAGCTGACGGTAAACATTTCGCCTCCGATTCTGATATCGGATCCTGGCGACGAAGGTACGTCGGGGATCAGTTCCGTCGTGAAGGAGGTTCCCACGCCGATTACCGTACGCGAACCGGCACCTACCGATACCGTACCACTAAGTTGTCGTGTGAAGGGCGTAAAGTCGGCCAGCGGGACCGTTGCAACCGAATAGGCAGCCGGCGTATCGTTCAGACTGTCAAAGACACCATTAAGATTGAAAATCGGCAGTTCTTCAATCGCATCGACGATCTCCATTCCGGATCCGATCACGTATCCGAACGGAGTGTGCCCTGCGCCGTCGAGCGAAAGGTTGTCTTTGGTATTTAGGAACCAGCCTCCGGTTCCACTGTTGACGTCACCACCACGAAGTGCCATCGAAAGCGTGCCTCGTTCGTTTGAGTGCTTTCCACTGAACTCGCCCTTGATGGGCGGATCGGACGGCACTGATGCCACGTCCGTTCCGTCCGATGTGAACGAGCCACCTTGAATGACGAACGTGGACGCCAGCGACCGGTGAATGATCGAACTGGCAAATCGGTCCGAGTAGCCCAGGAAATTGGCGACCGTTATCGGAGCATCCGCGTCCAGCAGTTCAACATCAAAGGCCCCTTCCGAACTATCAAACCGTACAACGGTTCCCACCGACAGGTGGAAATTGATTTGCTGCGAAAGGGATTGCCCCAAACTGTTGCTGGCCCGGACCTGCAACGTGTTGGCACCGCGATTGTCGTCGTCGTGTAACAGCGGCACTTCGACGAAAAAGTCACCATCTGATTGCGCCGTTGTTGTTCCGTCGTCGAATTCACCGTCACCATCGCGATCGACGTCAATCGTTGCATTGGGGGCCGAGATCCGCGCAGAAGATACGTCGCGTCATTGGTGATAAAGGTGTCGTTCGATTCGATCGCACCGCCGAACAGCGGCAAAAGGCGCAGGGTCAGTTCAGCCGGTCCATTCACCGTTACCATAAACGTCGTTTCGACGAACAGGTCACCCGAATCGGTCGCTCGTACTTCAATGCTCGCCGTGCCGCTGACACCAGGCGCGTAATCGAGAGTCAATGTCCCTGCAGCGCCGTCGATCAGCGTTGTACTGAACAACACGCCATTTGCGATGGTCTCGATCGAGTACGTCAATGCCGAATCAGCGTCCTCCTGATCGGCGAACGCCGCGAAAAGATCGATCACCGAGTTTGCAGAGTTTTCCTCGACAACAATGTTACCGATGCCCGACGTCGTGGGCTGCGTGTTGGGAGGTGGCAGGGCGTTAACGGTGACCGCGAAGGTCGTGTCGACAAACAGCCCTCCCGTATCGGTCGCTCGCACTGTGACGTTGGCGGTACCGCTCCCGTCCGGTGTGTAGTCCAGCGTCAGGGTCCCTGCCACGGGATCGATGGTCGTTGCGTCAAACAAGCCAGCGTTCGTATTGTTCGGAATCGTGTAGGTCAGATCCGCATCGTCGTCCTGGGCGTCGTCAAAGGCGGCGAACAGACTAATCACCGAATCGGCGGCATCTTCCTCGACGACAATGTCACCAATACCAGATGTCGTGGGCCGCGTGTTAGGGGGTGGCAGCGCGGTAATGGTCACCCTAAAAGTGGTGTCGACAAACAGCCCCCCGGTGTCCGTTGCCCGCACAGTGAGGTTGGCGGTTCCGCTGCCTGATGTTGCGTAGTCCAGCGTCAGAGTCCCCGCCAGGGCATCAATTGTTGTCGCGGTAAACAAGCTGGCGTTCGTGTTATTCTCGATCGTATACGTCAGTGCCGCGTCGGCATCCTCGGCGTCGTCAAAGGCATCGAACAGACTGACGATCGAATCGGCAGCTCCTTCATCGACGTCGATGTCATCAATGCCGGTGGTAGTCGGTGCAACGTTTTCCGGGGTAGAATCGGGAAAGAAGGCCGCAAACAGCGTGGTGGCGGCAGCGCTTCGTGTCAGCGCGCCTGTCGTCCCGTTCAGTCGCGTATCAATCGTGGAGTCACGAACGGTACGGGACTCGGACTTTACCACTCGTTGCAGTCCGCTGGTGGTGCTGGCCGAATCGATATCGACGCCGTCGGTCCCTCGACCGCCGCGAACAATCAGGCTGCCGTATTCGTTTGCCCCCTGGTCGACAAAGCTGTCGTGTCCCTTGCCCAGTCCGATATTCGCCTGCCCGCCAATCCGGCTCGGATCGACCATGACAAAGTCATCGCCTTTGCGCGTCCGGGCAATCAGGTTGTCGCCGATCGTTGAATTGCGAACGACCAGGTCATCGTTGTCTCGACCCAGACGGACGTCGACATCGTCACCGATGGTGCTGGTGTCAATAATGACCGCGTCGTTGCCTTTGCCGGTGGTGACACGAACGTCGTCGGAGATATCAGAATTCAGGACGTTGATCGTATCGTCGCCGGTGGTCGAGTGAATCAGCAAGTCATCGCCGACGTCGATATTGTCGAGATGAATCGTATCGTCGCCACGCCAGGCAAAGATATTCAGATCCGTTCCCACCGTGATGTTGCTCGCACCGAATTCGTCGTTGCCGTTCGACAAGGAAATCAAAGCGCGGTCAGTGACTTCAATTCCGTCGTTCAGAATCAGCACATCGTCGCCCGAACCGAGCCGCACAAAGAGGTCGTCCGCGATCGTTGCCGAACCGGCGACGGCGACAAATGGCGTAACGGCACCGTTGATGGTCGTATCGTCAAATCCCCGGACCACCAGATCGCCGCTGACAATCGCGATCTCGACAGAATTGTCGAGCCGATCGCCAGTCACGATCAGGTCACCGTCAACAAGACTAGCCGTCACATTGCCGGCCAGCATTCGCCTTGGTTCGAGGAGTTCGAGGCGCGCTCTTCGTTGCCGTTCCGGATGATTACGCCGACGTTTTTTGGATGAAAAATAAGAGATCACGCTTTTTACAATCAAAATCTACCGATAGACGACGAAATACGCATGATTCGAGCCTAGCAAGGATCGTTGGAGGGGGCAAGTTTTTGGCGCGACGTCATCAGGGCAACGCGGCGTAAAGGTCGCGGTCATAGCAATTGTCGCTATTGGTTTATGCAACTGGCCACCGCGGACATCGATCCTTGGGAATTCCGGTGGGCGGTTCTGGTAACGGATACGACGATGTTGGCTGACTGGATCTGCGATTCGCAGTAATTTCTCGACCAGCGGCGGGCCACTTGAGCAGCGACCTTCCCTCTAGTTCAATGGAGCGTCTGACCTGCATTCGTGAATTTGCGTTTGCACGATTTTGTAGCTGAATCCCGCCGCGCCGGGAGTCAAATCGGCGCCTTCATTCCCAAGGGAGATATTCGATGCCATCGCAAAGCAATCCAGTCAACTGGTTTGAGATACCCGTCAACGATCTTACTGCCGCCAAGACGTTTTATGAATCGGTGCTCGGCACGCAGCTGACCGACAACGAAATGGGACCGAATAAGATGGCATGGTTTCCGATGGAGATGGGAGCACCAGGCGCGACCGGCACGCTGATCCAGGGACCCGGTTTCACGCCGTCACACGACGGATCCCTGGTCTACTTTACCGTCGAAAAAATCGACGAGACGCTTGCCAAAATCAGTGAAGTCGGTGGCAAGATGCTCATGCCGCGAACGAGTATTGGGATCTTCGGCTTTATCGCTCACTTTCAGGACTGCGAAGGCAACCGGGTCGCGTTGCACGAAGCCCCGTAGTCGGCATTCAATAGACTTTTCTACCTTGAATGATCGCCGGCCGATCCGTGTCAGTCGATAACTTTATTTAACGGATACTCGACGATGCCCCGCGCGCCGGCCGCTTTTAGCCGCGGTATGATGCTGCGCACAACGGATTCGTCGATGACGCTGATAATATCGACCCACTGGTCGTCGGCCAGGTTGGAAATCGTCGGCTGTTGCAGCGCGGGTAGGATGGCGAGTATTTCCGGCAGCGCATTGCGCGGCGCATTGACCATCAGGCCTACTTTACCTTCCGCGGCGATCGCGCCTTGCAACATCAGCGCGATGTCGTCGATTTTTTGCTTGACCCACGGATTGCTGTACGCGGTGTGGTTGGCAATAAACCGCGTCGTGCTTTGCAGGATCTCGTCGACGATCCGCAGGTTGTTAGCGCGCAGCGAACTGCCTGTTTCGGTCACCTCGACGATCGCATCCGCCAGTCGCGGCGGCTTGACTTCCGTTGCTCCCCAACTGAACTCGACTTTGGCTTCGACACCGTGCTTTGCCAGGTAGGCCTGTGTCAGTCCGACGGCTTCGGTTGCGATTCGGGCTCCCTGCAGATCGGCAACGGTTTTCACCGGAGAGTCGTTGGGGACGCACAACACCCAGCGGACCGGTCGGCGGCTGACCTTGGAAAAGACCAATTCGATCACTTCGTGAACGTCAGCACCCGTTTCGACGACCCAGTCGTAGCCGGTAAGGCCAGCGTCCAGCGCCCCGTCTTGAACGTAGCGCGCCATTTCCTGAGCCCGAATCAGCGTGCATTCGATTTCATCGTCGTCGATATCCGGAAAGTAGCTGCGGCTGGAAAACTTGATGGTGTATCCAGCGCGACGGAACAGATCGGCCGTCGCTTCCTGAAGGCTTCCGGCGGGAATACCCAGCTTAAGTACGTTAGTCATAGCGATGTTTTGCAAGTCAATTAGTGATCGAATCCAGCTACAAGAATCGTTGGCATCCTTAGCAATCCGGGCCAGCGGCTATTTTTTGCCGTAAACCTCATTGGGGTCGAAGAGTAGTTCTCCGACCAGCTTGACTCCTTCGTCTGTTACGAGATGAAAGAAGCAACTTCGGCGACCCGTGTGGCAGGCGGCCCCGCCGACTTGATTCACCTTCAACAGGATAGCATCACAATCACAGTCGAATTGAATCGATACGACTTCTTGGACGTTGCCGCTCTCCTCGCCTTTTCGCCACAGGCGTCCTCGGCTGCGACTGAAATAGACAGCGCGCCCGGTTTTGACCGTTTCGTCGTAGCTTTCCCTGTTCATGTAGGCCAGCATCAGGACTTCGCCGTCGTTAGCGTCCTGGGCAATCGCTGGTAGGAGTCCGTCACCCTTGTCGAAATCCGGGCCAGATTCCTGAGAGTCGGTCATCCGATGTTTCCTCCTTCTCGGATCCTTGCGAAACGCTCGCGATCGTCAGACGCCGGGGATCGCCGATCGCGGGTTCGCCCCGTCGCAGTATTCTAGTGACAAGCATTCTAGTGACCAACGCCGGCTTCGTCTATGAACTCCGCTATGAATTTCGCCATGAACCCCTCGGCCCCTGCGCCAATTTGGAATTGTCTCGCTAACGGAGGCGCAGTTATGATGGTGTGCGTGAGGAATTGCCCTCCTAGGCGTGGGACCTCGCGGGATATCGCACACGGATGGCGAGAGATTTTCGACTATGGCCAACGAAAAACTGCAGAACACGAATCCGATCGACCAGGCAGGCGTCGTTCCCTATCGATGGCATGAAGATCAGTTAGAGGTTTGTCTGATCACTTCTGTAAAGAAGGGTCGCTGGGTTTTTCCGAAGGGAATTATTGATCCTGGGGAAACGCATATCGAAACGGGCTTGAAGGAAGCTGAGGAGGAGGCCGGATTGCTGGGCCGCATCATTGGTGAGCCCATTGGTCATTACGAGTACGCCAAATGGGGAACGACCCTGAACGTCACCGTTTCGTTAATGGAAGTTGACGCGACGGAAGACGAATGGGAAGAGGCTGAAGTGCGAGAACGTCGATGGGTAACAACGGCTGACGCTGAGCAGATGTTGGATAACCCCGAACTGCGGCGACTGTTGGGGATCGCAATTCAGCGGCTTTCTGCCGAATCAAGCTGACTCGACGCGAGAGGCGCTATGACGGGCGTCGCCGCGACCGCGACTTGCGGTCCGAAAGCCGCCTCTTCCAACGAGCTTTCATCGTCCAACTCAGGCAATAACTCGTCAAAGCGGGCCTTGAGCGACACGGCACGTTCCGTCGTCCACCATTGACGAAATGCTTCGCTCGACGCTTGCAAAAATCGTTCTTCCGCCTCCAGCAATTGACGCATTCGTCGCGCCGCCCGCTTGCTATCGACGGCGCGTTGCCACTGGCCAAACAATCGCAGAGCCGTCGCGTGGTCGTTGATGGCCCCCAGCTTATCCTGGACTTGGGCAAAGACCGGATACAAATCGTCGCGGATCGCGGTCCCGAAAGCTCCCGCATAGATTTCCATCGCGTAGCGAAGCTGTTTGCCGACGATTCGTAACTCGTGCAGATTCTCGATGTCACTCAAATCCGCCGCGGCGGCCTGGAAAAAATCATCTACCACCCGACGCATTCCTTGTCTCGCGAACGGCCCGAAGTGAAGTTCCTGGGGGTGCTTGCGCGCCTGGCAATTTGGTTCATTTGGCGTTTTAACTGAATCCTGCGCAGCGCCGATAAACCTGCCTTGCTGGCTTTTGCGCTCGCTGGCGGAGTTTGCTGATCCGGCGCAAGACCGATGTGACGGCGCCGTCTTCACCTTGTTGCGCCAGCGTCTCAAGTCGTTCGGCCAACACGTCCAGATCGCGAGCGTCGCCCAAGGAACGTCGAATGCGCCGCAACTCTTTCTTGATTTTTCGGACGCGTCGGGATGGCAACAGCGATTCGAATATCTCCAATGCCGCTGCGGCACGTCGTGAAGCGACACGCAATTGGTGGACGGGCGCGCTGTTTTTATCCGCCGCGGTCGCGGCCAGAGGAAGGTATCGTCGCACCGCGCGAAACCTGTCACGCAGTGCTTGTTCGGCGACGGCCGCAACGCAATCGTTCGGTCCGGCATCAAGCCAGTTCGCTGCCAATTTGGAAGTCCTTCCCTCACTGCAGTGACAAGTTTCACCGGACAGCTAGGGGTGGGTGGCGATGCCGTTCGCAAAGACCAGCGGGCTCTATTCAGCCGAGCGCGATCGTCGTGGGACTTCCTTGAGATTCGCCCCCCCATCGGTCTCTTCTATTCTAGCGGCGCGAAGCGAATTTGACAGCGGGGTAGATAGATGTGATCGGGGCCTTGGCGTAGCCCGCAAAACCGGGAAGTGAAAGCATCCCCGGCACTTGTGGGTTTTCTTGCGATGGCGCACCTCTTTGCCCTCAACCAGAAACACCAGATCCGCGACTCCTGTTACCGCGAGCGGGGTGGAGTGGCGCTCCGGTATTCGGCACTCTGCAAGATCGCTTTGCCAGCAGTCACCAATTGCCTCAGAAGCTGCTGAAGCTTGGCCCGATTCGTCTCAGCATGCAGAAGCCGCAGAAACGCACACGCACGAGCTTCATCAAGACATGCCGCTATCGTTGGTTGCAACCACTCCGTGATACCAAATGTTCGCTCCCTTTTGACGTCCGAACAAACGGGGACGACAGCCATCACACGATCATTCAGAAGCTCCCACGCGTAGTCGACTGCGCCGCGAATGTTTTCCTCTTTCAGGTGGGTCGGCGTCTGCCAGTTGTAGGGCGGTTCCCATTCCAATGCCGGTGGCAGACTGTCGATGTGCGTCAACACACCGATAACCGGAGGCGACTTGCGATGCGGCTGCTCCGCGAAAAACGCCAAGGTTTCCTGGACGACCTGGCAATCGACATCACGAGCGGGATTGCTGGCGTTCATGACCAGCAGAACCAGGTCGGCATCTTCTAAGGCCCTTTGTGTCTGCGATAACTGCGATCGCGCCGGCGCGGTGCCGCCCAGGCCCGGTGTGTCGAGCAAAATAAGTTGCTGCCCGGTGTCCGCCAGCGACAACCGGTATCGCTGCACCTGGTCGGTTTGTGGCAACACATCGGTTTCGGCCGTTTGCTGACCAAGCAGCGCATTGATCACGCTGGACTTGCCCGCATTGATCTGCCCGACCAGCACGATCGTGATATTACCTTCATCATCTGCCGTCGTCTGGTCAGAATCTTCCGTCGCTTGGTCAGCGCGCCCCATGGGCGCCCCGCCCCGAATGTCGGTGGAAAGGGATAACCCGGTTCGCCGTGACATCTGGCGGTAGGGATCCGCACCGCCGCGCAACCGGCCGCTATTCATTTCGATCAAATAGTAGCCAACTTGTCGAGTAAAAAAGACGTAAAACGCGGCCAAAATATCGGTATTCATCTTGCGAGTTACCGGTTCCATGGCGACTTTCCACACGGCGTACCGACCGATATTTCCCAGGCGAAATAACATCGAGGCGATCCAACTAATATCACTAACGGATCTCAACCAGCTCGGCACCTTGGACAATTGGCGCCATTGGCCGACCGTCAACAGGTGACTTGCCGGGATATATTGCTGCGCCCATTTCTCGACGTCCTCCAACGCGAGGCGCGAGGCCGCGAGGATTTCCGGAACCGTCAGCGATTCGACGGGGTCGTTGGCATCTGGATGGTAGACGCGAGTAATCTCCAGGCCCAATTCCATCGCCGTCTGCAGATAGAACTGGGGATCGGCGAGCTGTTCCGGTTGTACATCCCTAATTGCTTTCTGCTTTGCGACAATGGCGCGCGATGCCCGTTGGTCGGTTTCCGTCCAATGGGGAATTCCCGTGACGTCCACATCGGGTCGCGGCACCATCTCCTGGCGCCAAAGCCGGGCGAACAGATAGGCGGCGGCCCAACATGCTGGCAACACCCACCACACCCACATCAAGTGGCCTGTTTGCCAAAGCGCCCAACCACCGACCACGCCGTACACCAACAAGGGCACAACCAACAAGGTCAACAGCAGCAGAGATCGCCAGGATTTCATGACGGCTGTGGCTCCTCGCGCTGTCGAGACCACAGACTACTGGCGGTCGTCAACTGTTCCGACCAGACTCGTTCCAGTTCGGCGGCCGAAGGAACATTGCCCTTTTGGATCTGGCCGAAGTACCAGCAACAGGCCTTTCCCAGGGCATACGTGTAGGCGAATGCCATGGCCGCGTTCGCGGTCATTCCAAGCCAGGGGACGAGTTTCAGCGGACCGCGTAACGCCAGTCGAGCCAGGATGCGGCCACCGACTGCGGTCGTCATCGTTAACAACGTTTGCTTGTCGAAAGACTGATCGTAAACGCCCGCCAGCCGGGAGACCATACGCGATTGAATCGCAAGGACCGCGGGGATATCAACCCAAATCACAGGCGCCGCGGCTGCCGCGGCGGCCATACTGCTGTAGCCCAAGATATAAGGCATCGCGCGGCGGGAATTTAAATCGTGCAGCGACTGCATGGCTTGATCCAACTGCATGAGCGCGGATCGGTATGCGGCGGGTAACAAGTCAATCAATGCCGTCTTCAGCCGCTCGCCGCCAAAATACGGCGCATCAAATCCCTCTTCGGGACGCGTAAAATCCACCGGAACGATTCGATCGACGAGGTGGGAGAATTGTTGGTGCTGCTGTTGCAGGGAGCGATGAAGTTCTGCGGGTACCTCTTCTTCACTATTCTTGTCGAATTCTTCACTATTCTTGTCGAACGGATCAGGATGCGGATGCTGTTGTTGCGGATAGAACTCGTGCAGCCACGTTAGTGCCAGGACGACGGGGCGATCCGGCCGTGACTTTCGGATTTGCTGTAGTGGACCGATAAGCTCGGCCAACGCATGATCGCTGGCACGTGCGGTGACGATCATCACGTGGGCCGATTCGTCTAACCGCTGTATATCGTCCGCCGGGTCGTACTCATGTTCACCCAGACCGCGGGTATCAAAGAACCTTAGCAGCGGGCTGTCCGCCGCGGGAAATTCGTACTGCCGCGACTGCCGCGTTTCGGGACGAAATCCATTACCGATCGCCGCGTCCGTTTCGCCAGTCAGATACCGCACAATCGACGTCTTGCCACTACCGGTCTTACCGAACAACCAGAAAGCGGGAACCGGAACGTCGGTCAGGATTTTTTGCGCTGCCTTGCGAACTCTTCATCCGACATTGGCTTAACATCCACAAATCGACCTAACATCGAGCAACCTGTTCTTTCTGTTTGGACAGCGCCATTTGGGCGTCTCTATTATTATAGGAGCGCGGACCGCCCGAAAGTTGGCCGTGCTACCAGGCGTCAAACCGGCTGTGATCCGATGCGCCAAGCTGCGCTAACGCTGTGCCGCAAGCCAAAGTTATAATACGGAGAGAGAGTTGGACCCATTTCAATTGGAATACATGGCGATGCAATGAGTAGGCTGGTATCAATAATCGTGGTAGGTACCCTGGTTGCACTTGTGGGATTTTTTTTCTACGCGCAGATAACCGATGCCGTCCCCGTCCTGACAGCGCAGGTTCAGAGCGGTCCGATTCGCGAATTCGTCGACGAAAGGGGCAAGACGCGGTTGCCTCGAACGTATGTGATCTCGATGCCGTTCACCGGGAGGATCGAAGAAATCGGTCTGGCGGAAGGGTCGGTGGTCGAAGCGAATCAGGTCGTGGCTCGCATTGTTCCTTCCGACCTGCAATTGTCGGTCGATGCCGCCGAAGCGGCCGTCCAACGGCTGGATGCGGCGATTCGGGAAAATAACGACTCGACCGTGGAAGGCACGGGGCTCAAGCAGGCGATAGAGTTTGTCCGATCGATGGACCGCACCGTCGACGCGGCGCAGGCTCGTGTCGAGTCCGGTAGGGCCAAAAAAGATTTTGCACAAAAACAGCTGGAACGACGACAGGGCCTCGTCGAAAAAAAAGCGTCATCTCAGGAAGAGCTGGATCGTGCCGAATACAATATGGTCCAGAGTCGTGTCGATTTACAGCAGGACGAGCTGGTTCACAGCGCCATGGTTGCGATGCAAGCGGCGACCGCGCTCATGCCGACCATGGTCCGTCAATACATTGGGCGCAAGGACTTGTCGCGCGATGTGCTGGAAAAGCAGCGCGCCGAAGCGGTCGCTCGCCTTCAGCAGGTCCAACAGGACCAGGATCGCGGGACATTACGCAGCCCAATTGATGGGGTAGTGCTGGCGCGTAACGTGACCAACGAACGCTATATCACGGCGGGGACCCTTCTGTTGGAAATCGGTCACATGGGAGATCTGGAAGTCGAAGTGGAAGTCCTCAGCCAGGATGTTGTCGACGTGAAACCCGACGACCCGGTCGTGATCTACGGCCCCGCCATCGGTGCGACGCCAGCCAACGGCAAGGTCTCACGAGTCTACCCTGCTGGATTCACCAAGGTCAGTTCGCTGGGTGTCGAACAGCAGCGCGTGAAGGTAATCATCAAGATGGATCCCAATGATCTACAGCGAATGCTGAAGGAACGAGATTTGGGTGTCGACTACCGCGTTCGGGTTCGGATCTTTACGAAATCGAAGGACGACGTCCCGACGATTGCACGGTCGGCTCTATTTCGTGACGGAGATCAATGGAACTGCTACGCGGTGCGCAGCGGCCGCGCGGAACGCGTCCCGGTAACGACCGGCTTGATGAATGACGAAATTGCAGAGATTAAGGTTGGTCTAACTGTGGGCGAAACGGTAGTATTAGCTCCCGAAACCAACCTCGCGAATGGCCAGCGCGTCAAAGCGGAGAAGGACCAAATCCCGATCACCAATAACAAATAACCAAAAACCAACGTTCACTTAACCCGATCGGGGCCGTCCGCCGTTCATTCATCCATACGGGTCATTGGGATTTGGTCATTGGTCATTTACCCACGGGTCATTTACCCACGGGTCATTTACCCAAGATGCAAATTCAGGATCACACTTTTCTGATTACCGGCGGAGCCTCTGGTTTGGGGGCTGCCTGCGCCGCCCGCTTGACTGCCGATAACGCTAATGTCGTGATTGCCGATATCGATCCGCAATCCGGCACCGCGCTCGCCGAAGCCTGTCGCGACCGCGCTCGCTTTGTTCTTACCGATGTCACCGATACCGAATCGATTCAGGCGGCTGTGAACACCGCCGTGGACGAATTCGGTGGTCTGCATGGCGTGGTCACCTGTGCGGGTGTCTTGAACGCCGCCCGCGTCCTGGGGCGGAAGAGCCCCACCCGATGGAGATCTTTCGGCGTGTCGTCGATGTGAACCTGGTCGGTTCGTTCGATACCGTTCGGCTCGCTGCGGAGGCAATCGCCAAGAGCGAACCGGAGGAAGATAACGAGCGAGGTGTGATTGTCATGACGTCGTCGGTGGCGGCGTGGGACGGTCAGATCGGTCAGGCGGCCTATGCGGCATCCAAAGGTGCGGTCGCCAGTATGACGTTGCCGATTGCACGCGAACTGGGTCGGTTCGGAATACGCGTGGCGGCGATTGCACCCGGCGTTTTCGCGACGTCGATGATGGGAGCTGTTACGGACGAGCTTCGCGAGTCCCTGGAGTCGCAGGTTCCCTTTCCCAAGCGGTTCGGTCAGCCGGAAGAATTTGCCAATCTGGTGGCACACGTGATCGAGAACCGAATGGTGAATGGCACCGTTTTGCGACTTGATGGCGGACTTCGGATGGGCCCGACCTGACCGCTTCGTAGAAACCCCATTCATGCGGTGTTATTGTCTAACATCGAATGCCGGTCGGCTGGTGCCCGATGACCGGTCGGCTTTTACCCGATGAATAGGGTGACGACGAGCGTATTCGGAACGGCGGCTACAGCAGCCGATGTTCGCGATACCACGTGGCCGCTTCACGCATCCACTCGTACAACGACGCTCGCCGCTCAAACCCCAGCTCGGACTTAATCTTATCGGTCGAACAGGTCCACGATCCCGCTGTGGCTTCGCGGGCTTTGTCGATGCTAAACACATGGGCCTCGCCGCGCAATTTCGAAATGCCCTGGTTCAGGGCCGCCGACAACCAGATGCACCATTTTGGAACTGGCAAATTGAGCACAAAGTGACGATCAAGCAGCGGGATACCAGCGCACCCAGTTCGGCATACGTTAACTGCTCGTCGCATGCCGCAAAGTAACAGCCTCGTCGAAAGCTGTCTGTTTTGGCGTCGGCCGGGTCGATACGCGATCCCTTTTCCGCGGCCAGCAGCAGCGCGTGGGCCAGATCCTTGGCGTGGATCAAGGAATAATAATGGCGTTGATACCCTGGCAGCATGTGAATTCGCGCCCGATAGATCGGTTTGAAAATGGATAACATTCCTTGATCGCGAGAGCCGAAGACGATGGGCGGTCGCACAATGGTCGTCGGGACGCGATCGGCCATTCCCGCCGCCGCCAGTTCGCCTCCGCGTTTGCTTTTCCCGTAATTCGAAACCGGTCGGCACGGATCCGGTTCACGGACCGGACGCTCGCGAGTACTGGGGCCAGCGGCGGCAAGACTAGAGACGATGACCAGCGTGGGTGGGTTGGCCAGGTTCGCACAAGTGGCGACAACGTTTCGCGTACCTTCAACGTTGGTCTCAAACATCGCGGTCTGCGTTAGCGTTTTAACGCGACCGGCCACGTGGAATACTCCGTCGGAGCCTTTAATACCTTTCACCAGGCAATCGGTATGGCGAACATCCCCCTGAATAATACGGACGGGTCGCTTCTGCAGTTCGATAGCAAGGTCCGGCCGGCGCACAAGGCATGTGACAGCATGACCCTTGGAAAGAAGTTCGTCTACGAGATGACTCCCGATAAAGCCACTCGCTCCTGTAACAAAGTATTGGCCCATTGTGTTGGCCCGTTGTCGATGGAATGCAGTTTGTTCGACGAGCTCTCGATTGGGGTAAAGCAAGAACTGTTGGCGGTGGGTTGTGCGAAATCGCACTATTTATATTTTCGTGAATTCCGGTTGCAAGGCTTCAGTTTAAACGCCGTCCAAATCGGTCAAATCACGTCCGAGGAAGGTCATTGCCGGACGTTTCTTCCTCTCCGTTACAACCAGAACCAGGGACCCGCTGTTTCGGCTTGGCGGTGCGCTTCCCCAGAACCGCTTTTAAATCTGGCGCTCGACAGCACTGTTCGTGATGGCCATTACACCTTGATGCGTGGGCATTCCCACATTAGGATGAAGGACTTGTAAAACTCACGGATTTCCAAATATCACAGACTTCCGAAAATCGCTGACTGCCAAGTATCACTGACTTCCGGAACTCACTGGGCACGTCGATTCACCTGCCGTCCATCCTCTTAATCTCTTACGCTATTCTGCAAGATGCATTCACGTGGCTATCAATCTGATTCGCCACAGCGAGAAGTGGTCATTACCGGTCTCGGCGTCATCAGCCCGATTGGAATTGGTGCGGACGATTACTGGGAATCGCTTGTCCAGCAGCGCAGCGGGATCACCGAGTTAACCGTCTTTGACAATAGCTCGTGTCCCTGCAAGCTGGCTGGCCAGGTCGACCAGTTCGAACCCAAACAGTACGTCCGACCCCGCAAAAGCCTGAAGGTCATGTCGCGCGATATCCAGCTCGGTGTCGCCGCCGCCGATATGGCGGTCATCGATAGCGGACTCAGCGATGCCGAAGTTGATCCCGAACGGATGGGCGTGATCTATGGGGCCGATATGATCTACTGTGACGTTGAAGAAATGAGGGATCCCTTCGAGACCTGCATCGTCGACGGAAAGTACGATTACGATCGGTGGGGATCACACGCGCTGTCCGAAATGTACCCGTTGTGGCTGTTGAAATATCTTCCCAACATGCCGGCTTGTCATGTCGGTATCGCGCACGACGCCGCGCGGCCCGAACAACTCGGTCATTTTGGGCGATGTATCCAGTCTGCAGGCGATGTGCGAGGCGGTTCGCGTGATTCAGCGAAACCAGGCCGATGTGATAATTACGGGTGGCACAAGTTCCCAGCTGCATCCGACGTGCATCGATTTCCGTTTGCGCAACATATTGTCGCATAGGAATCCGGATCCCCCCTCGGCCGCCTGTCGGCCGTTTGATATGGACCGTGATGGAACGGTGCCCAGCGAGGGCTCGGCCGCGTTCGTCATCGAAAGCCGTGAACATGCCGAACGCCGCGGCGCAAAGATCATCGGCCGCATTCTGGGTTACGGCAGCACCTTCGGGGCACGTCAGAACAACGGAAGTCCCGGCAACGGTCCTGCCATCCAGGCCGGTATCAAAAGGGCTAGCCGATGCCGGCTTAGCCCCTGCCGACGTTGGCCATGTGAATGCGTGCGGCATTGCGACTGTGGCAGGCGACCAGGCCGAAGCGCAAGCAATCCATGAGGTCCTGGGCGACGTACCGGTGACGGCTCCGAAGAGCTTCTTCGGCGACATCGGTGCGGCGAGCGGCGCCGTCGAGGCGGTGGCAAGCCTGTTGGGTTTCGCACGCGGCGAAATCCCGGTGACGTTGAACTACGAAAAACCTGATTCGCAGTGCCCGGTCAATGTTGTCCACGGCAGCTCGCAGCCAATCGGGAAGCCCGTGGCGATGCTGTTGAACCAGGCGGAAATGGGCCAGGCAGTTGCCCTGGTGATTGCGAGCGAACCGTCCGCGTTGGCATAACATGCATGGCAGAGCCTTACGCGGCCGCCATCGACTGGTTCAGATAGTCGACATACGTCGACAAAATCCCGTCTGCTTCTTGTGCATCCAGCACGCGCGAATCGAAGTGCAGCGCGAGACTCAATCGGCCCGCGTACGTGACCGCTCCGATGGCCGCCGAGGTGTAGGGCCGCACAGGGGGCAGGAATTCGACGCCTTGCAGAATGATCCCATCGATCACAAGCTTGCCATCGCTGTTGCACAGCGCTGAATCCTTCCAGGGGCTGACGAGATTACTGATGACGCACGTGCCCTGGCAGACTGCCTTTGCGGTCTGTTTGCGCAGGCGGCGGATCGCGCCCGGAAGAGATCTTCGCAACCGCAGCGATAACAGGAAGGTGAGGCCCAGGCGCCCCTGCTTGATTTCGGTCATCTCGTCATGGATGCTCTTCAATAGCGTGCCGCGATCGTCACAGTCACGCGGATGCCGATCCAAAAACACCATGCTTACCACGTTGGCCGCCGGCAGCTGCTCGTCGCCAGCCTTCCGCATATTGACCGGCACAACCAGCCGCAGCCAGTCCTTGTCGCGTCCCAGATTGCGCTGACGCCGGAACGTACCGACGCTTAAGAACAGGTCTCGAACCAGGACGCTATTGACCGTGGCTCCAGATCGCCTGGCTCCATTCACCAGACCCTCCGTTTGCGGTTCGTCAAACCGATGCGTACAGCTGGTCGGAAAATTCTTCGGCAGCGATTCTTCGGTAGAATGTTTTTCCACCGGTTTGATGGGAACCGCGCGGCGCATCAGGAACTTACGAGCACGGGCCGAACCCACGGCAAGTTTGTGAGCAAGTCCCTTTAACTTGACACGCTTGATGCCGAACTTCGCGCGGCGCAACAGTAGTTCGAATGCGACCTGCTCGACGGGAATCGCCGCTGGCGGTCGGTCGCCCCGGTGGTAGGCGACCAGTAGATCGTGGATGAACTGACAGGCACCCATGGCATCGCAACAGCTGTGATGGAATTGCAGCAGCAATTCCGTCTGGCCCTGGTCTTCCGCCCCAATTATTCGGACACCGTATTCACGTTCCAGATCAATCGCCCCGACTTCGACGTTTTCCGTGGTCCGCCAAACCACCTGCAGCGACTGAAAATCTTCTGGAACCCATTCAAAACGGTTCGCGGACGGGCGTCGTACGTTGGACGCCAATAGCGGATGTCGCGATACACCGCTATGGAACGCATCGTTCAGTCGATCATGCTGCAGCAGACCGTCGAATCGCAATCGCAGGAAGAAGCTCATCGGATGCGCCGGCCGGTCATCGACCAGCATGTATTCTTCGAAAGGCGCCAAGGGCAGCGGAAAGGTCATGGCAACGTTTCCGAAGTTACTCGATTGGAATCGATCGGTCTTCTCCCCTTTTCAACCGGCACATCTTACCGAAACTTGGAACGGTCTGTCAGTTGCAGTTTGCCAGTTGCAGTTTGCCAGTTGCAGTTTGCCAGTTGCAGTTTGCCAGTTGCAGTTTGCCAGTTGCAGTTTGCCAGTTGCAGTTTGTTAGTCAAGATGCGGAGCGACGCTCAATCCGAGCGGCTGACTATTGCCTTTCCACGCGGCCGTTAGGCAGGGCGCGGATAGGTAGGGCAGGGGATATTGGTCGGACTGGACCGTTGTTGAGCTGCCAGGCGAACCCTAAAATAGGCCTTTAAGCGTCCACGTGCGATTCACGGTCGGGAGGTCGGCGGTAATGCGTGCCGGCCTCAGGTTCATCGAGGGGAGTGCATAAAGTGTCATTTTCACTTGCAGGTCACGTAGCCCTGGTCACAGGGAATTCGGCGGGTTTGGGAAAAGCGATCGGGCTCGCATTAGGTAAGGCCGGTGCGAAGGTCCCGGTGAATTACTTCCATAACCGTGAACGAGCGGAAGGGGCGCTGGCCGAATACCAGGCCGCCGACATCGAAAGCGCCCTGGTCAAGGCCGACGTTTCAAGCGCCGAGGGCGTTGATGCGCTGTTCACAGAAACCGAAAAATCGCTCGGTAACGTAGACATCATCGTTGTCAACGCAACCTGCGAACAGCCTTTGAAGCCGATCGAAGAGTACGACTGGGAATTCTACCAGAGGATGCTCGACTTCTTCGTCAAGAGTCCTTTTTTGTTGGCGCAACGTGGCGTGGCCAACATGAAAGCCAAACAGTGGGGTCGGATTGTCAGCATCACCAGCGAGGTCTATCACCGCAGTGTCTCGCCCTTCAGCGCCTACGTGTCCGCCAAGGGTGGTCAGATCGGCTGGTCACGCAGCATGGCCAGCGAGTTAGCACCGTTCGGCATCACGGTGAACACGATCGCTCCGGGCTGGATCCCCGTCGAACGTCACGAAAACGATCCGCAGGAGATGAAGGACGAGTATCGGGCGATGATACCGATGGGACGTTGGGGCGTACCCGAAGATGTCGGCAATGCGGCGCTCTATTTTGCCAGCGAAGAAGCCTCCTTCGTGACCGGGCAGACGTTATGCGTGAACGGTGGCCTGACACCGTGGTAACGTTGCCGATACTCATGGACGCCTTGTTAATCGCCCAACGGTTCGCCCGGCCGACGCCGCCCGTGCCGAACGATTAAACGAAAGACAGCCAGATCATTCTATTACACCGCCGCCCGCTGCCCAAGCAACGAAGGTGACCCGGCGCAAACAGGCTTTGCCGCCATACCTTATGCGGCGCTGTTCGGTTCAAACGCGGATTTGACGAGACGCCACACGCAGTCAGCCATGAATTGATGTCCGGACTGTGAAAGGTGGATTGTATCAAATGTTGAGTCGCTGCCAGCTATCACCGACAAGAAAACGCGTTTGGGAACAAGTGCGACATTGTGCTTTGCCGCGACGCTGCGTTGGACACGACCATATTCGTGATAGAACGGTGGAAGCGGCAGTTCAAACATGATGAGCTGGCGATCTTCAGCGGCGAGATGTGCCAACAAAGCATCGAGGTCACGAGCGAACTGCGAAGATGTGGTTGAGCCGAGCAGGTCGTTACCGCCAATTTCGATGACAACCAGGTACGACTTGATTGAATGAGATTTCGCCCTTTTGAGTGCCGACGCGGCGGTTGCGCCCATGTGCGATATGTCTTGTACCTGAAGACTATGTTCGCGGGCAAGGATGCTCGGCCAGGTTTCGGCCGTTTCATCGCCGCCGACGCCCGCAGTGACAGAGTCGCCAATGATTGTGATGGTCCGAGTTGGAGTCGGCCGCAATGCATGCGTGAAGTGGTATGGCAATTCGATAAATGCGGCGATGAGCCATACGCTGGAGACCGCGTAGGGTGCCCAGCGTCGCCACCGTTTTCTATACCGAGACGCAATCCACGCGAGTGTCGCGACGACTGCGATGCCGTAGTACCAGTACGGGATTGCTGTTGATGAAACGACAACCGCGATGACGCCGACGAGAAACGTGAGAACGGTGACGCGTCTGACGATCGGGTGGGAACGCGTTGACGAAACAGCAGCTATGATCAGCAGGGTGACGCCCGTGAAAAATGCGTGTCCGCTTACGATGTGATACACGAGCCAATTCATAGGCTCACGCCTGTTGCCGCATACGGGAAGATTGTCGGTCGCCGATCGTCACCAGCGCGAGCGACTTGGAACTACGGGCAATTGTACCAAATCGAACGGCGGTTGATTCGCAAAGCGGCGATCGCCGTAGGCGACTATGCAGACAATCTATGGATGCCCTTCCTGGGGGTAGCTTTTCCACTTGAGGAAGTCTGCGAACGACTCTGCCACCCGTGAAACGTCTCCCCCATCGTGGTCAACGAAGAAGACTGGCATGTCTTTGGAGCCGGGATTGAGTTCGACATAGAAATAATTGCCACAATCGTCACTCGCGAACGGAAATCGATTATCGCCGATCGGAAACCAAACGTCGTTTAACGCCTGCATGTCCGCTGGTTCAAACCGTGCAATGAAGTGGTGTTTGTCCTCGCTAGTGGATCCCGGTGGCACGACGTAGAACGAACTGCGGGCCAACAGATCGCGGTTTGAGTAAAGGTCGCGAAGCGAAGCTGGCATGGGCGAGCCGAAGTGCCGTTCCAATTCGGGCCACTGGGGTTGGAACAATCGTTGCTGGAAACGTCGGTCGTTTTCGGCATGTTGTTCGGGCGTCAGCGACGGGCCAAGTGTAAATCGATCGACGAGGCGCAGGAACAGAATAGCGACCCCAACGACCAGCACGATACCCACGCCGATTGCCAGGATTGATGCAACGTATTCCATGCAACAGAGATTGACGGTGACTCAACTCGGAACTGCCAACGGTTTGGCTAGTGGTCGCCGCTCGTCACCAAGGCAAACGGCGTTGAATCAACAAGTATTGTAACAAACCGGACCGACGTTGGAAGCCCAATGCGGCGACGGTGCAGCCGCCTTGCCACTAGCCATTGTTGTGCGCCGTAGGTGGTGCGAGCTTGCCATTCCTTTTGATGAAAAAAACAAGCAATCGACAAATGCCAATAAAAAAACCGAGCAATCCTCCGGCAATGAAGGCAGCTTGAGACCCAAAAAATACAACGTAGCCCATGGCCTCCTTAGATTGTGTTACGTAGGCCGGTGCCAAGAGCGATAGAGCGCCGACGAACCCAGCGAGCCGCGCTAAACCGCCAGCCTGGACGCCATTAACGATTGGATCTGTTTCCCTGAGCCTCTTGATTCCAACGATGACGCCAAGGAACGGTCCAGCAAACAAGAAAACTGTCCAGACGGCGACATGAGCCATGAGACCGAATAGATTCAAGCAGGTGTAGGTTACCGCAGAAAACGCGCAGTAATCACAAAGAGACTGCGAAGGCTAAGTTGACGACCTACTGTCCAGGATCGGACTGAAGATCCACACGAGTTAATTTCGGACGACGCCATGATTCGATCAGTGCGACCGCCAACGGTTTTCTGTCAGACAAAGTGTCGCATAGGGAGTTTGCTCGTTTGATAGGCGACATCCCTCGTGCGACGGACTATCGTCAGTATCGGAGAGCTGGGGTATTCAGGCAAGGGCTTTAGGGGCGAGTCCCGGCACGCCGGGACTTGAAGAGGTTTCAGCAGGGCTGAACGACTGGAAAGGCGCAGAACGGTCGCGCGATGTACCGGTAATCGCCAGAGATTTTGGCCAGCGAATCGCTATCCAGACGGTGGAGTGGGAAACACTTCCCGATAGAACCGCTCAGATAGTTGGCTCTGTAATAGTTCGAAGAATTCAGGCGATTCCACTCGCTCGCGCTGGGCGCACGTGAGCCGCCGTATCGATGCGTCCCACGATTCCAAGGGTGGCACTTCCACATTCAACCAACCCGGACGCATCACGCGGACCACCGTCCCCGTCAGATAAACCGGGCCGCTGCCCGACTCAATCGCTAACGTCACCTGCGCTCGGCGGACGTGAGAACAAGAGCCAGCCAGGGGATGATGGACGGAATCGTTCGGAATCACGCCACAGATCCGCAATACGGGAAGGCGTCTGCGGTCGCGGCCCTCATACCATTTTCTGAGCGGCCTGGTACGTATTGTGCATAAGCATCGCGACGGTCAGCGGGCCGACGCCGCCGGGGACCGGCGTGATCGCTGCAGCAACTTCGCGGACGCCGTCGAAGTCGACATCACCCACCAGGCGATTGTCCACTCGATTAATGCCCACATCGATCACGATCGCTCCAGGCTTTACCATGTCGGCAGTTACAAACCGTGGTCGGCCGATCGCGACGATCAGGATGTCGGCCAGGCGGGTTACCGCGGGTAGATCCGCCGTGCGACTGTGGCACACCGTGACCGTGGCGTCTCCACCTCGCCCACGCTGCATCAGCATGTTGGCAATCGGTTTGCCCACAATATCGCTTCGCCCGACCACGACGACATGGCTACCGGCTAACGGGATGTTTTCCCGTAGCAACAGCTGCTGGATACCGTGCGGAGTACAGGGGAGAAACCGGGGCTGCCCCTGCACAATGCGGCCGACGTTTTCAGGATGAAAAGCGTCGACATCCTTTAACGGATTCACCGCTTGGAGAATCCGCGATGCGTCAAGATGATCGGGCAACGGAAGTTGCACCAGGATGCCATGGACGTCATCCGCTTTGTTCAACTTGGCGATCACTCGCAGCAGATCGTCTTCGCCGACATCGGCTGGCAGGCGGTGTAGCTGGCTTTCGATGTTTGCGCGGTCACAGGCCTTGCGTTTATTGCGGACATAAACCTCGCTGGCCGGGTCGCCTCCCACCAGTACGGCCGCCAGGCAGGGCTGGAGGGCGTTGTTCTGAATGAAGTCGACGACCTGGTCGGCAATTTCCGCCTCGATTTGCCGGGCGATCGCCTTGCCGTCAAGAATACGTGCGCTCACGGTCTTACCTACTTGCATCGTGTCGTGTCGGCACGACGATCATTACAGAGGACGATTATTACAGAGGACGATCATTACAGAGGACGATTATTACAGAGAATGCCAGTTCGCTTTGGGGGTGGCGGCACCATGGATTATCATGGCTGACTGGCCGTGCGAACGTCTGGCCGCATCGTAGGGGGCCGTTACCATGCCTGTTATCACACAATGTCCCAACTGTCGCAAGAAGCTGCAGGCTCCCGACAACAGAGTTGGGACAACGGCGAAGTGCCCACAATGTAGGACTCCGTTTCAAATTCAACCAGTTTCGACGGGGCCAGCCGGCCGCTCGGAATCCAACGTTGCCGGACGCTCGTCGCGTCCCAGCGCAGCGGCACAACCGGTGGCGACTCCCATCAGCTCACAACCGGCCGCCCCGCAGCCGACCCAACCGGACGTCTGGTACGTGCAGACATCCGACGGAACGGACTACGGACCCGTCTCGCATGCGGATCTAGCGCAGTGGATCCTAGAAGAACGAATTGATTCCGATTGCCAACTACTGCAAGAAGGTTGGAGTCAATGGAAATGGGCAGACGACGTATTTCCTCAGTTAGCCGATACGGGGCAGGTGAAAGGCGCGGCGAGCCCTTTTGCCGGAATTGTTGATCCGGGTCCCACGACTCCCTCGTACGCGGTCCGCGATTCCCGTGGTCAAAAAGCCGCCGGACAACCATCCGGAGGTAAACAGGAAACGTCGGCCGCGTCCCAGAGTTTGCAGCGTGTCGATGCCGGCCTGAAAATTGCGTTCGTCAGTCTCATCGTTAGTACGGCAGGATTCTTTTTAGCCTACGTCGGAATCTTCGGATCAATTCAGACGTTGGTCGGGATGTTGGGCACCGGGCCGCAAGCGAGCGAGATCAAAGCGATCACGATTCTGATGATCTGGGGCGCAAGCGCAATGCTGGGGGGGCTTGCGGCGCACTTTGCGGGATTGTGTACGTGCATGGCATCCCCTAAGTCCTTTGGCGGTAGCCAGCAGATCGCCGTGTCGGTTGCGGCGTTTGGCGTATTTGTCTTCCTTTCCCACAGCCCGATCTTATTGGCAGCGGCGGAAGTCAAATCGTCGCTTGGCTACAAAGCGGTGTTCTGGCTGGCCTTCATGGCACAAAAGGTAAGCTTCGTCGCGCTCGCTTTCTACCTGGCCGTATTCGCGAAGCATGCCCCAAACAAGAAACTGGACACCCACGCGCTGGCGTACGCCAGCGTGGAGGGAGCGAGCGCCGTGTGGCTGACGGTAGTGATGTTGGAGGCGATCTCGCCAGAGTCAGTCAACCCAAAGTTGATACTGGCCATCTTCATGATTTTCGGGCTGATTACCTACGCGTATATGATCTTTTTGATTTCCGCTGCCCGCCAGGCATTGAAACGAGTCTAGATGGCGTTGAAAGATCCGGTTTACCGCGAAGCGCGGTCCAATCGTGGTGCCAGCGGGGCGCGCGGGGTACCGCCACCGCCGACCGAGGTGCGACGGTTGTTGGTGACAACGCGTAAGAGGGGGATGATTGCCGATAAGCTCGTCTCGAAATCCGTCGGGATCTCGTCAGCCGCGGTTGGTTCGGCGTAAAAAACCAGGTTGCCGTCGGCGACGTCGGGTATCCCCAGTGCAAACAGAGCTCGTGAAGTGCATCGGACGTGCGAGTGCCGGGCCTCGCGGATTCGAAAAAATCGCATCGCGTAGTATTTCAGTCGCGGCATCTGGTACAAACTGTCATAATACGGCGCAGTGGTTGCTTTTCACTCCTGTTGCAGCGGTGGTTGGGATGGCGCGGATCGGCGATTACAAGCTTGGTCAAGCGATCGGTTTAGGAACCGTGGGGACGGTCTATCGAGCGAAGGATCGCAAATCGGGCCAGCCGGTCGCGATCAAGATTCTTTTGCCGCAGGTGTCGAAAGACGAGAACATTGTGAGACGTTTTCGTCGTGAGATGTCCGTGCTGGAAAAACTGGATCACCCCAACATTGTTCGCTACCACGGGGATGGGATCCACAACGGACAACTCTATTACGCCATGGAGTTGGTTGAATTCGGTACCGTCAAAGACGAACTCGAAGCACGGGGTCGGATCTCGTGGCGCAAGGCCTGTCGCTACGGTCTACAAATCTGTTCAGCACTTCAGCACGCTCACAATCACAGCATCATCCATCGCGATTTGAAGCCCAGCAATCTTTTTCTCAGCGGCGACGGTCAAATCAAACTGGGCGACTTCGGGATCGCTCGTGACACCGCTTCGGCGGATTTGACAGATGCCGGTATGACAGTCGGAACGTACGCGTACATGGCCCCTGAGCAGATTCGAGGTGGGCTGAATGTTTCGGACCGGACGGACCTGTATGCGCTAGGTTGTCTGATGTACGAAATGATCGTCGGCCGAAAACCTTTTCGCGGAAACAATTTCGCGGTGATTTTCGATCAACACCTTCATTCGCCGCCACCACGGGCAAGCGATCAAGTTCAGGGTGTCCCGGCCGAGTTGGATCAGATCCTATTGCAGTTGATGGCAAAGAATCCCGACGATCGTCCGTTCAACGCACGGTACGTGCAAGGGTATTTGCAGAATCTGTTGGAGAGCCACCCGCAAACTGGTGGCGCGCCGGGCGATGACTTGATGGTTCGGTTTCCCGGGGCGGTTGAGTCACCTGGAAGCGGCCGCGATGTATCGTGGGCAGTGCTGGTCGGAATTATGTTGCTGGTCGCAGGCGTGATCAGCGCCGCGGTGATTCTAACGAACGTAATGCTGTAGGCCCGTGACTGTCATCGAGTACCTGCCCGCGGAGGCCAATCACGTACTGATCTGTGTCAATCCAACGGCCGGCAGTGGCTTTCGACGGCGGCGTCGCGGCATCCAACAACTAGAAAGGCTGTTGGCGGAAAGCGATTTTATCGCCGAATCCTATAGCGACCTGGATCAGCTGCGAATCCGTTCGGATCAACTGCAAGCCGCCGGCCAGTTACGCGCCGTCGTCGGAGCCGGCGGTGATGGCACTCTGCACCGGTTGTTGAATCACCTTGCCGCGGGAATTCCCTTGGCGATGCTGCCGATGGGTACAGAAAACCTGTTGGCCAAGTATGTCGGTCAAGGTTCTGGGCCGCCTGGAGTGGCGCGGATGATAAAGAGCGGCCGCATCGTTCGTCTCGACGCCGGTCGCGCCGATGGACAGCTTTTTCTGCTAATGGCCACCGCCGGTTTCGACGCGGAAGTGGCGCGGCGTTTGGCGATGCGTCGATCGGGGAACATTTCTCACCTGAGTTACTTGCGGCCGATCTTGTCGGCGATTTTTCATTACCAGTATCCCGTCATGCGGATGACCCTGGAAACACAAGGGGCGATGCGGCAGATTGAGGCCTGTTGGTGCTTCACGTTTAACGTGCCGCAATACGGATTCGGCATGCGGTTCATTCCCGACGCAGATCCCGCGGATGGGCTGCTGGAGATGTGTACGTTTCGCGGCGGATCATTCTGGCACGCGGTGTGGTACACGCTGAATCTTTATCTACGGCGACATACACGGTTGCCAGGCTGTCAGATCAGCGCTGCAAGCCGGATTATGGTCGAAGCCGATCAGCCGGTGCCCTATGAACTGGACGGCGACTTCACTGGGTGGTTGCCTGTCGAGTTGGATGTCGTGCCTGGGCGGCTGACGTTGGTCATGCCGGCCGAGAAGTAGGCGACGTCTGACGCGAACGGCGGAGCGCGCCAAGGGGTCGGCGCTCGCCTGCGGATTGCGGCACTATTGGGCGTGTGGCGCTTCTGCTACGTTGGGAGATGTTTCGTTTAACGCCCAGCCGCAGGCGCCGGCCCTACCGACTGCGCAATGCCGGCGCCTGCGGCTGGGCGTTAAACTATTTCAAACTATTTCTCGAACTATTTCTCGGTGCCGACGGGCGGCTCGCGACCGCTCACTCATTCGTTATGCATCTCTTGGACTCGGAGCAACTCGCGCTGACGTTGTGGCTGGAAGGCAAGTCCTTGCCAGCGTATCGCGGTGCGCAGGTCCGTCGCTGGTTGTTCCAATCGCGTGCCGAATCGTTTGCAGAGATGACCGACCTGCCGGGCGAGCTGCGGCAGCAGTTGCAGGAGGATTTTACGATCTGGACAACGCGGATCGTCGCGCATTCACAGTCAGACGACGGGACCGAGAAACTGTTGTTGGAACTGGTGGATCATCACCGGATCGAATGCGTCTTGTTACGAGACGGTACGCGGCGATCCATTTGCGTCAGTTCGCAGGTCGGCTGCGGCATGGGTTGTGTGTTTTGTGCGAGCGGCTTAGACGGTGTCGTGCGGAATTTGACCAGCGGCGAGATTCTTGAGCAGATGTTGCGTCTCCAGCGGCTGTTGCCGGTCGACGAACGGATAAGTCATTTGGTCTTGATGGGGATGGGTGAACCACTGGCCAACCTGGACCAGCTGTTACCGGCATTGGCGCATGCCGAAGATCCCGACGGGCTAGGTATCAGCGCGCGACGGATCACGATCTCGACCGTCGGCCTTCCCGCAGCGATCGATCGCCTAGGCGAGATCGGCTGTCGCTACAACCTGGCCGTGTCGCTGCATGCGGCCGATGATGTGGTGCGCGACCAGTTGGTGCCGGTCAACGCCAAGATCGGACTCGCTGAAATCTTGGCGGCAGCGGATCGATATTTTGAGCGGTCGGGGCGACGACTGACGTTTGAATATGTACTTCTGTCCGAAATTAATGACCGTCCCCAGGATGCCGATCGCCTGGCCAGCTTATTAAAAGGCCGTACCGCGCTAGTGAACCTGATTCCGTATAACCCGGTCGCCGGACTGCCCTACCGAACTCCATCATTGGCCGCCAGACGTCGATTTACTCAGATTTTGGAGCGTCAGGGCATCAATATCAAAGTGCGTCAGCGGAAGGGATCGACAATCGACGCCGCCTGTGGTCAGCTGCGCCGACTTCGGTCATCGCCCCTCGTGGAAATCGATGTCGCGACCTCGATACAATAGTTGTGCATCGATCGGGCAGCGCAATCTTCTGGCACGCGTCATCTGGCACGAATCATTTGGTACGAAACATCGTTAGATCGTCGGCAACATGGCCACTGTTGATACCAGCCTGCTAAGTCCGAAACTGTTAAGTCAGCTGGAACGGCTGGAGCTGGTCAGCCGCAAGATTTACCGTGGGGCGTCGAAGGGTGATCGGCGCAGTCCGCGGAAAGGGCAGAGCGTCGAGTTTGCGGATTTTCGCAACTACGTTCCCGGCGATGATTTTCGTTTCGTCGACTGGAACACGTACGCGCGGTTGGACAAATTGTTTCTCAAGCTCTTTCTGGAAGAAGAAGATCTTCACTTCTATGCCCTGATCGACGCCAGCCCATCGATGGGGTTTGGCGAGCCAACCAAGCTGCATTTTGCCAAGCAGCTGGCCGCTTCGTTGGGCTTTGTTGGGTTGGCCCGTGCCGATCGCGTTCGGATCGAAACGTTGGGGCAGACCGCGAACAATCCTGGTCCGATTTTGCGAGGACGGCGAAGTTTGTGGCGGATGCTGGATTACTTGAACGGCATCGAAGCCGACGAGAACATCTCTTTCGCGGAGGGAGTCCGCAATTTCTGTTTGCGCAACAGCGGAAACGGCATTGTCGTTCTGTTGACCGATCTGATGGATAAAGCGGGATACGAAACCGCGCTGCGTTACCTGTTGGCTCGGCGCATGGACGTCTACGTCATCCATGTCTTGTGCCGGGAAGAGCTGGAACCGGAAATTCAGGGCGACCTGCGCCTGGTCGATTGCGAGGACGCGGATGTGGCCGAGATTACGGCGAGTGCCCCGCTGCTGGCTCGTTACCGCAAGACGTTGAACTCGTTTCTCGGCGGTGCGAAAGATTATTGTACTCGGCGTGGCATGTCGTACGTTCTCGCCAGGAATGATGTTGCGGTCGATCAAGTCATCTCCAACTACCTGCGAAACCAGGGGCTGGTCCGCTGATGTTCCCGGAATGGACCAGTATGTTGAGTGGGTGGCAATGGCTGCTGCTGGCCATCGTACCGCCCGCGATCACGGTGCTTTATTTTCTCAAGCTAAAACGGCAGCCAATCGAAGTGCCCAGTACGTACCTGTGGGAGAAGTCCATAGAGGATCTTCACGTCAACAGTCTCTGGCAACGATTGCGTCAGAGCTTGTTGCTGTGGTTACAGCTGCTGTTGCTGTTGCTGATCATGTTGGCACTGTTGAATCCCACCTGGCGCACGACTAGTTTCAAGGGGGACCGTTTTATCTTTATTGTCGACAATTCGGCCAGCATGAGTTCGCGAGACGTCGTGGTGGAGTCGGAAACGATAACCCGTCTGGAGGCCGCCAAACGCCGCGTGGACGAGCTGATTCAACAAATGGATACGGGTGACGCCGCGATGATCATCAGTTTTTCCGATAACGCGATCGTCGTGAAGGAATTCACAAAGAACCAGCATGTCTTGCGGCGGGAAGTCGCGGGCATTCCGTCGACCGCCCGCCGGACGTCGCTAGCCGCCGCCTTGCGTTTGGCCGCCGGTTTGGCGAATCCGGGACGGTCGGCGTTTTCGGAGGACGAGGGCGAGACGAGTCCGGCAGCGGGCGCTGTGCAGGACGAAGCTGCCGCCGATGCTCAGCCCGCCGAGATGTTTGTGTTGAGCGACTTCAAGCTGCCGGACGTTGTCGATTTTTCGCTCGGCAATCTCGAACCACGGTTGGAAATGATTGGCGATCCGAATTCGACAAACGTTGCCATCGTCAATCTGTCGACGCGACGACACGACCGACGGCCGGACCAGATCCAAGCGTTGGCCCGGATTGAAAACTACGGAGCGGAGGCGGTGACGGTCGCCCTGGAGTTGTTCCTGGACGAGGAATTGGTCGACGTCCAGGAGGCCGAGGTTCCCGGTGTCGACCCGGAAAAACCTGGCACGAATTTCAAGCAGGTTGTCTTTGCCTTGGAGGATATCGAAACGGGTATCCTCCACCTGGCTCACGACTACGAAGATGCGTTGCGGCTGGACGATGAAGCGTGGGCCGTGGTGAATCCGCCGCGACGCACGAGGATTCTGTTCGCGACCACAGGGAATACGGCGTTCGAATCGGCACTGACGACGTCCAAGGCGCGGGAATTGGCGGATGTCGAATTCGTCGACCCGGCGGTATTGACGACCAAAGATCACCAGGCACAGGCCGATGCGGGTGTCTACGACTTCATTATCTACGATCGCTGTCGGCCTCAGAAAATGCCCAGCTGTAACACGTTCTTCATCGGCCGGGTACCGCCCGACAATCGCTGGGAACCGGGTGATGCTATCAAAGGGCCGCAGATCATTGATACCGAACGGACTCATCCCGTGATGCAGTTGTTGGATCTGGGCGACGTGTCAATCTATCAGGCACACGAAGTCAAGCCTCCGGCTGGAGGCACGGTTCTGATCGAGTCGCAAGGAGGAGCGATCTTTGCGATCGCGCCACGGGAAGGTTATGTCGACGCGGTATTGGGTTTCGAATTCCAGCAAACGGATGAAGATGGCAAGACTGTTTACAATACGAACTGGCCTTTGCGAACAAGTTTTGCGGTATTCATACAGGATTTGATTGGCTACCTCGCGAACCCAAACCGGAAGCTGGCATCGATCAGCATTGCGCCCGGACACTCGCACGAATTGCACTTGCCTGACGGTCCGGAAGAGTTGAAGATCATTCGCCCTGACGGTTCCGAAAACGTCGTGCGTAATCATCAGAACCGCTACAGTTTCACACGAACCGATTTGTTAGGAGTGTACGAGTACAGTCAAGGAGGGCTAACGCATCGTTTTACCGTCAACTTGTTTGATCCTAACGAAAGCGATATCAGACCTATGCCCGAGACGTCTGTTCGTCTGGGTAACACGAAGGTCGTTGGATCGGCCCGGCCCGATTGGCACTTCACGCGGTACGCGATCTGGAAGCTGCTTGCACTACTGGGGCTAGGCGTTTTGTTATTCGAATGGTATATCTATAACCGTCGCGTTTACGTTTGACGGGGCCGTTCGCGATTTGCGTCGGACGCAGGCTGATGAGCGGAGGTCGACCGCCAAGTATGAAACAATTTCAGAAAAAAAAAGTTAACGGGGACCGCAAGGTCGTTAATCGGATTCTCGAACGTGATCTGATTCATCGCGTCAGCTATGACGACTATCGCGACGAGGTGCGCAAGGTGTACGGCGGGGCTCGCGGCGCGATGCTGACCAAGTTCAGCCGCTTCTCCGGACACTTGGCGCTTGGCGAACGGCTATTGCGCAAACGGCAATTTGATCTGGCTGGTATGCGAGACCTATTGGATGTCGGAAGTGGCGCCGGTCAAATCATCGGCCACATGTTAAAGTACGGCGACCGGGAGGCGCGCATTACCGGCATCGACATTTCGCATGCCATGCTGCGACGCGCTCGGAATCGGCTCAAGAGCAATCGTCCCCGACTCCTGACCGCCGATTTGGCAGGACTGCCATTCGAGGATCAGGCTTTCGATTGCGTCACCTGCGGCTACGTCATCGAACATCTGCCCGATGCGAGGACGGGACTTGCCGAGATGGCCCGTGTGATGAAGTTCAATGCGCGCATGTTGCTGCTGGTCACAGAAGATAACTTTGGCGGCGCGTGGACCAGCCGGATGTGGGCGTGTCGAACCTACAACCGTCGGGAAATTCTGGAGACATGTGAAGAACTAGGATTGTCAGTTGTTCAAGAGCTTTGGTTTTCGCGTGTGCACAAGCTATTCCGGGCTGGAGGCATTTGCCTCGAACTGCGAAAGCGATGCCCGCAGGAAATTAGCCACGCTGAAGTTCGAGCCGAGAAAGTTCGGGTGGACAACGGAATCTGAGCGGGACGGTTTGTGAGACGCCTCGGCTGACGTGCAAGACCGTGGGCGGTTGATGGATCAGCCCAACCGCGTATTTCCGTCCCGTCCAGGTTGCCGAGACCAGCGGTCCCACCCAGGGGAAATGTATCTGGCCACCGTGCGTGTGACCGGCGAGCATCAAGTCGACATCGTGCTGTCGCGCCCATTGCAGCTGGTCAGGGGAATGGGCCAGCAGGATCCGCATCGGTCCCGACGTTGATCCCGGCGTTGATCCCGGCGATGTTCCCGACGTTGATCCCGACGTTGATCCCGACGTTGTTCCCGACGATGTTCCCGACGATGTTCCCGACGATGTTCTCGGCGGACACGTTTGCATGTCCGGTGCGGGCGGAAACCACGGCAGTTCATTCCCGGCCAGAATCACGGGTTGGCCGCGCAGTGTCAGTTCCAGCCAACGCCCCCCCACGTCGACTAAGCCGCATTCGGTTAATTCCCGTCGCAGTTGTTCGCTATCGACCCGCTTGTCGTGATTGCCCAGAATGAAGTAGACGCCGTCTTTGGCGCGCAACTGACCCAAGGTGTCTGGAATCCACTCGAAACAGGTCTCGCAATCCACGATATCGCCCGTGATCGCGACCAGGTCGCCTTCCAGTTCATTCGCTCGTCGAACGACCTCTTCGAAGAACGGTTTCGTGATCTGGCCGGTAAAATGCAAATCAGTAATATGCGTTATCGAATACCCCTCAAGTTCCGGCGGTAGACGGGCAATTCGGATCTTCTCCTGGTGGGTCGACAGGTGCAGAATCTGATTGCCGGGGATGCGACCAAAGAACCGGCTCACAGGACCGTCGAGCCCGGGCAGCTCGAGCAGCGTATCGAGATCCAGCAGGGTCGAATGATTGGTGACCAATACGGATGGATCATCGCGGCCAAACGGCCGTAACATCGAGGGAGCGGTAAAGACGGCGATCAGAACACAAGCCAGCGCGTACAGGGACAGCGGCGTAAAATCCAGGGCAAGCCACTGATCTACCAGGCTCGCGCCCGTCAGCCAATACGAAACGGCCAGGCCGACCGGCATAAATGTCAGACCGATCAGCGACACGAGCCTGCCGCTCCGCGAGAGCCACCGCGACGTTTCACTTCGCAAGATGAGATCGAACAGGATCAGCCACAAGACGGTATTGCCCAACAGGGCCGTCGCACACAGGCCAATTTCCAGAAAGGTGAACAGCACGTCTCTCACTCCGGCCACGGTGCCGCGGTCTCTGCGGCTTCCGAAAGAATACATCTTAGGCGCGCGCCAGCGGGCACCGGAGGCCGATTCGAAAAAAGTCCGATTTAAATCCAGATCCGGTTTAGGAAGGCATTGCCGTCCGGTTGGCACTCACCAACCGTTCGACGGTTTCCAGAAGCTGATCCAGGCGGAACGGTTTGTAAAGGACCTCTTTTAAGCCTGCCTGTCGGGCCTTCACGATCGAATGCCCCGGATCATAACCGAATCCCGTCATCAGGGCCAAGGTCGGAGCGTCGGACATCTCGTTCAGTTTTTCCATCAATTCGCTGCCGTTCATGTCGGGCAGGCGAATGTCCGCGATGACGACGTCATAGCCACCCAGGGCGGAAGTGTTGCGAACCATGTAGAGTGTCTCGGCGCCGTCATGAGCAGTCTCGACGGTGCAGTGATATCGTTCCAGCAAAGCATGCGCGGCACTGCGAACGCTTTCGTCGGCATCGGCGACCAGAACACGACGCCCAACCAGCAGAGGTCGAAGTTCGACATGCCGTGCGGAGGGGACGGCCTCGCCGGGGGTCATGGTTCGACCCACCTTCTGGATAACCTGTTTGATGTCACGTGCGGTGCGCAGAATCTTTTCTAACCGTAGGATGACTTCCGGTTCGTGCCCGATGTACCGTTCCATCACGTTGACGGCTTCGTTCAAGATGTCGTCGATCGGCAGTGCAACCGCCGTATGAATCGCCTCGACGCTCTCGACAGCCGTGCTGGTTTTCTCTGCGACCAGCAATTCCAGAGTGCCCAACGCCCTGCCCACGTCGCGGCTGAAGATTTCCAGAAATTGCAGATCGCTTTCGTTAAACGCCTGCGGTTCCGGGCTTTCGACATTGAACGTACCGATCACGACGTCGTGCAGCAATAGGGGCACTGTTAGCGAGCTGTTGGCGCCGATGGCGCCGTGCACGTACAACGGGTCGTCTTTCGTATTTTCGCACAAGTAGCTCTTGCCCGTCGCCGCGACGAAACCTGTGACACCGTTATTTTGGGGAAGTGCGTACAGCTCGCGCTGAGCAGCTGCGCCGTCGATGCCGACGGCGACGAGCGGTTCGAGTTTGTTCGTCTTGTTATCTAAAAGACGGATTTCAACAACATCGTAGTCCAACAACTCGCCCGTGAAGTGCAAGATGTTCGACTTCAACAGCTCAATTCGCTCTTCCACGGACATATTCATCAGCTCTTCGGGCGTCAGATCGGCAAGCTCCATTCCAGCCTTGTGAATCGCCGCCAGTTTTTGCTGTTGCAGTCGATCTTCGGTCACATCGCGGATGGTCACGATCAAGAAGTTCGTTGGCTTGTCGGCCTCGCGAACGGGTGCCGCACAGATCTGGAAGAAACGATTGTCCTGCGTTCGCAGGGTGGACGAACTCGCACAGTCGGAAGACATGGCGGTATGGAACGGACAATAGTCCGGGCCAAGGATTTCCGGGCTGGCCAGCACGCCGTAGAAATTCTTACCGATCAACTGGTCTTCTTCGCACCATTTCTTCATCCGCTCGTTGTGCCAGACGATCTTGTTCTCGTCGTCCAATAGCACAACGCCATCCGGCATGCATTCCAGAATGCGGTGGTTTTGGAGCAGTTTGCCGGCTCGAATCATCTGGTCGACGTGACCAGCCGTCAGATAGACGCCGTCAAAATGATCCTGCTGGAGACGGACCAGAGACTCCAGGTCCCCTTCGCTTTCGACAACATCGTAGTTATCGTGCAGAAACTGACACAGTTGGCCGTCGCGACTTTCGGTGTCGGTTATGAGCAGGATTCTTGGTTTCTGCTGCGACAAAGCCCCGGAACCCCCCATCAATTACGTGAAACCGCAGTTAATTATACGGAGGCCGCACACCACCAACAATGTTGACGGAAAGACGACCCGTTAAACTGAATCGGTGAATGTGGACAACGATATTCATTCATCTTGGCTCAATTGATCTCTCGGCGCTATCTCCGATCCTCCATGATGTCGATTTGCCGTCATGTCCGCCATGTCCGCTACATCCAGCGCTCGGCAGGCTGTTGGACGATTGGTGTCAGGAGATTGCCAATCCTCCTCCCGTGAGAATAACACATCGCGTTTTGGAATTCAGCAATCCGACCGCGAATCTCGCCGTTTTTTTGCTGGAGGACGCGGCTTGCGTTGCCGGATGCTGCCCCGAATCGACCAGGGGATCGGGTTCTGCGAGCGAAAAGTAGCGGGTGCGGCGATCCCTGGCGGATCAGTTGGACGCCTTCACGTGCAGGCGCAGCCGGTCCGGTTGGGCCTCCACGTTGTAGGTCGAGAAGGCCGAGTCGGTGATTCGACCACCCAGATCTTCGGCCTCAGGCGGTAGCGCGTGAAAGGGAACATTTTCCAATAGATAGGGACCTAGCCTCACGTAGGGCAAAACGACCGTATTTACCGTGAACTCGCGGCCATCCTCCGCCTGATACGTCGACTCGACCGCATCGTCGCCGATTTCGATTCCTGCCTTTCTGCGGACGCTGTCAGGCAATAGACATGGCTCCCTTCCTTCCTTGTACGTCAGCGTGGTGGGCCGCCGGTCGTTGATCATGACCGGCACGCGGTATTGGCCCAGTTCGCGGTACAGTGGGATCCAATGATGTCTGGCCAGATTTACCGCTCGTGTCAGTCGTCCCTCGTAGCGGGCCATCAGGTTTCCGCCAGCCAGACGGTGGCCCTTGCCCAATTTCGCCAGCGCCGTCGTGATTTCCTCGTCGGTCTTTAATCCAGAATAAACCGTTTCGACCTCGAAAATTTCATTTGGCACCTCGAGCAACAATAAAAGTAACTGCTGCCTGTATCCAATAAACTCGATCATCGCGCTACGTACATCTGGATGACTGCTGAAATCGAGCTCCGGGAGAAACTGTGTCCGCAATTCGTTGCGGCGTTCGTTAAGCTGTTTATATCGACTTCTATCGTCCGTAAACCCGTTGGCATCACGGGCGCGGGCCTGCCCGATCAGGGCATCGACTTTCTGCAATTCCTGTCCCAACGCCTGGTTGCGGCTGACAACATGTCGAATCCGTAATTCGCTGTCATTCAACGTCCGTACCAGTTCGCGGATTTTGTTCATCCGCCCGCTTAGCCGTCGGTCCTCGGCGCACGTCCAGAGTGTTCCGGTAGGAAGCAGACCGCGATCGAGAAGAAACCGTTCGGCACTTTTCGCATCGTCGGCGCGTCCGGTCGACGCGGGTAGGACGATGACCAGCGTCATGAAACGAACACACCACAGGACCGGCGCGAACCGTCGTTGTAATCCGCTCGGTCCTAGCACGTGGCCCTCCGTGCGCACTCGATATTGAAGCGGGTTAAAGGCAACGGTCGATAGATAGCAATGAAAATAACGAACCAGAAGCCGACCAAGGATCGATCGTCCGGTTCTCTGAGCACGGGTTTCCTGAGCACGGGTTTCCTGAGCACGGGTTTCCTGAGCACAGGTTTCCTGGGAACAACGATTGCGATCACCGGTGGTACACAAAGGAGGTCCGAGGATGTTCCGCGCATTCTTTATAGCCGTGGGAATTTTTGTTTGCATTCTAGGGCTGGAGTGCCTCGTGATTGAAAAGGCCGTCTTTGCGAACTTCGCCACGCAGGGTCAGCAGGTGGACACTTTCGGCTTTTCTGCCCCGGCTCCGAAAAACCGAGTCGTTGTTCCCCCGGACTGGGCTCCTTGGGCGTTCCTGGCCGGCGGAGCCGTCGTGATTCTCTATTCCTTCACGCTCCCCAGGCGGATACAGGGATAGCCGCCCTGCCCTTGTCGATTCACTGCGGTCGTGTGTTAGTTCACTGTGGTCCCGGCGACGCAAATCGTTTCAGTCGCCTTTACGGATCGACTCCAGGTATTCCTGGACGTGCCGTTGATACGACTTTGGTAGGCGCTGCCCACTGAGCGGATCCGCGGGACCCCCCTTTTGAACATCGAACTCCGCCTGGATCTCCTCGCGTAGCTGGCCCTTGATGTTCGGACCATCCGCCGGACCGGTGATCACGGCGCGACCCTTTCCGACCTTGCCCTTGACCTTCGAGTCGTAGGCGTTTGTAGCGGTTTTTCGTTCGGCCCGATCGCCATGGCCGGCTTTCCCAGCTCCGTTTCCGTCGCCGCCCTTGCCGACCTTATCGCCCTGTCCTCCTTGGCCCTGACCCTTACCGCTGCCATCTCCCATTTCGTCGCCGAAGCCGTCGCCGCCCTGACATTTACCGCAACCTGCCCCCCCACACTGCTCGCATTTCATCGAGTTTTTCGCCATCCGGATTTCGTCTAACGTCGCCTCAAGGGCTTCCATTTGGTCCGAGTCGTTCTTGAGCTGCTGAAGATCATCGGCGAGTTGATCGAGCGCCTGCTGTGCTTGTTGATTTTGGCCGTCCTTCATCGCCTGCGCAGCCTGCCCCAGTTTTTTCGCCATCTGTGACAATTTGTTCATTTGCGGTGTTTGCTGTTGCAGCTTGTCCAAGGCATTCTGCATCTTCGCCACCTGATCGCGATCGCCGTCCTGTCGGGCCTTGTCGATCTGCTGCTGGAGGTCCTGTTTGGCCTGCTGATGAGCCTGTGCGACCTGATCCAACTTCTGTTTCATCTGGTCCAGCTGGTCTTGCAGTTTCTGTTTCTGTTCGTCATTCAGATCTGCATCCCGTAATTTCTGCTGGAGTTTTCCGACTTCGTCCAGGGCGTCTTTGAATTTTCCCTTCTTAAGCGCGCGGGCCAACTGGTCCGCGGGTCCCTGTTTCAGATCCTTCAGCTTATCCAGTTGACGACGTATTTCGTCCGCGCCGCCCAACTGCTTCTGCCGATGTTCCAGCTTGTTCGCCAGATTGTTCAACTTGATCATCGCATTTTTGCGATCGGTGTCCTTTTTCTCGTTGAGGTCTCGCAGACCGTTCTCAAACTCTTTCAGCGCTTCTTCGGCTTCTTTCAGACCCTTTGCGCAATTCCTTGCGTCGGTTTTCGACCTTCTTTCGCAATTCCTCAGACGACTTTTTGACTTGCTTCTTTTGCGTTGCTTCGGTTGTGCCGGCCTGGGCAGGTTTTTCGATAGCCCGTTCGCTGATTACTAACGCCAGACCGAACGCCAACAGGGCCGGCAGAATCGGCAGCAGCATGCCGCGTCCTACCGAGAGGTCGAATCGATCCGTTACATCCAAACGTCGTACCCGCTGCTCGGCATCATTGACCACGGCGCGACCGACTTCGGTATCGCGCTGGGAATCGCTCAGGGCCAGACTGCTGGAGACCCGTTCTTTCAACCCAAATCGACGGTCCAGTTCCATGGCGGCATCGATCGCCTGGTGACGTGTCCATCGCGTCCAAATCGCGGCGACGACAAGGCCAACGACCAGGGCACCACTCAGCCAACCAAGATTCCACAGCCAGGGGTCGGCTGCGGTCGGATACCACTTGTGCACTGCAATGGCAAGAACGGCTACGAACAGGGCGGCAGACCAGCAGGCGGGTAGAAGCGTGAGGAACCGTTGAAGATTGAGACGACGCTTTGCCCTGCGGACCTGTTGATGTACGTTTTCCATGATCTCCACCTCCCGTCGCGATTCGCTCCTACGAGCAGCAAGCCGTCCCATCGGCCTACGATCTTTGGACGACCGGCCGTGGCTGCTGGTTCCTCACGTTCCGCACCTGGAACCGACGCGCAACGGATATTCCCGGATCCAGGTCCAGATCATTATAGGACATGGGCCCCCCATTTTCCGGCAGCCAGTGAATTCACGTGTTAACTCGAACGGACACTTGCGGATAGGGATAACGGTGGCGGAAGGCTACAACCGGCTACGGTAAATCCTTGAGGACGAAGTTCGGAACGGATTGAAGATAGTCGACGTTCGAAACGTCGTTCGTCAGCTCGGGCCCGGGAGTACTGCGACCCGCGTCGATTTGTTGTTCGAGCACGCGCAACAGTTCTGACACCTTGCTCGGCTGCAGAACGGCCAGGTTGTTGGTTTCGCCTGGATCCTCTTGCAGATCAAACAGCTGTACGAACGGAGCCTGTTTCAGTTCGTCGCGGTTTTTTGGCGAGCGGCCGAGGCGCTCGAGAGCACTCTTCCAGGCATCATCGCGACGCGGCCGGTTGCCCAGCTCGCCCCCGCAGCCACTGCCCGGACAAACGGCCAGCTTGAATCTGCCGTCTCGGACGGCGAAACTGCCCGTGGATTGCATAATCATGTTGGTCCTACTGGTTGCCGTCGGGTCGCTCAACAGCGAACGAAAACTGATCGAGTCGGGAGCCGCATCCTGCGGAGTTTCCTGTTCGGTGATTTCCGCCAGGGTTCGAAAAAGGTCATGAACTCCGACCAGCTGATTGCAGACGGAGCCTGGGCGGACGACCGCGGGCCAACGCACGACCATCGGTACGCGCAGTCCGCCTTCGTAGATGGAAAACTTGTAGCCGCGGTAGATGCCGCTGGAAAAATGACCGTCCTGTTCGAGTTCACGAATCTGACCGGGTGTCGCTTTGCGGCGACGTCCCACGTACGGCGCAGCGCCGTGATCCGACGTGGCGATTAGGAGAGTATTCTCGGCCAATTCATGTTGGTCGAGGACATCGAGTATTCGTGCAATGACATGATCCGTTTCCATCACAAAATCGCCATAGACTCCCAAGCGGCTCTTTCCCTGAAACGGCGAACTGGGCGCGACGGGAGTGTGGGGCGAGGTGAGTGCGAGATAGAGAAAAAAGGGATTGCCGTCGTGCGCGTTTTTTGAGCGACGGGCGATAAACCCTTCCGCTTCGCCAGCTAGCCGATTCAGGACTTTAGAATCTTCGAAATCTTCGGCAGCAGGACCGACGCGATGGAAGGCACTCCAGCCCTTGCGGGCGGTTACCTGCCCGACGAAGCGATGGTCGCGGAGGAAGGCATACGGATACATATCGAGTGAGGCGGGCAAGATAAAGCTGTAGTCAATTCCGTAGTCGTTCGGTCCGCGTTCGAGCGGCTTTGAGAAATCGACGTTTTCGCTGCCTTGCGTTTTGCCATCCGTCGTCTGCATCCGAGTACCCAAGTGCCATTTGCCGACGTATCCGACGTGATATCCGGCGGACTGCATGACACGCCCCAACGTCAAACGCGACGGCGAGACCCTCGGAAGCAGGAAGCCCCAGGCCCCGTCCTCCCTGGGTGCTTGAAAGCGCCAGGGGTAGCGACCGGTCAGAATTGCCATACGGGTCGGGACGCAGAAGGACGTAACAACGTGGGCGTCCGTAAACCGCAGGCCCTCGCGAGCGATTCGATCGAAACCGGGCGTCTCGATTTGACAACGCTCACCGCCGAAGCACTTGACATCGCCAATGCCCAGGTCGTCCGCCAGAACGAATACGATGTTGGGACGAGCACCTTTACGAAGATCGGCGGCCACGGCACGACTGCCGATGGGGAATGCCAGAAGAAAACCCAACACGCAGCTCGCCAACGCGAACAGGTAAAAAGATGGTGTTGCTCGCGCTCTAGCGATTCCTGCCCCGTTGCTGAATGTCGTTTTCAAGTTGGTTAAGATCATCTTTTTGGACTGGTTCCGGAGCCGGCCCCTTGGGTTGAGGCGCCGCGGCCAACGCCGATTGCAACTTTTTCAGACGATCGACTTTCGATGCATCATCCGCGGCGCTGCTGCCGATCAAGTTCCCGTTACTGTCCATAAATAACATTTCGACAGGACTGTTGTTGCCCCCGCCAGGCGACTCGGGACGGAAATCCAGCAGGGTATAATCCGTGTCCAGGTTGGCACCATTATTGACAATAATCTGCTTTCCGCCGGCGCCCGGGTAAACGATTTGGGCCGTCCCGGTCACCGGTTCTCCTCGCCGAAGTTTCATCGATCCGGTTGGTTGTGCGCCATTGGCAGCTTCCAGGACTTCGACCACGACCTCGGCCATCGGTTCCGGAAAGTCCGTGCCCTCAGGCGGCATTTCGACTTGCGAAGCGAAGACCCTGGCATCGTGCGGAACCACGACTACCGTGCTCGGTTCGCTCCATTCGGATCTCACAAATTGCTGGTCGCGTGTCGCAGGGTTCTTCATAAAGAAGACCGGCAGTCCCGTCGATACACCGTTGGGATTGGTAGCAACTACCTGAAATTGGTAGCGATAGGATTTGCCCGGCTGAACATCAAAGTCGATCACGCGCACCAGTTTCAGCTCGGTCGCGACATCGGGTGGCGGTTGAACTGGCCTCGTTTCTTGAGGCCCAGCACGCGGGTCGCGACGTCCCGCAGCAGGCGCTTGGCGACCAGCACCTGGTCCCTCAGGTTCGGCTCGCACTACGGGCGGGACGAGTCCGCTGAGTTTTGAGTGGCTCGCCCAGTGCGCCCATGTGTCAAAGGCTAAGGGACCTAGCGGCTGCGAGAGACCGGCGACTCGATAAGCGGCTGGTACCGGATCCTGGCCGTACCCGGACCAGTTTTTCTTAACCGTATCGAATTGAGCCGGGGTTACGTCAATCGGTATTGCCTGGCTCCAATCTTCCTTTTGGCCCGAAGTCACTTCGATTCGACGCATGCTTACAAACGCAAAACGCGGCCGATCGCGTACGGGGTCATGACCAAGACCGCCGGCGAAGCACGAACTATACTCTTGAACTTGTGTCTGGTAGGGAACGACGGCACAAACCGCCACCCAGCGTTGACCTTCCAGTTTTGCGTTGGTGCCAGGACCGACCCCACCCAGTTCAGCCGGAAGCGGTTCCGCCAGCGCGTGCGGTTCGCGGGTGCCTCCACTGACCACGACTCCTTTCAATCCAGGCCGTTGGTTCGTGACGAAGAAGACACCGTTACCCGCTTCCGCTTCCAAATACCGCGGTGGAAAGATCATGGGATCTCGTCGCTTTTGCGGTCCTTCGTCGGCAGGGACGATCGGTCGAACATCCTCTGGTGGCGTAACGACTTTCCCGCCCTGAACGACTACCTGCAAGTAATCTGGTACGGGAAATTCCTCCGCTGGAAACGAAGACTTTGTCACTTTGCCGCGAATACCGTCAACCGCTTTGACCAGATCCTGCGGAGTGTGATTCTGTTGCACCTCCAGTTTTCCGATCGCGTTGTAGACCATGAATCCCAGCAGGCCGACGACACCCACTGTCACGGCTTTCTCGCTGTGGAGAAACAACCATTGCTTGATTCCGCTAATCCCGCCGCTACTCTGCGATGCCTTTTTCTTCTTGGCCAGCTTCTCGGGTTGGGGACTGCCGTCGGCCTGCTCTGCGGCGTCCTCATTCTTTTTGCGGCGGAGGCTGAATCGAAGTTTCATTGTTCTTCTCCGAAGGTCGTTGAGCGGATTGACGGAGGGACTTCGCTACGGCTCGAATAAGACTCGAAATTCCCAGAACGCCCCGCCGAAACCAACAGGGCCAACGGGTCAAGTTTCAGCCGACCGGAGGTCTGTCCACCCGTCTTGGAAATCTCGCCTTGCATTCCTTGTTCGTTGACAAGGTACACGTCGCCGACGATCTCGACCAGCGTTCCCCGCTTGGCTACTTCCGGCTCTTTTTCCTCTTGCTTTTCTTCTTCGATCTTGCGACCCCCGAAGCCGGCGCCTCGTGGCGCCACGTGAAACCTTCCTGCCGGCTCCTCTTCCTGTGGTTTGACTTCGACCAGGCCGCTCGGACGTTGAATACGCAGGCCCTTGATCTCGAACGGCAAATCGGAATTCGCGCAGGCCGCCAACAACGGATACAGGTATTTCAGATCCATCCGCATTCGCACTCGGACGGGCCAGAGGGTGTAGCCGGCCATTTCGGGCGGGGAGCGCACGGCTTCAGTTGCTGTGGCGCCTGCAATCGCCCATTGATCAGGCAGCATCGTCTTTGCGTTCTGATCGCCGACGGCAAGCACCTCTAGATCGTGAATCGGAAGATTGTATTTGTCTTCAACGCCCTCGTTGGTCTCGGCAATGATCTTCACCAACGTTTCAAAGACCCAGTAGCGCGATCGCATTGTCATGATAGCGCCACCCTGAATGTCATTCAGAGTGAACGCCGACAACGTACTGTCATAGTCTTCGGCATTCCACTGGACACCCGCCGCGCTTACGCCATCCGCGGCGTGCAGGATGGTTCGAAGTCGTTTGACATCCTCCGGCATTTGCAGGCGAAATTCTTCGAGTGCATCCTCGGGCCATTTATCTGGTAGTTCGGTTTTAGCGAGCTCCTGAAGCGCCGGCTCCAAACGGGTGACCAGGTAAGAGCCGCCTTTTGATCTTTGACGATGCGATCCGCAGCCTTTTTGATCTGATTAGCGACTTCTGTGTTCTTCTTGGCGGCGTCCTCTTTCCAGTCTGCGTTCGGGAATTTAGGCCGCCGATTGATTTCGCCAATCTTGGTGAATTGATTGTTTACTTTCCCTTTATTCTTCGTGAAGTCAGTCTGGATCTCGCTGGTGGCACGGTTCCAGCAGTATAACGTGACGAGGACGCAGATCGCGGTTATCAGCCAGAAGTGGTGTTTCTTGAGCCCGTCCAGGTAGGGTTTGAGTTTATCCATCGCCGCTCATTTCCATGGAGATGTCTGGTGTACTTCGTTTACCGTTTTTCACGTAAGCTACGGATTCGTGGACGTCGTGGCGACTCGCGTGGCCGAAGTCGTCGCGATGGGTTTGGGTGACCATGCGAATTGCACGACAAAGATGTACTGAATCGCTTCCCGGGTGCCGCTACCTTTCGAATCCTCTACCAGAACCTTCTTGGGTCCCCGCATTTCGAAAACGACCGGATGACTGATTCCCAGATCCCGCACCGAAACTTCCTGTTCGCGGTTGGCAAGCTTGATCAACTGGTCTTGTAGGTTGTGGACCAGGGTTCGCCGCACGAAATGATCGGCGGATGCGTGCTTGCGTGAGTCGTGGAAGTGGTATCCCGTCAGTTGAACGATATAGCCTTTACCGTCTGGTTTTCCGTGGGACGGGAAGCGTGGCTTCAGGGCCGGCAGTTGGTTTTCATTGATCTTCTGTTCCTCCGCCAATTGCTTTTGGTTGAGGATTCCCTTCCACGCTTCGCGTCGTTCTAGATCTTCCGGATTTACGATCTTCGGCAATTCGACGGGTTGTGAATTCAGTTGGAACTTCGCGGTTATATCCGGCGTGTACCAACTCCCCAGATTCTTCTCGTGGCGAACGGTCACGTCGGTCAGCCAGATCTTTTCGCTTTCCGTGAGATCCGCGAGTTCGGCATCTTCCGGATCGTCGGGCAGGCAAGTGGCAATTGCCGACGCTAGATTCAACCAATCCGTCTGATGGTCATAGTGAGAAACGATCGTTTTGCCGAACGTCAGTGTCTTCTTGTATTTGTCCTGGGCCGCATTAAATAAATTTTCATTCTGCTTGATTTCGTTGTCGACCTGCCCGACCTTTTGGGCGGCCGCCTTCCACGGTTCGTCGACGTCGATGCGTACTTGGGACCATGGCCACCAGAGGATCATGAAATTTAGCAGGCATCCCAAGGTTAGCAGGACGGATGCGGCAACGGCCCACGGCTTCTTCCGGTTGATCGTCCGGTCACGAACCAATTCGAGAGGGACGAGATTCGTGTTAAGCCGACCGACGCCCAGAGCCTGAATGGCCAGTCCGTAGGAAACGGGGAAACTGAGAATATTGTTCTTGAACTCCGGCGCCGAAATGACGGCGGATCCTGTGAGGTGCGTCATCGATTCGACCTCTTCCACGTCCTGTCCCAGGTTTTGTGAGAGATAGCGTTTGAGCCCTGGCAGCTCCATGGAGTTCCCCATCGCCAGAATTCGGCCAACCTTGGCGGCGCGGTCAAGGCTTTGGAAATAGCCAATGGATCGTTGGATTTCAGTCAGCAAGTCCTTGAAAACAGGACGCATCGCCTGATAAATCGCCTTGGGATCGTCGGATTCTGTGGCGTGGCGTTTGAGTTCCTCGGCCGCGGCATACGTCTGCTGAAGTTCTTTGACGAGCGCCTTGGTGAAGTGACTTCCACCCAACGGAACACTACGTTGCCAGACACGAAATCCGTTGGTAATGACCAGGTCCGTTGTTTCCGTGCCGATCGACAATCCGATCATCGACTCCGGCGGGTCGTCCGGATCGAATTCGTCTTCCGGGGACAATTCGCCAATCTGGTCAAAGATCAGAAAGTTATATATTGCGAGTGGGGAAAGCTGAACAATATCAACGTCGATATTGGCATCCCGGAATGCCTCGATTTCTTCGTACACCTGTTCGCGCTTCATCGCGAACAGTCCGACCTCGGTTTCCAGGGCCAGACCATCTTCTTCGCCACCGCCAAACATCCGTTGATAGTCCCAGATGACATCCTCCAGATCGAATGGGATCTGCTGGTTCGCTTCATAGCGAACGATGTCCGGGATCTTTTTGGTTTCGACCGGCGGTAGCTTAATGAATCGAGCCAGACCGCTCTGGCCAGATACTGACACGGCGATCTTGGTTCCGCGCAGTTCGTTGCGCTCCAAAAAAGTCGTCAACGCGTTCCGAACCAGCTCGACCGGATCGGCTTCGGCCTGGGTCGTGATTTGAGGGTATTCGATGTAATCGAAGGCATCCGCGACGATCTTGTCGGGATTCTTATCGTCGATGTGACAACGAAGGGCCTTGAGAGCGCAATGGCCTACATCAATACCCCACACAGCGGTGACTCTCGCCATCGCGTCGTTCCTCCGTTCCTTCGCTCCGTCGCCGTTGGGCGAGACCGTGCCGGGCTCTTTCGCCTGAGCGAAAAGAAGAGCAAATCGACAGCTCGGCCTGTCTGCTGTACCCGGGTTCAGTCTAATGCAGCGTGCGTCGTGCTGTCAATTTATTCTATTTTTCAGGCGTCATTCGGTCCACCGGGCGCGAACAGTTGCTCGTCAGGGCGACATCTAATTCCGTCGCGCCGCAGCAGGGTAGAACGGTCGATCGCACGTATACGTCGAGGAAAAGCGATTTACGGCGGCTCAACGCCGCCGCGAGCCGCCTGGTTTTTCGTTCAGATTCCAATCGTAGTCCAGATAGGACACGTCGGCGGATCCGCTGCGCGCAGTCGCTGGGCGTCGAGGTCCGGTAGGAACGTAGCAATGAAACGCATTTGCTGCGCGTCACTGCTGCCGAAATCTTCGGCGAACCACTCCAAGATAGGCGAGACGTAGATGCGTTTCGCGTCGACGTCCGCCTTGAATTTCTGCCTGTCACTGAAGAAGTGCCTGGCGTTGGCCGTAAGCTGTTTGTCCAGTTGCGAGGAGGTATACGCCTGATTCAAAAGACGCGGACACCCCTTCGATGCGCAGACGATCGCAAAATGAATTCGCGCGTCCCCCATTTTGCGCAGGATTTCGTGTTCAATGTGATTCAGGGAAAAGTTTCCATTCGGCGTGATCAGCAGCAAATCATCCCAGATGTTGTAGCCCCAGACTTTTGCCGTGTGGTTGCGAATGCTGGTCGTGGGATACTCGCGTAAAATCCCTTTGATCGTCATCGCATTGTAGGCATTGATCCAATACGCGAATTGAGCCGGCCGAGAGGAAGCCTTTCCGGGCAGGCCACGCGACAGATCGGCCAGGTAGGCATCAAGCGCTTTGACGTCCGCCTCGGTTTTCTTCCAGTTGGCGTAATTCACGTCTCCGTCCGCGTCGACATATTTCTTCAATAAGGCATCCCAACTAGAGTGGTCCAGTGAATCCATCGATACTTGTTGACCAGCCGGTGCGGTGCGCCCCACGACTACCTTGGTTCCGGCTTCCGCGTCGGAAAACGGCAAAAGGAGAATCACGAGGACAGCGCCGATGCGAAGCACCAACATGACGCGCGTCATGGCGGGGGTCATGGTGAGTATCCTTGTGCGAGCGATCTCGCAAAATGAGATTGTTTCAGTTGGGCGATTACCGAGAATGGCTGGCTGTACGGAATTATTCGATTGCCTTTCGCGCCTGTCTGTGAAATCAGTTACCCTCACCTATTATGTCGCCTCTGCTGCCACATCAATAGCATGATGAAGAGATTCCTGTTGCGACACTGGTTTCTTCTGGCCTTGATAGCACTCCTGGCTATCGGGTTCTTGTGTGCGCAGGCACTGAAGACCTTCGCGGACGATTTTCCGACGAAAGCCTTGGTCGCCACGGTCTTGTTCCTGATGTCATGGACACTGGATTCGGCGAAGTTTGGCAAAGCGATCGGGCGTCCCAAGGCGGCCACTTTGGGAGTGGCTGTCAACATGATCATCGTGCCATTGCTGGCCTGGGGAGTGTCACGATTCCTGCCATCGCCCTTGGACGTGGGAATGATTTTGGCGGCGGCAGTTCCGTGCACGCTCGCATCTGCTGCAGTCTGGACACGACGTGCCGCGGGAAACGACGCCGTGGCGCTGGTGGTTACGATGGTCACCAATTTCGCCTGCTTCGTGACGACTCCGTTAACTCTGCTGTACTTGTCCGGCGCCGACGTACGCGGAGCCACCGCGTTACAAGGTCTGGTTTTTCAGCTGTTTGTGATTGCCGTCTTGCCGATGCTGGCCGGCCAGCTGGTCCGGTTGATTCCAACTACGGCGGAATTCGCAACGGAAAACAAAACGGCGGTCTCGGTTGTCGCTCAACTGGGCATTCTCACCATGGTTCTGATTGGCGCGGCCCGAGCGGGTGCGAAGCTGGCAAGTCCGGGCGCTCTATCGTTTACGTATGCCGACATCCTACTGATGCTGGCCGCCGTGTGCATCGTGCACGTGGCCGCTCTCTACGGCGGATTCGCATTGGGCCGCGCAGCGGGCTTGCCGCGCGAGGATTGGATAGCGGTCGGAATCGCCGGCAGTCAGAAGACGTTGATGATCGGCCTGGTCATGGCGTTGGCGCTGGACCTGGGAATCGGCATGCTGCCGATGATTGGCTACCACGCTGTCCAGTTGATAATCGATACGATCGTGGCGGACCGCCTGGCCGCGCAGACGCCCGAGATCGAGCGATCACCTGGTCTTCCCAGTTGAATCGCCCGAGCGGCTAGCCTCCCGCCTTGCGGCGCCGCGGCGATTTGAGTTCAGCGACATAAGCGACTAACGAGCGATCGGCAAGCTTCAGTTTGCGACGTTGCGGTAACGGAGGTCCATCACCATCGGGAAAGACGTCGTTGGGACTTTCCGCTGCCGTGTCGGCCAACTGACGCCACTCGAACGACCGGGACTTGGCCGGTAGGACGAACTCGTGCGACGTCTCGCCCGCGTTAATCAGAATTAACATATGCCGGCATTCGTCCCGAGGTGAATCTTCGCTGCGCGAGCCACGTAGCAGACATACCAGCGTCGGTGCGTCCTCATCCCAATTCAAAGATTCGCCATTGGCGCCGTACCAGCTGACATCGGGTAATTCCCCCGGCCGATCAGACAGGCCGGTCAGAAAATCCTCACGTCGTACACTCGGTTCGATCTTGCGAAAGTGGATCAGCGACTGCACGAAACGAATCAACTCGATGTTATCTTCATCTTCAGTCAACGCCCAGTCGAACCACGATATTTCGTTGTCCTGGCAATACGCGTTGTTGTTGCCGCGTTGCGTCCGTTGGCATTCATCCCCCGCAACGATCATGGGCACACCCTGGCTTAATAACAGGGTCGCCATGAAGTTCTTGAGTTGCCGGCGTCGGATCTGATTCACATCCGAGCGCGTTGTGGGGCCTTCTACGCCATAATTCGCGCTGTAGTTGTTGTCATCGCCGTCTCGATTTCCTTCCGAGTTGGCCTCGTTGTGTTTACGCGAGTAGCTGACCATATCGTTTAATGTGAAACCGTCATGCGAAGTGATAAAATTAATGCTGTGGTACGGCTGGCGACCGCCGGGCTTGTAGAGGTCGCTGGATCCGGCAAGCCGCGTTGCCAGGCGGCCGCGATATCCGTCGTCGCCGCGCCAAAATTTGCGAACGTCGTCGCGGTACAAGCCATTCCATTCGGCCCACCGCAGATCGGCGAACGTCCCGACCTGGTAGGCCCCGGCTGCATCCCACGCTTCGGCGATAATCTTGGTGTCGGCCAGCATAGGATCTTCCGCGATCGCTTCGACCAAGGGCGGGTTCGCGACCAATTCTCCCGCTCGGTCACGGCTAAGGATGGAAGCCAGATCAAACCGGAAACCGTCAATATGGTAGTTGTGGACCCAGTGACGTAGGCAATTGAAAATCAGCTCGCGGACGATCGGGTGATTCCCATTAACCGTGTTCCCACAACCCGAATAGTTCCGGTACGAGCCACCACCGTTTTCCAACATGTAGTAGACGCGGTTTTCGAGGCCTTTGAAGCTGAGTGTCGGACCGAGCTCGTTTCCTTCACTGGTGTGATTGAAAACGACGTCCAAGATCACTTCGATGCCGGCGGCGTGCAAGGCGCGGACCATGGTTTTGAATTCATTGACCTGGCAACCAGGTTCGCGTCCTGCCGCGTATCCGCGGTGCGGCGCGAAGAACGCCATGGGGTCATAGCCCCAGTAGTTTGGCCGTTCCAGCCGGTTGCCGAGGCAGTCATTGATGGGAAACTCGTGAACCGGCATCAGCTCGACCGCCGTCACGCCCAGTGACTGAAGGTATGGGATTTTATCGATCACCCCCAAATACGTGCCGGGGTGTTCTGAATTGCTGGAAGGGTGCCTGGTGAATCCGCGCACATGCAATTCGTAAATTATCGTTTCGGAAAGGCTGCGGCGTAAATGGCGGTCGCCCTGCCAGTCGAAGTTTTCATCAATCACGACGCATTTCGGCGGTCGCACGAGTCCTTCCTCTGTCTGCAGAAACTCGCCCGCCAGTGCCCGCGCGTACGGATCGATCAGGCGCGCTGTTCCATCAAAGCGCTGGCCGAATTCTGGTTCGTAGGGCCCGTCGGCTTGAAAATGATAGAGCTGCCCCGGTTGGCAGTCAGGAATAAAAATGCTCCATACGTCACCCCACCGGTCCGTGTCCGGATCGTAGTGAATAACTTGCGACGGTTCACGATCAGCGACGTGGTCGTACAGCAGCACGCGCATGGCTGTCGCCGACCGACTAAAGACGACGAACTGAACGCCGCCGTCGTGGATATTGGCTCCGTACGGCAGCGGATGCGTGAATTGTAGAGCGGGATGTGTCTGGGAAAATAAGGGCATAAGCATGGAATGTTACTCGTTCAATCGCTAACTATAAAGCTCATCAGGAAACATCGTCAGAAAACATGGTCAGAAAACATGGTCAGGAAACATGGTCAGGAAACATGGTCAGGAAACATCGTCGACAGGCATAGCGCCGTGTCGCCGCGAATTCACTTGACCATTTTCAAAAATACCACAACTTCCTCGTGATGCGGGACAATTCATGAAAATTTAAATACTTATCGGAAAAAGATTTACGGCTGAATTTATCGCGCAGCAAAACCTTGCCGACCTTGTCGGTCGGAGTGACGTGAGCTGATCCGCGATCAGGTCGCCGCATGCGATGGATGAGGCAAGATTTGTCGATGATGCGCGGTTCGATCAGCTAATGTTCACGTCAGTTCTTCGCTGTTCCAAACAAGCATAGCGATCATCCGAGAGCGTACCGGCGTCAAAGATGGACTCATCAGCGAGCGGGTTGTGCGAGATTTCGTTGTACCGCGTAGGAAGACCCTGTCGGTTGTGTGCATCAAACGAAACGCCCGGCGAAAGTCGCCTGAGCGCCTGGTCACCTTTGCCCGTTGGCCTGTCGAGCGTCTCGAAGGTCTGCTGGAGGGTCTGCTGGAGGGTGCGAAGACGCAATATTTTCGACGTGATTCTAGCGAAGGTACGCCCCTGACATACCATTGCGCGGGTTGGTATAAACGAAGCGCTCTCTGGTTCAGATCTCCCACGGTTGCGAACGAATATGTTGTTGCACCGGCTCATCCACCCCAAGATCAACGAAGTGCTTGGCAGGGCAGGTCACCACGGCAAGGTGCTGATTGCGGACGGCAACTATCCTGCATCGTCTACGCTGGGGCCAAACGCTGAGTTGGTTTCGCTCAACCTCTCACCAGGAATCGTAACCTGTACGCAAGTGCTACAGGCGCTGGTGGCGACGATTCCCATTGAGACTGCCAATACGATGATGTACGAGACGACTGGCCCGTATGCCTTGACCGATGACCCGCCTGTCTGGAACGAGTATCGGGCGGTTTTCAAAGAGGCTCAAATCGATGTGCAGCTCGAACCGATCGACAAGTGGGATTTCTATCCGGCAGTCAGCACTCCAGATCATGTGCTAACGATCCAGACGGCGGACCAGCAACTTTTCGCGAATCTGTTGCTGTCGATAGGTGTTCGCCAGAACTGACCATGCCAATCTGAATATGATAGCTTCCTGCGTCACGATCAGCCTGGTGGAAGAAGCTCGCGGCGGTCCCTTCGTCTTTTGGGATGATCTTGTCGGCGGCTGTCGGCAGGCCAAAGAGCTTGGTTTCGATGCCGTTGAGGTTTTCGCGCCGGGCCCCGCTGTCTTTGATGACCCGGAATTCAAGCAAACGCTCAACGATCTCGATCTGCGGCTGGCGGCTGCCGGGACCGGGGCGGGCTGGGTCATCCACAAACTCCAACTCTGTAGCCCGGTTCCTGAAGAACGAGCGGTAGCGAGTCGTTTCGTCCGATCGATGATCGACGCGGCAGGACCTTATGGCGCCGGCCATCATTGGCTCGATGCAGGGCCGGCACGGCGACCGAACGGATCGAGCTTCCGCCTTGGCGTATCTGAGCGACGCGTTGCACGAGCTGGGCGACTACGCAGCTCAATACGGCGTGCCGCTGATCTTCGAGCCACTGAATCGGTACGAAACGGATCTGTTGCGGACGATCGTCGACGGCGTTCAATTTCTGGACGCCATGGAGACAGGCAATGTTCGCCTTCTGGCGGACTTGTTTCATATGAACATCGAGGAAGCGGATCCCGCGGCCGCGATACGTTCCGGCGGTCGCCACATTGGGCATATTCACTTTGTCGATAGCAACCGGCGGGCGGCCGGGATGGGGCATACCGACTTTGGTCCGATCGCTGAAGCCATTCGGGAAATCGGTTACGAGGGTTACCTTTCCGCGGAAGCCTTGCCGCTGCCCGATCCGGTTGCCGCCGCTCGACAGACGATGAAAACGTTCAGCCGATATTTTGCATGAGCACGCCGGCCCCGTCGCCATTACCAATCCGCACGCTGCCGGTTATCGAACGCTGGGATTGTCACAGTTGCGGCAATTGCTGCCGCGGCTCGATCATTCCGTTGGACGAAGATGACCTGGCAAAACTGCGCGACCAGGATTGGGAAAGCCATCCGGACTTTCGATCGTTGAACATTATCGAACGAACGGGGGTCTTGAGTGGTTCCTTTCAGCTCGCGCGGCGTGACGACGGTAGCTGCGTTTTTTTGACCGAGGAGGGAATGTGTCGCATTCATCAGGATCATGGCGAACAAGCCAAGCCATTGGTGTGTCGGATGTTTCCGTTCCAGGCCGTACCGTTAGGCGACTTTGCTTATCTGACGACCCGCCGCATTTGCCCTTCCGCCGCGGCGGATCTGGGACGCCCGTTAAGCGAGCATCGGCGCGCGGCTACTCGGCTTTTGCGGCAAGGGCGACTCGCACCTCGGTCTGGGCGCCCGCCGATGATCACGAAACGATTTCGAGGCGATTGGGAAGCTTTTTTATCGGTGACGGAGGCTGTGCAGCGGCTGGTGGGCGACCAGCGGTATCCGCTGGTGCGAAGACTGGTCCATATGATGAACTTCTGCGAACAGCTGGAATCGTGTCGTCCGCAGAAAGTGAAAGCGAGTGCTTTTAACGAATTGATTGCGATGTTGGAGTCCTCCGCGACGGAAGACGACGGACAGATTTTTCAGGATCGACAGCCGCCAAAAGGCGCCGCGCCGATGCTATTCCGGCAGGCGGCGGCGGAATACCTTCGCTTGCATCCTGGCTGCCTTGGGACGTCGCCGCGGAGCCAGCGTCGGCATTTGTCGGCGGCTGCCTTGGCGTTTGTGAAGGGAAAGGGGACTGTCCCGGAACTGCAGCTGACGTTTCCCACGACAACCTTTGAAGCTTTGGAACGGCCCATCGGGATGTTGGAAGTAGAAGTCAACCGGCCGCTGCTGGCGTATTTCCAGACCACGACGGCGTCGCGCGAGTACGCCATCCTGGGGCGTAAACGGTGGGCGCTAGTCGATAGCTGTTATGCCTTGGCGTTGACTTTTCCCGTGGCGCTCTGGATGTTGCGATTTGCCTGTGGCGCGAGACCCCCGACGCCCGCAGATACGATCGATATTATTAGTTGCCTTGATCGAGGTCAGGGATATGCGCCGCTTTCGGGCGGCCGTCATCGCTGGACGGTCGGTCGCCTGGCACGCAGTGGGCAGCTACGCGCGGCTACTTGTCTGGTACGCGCGCTGAGAGGCTGGCTGCAAGCCGTGCCGAAATCGTTGCGACAATCAATTCATACCGGCTTGGAGAGCCGCCAGGTGGCGTTGGAAATGTTCGGACAGCACGGTCGTGTATGTCTCGGTGTGCGCGGCGAGCAGATCGCGTAACGCCCCGCCAATTTCGGGGTCGGTTAGTACTGACCCGAAGGTGCAATGCAGAATTTGTCGCCCCGGATTGGTAAATCCGGCGCCGGCTTCTACATCGGACCAGTTCTCCAGATAGATACTCTCCAGCTGCGCCAAGTCCGAAACTTCATCGGGCGGCGGCGCCGACTGCAGCGTCGCCGAAACGTGATAGGTAGCACGGTCCGTGTCGTACCGCCGCCGGCCAAATCCGATGATTCGCCGGAACAGGGATTCGTCATGCCGAGCGGCAACGCGGAGCGCCTCCAGGTAGGATGTGCCTGCTGTCTTCACGTGCCAGCGGCCACGTGTGGCGCGTGCGAGCGCGGCATACATGGAAAGCTTGTCGGATCCCGAATGAAGGCTCAGCTTATACGGTCCCAGCAACTCGGCAATGGCTGCATGGTCTTGCAGCGATTTCTCCAGCGCTGCGACATCGCCTTTGTAGTCCACTCCCTTTTCCAGGTCGCCGATGAAACGTGGCGCGAGGCTGATCAGCTTCATGCCGTGTCGCAGGCACTGGTCGGCAATGATGTAATGTTCGGCCAGCGTTGTAGGTTGTGGAGTTTCATCGACGCTCAATTCGATCTCGAAGTCCGCGCCCGCCGCTGTGCACACATTCGCAATATGGTCCGACAACTCCAGGGCGTGCCGAATGGCGAGACCGTATTTCACTGCGGCCCGCCGACACGATGTTTCGTCAAACTCGATTTGAGTACCATTTGGCAGTTCTATTTTCCTCCCCGGATAATCCGCGAACCACGTCGCATCTCCGGCAACCTGCGAGAACTTCTCTTGCAGTTCCGCGGGGTCGTAATCGTCGGCCTCTTCGTCGACGTGGTCGGAAGGGTCGATCGTGAAGAATGTGAACCCGACGGCCGCCGTTCGGTCGACGTCTTCCGGCGTTTTTAGATGGTCGGCATCGGCACCAGCTATTCCTGTCCAGCCGGCTTGCCGCATGCCTTGCAACGCATCATTCATCACTTGAGCTGGTTCTCGCCCGGTGCGGGCCATCTCGCGAATCGACTGTTGCGCGTAAATCGGCGTGATGCCCTGGCCGGCCAGTTGCATGGCCCGCACGTGTCCGGGCGTTGCCAGGCCAATGCGATCACCAAATCCAAAGCTGGGTTGAAGTCCCAAACAAACGGCTCGTGCGTTGGCCAATGAAGTACCTCCCTGGTAGATGCAAACCGACGACCCACTATAATGACCGCCAGAAACGTTGAACCGCAAGCCGGGGCTGCGCGTTGCGATGCATTCGTCATAAAACGGTCTGCTATGGAATACCGCCAGCTTGGAAAAACGGACCTCAAACTCTCGGCGCTTAGCTTCGGCGCCTCTTCGCTGGGGCAGGAGTTTCGCAAGATTGAAATCCCCGCCGCCTTGCGGTGTGTGGAGGTTGCGCCTCGATCGTGGCATGAACTTTATTGACACGTCACCGTTTTACGGGCGGGGGATGAGCGAAATTATGCTGGGGCAAGTCCTGCCTTCGATCCCGCGTGAAAAGTACTTTCTAGGCAGCAAGCTGGGACGATATGCCGGCCAGCATTTCGATTTCTCCGCTCGGCGCGTCGTCGAGAGTATCGACATCAGTCTCGAACGGATGGGCGTTGAGTATCTCGATATCGTCCTATGCCACGATCTCGAATTCGTGGAGATGTCACAGATCGTGAATGAGACGTTGCCAGCCATTGAACAGGTGCGGCAACAAGGAAAGGTCCGCTACTTCGGCGTCTCCGGCTATCCGATGAAGATGTTCGACTACGTTATTCGTAACTATGACGTTGATGTCATCCTTTCGTACAACCATTACACGCTACAGAACACCATGCTTCAGGATCTGGTGCCTGAATGTAGAACGAGGGGAATTGGCGTGATGAACGCCGCGCCGTTTTGCGCGAGGTTGTTAAGTGAAGCGCCACTTCCGTCGTGGCACAAGGCGACCGAATATGTGCAGGACGTCGCCCAGCAGGCGGCTGAGCACTGTCGTAGGAGGGGGGTCGACATCGCGCAGTTGGCTCTGCAGTTTTCGATTGCCAATCCTGATATGGCGACCTGCGTGACCGGGTCCGCGAATCCCGATCGTGTTTCGCAATGGGTTGATTGGCTTGAATCGCCGATGGATCAACAGCTGCTGGACGAAGTCTTGGAGATCCTGCAACCGATCCACAATTGGTTTTACCTAGAGGGGCGGCCGGAGAATAACGACCCACTGCCGAAGAAGTACGACACGCCGCAGTTTCAGAACGTTGATTTGTAGTTCCGCCTTTAGGCGGCCGCGCTGCAAACCAGCATGAAAAACTACAAGATGCAAGAACCACGAATAACACGAATGGATTCGACTTAGAATTTCGGATTATTCGTGCCATTCGTGTAATTCGTGGTTAACAAAGCGTAGTAACTTGCCTGTAATACTGGCCGCCTAAAGGCGGAACTACAAACGACATGAAAGCGATCCAACTTGTTGAACCGCGGCAGTTGCGGGAGATTGAGATTGGCGAACCGGCGGCGCCAGGACCTGGTGAGGCATTGGTTCGGACGCACACGATGGGTATCTGCGGAACGGACGTTCGCGCGTTTCTCGGCAAGATGCCCCTTTATCGCTACCCGCGGATACCGGGACACGAACTAGGTGTGGAAGTCTTGGCGGTCGGCGCAGACGTACGAAACGTCACCGTCGGGGATCGTTGTAGTGTCGAGCCGTACATGAATTGCGGCGATTGTCACGCTTGTCGGCGCGGGGCAGGGAACTGCTGCGTGAATCTTGAGGTCCTGGGCGTGATGATCGACGGCGGGCTGCGGCCGCGCTTCGTATTGCCGGCAGCGAAACTGCATCGATCACAGAAGCTCTCGTTTGAACAGCTCGCGCTGGTGGAAACGCTGGCCATCGGCTGTCATGCGGTTGATCGCTGCCAGCCGGGACAAGACGACAATTGCCTGGTGATTGGCGCCGGACCGATTGGCCTGGCGACGATCGAGTTTGTCAAACTAACGGGCGCCAAAACGATCGTCTTGGATCTCAATCAACAGCGGCTCGACTTCTGTAAGAATGTGATCGGGGTGGATGAGACGATCTTGCTGAGCGATCAATTGGAAGGCGATTTACGTTCGGTCACGGAGGGAAATCTGCCCGACATCGTCATCGATGCGACCGGCAATGCCGCATCGATGTCCAACGCCTTCCATCTGACCGCGCCGACCGGTGAGCTTGTCTTTGTCGGACTGACGGGAGACGAAGTGCGATTTCGGCATGCCGATTTTCATAAACCAGAAGGAACGATGAAATGCAGCCGTAATGCGCTGCCGCGTGACTTCACGCGCATCATCGATCTGATCGAAAATGGAAGAATCAATACCGAGCCTTGGATCACGCATCACTTGCCGTTCGACGATGTGGTAGGCGAGTTTGAAAAGTACACTCGGCCGGAGACGGGAGCGATCAAGGCGATTATCGACTTGGAGTAAATTGATTGCCGATGATTCTCTTGATGGCATTGAATGATCCGGTGAGGGAGAGAGGGTCGGGAGTCTTTTTTCCTGTCGGCACATAGCACTCACAGATTCCGACAGTCGTTTCAGCCGACCGGAAAAAAGACTCCCGACCCTGTTTGCTGACGCCAAATGAATTATCCGGGCTAGGGTATATAAGCGGTTAAGAGCAAGTCGTTTACGTTTGTAACATCGCCCAAAGTTGCACTGTCCAACGAAGCAACCGGCCACGTCATGAGAATAGATGCTCATCAACACTTCTGGGACTTCTCCAACAGTGACCGTTTTGACTACGGCTGGCTGGCTGCGCCGCAGCACGCGCCGATCAATCGTTCGTTCGTGCCGTCCGATCTGAAACCATTGATTGCCGAAGTCGGAATCGATCGCACCATCTTTGTGCAAACGCAGCACTCGGTGGACGAAAACGATTGGGTTCTGAACCTGGCGGAACAGAATGAATTCATCGCCGGTGTCGTGGGTTGGGTCGACCTGGCGAGTGACCAGTGCGAAGAGCAGATCGTAAAATTCAACGAGCATCCAAAGTTTGTCGGTGTCCGTCACATTACCCAGGACGAATCGGACAACGACTTTATCATCCGCGACGATATCGTCCGTGGTTTAAGGGTACTGGAAAAGCACGGCGTCCCGTTCGATTTGCTTTTCTTTGTCAAGCATCTGCGTCACGCGACGACTCTTGCTCAATCGCTGCCCGAACTACCGATGGTCATCGATCATCTGGCTAAACCGAAAATCAAGGACCAGCGAACCGATGACTGGTTGAGCGATTTCCGCAAAGCGGCCGCTCATCAAAATGTCTTTTGCAAGTTGTCCGGCATGGTCACCGAAGCCGATTGGAAGCAGTGGCGGCCTAACGATCTGAAACCGTATGTCGACACCGCGTTAGAGTTATTTGGGCCGGACCGATTGATGTTCGGTTCCGATTGGCCCGTGTGTGAGTTGGCCGCCAGTTACCGCGAAGTACACGATGCGCTGCTGGAGCTACTGGGCGCATTGAGCGACGACGAACGGGCCATGATCTTCGGCGGAACCGCACAGAGGTTTTATGATTTGCGGTTTTATGATTTGCGGTTTTATGATTTGCCGGTCTGATATCGGCGACTCGGTGACGAACTTAGGGGTGACGAACTTAGACGCGCATTACTCGTCGACCAGGTCGCTGCCGAACGGCAGGCTTTGCAGCCCTTCGTCGAAGGCAAGTTGCAGTTCGATAACTGAATCGACCCAGCGATCGCTACTGACGATGCTGGCCAGGAAGGACATTTCGTCCGCTGCCGATTCGATTACCTCTGCCAAGGCTTCTGGAGATGTCGGCGCCACGGTGGGCTCGTCATCATCCACGGCCACCACTGCGGATCGCTCGTCCCCAACTACCGCCGCCACGATTGCCGGCCCAATCGGTTTTTCGACCGGTACCGGTCTGGTGATATAAAATACGGCCACCGCACAGGCCGCTGCGGCAACGAGTGCGTAACCGAGCGGTGACGGTATGGATTGTCCCGGCAGGGGTAAAACATCGTCGGTTTCGATCGGGGCGGCGGAGGAAGCGTGACCGTCGCGACGCATTTCGATGGCTCGCGCGATGCGATCATGCAAGACATCGGAGAAATCTGGCCGATGTCTTTTCGACTCGCTGATCAGCTGTTCGTCCAAGGGACGATCCTGGTTGAAACCACGCGGTTTCGAGTTGATATTTCTGTTACGCATGTTTCATCTCCGCGGTCAGCGTCGGGAGGACTCGGATCGTCGGTTCTTCTTGTCGCGCATCTTGCTCAGTGGCGCTTCAGGGCATAGTTGTTGCTTGAGCAGACGTCGTGCGCGAAACAAAGTGGTTTTGACTCGGGGCCGTGAATGACCGAGCACCTGGCCGATTTCTTTAGTGGTCAGGCCTTCGCCATAATGAAGCCACAACGTCGTAAACTGCGATTCGCTCAACAATCGCTCGGCCGCATGCCATAACCGGTCTCGCGCGTTTCCAGTAGCTCGAGTTTTTGATCGGGGCTCGAATTGGTCATCCGGGATATCGACGTTTACGTTGTGAGCCGCAAACGACTCGCGCCGTCGAAACCTATTGATCATC
>CAWJNN010000043.1:0-24815 GCA_963844115.1 uncultured Planctomycetales bacterium | reverse complement strand
TGGTTGGGCAACGTCTCTGCATCCTTATTTGTTGGCGTGGGCGGAGCTTCCGTCGAACTGGTTTCGACGGCCACCGTGCTCCCTGGGAGAGCTTGGGTATGGTCTCGCTGACGAGTCTGAAGGAACATCCAAATGCTGGAAGCGACTGCCACTCCGGTAATTGCCGCGAAAGTTAGCATCAGCCCTTTTTGCCAGCCGGCTTGTGGCACGGATGGCATGGCGGGAATGGGCGGTGCAACGATCGGGGGCTGTTCCAGCGTCACAGGTGCCACCGGCACGCTGCGCTTGCTTTCCTGCCGAGGAGGCGCCGCAGGTCGACTCGTTGCTTCAGGTTTGGCGGAGCGGGCTGCCGGTGCCCGTGACGATTTGGCGACACCCTGCCTTGCGGGCACGGGGCCGGCGGGGACGGGGGCGGGGGCGGGGGCGGGGGCGGGGCCGGCGGCGGGGGCTGTCGCGACCGTTTCGCTATCCGCCGTAGCGGGTGCCCCACCCGCCGGTGCTTCGACCAGGACCATGCTATGGCATTTCGGGCACTTCAGAATCTGCCCAATGGCCGCCGCGTCACGCACTGTCAGCCTGACGCGGCACGTAACACAGACGATTGAAAAGGGCTGATTCACCGAGAAGATTTCCTGATCCGGAGGGCGTCGAGCTACTCCATTATAACTTTCAAAAAGATCCTGTTTGGGCCGTTCCGGCCATGACCGGAAGAATCCCGCCTGCAGCCGAGAATTACTCCATTTTTTGCACAACGCCGTTCACAAACTGCGGTGGAAGCTCGTCGCCACGCTTCGCCGCCGCGGCCCGTGTCGTGACCCAGATTACGTCTTTGCCGTTTACGTGTTTTTCCTTGACAACATAGAGAATCTTCAATTCTGGGTCCGAGGGGCCTGCGACTTTGGTCGGATTTGCTCGCAGCATGATTTCAGTCAGAATCTTCTCCGCCGAAACGTCACGCAATTCGATGCCAAACGACTGATTCTTGGTAATGCCCTCTAGTTGAAGATCGCTCCCAAGAATCTCGATCTTCAAACCAATATCATCGCTGAGGATCTGCAAAGCGTTTTCCAGATTATTTCGATCAAAGACCAAGGACGTTAACTTTTTCAGTGGATCTTCCGCTGGTTCGGGGGACGGTGTCGTTGTGTCACCACCAATCGTTCCGGCCGTCTCCAAGAGCGCAAGGTCGGTTGCCGCCACAAGGTGCAACGCGGCGACTGGCGGAAGGTAACTACGCAGTACGGCTTGTTGTCCTTTCGGTTGATCGCGGTCATGACGCGTGTACTTGTGAATGGCATGTAGCATGCCGGGCACGCTCGCCAGTACCGGCTGGCTATAGGGGCTAACGGTCAGCGAAAAGAAATGGGCTGACAACCTTCCTGACGCTTGACCAAAGCGGCGGTGCAGCTTCGTTGCGATGACTTCCGGCCGAACATGTTGTGGACAGAACAATCGCAATTCAAGAAACAGCCGTGGCCCCAAATGGGCACTCAACAATCCCGCTTGAAGATCTTCGGACGAGTCCAGTAGCCAGCTAACCACTTCGTGCAACGGAGATAACTGCCCTGGGTACATTGATTCGCGGTTGCTATGCACGAAGTTCGGGGCAAAAAAGATATTGACGTGCCGCTGGCCGTCAGCCCGCCGTCGCAGTTTTTCTATCGGCTTGGAGAGCCACGCTGCTTCTTCGACGGTATCGATCACGTCGTGAATCTGCTTCACGCTGCCAGACGTAAAGACGTTCGTGCGGCCTTGCGGCAAATAATAGGCACGCCGGCCGCGACGGAAATACGTTCCGTCAGCGTATTGTTCGGCGACTGGCGATGCCCACCGTTCCAGCAGGACGTCTATCGGCCAGGCCTCATTCAAATAAGTGATCGTGCAGTATTGCAATCTGCCAGCTTCGGGAGGATAGAGAGCAATATCCAGTCGCTTGATTTCTTCCAACGCAAAGGAAGTTTCGAACTTGACCCACTCCGCGAACCAGCGGCCGCTGGGGCCCATCGCGGCCAATAATTGCGACTGGACCCCATCCGGGAACAATTCAGACGTTCGCAACAAGAGGACGACCTGGGGGGCCGTGGGCATGAACCGTAAATCCGGTGGTTCGCCGTCGGTCGGGGATTCCCAAAGGGTCTTACCGTCATCAGCGATAACGTCCTCGCGGATCGCGTCGTCGGACGGTTTCTTGCTCGGATCATCGGCCGGGTTGGCTGGCGTCGAGTCATCGCCGTCCGTACCGCCGCTGGAACCACCCTCGCTGCCGCCGGTGACGTTGTTCGTACCACCGTCCGTGGAAGCCGCTTTGCCTTTTTCGGTTTCATCAGGACCTGAACTGGCAAACGCAAGCAGTAACAGTAGCGACGCCATTACCGCCATACTGGCGACTATCCATCGCTGGCGTTTCAACCAACTCGTTGGCGCTCGATGGCTGCCGACGCCAATGGCCTGCGGACTCGTTACCGCTTCACCCGTCAGCGGATTGACCGGGGCCAATCCAAAACTGCGCTGGCCGTCCGGTAGCGTGCCACCCTCTGGTGATATGATTTCCGGACCGCCTGCAGTAGTCGACGCAAACACCGGCGGTGCAGGAATCGAAGGAGCCGTCATCGCCGCCGCGGTAGCTTGTGCGGCGGCGGCCGCAGCGGCGGCGGCAACGGCAGCTCGTCGCCGGCTGGCAATTTCTTGATACGCGAGACGAGCCTGACTTGTCGGTACGAGTGCCTGGGGCCGATCGGCACGGATAAACGGCTGGAGCGCGGCCACCAGCGTTGACGCATCCGCGTATCGATAGCCAGCATCCTTGGCCGTCATGTAACTAACAATCTGATTGACGGCGTCCGACTCGTTTAACGGTGCCAGGGCCTCGGTCGCGTGGCGCGTCACCTTTTGTGGTACCGCCGACGGCTCGCCCGCAAAGGGCGGACGACCTGACAACATCTGGTACAGAGTGCAACCCAGGGCATAAACATCCGTCGCCGGGGTCGGATCCGGAACCTGTGGGTTTAATTCCGGAGCGGCATAGTCGGCCGTATGTGCGTCGAGCGGCGGGCGAGCTACGTAGTTTTTGCGGGCCAAGGGAAAGTGCAACAATCGCGTGCTGCCGTCTTCCGCGACCAGGATGTTCTCAGGACGGACATCACCATGCCGCTGTCCAGTTGCATGCAGGGTCACCAACGCCTGCGCTACGTCGTATGCCACGGCGAACGCCTTGTCCGTCGTTAGACGTCCTGCCTGAAGCAAGTCACTGACGAAATTGCCGGCAAGGTCATCCATCACCGCGAAGCGGAACAAACCCAGATCCGCGACTTCATGGCTGGTCGCCAGATGAGGCGCATCAAGACCGAAATTTTGCATAGCGGTGGACAGCGTTGCCGACCAGGAGGCCGCATCCCCCGGCCGATCATCGCCAAAAAAGACCAACAATACCGGGTAGTTCGTAGGGCGATGCACCGCTCGAAAACAACCCCTTAGCCGGCCTTTCAGGATCACATCCCGGACCAGAAAATCACTGTACGTGAACGGACCTGGGCGGCCCTTCAAAAGAACGTCTGCCTGATAACGCGTTATCGCGTGCTTTTCCGAGATCAACCACTCGGCCAATAGGACCGCGTTAGCAGCACCGACACCGCGCAATTGAGCGAAGTCGTCCTGGCATTCGGCAAACTGGGAAGCCGAAAGTAACCGGCTGTCGGCCAACAGCTTCCAGTAATGATCGATGGCGATTGGCTGCATAGCGTACCAACAACATTAGGTTCGTGCGATTCGCCCACGTTTATTTCATTCCCGCGGACTTTCCGGCAGCCGCGCGCAGATTTCTCCAATTTAACGCGGTTACCTCGTACTTGGCAAAGCGGCAGGCAATTTGCCCGCTGGGCGGCAGGATTAGCTAGAAATTCGTGAAGAAACACGAATGCCGATCTCAATCGAGGCGTCCGCCAGATGCCCAGACGGCTTCGTTCGACCGTTACAGGTCGCCGATTTGATGGTCCAGACGATCCAGCTGATCCTTGATATCCGCGACAATGACGTGAGGGCTTGCTGAGTTGCTGTCGGATGCATCAAAACGCCGCAGGCTGACCGGAGAAGGATCGAAGACGGAAGCGGTATCGTGAAGTTCCTCGAGTTGGCGATCCACTTTGGAAATCCTTTGGTCCGCGGCTCGATTTTCTCGCCACATCCGATCGAGCAACAACACAATGCCGACCAGGATAACCGCCTGTCCCACCAAAGCGATCGGCAATCCAACTCGCCATAACTCGTGGCGGCCCGTCACCAGCGACCAGACAACCAAAACGGCACCGCATGTCAAGCTCATCAGCCCAAAAGAGAAAACGAGCCAGGCAAACAATGAGGGATCCTGCCGATCGATTTTCGCTTTCGATTCGGGAGTGTCAATCCGCCTGGTTTTCGAATCCTGTTCGCGGACGGATTGTTTTTGATTCTTTAATGCAGAATCAACGTCGGCATAAAGCGCTGAACGCCGATTGGCCGGTTGTTCGTAGTTACCCGTGCGCGCCTCCAGCAGCTGACGCACGTCGTGCAGCTGCTGATCCAGTTCCCACTCCCACGTTTCGTACTGCTCGCGAATCGTCCCGTCACTTGCCGACCCCAAGGCCCCGTCGCTAGCCGATCCCAAGGCCCCGTCGCTTGCCGACCCCAAGGCCTTGTGCCCCGTACTTTCGCGTGAGGGAATGTACTGAGCGTCGGTCGCAATGACTTCCCCACAGCCGGCACAGAGGTAGTGCGTTTTCAGATCATTTGAGCCCGTCGTGTCGTCAACCGGCGCGGCGTTGCCGAGGAACCGCGTAGGGGCCGTGCCGGACGATACAACGTCTTGCTTCCGCGGGACTTGATCGTTAGCGAATTCGTCGCTGACGACGATCCCCGGGACATCTTGTCGGCAATGCTTGCACCACATCATGCGACCAGTCGGCTGGCAACGAGCGACGAGCAACAGATAGCCCGGTACATAATGCGGGCTCGAAGTAACACAACTCATTACTTCGGCCGGTGGCCTGGCAAACTGTACCGATTCCGCAAAGATTGCCAGCTAGCGGCGACGCTGCGAAAACGGCGACGCCTCGCATCGGCGCACGACGATCGCGGACGTGACATCCGGGGCGAATTAGAGCTCGCCATATCCATGCTCGCCACATCGATGCGAACGGCCTTAAGTTGCTAGCAAGTGAGAACGAGAATAACTCATTTCTCGGCGGTTTGCTGCCGCGCGGGATCGGTAAGAAAGATGCGGCCACCCAGCTTCTTCAAGGCCCCCACTTGATCGTTCCTGGCGGCGTCACTCAGCGGATTACCCTTCAGGTAAATACGCCAGAAGCGGGCGAAGCGCTGGTTGTCTTTCGCATCTTTCTCGGCCATGTCAACCAGGATCTGGAGATCGGTGAGCTTGTTGCTCTGCAAAAACAGACTGTTCAAACTGCTGAATCCGGCCAGAGGCGACAAGTCGGTCAGCATGTTTTTGCTAAGTCCCAGGGTTTGTAATCCCGTAAGCGACGACAGCGACGAAATATCCGAGATTTGATTTTCGTCGAGATAAAGCGACCAGAGTCGCTCCAGTTTCGCCAGCGCTGCGGGGTCTTTGATCTTGTTTTGTGACACGTCCAGCGTGTTCAAGCTGACCAGACCGGCAAGCGGGCCAACGTCTTCGATAGCGTTCCCGTCGAGCATCAGATACTGCAGTGCCTCCAAGCCCGCCAGCGGTTTGAGGTCGTCGATCTTGTTATTCGACAGCGTCAAGGACTGCAGATTCGCCAGCTTCGCGAGGGGCGAAACGTCGCTGATCTGATTGTCACCAACGTCCAACAAGGCCAAACTCTGACAGTGTTCGATGCCGGTTAGATCTTTTATCTCGGTGCCACTCCCGTTTACCACCGCGACATGCTGGACGTCCTCGGCCGTGATCGGCTCGTCGTTATTCCGTTTTTCGAATACTTGCTGACGGACAGCGGCTTCGAGCTTCTTGTCTGGAAAGATTCCCTCTGCGGAAGTCGGTCGATCATTCACCAAAACCAGGATCAGTACGAGGCTAGCGACGGACAAAGACGACAAGATTCTCATGACAAACTCCAACGGCGTTTCAATTGAGGTGGGATGGATGTAGGGCAGGCAGGTGTCGTGCGCGTCTGCTATTTGAATACGCGGATTGCTCGCGTAGATTGTAGAAGCGCCTGGGGCGTCACACACCCCGATTCGCAGCCTTGACAATTAATCGGGATCGCGGCTCTTGTCAACTGACAGCCTGCAATCCCGCGATAACAAACCTCTGTCGTTGCCAACGCTTACGTAGTCTCATGTCCGAGAAGCAACCCCACATCTTGATGTGTCCGCCCGATTTTTACGGGATCGAGTACGAGATCAATCCCTGGATGGATCGCCGCAAGCCGGCCGACCAGGGTACGGCTGTCCAGCAGTGGACAGCGCTACGCGGCATCCTGGAGCAAACGGGGGCGAAGATCTCGCTGGAGCCGCCGGTGGAAGGTTTGCCGGATATGGTTTTCACTGCGAACGCGGCGCTCATCTATCGCGACCGGGCCGTCATTGCTCGGTTCCGGCACGCCGAACGACAGGGCGAAGAGATGCACGCGGAAGCGTGGTTTGCCGAAAACGGATTTCACATCCAACCCTCACCCGATCAGATCTCGTTTGAGGGGGCCGGTGATGCCTTGTTTTGCGGTGATACGCTGTTCGCAGGCTACCGAATGCGTAGTGACGCCAAGGGCCATCAGGAGATCGCCGAAGCGTTAGGTACGCACGTCATCGCGGTCGAATTGGTTGACGAGCATTACTATCACCTTGATACGTGTTTCTGTCCTCTTTTGCCGGGACTTGCCATTTATTTCCCCGAGGCGTTCGATCCTTATGGTCTGAAGGTTATTCGGGAACGTGTCGAAGAGCTGATCGCAGTGGAACCGGACGAAGCAAGTCGGTTCGCCTGCAATGCCGTGGTGATAGGACAAACGGTCGTTACCAATACCGGCTGCCCGCGACTGCACCAGGCTCTGAAGAAGCGTGGCTTCGCGCCACTGGAAACGCCGCTCGATGAATTCGTCAAAGCAGGGGGCAGCGCCAAATGCCTGACTTTGCGCCTTGACGGTGAAGAAGCTGCGGGATGGCGCACCTCTGTCGAGAAAACAGGCTGACCGAGCAAATTCTGTTAGCTGGCGGGAGGTTGGACGACGGCAGGCCGCGACGGGTTATCGTTGTCATCCTGACGATCTTTCTGCACTACGGCGCCGACGGCGATCAGGGCAGGAATCGTAAACAGCGCTCGCGCCTCCGGTGTGGTCAACAGGCTCCCGCCGCGATGGCGTCCACGTATAGTCTCTTCGACCGCGACCACCAGAATCCCATTGGTAGCGGCGGATGGTGCGGTACCGTCCGACCAGACCCTGAGCGGCGTGTCGGCGCCTCGCGCCGCCAACAGATAGGTTCCGCCGCGACCGGCATCGACCGCAAACCGTCCCTTCGCATCGGATTTCGTTTGGCCAAGCACAACTTCGCCATCGCGAAGCGTCACGGTTTCACCAGCCAGAGGTAAACCTTGAGCGTCCACCAACTGGCCGTTCAGTTTGCCATCGGCCGTCAGCTGAACGTCATGGACGAGCAGGCTCTTATTCTGCAACGAGGGCAGTCGGCGCGGTTGTTCCGGAACGCCCGCATACGCCACGACTGGCATGACACCCGACGCCGCAGAAAAACAGAAAAGTATCAGTAACCGAACAACCGGTGAAAAACGCATGTTGGCCCCCCCAAGGAACGCATTCGTTATTTGCAATTGGATAGTTTATTTGACTCGACTGAAGAATCGCGAATTATTCGCTACCGGCATGACGGGACGATACGGATGATCGGCAACATTGCGCGGTGTGCGGTAGGGATACCAGGCAAGGTTCAGTCCCACACCGTATGCATCCGTGCGCTGACCGGTCCGGCCTCCGTCGTCGGTCAACAGAAAGGCCCAGTCGCCTTCGAGGGCCAGACATCGACCAACCGGCAACCAGAAGTCGCCACCCAGCAGCGCACCGCTGTCACCGGTGACGCCCGCCATGAATCGCCATTCACCCATGACTTCTGTCGGACGCCGCCAGAAGACGGTGTAATAGTTCGCCGGCCGGATCCCACTGCTCAACTGACCGGCCTGATTAGCGTCCTCGTCGAGGAATTTCTCGTCTCCGGTCCACTGGGCCATCAGGAAGCCGAATTCATTGCCCCAGCAGTTAGCCCGGCTGATTTCGAACCGAATCTGCGACATATCGGTTTCGACCCAGTAGTTATCGTGTCGCCAGTCGAAGACAACACCGTACTGCCAAGGACAGCAACCATCGAAACGACGGAATAGGCCCGCGGTCAGGAAGATCTGATCGTGACCATCATCCCGAAACGAATCCGTCGTTTGATCACCTTCAAAATTACTTTGCGTGAACCGCATGCCGAATTGAACGCCAATTGGATAGAGCGGTGCCGGCATGCCTATTTCGAAACCCTCTTGAAACCCAAAATTGCCGTTGCGACCCAGGTCGAGCGCATCCTTGTAGCCTTGCACGCCAAACAACGCCGAAGCAAACAAGGGAGAAAAACCGCAACCGCAGGCACTCTCACCACAGCCACAGCTACCTTCGTGTCCAACGTCACCCTCGTAATAGCCGCCGTCGATTTCGTGTAATTCCGCATCGCCCCAGACTTCGGGGGCGGGTTCGGGATCCAAGATCCCGCCTGGTGATTCGACAATCTCGCCCGCGATGATCGATTCCGGTTGAGCGGCAGCGTGCGATACGAATCGACCGGGATTAAAACCGGGCGATGTATAGGCCGCGTAGTAGGGATGAGGATGCCATGGCGCCGTCGGATAGGGACGCGGCTGATAAGAGACGGTCCGATGAGCACCCTGCGGTTGCGACGTATGCTGGACCGCGACCGCATGGCGAACGGCGCTATCCCCGCTTCGGGTCTGGCGTACCGGCTGCCTGGATGGATAGTCTGCATGTGCCACCGCTGCGACTTGTCGCCGTACGGGCTGCGCTGTCGCAGGACGTCGAGAGCGCCGCATGGGTTGGGCGTATCGTTTCAGATCCGGATCGATTCGCCGCGGTACGTCATTGGTCGTTTTTTCCACGTCGTTGGAAGCGGCCTCATCTACTTCTGCTTCCTTGGTTTCCGACTTTGGAGTCAGCTGACTGCCGTAGCTCTGGCGTGTACCCGCCGCCTTCCAAGCAGATTCCTCCGCGGAAAGTCGGGCATCAAACGTAGCTGCGAACAGAAGGCCTGTGCATACGAACACAACTCCACGAAACGATAGAATGAACCGAACTTTCATAACTTATATGCCTCAATATGGCGCGCACGAACATGCGCCCCCCCAGACTCCACATGGGCAAATTCACACACCTGGCGGTGTGCCAACGTAGATATCGGAAGCTGCTTGACCCGAACTTCCGTTAAAATCGTTAAAACGAGAAGAGCCTGCGCAGATCGCCTGTTTTGAAGAATTGGGGATCTCGGATTGCGGATTGCGGATTGCGGATTACGGATTGCGGATTTCGGATTGCGGATTGCGGATTCGCAGACAGGGGAGTTCCCTGCGAATGTCCCGCGATTGCTAGCAAGCCGCAAACATTCAGGTTGATAGCGTGTCACGGATTCCTGATTCCCCTAAATCCCCAATCCCCTAAATCCGCAATCCCCAATCCGCAATCCGCAATCCGCAATCCCCAATCCCCAATCCCCAATCCCCAATCCCCAATCCGCAATCCGCAATCCCCAATCCGCAATCCGCAATCCGCAATCCGCAATCCGCCAATCCCCAATCCGCAATCCGCAATCCGCAATCCGAGATCCGAGATCCGCAATCATTTCTCCAGTGCCTGGGCCAGATCAGCGACCAGGTCGTCGGTATTCTCGATGCCGCACGACAGTCGGATCATATTGTCCGGGATGCCGAACTGCGTCCGTTCCTCGGGCGTGCATTCGAAGTAGCTCATGATCAACGGCTGCTCGATCAACGATTCGACGCCCCCCAGGCTGGGAGCAATCCGCGGGATCGTGACGGCGTCGACCACGGCGGCCGTAGTCTCCCAGTCGGCGTCCTTTACCAGGAACGTCACCAGACCCCCAAAACCGCGCATCGTGCGCCGGGCGACGTCGTAGTTGGGATGGCTCTCCAGTCCCGGATAGTAGACTTTCTCCACGCGCGAATGTCCTTCCAGAAACTGCGCCACGGCCATGCCGTTCTCGTTATGCCGTTGCATCCGAATTTCCAACGTCTTGAGACCGCGCGACAGCAGGTAAATGTTGTGCGGCGCGTTGATCGACCCCATAACGCCCCGCAGATTGCGGACCGGCTCCAGCGCTTCGGCGCCGCCGATCAGTACGCCGGCCAGCAGGTCGTTGTGACCTCCGAGGTACTTGGTGGCGGAGTGCATTACGTAGTCGACGCCGGCTTCGATGGGCCGCAGGTTAAAGGGCGTGGCCAATGTGGCGTCGATCACGGTTTCAACGCCGTGGTCGCGGCCGATCTGCACAAACCGCTCCAGATCAACGATACTCAAATGCGGATTGGTCGGCGATTCGCTGACCAGTAACCTGGTCTTGGGCGTGATCGCCGCAGCCATCGCGTCGTAGTCGCAGGTAGGCACCTGTCGCGTAACAACACCGAAACGCGAGAGATGTTTGGAGCAGAATTCCCGGCTGCGGTGGTAGCATTCGTCGAAACATACGACTTCATCGCCTGCGTTCACTTTTGCCATCAGCAACCCGACAAATGCTGACATGCCACTGGAGAATAGCAAGGCTGCCTCGCCACCTTCTAATGCCGCCAACTTGGCTTCGACGCATTTCTGACTTGGATTTCCATAACGCCCATATTCCTCGCGCGGCTGTTTCTGCTCGATAAAATCAATGACCGATTGCGTATCGGGAAACGTAAACGTGGACGAGCAAAAAATGGGGTCCGTGATGGCGTCGCCGTACTTCTGGCGTTGTTCACCAGCGTGCACGCCCAGTGTCGAAAGTCCTTTTCGCTGCGTTTCTACCGGCGCAGCGGATTTCTGTTCATCGGTCGCCTTGAAAGTCATTTCTACCTCTTTGTCGTGGCGTCGTTTAACCGCAGCTTTCAGCGGGCCGCGCTAACGGGGACGGGAGTCTTTTTCGGCCGTTGCCTGTTGTATCTCTTAACGACGTGGACAGCCGAAAAAGACTCCCGACCCCCTCCTGCTGGATCCTTTGCCGTACGCCGTTGCTTCCTGTGCCTACAAAAAAAGCCGCGATGGTAGACAGACTCCTGTCATCGCGGCTTAACCATTCAAGTTATTCGTTCGGCATGCGAATTCGATGGGCAGCACTTCGAACGATGGCTCTTTAGCAGGTTAAAGGCTGCAAGCGGCCGCAAATCCCAAGATGTGGGATTGTATCAGTCATCCATTGCTGCATCAAGCTCCTGCCCGCGGAACGTGCATTCGAGCCCGTATTCAAGCCCAGCAGTCAACCCAAGCGAAACCGAGCTTGTTAAAAAACCCCCTGTCAAAACCCCCGTCAAAACCCCCTGTCAAAACCCCCTGTCAAAACCCCCTGTCAAAACCCCTTGTTAAAAAGCTTCGCGTAACCGTCGTAATCCCATCGCCACCAAGGTTTAGGCGTGTTGCCATCCGCCATGGCGCGACGCGTTTCTGGACGAATCCGCATCGGATCGGCTAAAATACACAGTACGAAAAAGTACTTATCTAGTGTGGAGCGTAGGGTAGATGCTTATCCCGTCCGATCGGCTGGCTGTAATTGTGTTATGGGTGTGCCCCTGGTTTTTCGCGTCACTGTTATGGATCGCGGCGGCCGAGGCGGCAGACCCGTCCCCGGCACGACAGGCCGCAGATGAAACGCCGACGCCACCGAACGTGGAACAACTGATCGATCAATTAGGCTCGTCCTCGTTTTCAGCACGCCAACAAGCATCGCGACAGCTCAAGCAGATCGGCCCAGCAGCAAAGTCCGCGCTGGTGAAGGCGCTGACCAGCAGCGACGCCGAGATTCGGCATCGCTCCCGCGACATTTTAGGCCATGTGCTTGAAATCGATCTCGAAAACCGGATCGCAGCGTTTGTTGCCGACGATACAGGGACGTTCGACGATCTACCCGGTCTGACACTGTATCAGTCCCTGGCCGGCACCAGCCGACCGGCTCAAAGATTGTTTATCCGAGCGATTCGCGCCGAACCTTTGCTGCTGGAGTCGCTCGACTTTGACGCGGAATATGCGTCGGCGACGATTAAATCGCGGGCACAAAACCTGTGGAACCAGTTTCAACGGAATCCGTCGTATCGAGAGATCTCGGTCGACAAGGTCCACTATCAATCTTGCGTCGCCGCACTGATTATTACGATCGCAAATCCTGAGATCGAGTTAGATGATCGCACGCTCTATTTCATGCTACAGCATTTCGAGCGATCGGGATTGTCTACCTATCTGAATCGCGGCTCGGAGCACGAGGAGGCAGTGCGTGGCCTGGTTCGCCCATTGATCGCACGCTCGGCCAATACCATCTACGCGACCCATTTCATCCGCCTGGCAGTGAACCATAATCTGAAAAGCGGCTTGGTACCCGCCGAAGCGATCCTCCGAGATCGACAGGGCGAGCAGCAGCCGTATGAAGTGTTACAGGCGCTCTTGGCGGTCGGCAAATTGGGTTCGAAGGATCACATTCAGCTACTCACACCGCTGTTGTCAGATGTAACTCTGTTGCATCAGCCCATGAACGGTCGAGCGAAAGTTAAGATCAAATCGCAAATGCGAGATGCGGCGTTGGCCGTCATGATTCACTTGTCAGGGCAAGACCCCAAAGACTACGGTTATACTCATATTGCAGCAAACAGTATCTGGCTGTTTGAGCAAACGTCGATGGGGTTCACCAGCGACGAAGAGCGCGACGAGGCCCTGAAGAAATGGCAGACGTGGGTTGATCGTCAGTCGTCGCCCGCTGCCGTCGAGTCGACCAACGACTAGTCACGGCGCTTCCGTCCTGGCCGGATCTGGTCTCTATTCACCGTTAATGACGGAAAGGATTACGGAAAGGATTTACGATGCCGGCCAAAACAATCCCCTTGCTGTTGCTGTCCGAATTGGTCGACGGACAGGTGGGTGATATTTTTGTACTGATGATCTCCAAGGAACCTTTAACGACGCGTGACGGGCGGCCGTATCACAAAGTTGGCTTTCGGGATGCGGGCCGTGAAGTCAGTTTCCCTATTTGGGAGGACTCTCCGTTCAGCAACGAGTGTCGAAATGAATGGCAACCCGGGACGTTCTACAAAATCCGCGCCCGATACGCCGAAACCAACTACGGGCCGCAGTTGGAGATCGAACGGATTCGCCCAGTGCACGCAGAGGACGAGAACGACGGCTTCGATCCTCTGATGTGTACGCCGCAATCAAAGTTCGATCCGGACGAGATGTTTGCCGAATTGGTAGCGATTGTGCGTGAACATGTAACCGACAACGCTTTGTGCTGTCTCGTCCTGGAGGTTCTGAAAAGCAACCGCGAAACGTTTATTACCTTTCCAGCCGCGTCCCATAATCATCATGCCTACGCGGCCGGTCTATTGGAGCACACGCTTAGCGTGACGCGTTCCTGCGTATTTCTTGCTGACAAGTACGACAAGTACTATGACGACCTGACGCCGCGACTTCGCAAAGATCTGGTCGTGGCGGGAGGAGTACTGCACGACATTGGCAAGCTGCAAGAATACAACTTGAGACCGGAGGGTGCCGAGTATTCGGCGGCGGGCCATTTGATCGGGCACGTGTTGCTGGGCCGTGATATGGTTCGCAACTCACCCGCGGCGGCCGACGTTGATCCAGAAACGCTGCTGCGACTTGAGCATATCATCGTTTCGCATCAGCGATTGCCGGAGTGGGGTGCTCCGAAACCGCCAATGACTCCGGAAGCCCTGATCATCCATTTCGCTGACGATTTGGATGCCAAGTACCATATGCTTTACACCGTGTTGCGCGACGACACGACCGAAGGCCCCATGACGTCTAACCGAAACTCTCTGCGCCAACGCCTGTACCGTGGTAACTAAATAGGTCCACTAAATAGGTCCACGGTGGGATTGGTGCTCTTCGGAAATAATTTTGACCTTGGGCGATCGGGGCTTTCAGCGGGTTCACTGGATTAACAAGATATTGGGACCAACCATCCGATCGGAACGTCAACGGGTAAAGGTAGACACAATACCCTTCCACCAGGGGCTCACTAGCGGCACGATGCTGAAGCAAAACACGTTAAGTCCTGCCGCCCAGCAAATCAGCCCCTTCCACAAACGCATCTCCGCTGCATCGCTTCGCGATCGAAATCCGATCATCGCAACGAAAAATAACAGGGGCAAAAAGTCGAACGCGTAACGCTGGCAATTGTATTGCAGGCTACCCACGTAGGCACACATGCAGATCGCCAAACCGCAGGGGATGGCCGACGCCCACGCCGCAGCCACCAAAGGTTTGCGTAGCGATACGAAAAATACCAATGCCAGGTAGGGGCTGGCGTGTGGTAGCGAAGTTCCGAGCTTGTTGAGCCAAAACTCGGACACGTCATGACGGTTGAGCGTGAATCCGTGTAGTAGCATGTAGTACAAGTTACGAGGCAGGTAGACCAGGCTGAAAAGACCGTACCGCCGATCGTAGCCGCCCGTCAGACTGTAACCCGTTTCGAATGCATCATTAAATCGAAAATGATTGAAAAACAACGTCGTGATCAGAAAGGGCGTTGCTGCCGCTCCGAAGGCGACGAATTCCCATGGCAAGCTCGTGGGGCGATCGCCGCGCCGGTGCCTACACCAGATCGCTGTGATCAAAAACGGCAGGGCAAATATCGTCATCGGCCGCGTCGTGCAGAGCATGCCGAAGAAAAGCCCCAACACCCAACCGCGAGCGCGCCTTTGCGATTCTCGGATGGCGGCCAACAAAAATGTCACCACGATAATGTGAGAATTGTAGGCTGCCGAATAACTGTAAATCAAACAGAACCAGTAGCCAGTTCCGAAAAAGAATGCAATCGCCAGCCACCAGCGATCGGCAGTGTCGATTCCTAATTGACGGCCGATGGCGTCGAGATTGATGACGTTGGCAACGGTTAACAGCGAACAGAACGCGTACGCCACGGCGATATGCGCGCCGAAGACCACCACCAAGGGAACATACGCCAAAGACGGCGATGGCGGATAGGGAACGTATAATTTCCCTTCAAAGGCGACCGTGTCGAGATCACGGGTGTCGATATTCAGCCTGCCATTCAGAAAAGCGTCGGCTTGCTTTAGATAAAGCTGTTCGCAACTCCACGAGGGAAACTCGTACGCCAGCCAGCAACTGTGTGCAACGAGGATGAGCAGGAAAATGGTGACCGCACATCGCCAGCGTCCTTCGGTCATAGTAACCCACCCATCGAGCCGACGTCACCCATGCACGCGAGCCCGACTTTCCTGTCTGGCCCGGCGCTTGCCGGCCATCTTACCAAAGCTTCCTCTGTCAGTGCATCCATCGTCTGGTATACCACGCTCAACGTAACGTAACAGCTGCCGGTAAAAATCGATTAGCCCACGCGCTCGTCGCGTTCGGGCGCGCTCAATACATACTGCTCGAGCGCCTCCTGCCAACTTCGAAGTGGATTGCCTCGAGTGACCAGCGCTTCGGAAGGTGCTCGCCTCGGCCTTTGCTGCGTCAGATCGGAACCGCAAACCGATTGCACCTGCGACCGGCTATCCAAAATACGGACGATCTCTAGAGCCAAGTCATATCCGCTGGCAATGCCGGCGTTGACAACGTGCACGATGCCTCGCGAACCGTTCGAGATCAACCGCAGGATTTCGGCTTCCAGGTCATCAATCCAGGTCGGCGAGCCCTGTTCGTCACGGGTACCCAGAATCGGGTCGGATCGCCGAGCCTGCTCAATCGCCCGCTCGATGAACCGCTGGTGATGGGCTTGATGGCCACCGAAAAGCCACCCGGTGCGAACAACCAGGCTATTCTCGTGTGTTTCTTGAAGCACGATTTCCGCCAGTTGCTTGGACTGACCGTAAATGTTCACTGGATCAGGCCGCGAATTTTCGTCATGCAACGTGCCGGCTGGGCCATTAAACACGGCGCCGCTGGATAACAGGATAACCGGAATGTCCGCGTCGCGGCCAGCTTGGGCAACGTGCCTGGTGCCCAGCACATTGGTGCGAATCGCGGCGAGCGGATCTGCCTCGCATTGCCGTATATCCAGCGCCGCCAGATGCAACACGGCGGCGGGACGCATTTCGCGAATCGTTTGTTGAACCGCGTCCTGGTCGCGTACGTCCAAATCGCCGCGCGTCAGTTTTATTCCCCAAGAGAGTGCACGGCCGACCATGCCGCTCGCGCCGGTCACGAGGATCTGTGCGGGATCAAGGCTTGGGGGCGACATTCGGTTGCTCTGGAGACACCGTAACGGTACAAATTTCGGGAAACGGGATCAGAATCTCAGCCGATTCGACATGTTTGCGCAGCTTCGCGACAATCTCGCGCTGATAATTCCACGAAAGTAGCAGATATCCGCCGGGCTGCTGGTCGGCGACAGCCTGCCAATCGACGACGGGAATGTGCACGCCAGGTACCATGCGTCCCTGTTTCAGCGGCGTGTCGTCGACGACCGCATCCAGGTCGTCCGGGCCGATCCCACAGTAGTTGAGGATGACAACGCCACGGGCCGGTGCTCCAAGACCATAGATGCAACCATGCTTGTTCTTCAGGGCGTCCAGTTTCGTTAACAATTCGTCCTTAAACTGCCCCACACGCTTGCCGACTTGTTCGTAAGTATCCGGATCACGGACGCCTTCGTTCGATTCGGCCGTAAACAATTGTTCAACCGAATCCGCCAACGCTGGCTGTTCGTCGGCGTGTTTCGCAAAGACGCGTAGCGATCCCCCCTGGGTCGGCAACTGCTGAACGTCTACGATCGTCAGTCCGGCACGCTCCAAAAGGGGGGCCAGCGCGGTGAGCGAAAAACAATAGACATGTTCGTGATAGATCGTATCGAATTCGCCATGCAAAATCGTGCGGTGCACATGGACGGCTTCCATCACGAACGTTCCGCCAGGTGCCAGCACGCGACCGACGGCGGCCAATAGAGCATTAACGTCAGGCGTGTGGGCAACGACGTTCAGTGCCAGCACCAGATCCTGCCGACCTCGCTCAGCAATGACGCGGTCAGCAACGGCGGCGTTAAAGAAAGCACTAATCACGTCGACGCCTTTTTGTCGGGCGTACTGAGCCAGGTTTTCGGCAGGATCGACGCCTAACAGATGCGAAGTTACCCGCTTGAATTCCGTCAGCAGCGTGCCGTCGTTGGATCCGATCTCCATGATCTTGGACGACGCGTGCAAGTTCAGGCGTTCGATCAGCGTGTCGGCGAGACTCGCCAAATGTTGTGCATTGGATTGCGAGGCGCTGGACAAATGTTGATAGTGCGAAAACAGTTCCTCCGGCGGTACGATCGATTCGAGCTGGACTAACGTGCATTCGCGACACCATGCGACGTCTAAGGGGTAGGGTCGCTCTTGATCGAGATGATCGGCTTCCAGAAAAGCGTTTACGCCCGGTACGTCGCCCAAGCTAAACATCCTCTCCAGCGCCGGCTGTCCGCACCCGCGGCATGTCCCGGCGGTGGCGAATGCATCGGATTGGGATTCGACCGCGGCAGTCATTCCTGTTTCCTTGTTGCTTCGACCGGGGACACGGACCGCGGAAAGCTGCGTGTATGGTAGATACCCCAGCGGGCGAGCAGGTATTTGGCCAGCACCTCAAAAGTTCGCACCGCGTAGACGGCGGCACCCCGAACGCTATGCGAAGTATGTTCACCGTGGTAATCCGCTTCAACCGGTACTTCAGCTACGCTCGCACCCGCGTAGGCGGCCTGGGCAATGATCTGAAAGCTAAACAGATAATCATTTGTGTTGTCTTCCCATGCGACGCGCGACATGAACTTACGGCTGTAGATACGAAAACCAGTGTGGAACTCAGTAAAGGGCAGCCTCAGTACCAGACGATCGATGAAGCTCAGTCCACGATTGGCCGCGTAGCGGATCCATGGCATGCCGTTCTCTCGTGCACGTCCGGGTACCATAAACCGCGAGCCGAGAATGAATTCCACGCCCCGGTCGATGTACGGCACGGCCAATTCCAATGCGGCGGGGTGAAACTGGCCGTCGCCATGGACTTCGACCACATAATCCGCGCCGCGCTCGAAAGCCAGCCGGAGTCCGGCTTTCAGATTGCCGCCGTAGCCACGGTTGGGTTCGTGGCGGTAGGCCGGAATGCCCAGATCCTTGGCGGCCTCGTGCGAACCGTCTTTGGATCCGTCGTCCGTTGCCAAGACCTCATCGACAACGTGCAATGGAATTTGCGCGTACGCTTTGGAAACCAGATGCGCCAGTTGTAGGTCATCAGCACGGCAATGACCTTGGGTCTCTCCGCCGCGTTTTCGCCGCTTGGAGGCTGCTCAACATTCACCGCGCTACGTCCACCCGCTTGGCGGTAAACGAATCCGTCGGCACGGATGAACCATGCGGAGGAGTGACTGCCGCTTCACCGTAGATGCGGTTCATCACGGAAAGATTCGAATAATTGTCGTCGTCCAGATCACCGAGTTGCTGCAGGTCCACGGCCTCTCGGATTTCTTCAACCGCGTCCAGAATCGTCCGCCGTGGCACAAAGCCGAGCGTTTGGCGAATTCGGTCAAACTGTACTCGGTACGAGCGGGCGTCATCCTTTGCGGATCGCCGCTCGACGTCGAGCCCCGGAAAGGCCGCAGCCACCGTATCGGCTAGTTCCTCAATCGTGTAGTTCAGATCATTGCCACCAACATTGAACACCCTGCCGCGGACTCTTTCCGACTTGGCCTGCAATACGAGAATGATGGCGTCGGAGACATCGCGGACGTGGACAAAGGGCCGGTATTGGCTTCCGGAGCCGTTGATGAAAATAGGCTGTCCCATCAATCCCCGCCTGGTCATCGTATTGACCGCCAGATCAAATCGCATGCGCGGCGATAGGCCAAAAAGCGTCGCGAATCTTAGCGAAGTAACGCCAAAGCCAGCGCTCGACAAATCCAGCAGGTCGCGTTCGCTTGCCAGTTTGGTCAAAGCGTAAAGTGTCACGGGGCCGGTTTGCGATTCCTCGTCCAATTGGCGGCTGCCGGACGCTCCGTACACACTGCACGACGACGCGAACACGAATTGCCGCACGCCATGGTCTTGCGCAGATGGGCGAGCGATTGCGTCGCCAGATAGTTGGTCTCGATCGTCAGGTTGGGGTCTAAATCGCAGGTCGGATCGTTCGAAATGCTGGCCAGATGGACCACGGCGTCCACGTCGTCCAACAGGCGCGGTAACACGTCCGGGTGTGCTATGTCTTCCTCGTAGAACCGCAGTTGGGGATGGTCCAATACCGGGGCTAACGGATCGCGGCCAAAGAAACAACGATCCACAACGCTGACCTGGTAATCCAGGTCGAGCAACGCTGGCACAAGCACGGATCCGAGATAACCGGCACCACCAGTGACGAGTATACGACGGTGGCGTTGCGCTTGATGGGTTGCCATAGTTCCCTGATCCGTCGGCGAGAGATGGCTGGCTCGCGACAGAACGCCGCATGACCACCCAGCGCCAGTAAAAAAAGCCCCCGACCTTCTCCCCGATGAAGGTAACATAAACCGCCGACGCCATCAAACAGGGGTACGGTCGCATTGGTAACGTCCAGACGACCAGCGGAAGACAAGCCCGTATCTTGATCAGGTTGTCGCGGCGTTGTCGTTGCGTGCCCGGTATTTGATCTTTACTCCAAAAAACAATCGAATGCGTCCTGATCTCAGCCATCCTGCTTGCTTGACACTTTTCCACAGCGGTTTTATACTCGGGCCTACTCTGGAACAGACGATCCGCTTATCACCATATGCCAGCCCGTCGGTCACGCCGGCAATCGTTCATCCATTGAAGCTTCTCTGGGGCCTTTGCGCAGGTGATGAATTCACTTCGAGCCCCTCACGCGTGCTTTACTCCGCAACAAGCGCTGGGTGATCCATGTCATTGTTGTTTTCTTGATCCTGCTCTCTTATTGTCGGCGCATTGAGCCGCGTCGATTCGTGAGGTATCAGAGCGACGCGTTGCAGTACGTCACCGGGGCGTTCAACATGGCGCATCACGGCGTATTTTCGCTCTATCCGGAAATCAAGAATCCACAAGACCGAAGCCGCAAGCTGGAGCCGGCCAATTACCGCCCGCCGGGGTTTTCAAGTTGCCTGGCAGTCGGCTTCATCCTCCATCCTCGACTGCGAGCATTGAGCGAAAGAGAGGCATACTCGCGGAATCCGCATGTGTTGCGGGAGTTCTATTACATGCAACATGCGTTCTTGATCCTGGCTTCGCTGATAACAATGGTGATGGTCATCCGCATTACGGACAGCATGCTGCTGGGGTGGGTATCGATGATCCTTGTCCTCTATACAACAATACTTGGGACGTGGGTCAACTATCTGTTTTCCGAGACACTCACGACGTTACTCGTAACCGTCGTTGCGATTGCTTTGTATTTCATAGCCGAACGCCCGAGTTATGGCCGGTTTCTTTTTGCGGGTATCGCTCTGGGTTGTCTCACACTAACGCGCACAACCTTTTATTATTTTATTCCGATCCCGCTCGTGCTTTTTGCCTGGCTGGCATGGCGTTCCGTCGAGAATCGCCGACTTATCGTGTTTGGAGCGTTGATATTTTTTACCTGCCTGGCGGCGACGGTCGGTTCGTGGATGAACAGAAACTACTATCACTTCGGCCGTTTTATGCTCGCGCGTCGTGGCGGTCATTTGCTTATCGTTCGGGCCAACATGAACATGATGACCAAGGAAGAGTACTCCGCCGCCTTTTGGTTCTGGACACCGCCGAGTCAATTGCGAGAGTTTTTGCGGCACCATGTCGACACCGGCGCAGCGCGGCGTTTCTTGTGGACGAACCCGGACGGTTTTCAGCAGGTGAGCAGAAAATACCGTAGCGAAATGGATAGGAAACATGGTTTCACGGTTGCCGATGCCAAGCAAAAAAGCGAAGGAATACGAAGGTTAGCCAGCCATCCGCTTCGCCACTTGGGGGTCTGTGTCCCGCTTGCATACCGTAGCATCATGGTGTCGAATCCGGCGTATTCATTTTTCCTTTTCATATCCTTCTTTGCGTTCAGCGTTCATGCCTTTTGCAAGCGGAACATGCCCCTGCTGTTTTTCTTGAGCATTGGACTTTTCAATTTTGCCTTCGTGGTGTTTCTGACACACAGCGAGGCCCGTTACAATGGGCCGATCGTGCCGCTAATGCTGGTAGCTACCTGCGTGTTGTGGTACACCATTGCAAGGAGCATTGTTGGCTATTTCTTTCCTCAACGAAAGGCAAACCCCAAGAATGAAAGTTAGACGTTGGTATCCCCCGTGAGGCCGGTCGAACGTTCGCAGCCACATCCTTCGTCGCCCTGCGGCCAAGAGATATTTCTAGCATTTCGTGTCGTGGTTGTCTTCGAGCGGATTGCACACCGCCCTTATCCTGGACAGCTAACAACGTATCTGTTGTAATGTGAAACTCAAACGATCCTCATGGCAGTTGGCATGCGTCGCGCATCGTCGGTCCACGGTTTCAATGGGCACGGGACCGACACGGCTGGTCGCCTTAGGACTTCAGGATGCCCTTTGCATGACCGGCACTCACCCTCGTTCTCAAGCGCAGAACATTCGGCGTCGAGAACAAGGAGTAGTGCCGTGCAAAGGACATCCTGAAGTCCTAAGGCGACCAGCCGTGTCGGTCCCGTGCCCATTGAAACCGTCGACCGACGATGCGCGACGCATGCCAACTGCCATGAGGATGGTTTAAGTTACATACAACAGATACATTCTAGCTGTCCAGGATAAGGGCAGTGCGCAATCCGCTCGAAAGACAACCACGACACGAAATGCTAGAAATATCTCTTGGCCGCTCAGGCAACTTAAAGGATGTGGCTGCGAACGCTACGTTCGACCGGCCTCAGCGGGGATACTTAACGTCTAACTTTCATTCTTGGGGTTTTCCACGTTTTGAGGAAAGAAATAGCCAACAATCCTGCTTGCAATGGTGTACCACAACACGCAGGTAGCTACCAGCATTAGCGGCACGATCGGCCCATTGTAACGGGCCTCGCTGTGTGTCAGAAACACCACGAAGGCAAAATTGAAAAGTCCAATGCTCAAGAAAAACAGCAGGGGCCATGTTCCGCTTGCAAAAGGCATGAACGCTGAACGCAAAGAAGGATATGAAAAGGAAAAATGAATACGCCGGATTCGACACCATGATGCTACGGTAAGGGGACGCAAGTGGCGAAGCGAATGGCTGCGCCTAACCTTCGTATTCCTTCGCTTTTTTGCTTGGCATCGGCAACCGCGTGAAACCATGTTCCTATCCATTTCGCTACGGTATTTTCTGCTCACCTCCTGAAACCGTCAGTCCACAAGAAACGCCGCATCACAGGTGTCGACATGGTGCCGCAAAAACTCTCACAATTCGGCGGTGTCCAGAACCAAAAGGCGGCGGAGTACTCTTCCTTGGTCATCATGTTCATGTTGGCCCAAACAATAGCGAATGACCGCCACGAACGCGCAAGCATAAACGGCGGAAGCTCTGTTCATCGACACATCACCCCCTCGGCGGGTGAAAAACTGCAACACGATAAGTCGCGATTCTCGACGGAAGCCCCATGCCACCTAGGCAAAAAGCACGAGCAGATGGAATAAAATAATAAAAGGTTGCGGCACGTTAGTGTCGAGACGACCCAGAGCAATACCCGCAAAAAGAAACCGGCCATAACTCGGTATTCGGCTATGAAATACAAAGCAATCGCAACGACGGTTACGAGTAACGTCGTGAGTGTCTCGGAAAACAGATAGTTGACCCACGTCCCGAGTATTGTTGTATGAGGACAAGGATCATCGATACCCACCCCAGCAGCATGCTGTTCCCATAATTCGGACCACCCATCACCATTGTTATCAGCGAAGCCCGGTCAGAACGCATGCTCCATGTAATAGAACTCCCGCAACACGTGGATTCCGCGAGTATGCCTCTCTTTCGCTCAATGCTCGCAGTGTCGAGGATGGGAGGATGAAGCCGACTGCCAGGCAACTACATGAAAACCCCGGCGGGCGGTAATTGGCCGGCTCCAGCTTGCGGCTTCGTCTTGTCGATTCTTGATTTCCGGACAGCGAAAATACGCCGTGATGCGCATGTTGAACGCCCCAGTGACGTACTGCAACGCGTCGCTCTGATGCCTCACGAATCGACGCGGCTCAATGCGCAAAAACAAGATAAAAGAGCAGGATCAAGGACAAAATGGCATGGATCACCCACGTTGCGGAGTAAGGCACCGCGTGAGGGTCCGAAGTGAATTCGTGGCCTACAAGCAAGGGCCAGAAGAGAGAAGCTTCAATGGATGAGAACGATTGCCACGGTGACCAACGCGGCTGTAACGGTCCTGGTGATAAGCGGATCGTCTGTTCCCAAGTAGGCCCGAGTACGAACCGCTGTGGAGAGCAAGCAGGATGGCTGAGATCAGGACGCATTCGATTGTTTTTTGGAGTAAAAATCAAATACCGGGCACGCAACGACAACGCCGCGACAACCTGATCGTACTTCGCTGGTAGTGTCGACGCTGCCGATGCAACAGTACCTGTTTGATGGCGTCGGCGGTTTATGTTACCTTCATCGGGGAGAAGGTCGGGGGCTTTTTTTACTGGCGCTGGGGTAGTCGGCGTTCTGTCGCGGACCAGCCATCTCTCGCCGACGGATCAGGGAACTATGGCAACCCATCAACGCGCAACGCCACCGTCGTATACGTCACTGGTGGTGCCGGTTATCTCGGATCCGTGCTTGTGCCAGCGTTGCTCGACCTGGATTACCAGGTCAGCGTTGTGGATCGTCTTCTTTGGCCGCAATCCGTTAGCCCCGTATTGGACCATCCCCAACTGCGGTTCTACGAGGAAGACATAGCACACCCGGACGTGTTACCGCATGTTGGACGACGTGGACGCGGTGTCCATCTGGCCAGCATTTCAAAGCGACCAACCTGCGATTTGAGCCCCAACCTGACGATCGAGACCAACTATCTGGCGACGCAATCGCTCGCCCATCTGAGCAAGACCATCAGCGTGCGGCAATTCGTGTTCGCGTCGTCGTGCAGTGTGTACGGACGTTCGCGGCAGCTCCATTGGACGATGGCAAACTCGGCCCGTGACGCTGACCAAACTGGCAAGCGAACGCAACCTGCTGGATTTGTCGAGCATGGCTTTGGCGTTACTTCGCTAAGATTCGCGACGCTTTTTGGCCTATCGCCGCGCATGCGATTTGATCTGGCGGTCAATACGATGACCAGGCGGGGATTGATGGGACAGCCTATTTTCATCAACGGCTCCGGAAGCCAATACGGCCTTTTGCCCACGTCCGCGATGTCTCCGACGCCATCATTCTCGTATTGCAGGCCAAGTCGGAACCGCGGCAGGTGTCCAATGTTGGTGGCAATGATCTGAACTACACGATTGAGGAACTAGCCGATACGGTGGCTGCGGCCTTTCCGGGGATTCGACGTCAAGCGGCGATCCGCAAAGGATGACACCCGCTCGTACCGAGTACAGTTTGAACCAATCCGCCAAACACTCGGCTTTGTGCCACGGCGAATTCTGGACGCGGTTGAAGAAATCCGAGAAGCGGCAGTCACTCCTCCGCCATGGTCCCCGAGCCG
>CAWJNN010000042.1:0-18921 GCA_963844115.1 uncultured Planctomycetales bacterium | reverse complement strand
ATTGGGAGGGCATCATCTGGTTCCCCGGATGGGGTCCAGTCGGCGATTCTTCGGCCACAATCCAACCAGCCGCCGCTGGTTGGCGGAGTCGGTCAGAGTTTCGAAACTACCTTCTTGCGTTGGAAGAAGATCAAGCGACTCGATATTGCTCTCTTCCTCCCGAAGCTGGCAACTCCAATGCTGCACGATCACTTGTTGATAAGGGCCTGGCCGATAGACGTCCTGCTGGAACAGTAGGCATCGCAGGTCGCCGAACAATACACTGACGGAACGTATTCCATCACGGCCAGCGTGCCTATTATTGCCGCAAGGCCGCACAAACGTCTACGTCTGGCGGCGTGAAGCAGTTGGCGACATAATCGATCCCGTCGAAGAAGCAGCATCACTCTCCAACCAATCGAAGACTGCAACAGCAGGCTCGACGGCCAGCGGCACGTCAATATCTTGCCCGACTTCGTGCATAGCAACCGCAGATCAATGTACCCCAGACCAGTTATCTCCGTTGCACGAAGTGGTTAGCTGGCTTCTGGACTCGTCCGAAGATCTTCAAGCGGTATTGTTCAGTGCCCATTTGCGGCCACGGCTGTTTCTTGAATTGCGATTGTTCTGTCCACAACATGTTCGGCCGGAAGTCATCGCAACGAAGCTGCACCGCCGCTTTGGTCAAGCGTCAGGAAGGTCGTAGCCCATTTCACTCCGCCGACCCCTATAGCCAGCCGGTACTCGGCGAGCCTGCCGGGCATGCTGCATGCCACACAGTACGGCGTCATGACCGCGATCACCGAAAGCGACAACAAGCCGTACTTGCGTAAGTTTCCCTCCGCGACCGCGTTGGACTGGTCGGCGCAACGACCTTGTCTTCGGAGACGGCCGGAACGTGTAGTGGTGAACACGACACTCCCCCGGCCAGCGGAAGATCCACTCAAAAAGTCTACGTCCTCGGTCTTTATCGAATGATCTGGAAACCGCTTCAGATCCGCAGCGATGATATTGGTTTGACAATGAGATTTTTGGAACGATTTCAGACTGAGAGCATACCAAGAATCAGTCGTTTGGCATACGAATTGCGTGACGTTTTCGGCGGAGAAGATTCTGACTGAAATCATGCTGCGAGCAAATCCGACCAAAGTCGCAGGCCCCTCGGACCCAGAATTGAAGATTATCTATGTTGTCAAGGAAAAACACGTAAACGGCAAAGACGTAATCTGGGTCACGACACGGGCCGCGGCGGCGAAGCGTGGCGACAGCTTCCACCGCAGTTTGTGAACGGCGTTGTGCAAAAAATGGAGTAATTCTCGGCTGCAGGCGGGATTCTTCCGGTCATGGCCGGAACGGCCCAAACAGGATCTTTTTGAAAGTTATAATGGAGTAGCTCGACGCCCTCCGGATCAGGAAATCTTCTCGGTGAATCAGCCCTTTTCAATCGTCTGTGTTACGTGCCGCGTCAGGCTGACAGTGCGTGACGCGGCGGCCATTGGGCAGATTCTGAAGTGCCCGAAATGCCATAGCATGGTCCTGGTCGAAGCACCGGCGGGTGGGGCACCCGCTACGGCGGATAGCGAAACGGTCGCGACAGCCCCCGCCGCCGGCCCCGCCCCCGCCCCCGCCTCCCCGCCGGCCCCGTGCCCGCAAGGCAGGGTGTCGCCAAATCGTCACGGGCACCGGCAGCCCGCTCCGCCAAACCTGAAGCAACGAGTCGACCTGCGGCGCCTCCTCGGCAGGAAAGCAAGCGCAGCGTGCCGGTGGCACCTGTGACGCTGGAACAGCCCCCGATCGTTGCACCGCCCATTCCCGCCATGCCATCCGTGCCACAAGCCGGCTGGCAAAAAGGGCTGATGCTAACTTTCGCGGCAATTACCGGAGTGGCAGTCGCTTCCAGCATTTGGATGTTCCTTCAGACTCGTCAGCGAGACCATACCCAAGCTCTCCCAGGGAGCACGGTGGCCGTCGAAACCAGTTCGACGGAAGCTCCGCCCACGCCAACAAATAAGGATGCAGAGACGTTGCCCAACCACGTGCGCCGGCGGACCCAGGCGCCTTCGAAAAAGAGCAGGCTCCGGCCGATACGGAGGCAGTGCCGGCCAACGAATCGAACGACCAGCCGAGCGACGTTGTTCCTGCGGCCGCATCGAGTGTTCCCGTCGATTCAGTTGACGAAGCCCCGGCTGCATCCGATCTTGATGACGTCGAACCGGTTGTGGTAAGCGACATTCCGGTTGCATCCGACGTTGTTCATTCGGCGCGAACCGAACCCGCCGCACACCCCATCCCGCAGCCGACGACCGACACTTTGGCGCGACTGAATATCAACATGGACGGTGTCGAATTCAACGATACACCGCTGAACAACGTGATATCCGTGATTCAACAGATTACGGCTGTCCCGATTCAATTAGATCACGGAGGCTTGTTTCGGGCGGGCGTACCGCCGAATCGAGCGGTTCGGTTGAAACTTGAAAAGGGCCGCGCTACCGATGTTTTGCAAACCATTGTTGACCGGCTGGGGTTGGTAATGGTGCCGACCGCCGAGCGGGTGATCATCAGCGTACCAACTGCGGCGGAGGCCGGCGTTCGAACGCGTCGACTGGAAATAGGTGATCTGGCGGGCAATGAAATTGAGGTTCAGCGGCTGTCGAAGATGTTGAAATCGCTGGTGTTGCCGGCGACCTGGCACCCGATGGGCCACGCCACCCTGGAAGTCGAAGGGTCGACGCTGCATATCAACCAATCCGTCGTGGCGCATCGACAACTTCAGGACGTAGTCGATCGATTGCGCGTTGCGCGCGGATTGCCTGCGCGAGGTCGCCAAATCGGCTCAGACGCTTTGAAATCACGGTCTGCGCGTGCTGCCGATGCAATGAACCGGATTGTTTCGTGTGGCGCGGATGGTACCGTTCCGCTGGACGACTATCTTTCGCGTTTGAGCTACCGTGGTCAGATTTCCTTATCGCTGGACGAGCTGAGCCTGATTCGATACGGCGTGTCTCCGCAGATTCACGTAACCGCTGGATCCGACGAGAAGCCGATCGCGGCAGTGCTTGCTGAGGCGTTGGAACCCGTCGGCCTCACCTGGCGGGTTCTGGATGACGGGCTGCTGGAAGTCACGACGCCGTTGGCCATCGAACAGACGCCCGACATCGAACTCTACAAACTTGCGAACTCGGTCGACGGCGCGTCTCTAACGGACCGCATCCGCAAAAAGGTGGCTCCCCAAAGCTGGTCGGCTAACGTTGGCGGCGCCATCTGGTTTGACCGCGACGGCGGATGTTTGCTCGTTCGGCAAACCCAGCCCCTGCAGCGCGCCGTCGAGCGCCAACTTACCCAGTGGCAGGCTTTGCGCCAGTACGCAGGCCATTCTCTCGCTGGCTGTTATCTCTTTTTCTCGTTGTCTTTTGGCAACAACGCGCGTTGCAATTCCTCACCGTCGTCGTCCGGCGTACGCACCGCAATATCGGATTGCACGTGACCTTGTGCGAGTTGTGATGATTCGCCATGCCCTTTTCCGGCGCCGGCACATCACTTGCTTCTTGTCTGCTCCCGTGTGGATTTCCCGTCCACACTCCTGGTTCGCCAGATGCGTCTCACCTGGAAACCCGCATTCGCAAAGGACAGATTCGATGGCTCGCCAACACCCACCTGGACCACGCAACATCCTGGCCCCCTTCTCGCTGACCTACCGCCATTTAATTCAAATGTGGCGTCGCCCGCTCGAATTCGTCACCGAGCTGCACCGCAAGTACGGCCCTGTTGCATTCTTCCGCGTGTTCGGTGTGCGTCTCTATTCCGTCAACGACGGCGAACTTATTCACGACGTACTGGTCCAACAGAAAACGAAGTTCCGTAAGACCGAGCGGCACATGCGTACGATTCGCCAAATGGTAGGTAACGGAATCCTTACGTCCGACGGCGATTTCTGGCTGCGGCAACGCCGTATGCTGCAAAAGGCATTTTCTCCGCAAAAGCTGGAAGGCTATGCGGACGGCATGGTCGAGCAAACCGAGATGTTGCTCGACGGCTGGGACGCGAAGGGCAACGATGCGAAGGTCGATATCACGCTGGAAATGACCCGTCTGACACTGGGCATCGCAACCGCGCCTTCTTTGGAGAACAGCCGCGCCAACGAGCCGAAGTACTTGCCCGAGCCAACCAGGGGATTTCCGAAGCGTTCGCTCGTGAGATGCTGGCGGTCTTCCGTTTCCCCGACTGGCTGCCATTGCCCGCGAAGAAAAAGAAACGGAACTCGATAAGAGATTACCGCAACGAAGTCACGGAATTGATTCGCGAGAAAAGGCAGTCGAACGAACAGACCGACGACCTCCTGTCCGCGGTCCTGAACGCGGTGGATGAAGAAGGTGACGGCACGGGTATGTCCGACGAGCAGGCCCGTGACGAGTTGCTGACGATTTATATTGCGGGCCACCATACAACCAGCGTTGCGCTCTCCTGGACCTTTTACGTGCTCTCAAAACATCCAGAAATTGAGCAGCGGATTTTGGAGGAAGTCAAACGGGTTGTCGGACAGCGCCGGATCACACTGCGTGATCTTCCCAAACTGAAATACACCGAGATGGTTATTAAGGAATCGCTGCGGCTGTATCCGCCCGCCTACGTCTTGTTTGCACGTGAAGCACTGGAAGACGTTGAACTGGGCGGCCACTGGATCAAAAAAGGCGGCTGTGTCTACATGTATCCGTACGTAGTCCAGCGTGACCCGCAGAACTTCGAGGACCCGGAAACGTTCGACCCCGAGCGATTTTCACCGGAACGGATCGATTCGATTCCAAAGCACGCCTATATTCCGTTCGGTGTGGGTCCGCATGTCTGCATCGGCGAGCGGTTCGCGATGATGGAATTTATGCTGGCGGTGCCGACGATCTTGCGACGCTATGCGATGGACATCGAGCCGGGTCACGAAAACGCCCAGAACCTGCCGCTTCTGGCGAACCACATCAAGGGTGGTCTGCCGATGCGGTTACGTCGTCGCGAAGGTGCCGACCATCTGCCGACTCGGCCGGCAATCGATGCGATTGGCAGTGTCGTGCCGATCGATGTCAGCCAGACGGAAACACGCTAGGAATTAGTTGCGGGCAGAAAAACGAGCAGCTGAATTCAAAGGAATTCAGCTGCTTTTTTTGCGCCCTGGACCACCCCGCGCGAATCCGCAAAGCGTCGATGTTTAAGGCGTTACCGGTGCCGACCACGAGTTTCGCTGACGAGGAACGGCGAATCGTCTATACTAGCTCGTACTTCACCCGCCAGCTTTCCATCTATTTTTGTCCACCCGTCTCCGACCGACCCCATTGTGGCCGCCGGACGGCAGGCCGCGCCTGGATACCCATCTCGCGAGAACTTGCACGATGCGTTCAATCGATCCAGAAGCTTCGTCACGTCGCGAATTCCTTAAAGGAACCGGTCGCGCGGTCGCCGCTACCACTCTGGTAGCGGGCGCAGTGCCGCACGTCCACGCGGCGGAAGACAATACGATCCAGGTGGCCCTGGTTGGCTGTGGTGGACGAGGGACGGGCGCGGCCGTCAATGCCCTGAAGGTCGACAACGGCCCGCTCAAACTCGTCGCAATGGCGGATGTGTTCAAACACAGGTTGCACGGTAGTCATCAAAACCTGGAGCAAGCATTCGGGGAACAGATCGACGTTCCTGTGGACCGACGCTTCGTGAGCTTTGACGGCTACCGGCAGGCGATGGATAGCCTGCGGCCGGGCGATGTCGTGATCCTGGCCACGCCACCGGCGTTTCGCTGGGTTCATTTTACGTACGCCATCGAAAAAGGTTTGAACGTCTTTATGGAAAAGCCGCTCACCGTGGACGGACCCACCAGTCGCCGAATGTTGGAACTGGCTGATCGTTCGGCAAAGAAGAGTCTAAAGGTCGGTGTCGGGCTGATGTGTCGGCACTGTGAAGCACGTCGCGAATTGTTCGATCGGCTTCAAGCGGGCGAAATTGGGGACATCAATTTACTAAAGGCGTATCGAATGACCGGTCCGGTTGCGACGGAATTTTCCGGTCCCAAGCCTGACAACATCAGCGAACTGATGTACCAGATCCAGCGATTTCATTCCTTCTTGTGGGCTAGTGGCGGTAGTTTTAGTGATTTCATGATTCACAATATCGATGAATGTTGCTGGATGAAGAATGCCTGGCCCATCCAAGCCAAAGGCACAGGCGGCCGGCACTATCGCGGGAATAGCATCGATCAGAACTTCGATACCTACTCCGTTGAATACACATTCGCGGATGGCACTGAGATGTTCCTGAACGGGCGGAATGTCGGTGGTTGCCACAATGAATTTGCCAGCTACGCCATTGGCACCAAAGGGTTGGCCGTCATTTCGACGGCGGGGCATACACCCGCCAAATGCCGAATTTACGACGGCTTTAACAGGAAGAAGAAAAATCTTCTTTGGCGATTTCCGCCACCCGAACCCAATCCCTACCAGCTGGAATGGGATTACCTGATCGATGCCATTCGTAATGACACTCCGTACAACGAAGTCGAACGGGGAACCATGGCCAGCCTGGTTACCAGCATGGGCCGAATGGCCGCGCATACCGGCCAGGTCGTGACCTTGGACGACATGCTGAAGTGTGAACACGAGTTCGCGCCGGACATCGACAAGCTAACCTACGATTCGCCAGCTCCGCTGCAACTCGCGGCGAACGGCAAATATCCGGTACCCCTTCCGGGAATCAACGGCGATCGAGAATATTGACATCCATCAAGCAGGCGCGCTGTCAGATGGCTGGCCGAAATGAGATTTAGGTACTGAGATTTAGGTACTGAGATTTAGGTACTGAGATTTAGGTACTGAGATTTAGGTACCATGGCAAAATTGAGCGATGACGTCTGAGAACGGGTTGGAAAATTTGTACGATGGCCCTCCGAGGCCGTCGATTGCCGTGTTGTTCAATGCTGCGACGGCCTCGGAGGGCCATCGTACAAGCGCCAGGACGATTCTTCTAGTTTTCAAACACGTTCTGAGAACGCTAGCTTGATCTATATATGTCGATCTTTCTTGGTTGTCTGCACGCGAGGCCGTGTGGTAGTGGTACCCTTAGACTTCCGAAGTTTGATAACAAACTTCGGAAGTCTGCCGGATGTGGCTAAACGGAACCACTACCGGCCGTGTGGGAACTTTGCAAGAGCGAAATCAACTGTTTACAATTGCTTGTTCGTAGAGCGGGATGCAAGTTGGCAGTTCGATTCATAAAGGTATTCAGTATGACTCCCTATGTTTGGTTCATCGTGGCAGCGGCAGTTGTGGCTGGCAGTGGGTTTGCGATGATTCCACTGTGGCGCATCCGCCAGAAGCGGCAATTGGAGGCGGCGCGCAGGCTCTTTCATCAGCGGCGCGAGTGGCTGGAAGCCAAATTCTTGGAACTCGCCTCGTCGACCGGTAAGCCGCGCGGTTTGCGCTGGAAGGATTGTGATTTCAGCAACGAGGTGACATTCGCTCGTGACCTGCACAGTCGGGCGCTGACGGCTTTCGTCGGGGTTACGATCAGTTTTGAGGCCATCGAAGGCGGCGACATGGAAGACGTGGAAGCGGTCGGCAATCTGCGTGCGGCTACCTCGGTTTTCCGCCATGCCGGCGGCCAATGGTCGACGCAGGGGCGGGTGCTGATGAACCTGGAACCCGCCGAGGCGATCGAACGCTTCCAAGACGCGTTGGAATTGATTGCGGACTAGCCGCGGAGTGTCGGTCGTCGCTGTGGTCGATCTCGCGTGGCGGCAGCCCGCGGGACTCACGAGCCACTTGATCAACACACTTGATCAACACACTTGATCAACGAGCCGCCGTACCCCGAGCGGCGCGCTGCTTCCACAGGTCTCTTTTTCCAGCGGCCTCTTTCTCGGGCGGGGCAAGATCTTTGCTTCGCTGAGCGAACGGTGACGCCGAGATCAATACCGGTCTCGACCGCCACCGCCACCGCGACTGCCTCCACCACCACCGCGACTGCCTCCACCACCGCCACGACTGCCTCCACCACCGCCACGACTTTCACGCGGCTTGGCTTCATTAACCGTCAGGGGTCGCCCGTCGACCTCTTTTTCGTTCAAGGCGCTAATCGCCGCTTGTGCTTCCTCGTCGCTCGACATCTCAACGAAACCAAAACCCTTACTGCGACCGCTATCGCGGTCGGCAACAACTTCAGCGCTTACCACAGAACCGAAATCGGCGAAGAGCTGTTCCAATTCTGTACTCGAAACGCTGTAACTCAAATTTCCACAATACAATCGCTTTGCCACCTTAACATTCTCCACTGGATAGGAACGACGGCCTGCTGTTTCACTTTCCGGGCCGAAAAGAAAGGGGCTGCGTTCGGAGCCCAATCGGCAGGAACGGCGAAGGAGCGACGGGGGCCAATTCCTTGGGAAGCGGCATCGTGAATACGTTCGATCGACAAACCAACCAGCAATAATTGTAGCGGACATTGATCACGATGTATACCGCGTACGCCACGCCTTTTCGGCTGGCATCCGGTGACGGGTGCCAGGCTGGTCAATCAAGCTTTAACGTCGACATTTTGATTTCTATTAAGCGCCAGATGCTTCACGAGCTTTCCTTCAGCAGCTTGCGCAAAACCGCCGGAAGGATTCCACCATGGTAGTAGTATTCGACTTCGACGGGAGTGTCGATTCGCACCCGGACTTCGAAAGTTTTCTTGGCGGAATCGTTGGACGTGGCAGTGACGTGCAATATCGCACCAGGCTGCAACTTATCGTCCAGGCCTTGGAAGTCATACGTTTCTTCGCCCGTCAATTCCAAGGATTGCCAGGTCTGCCCCTCGATAAATTGAAGTGGCAGCACTCCCATGCCAACCAGGTTGCTGCGGTGAATGCGTTCGAAACTGGTAGCAATCACTGCACGAACGCCCAGCAATAATGTGCCTTTTGCGGCCCAGTCGCGGCTGCTGCCCGTTCCATATTCGGCTCCGGCCAGTACCAACAGCGGCACGCCTTCGTCACGATACGCCAGCGCGGCATCGTAAATCGACATTTGCTGTCCATCCGGCAAATGTCGCGTCCATCCACCTTCGGTCCCCGGCGCTAGCTGATTACGAATTCGGATATTACCAAACGTACCGCGTGTCATGACGCGATCATTGCCGCGACGCGAACCAAAGCTGTTAAAGTCACGCGGTTCGACTCCATGTTGCTGCAAGTACTTTCCAGCAGGACCATCCGACGCAATCGCGCCAGCGGGTGAGATGTGATCGGTCGTCACGGAATCACCCAACAGGGCGAGTACCCGTGCACCGTCGATCGGTTTAATCAGAGCAGGCTCTGCCTGCAGATCGATCAAGAAAGGAGGCTCCTGGATGTACGTGCTGGATTCCTGCCAGTCGAACAGGGCAGCACCACCGGTCTCGATGTTGTTCCACGTTTCGTTTCCGTTGAACGCGTTCGCGTACTGATCGCGAAACATCTCCGGCTTGACCGCCGCAACCATGGCCTGCTGAATCTCGTCATGGCCCGGCCAGAGATCTTTTAGATACACGTCGGATCCATCGCTGCCCTTCCCCAACGGCTCGGTGACCAGGTCGATGTCGACCGTTCCCGCCAAGGCATAGGCCACGACCAACGGCGGACTGGCAAGGTAGTTTGCCTTGACCAATGGGTTGATGCGGCCTTCAAAATTTCGATTGCCGCTTAAAACCGCCGCGGCCACCAATTCACCTTCCGTCACGGCGCTCGCCACGTTTTCCGGCAGTGGGCCGCTGTTGCCGATGCAGGTAGTGCATCCGTAGCCGACCGTGTAGAAACCGATCTTTTCCAGGTATTCCGTCAAGCCGGACTCGTTCAAGTAGTCCGTGACGACACGTGACCCCGGTGCGAGGCTGGTCTTCACGTAGGGAGGTACGTGCAGTCCAGCTTCGACGGCTTTCTTCGCCAGGAGGCCGGCGGCAATCATGACGGACGGGTTGCTGGTGTTCGTACAGCTGGTAATCGCCGCGATCACCACGGAGCCATGGCCAATCTGGGTGCTGGCGCCGTTGTCTTCCACCCGTGCGATCCGGCCGATCGCATGCTGGTCCAGCGCGAAACCGCGTTGGTTGAGCGGCGCTTTTAGCGATTCGTGAAAGGAGCGCTTCATGGCGGACAGCGCGACGCGATCTTGCGGGCGTTTGGGGCCGGCCAGGCTGGGCTCTATCGTCTGCAGGTCGAGCTGTAGGGTTTTCGTATATTCCGGAACAGCGCTCTCGTCGGTTCGGAACAGCTGTTGTTCCTTCGTGTAGCGCTCTACCAGTTGGACTTCGACCTCGGAACGCGAGGTGCGTCGCAGATAAGACAACGTCTCGTTGTCGACAGGAAAGAAACCCATCGTCGCGCCGTATTCCGGGGCCATGTTCGCGATGGTTGCCCGATCGGCTAGCGACATGCCGGATACGCCGCGGCCGAAGAATTCGACAAACTTTCCAACGACGCCCTCGTTGCGAAGTTTTTCGGTCACGGTCAACACCAGGTCGGTGGCGGTGGCGCCAGCCGGCAGTTTGCCTGTAACCTCGAATCCGACGACTTCGGGCATCAGCATGTACAACGGCTGCCCCAGCATCACGGCCTCGGCTTCAATTCCGCCGACTCCCCAACCCACAACACCCAGCCCGTTAATCATCGTCGTGTGGCTGTCCGTGCCGACCAGCGTATCGGGAACCGCGACGTGACCGCTGCCGTGCGGGCGCAAGAAGACGCACTTGGCGAGGTACTCGAGGTTCACCTGATGCACGATGCCCGTATTCGGTGGGACGACGCGAAAGTTCTCAAACGCGGTTTGGCCCCAACGCAGGAATTCGTACCGTTCGCGATTACGAGAGAATTCGAGATCAACGTTGATTGCCAAGGCGTCGGCGCTCGCAAAACGATCTACCTGAACTGAATGGTCGATGACCAGGTCGACGGGAATAAGCGGATTGATCTTCTGTGGGTCGCCGCCCAGGCGTTGCATGGCGCTGCGCATGGCGGCCAGATCGACGACCGCTGGCACGCCGGTAAAATCTTGAAGCACGACACGCGTGGGCATGAACGGTATTTCGACGGCGTCGGGCTGCCCCTTCCAGCCGGCCAGGTTCCGCACGTCCTGTTCGGTGACCGCGAAACCATCGCAGCCGCGCAGCACCGACTCCAAGAGTACTCGTATCGAGTATGGAAGACGCGCCACCAGGCAGATGCCTTGATCCTCCAGTCGCGAAAGTCGAAACAACTGTGCCGTTCCGGCACCTGTTTCGAATTGGTCCAGTGCTTGAAACGAATCTTTCGAGGCGTCCGTTGAATTTGTCATGGGCAGTCCGTTTGTCCGTATCGCGCGCTATTCACACGCCTGGCTTCCGATTGATCGCCATCTTCCGATCGATCGCCGTGATGGCGCAACATTCTTGACACTTGTAGGGATTCTAGCGGATGGGACTCGTCCTGTCCGGGGGGACTACTGCCGACGCAGATTTTGACCGAGTTCATTGGGGAACCTAGAGTTAGGAAGAAATGTGAGTCCACCTGCGCGGCATGGGCCGCTGCTGCCATCGGCTCGTTCAATTGCCTATCCCTTTCTCGCATTGACTGAAAACCATGTCTGAACTTTCAAACGACGAACTACTCGCTCGCCTCGCCGCTCGCATCAACTCCGGGAAAACTTCCGAAGATGGGAAGGGGTCCCCTCCGCCGACCGACGCCGGCACGCAGCCGCAGGCGAGTGGCGATGGCCCCCGATCGGATACGGGGCCTGCGGATGCGGGTGCCGAAGCGGAGTCAACGATCGACGACGTCGTGAGACGGGTACAGCAACTTTCCAGGGGCGAAGAAGCCACCGCGGTTGATTCGCAGACCGTGAAAGAACCTCAAGAGTTTATTCCGTTACCGCCAGAAAACCTGCTGGCAACCCGGCTGACCGAATCACAGATCGAGGCCCTGATCTTGAAATACCTGCTTGCGCGTGGCGAGGCCAGCGGTGCAGAAATTTCCGATCAAGTCGCCCTGCCGTTTCGGTTGATCGAGAACATAATGTCCCAGCTGAAGTACGAGCGCCGTGCGGCGCACAGAGGATCGGCTGCGATGAACGATTACATCTACGTGCTGGGTGACATTGGCCGCGAACGAGCGAAGCGCTTCCAGGAAGACAGTACCTACTTTGGTGCCGCCCCGGTTGCCCTGCGTGACTACATCGAAAGCGTGAAAGCGCAAACGATCGAAGGCCTTGAACCTGGTCCCGAAGACCTGGAACGAGCGTTCTCGGATCTGTTGATCGATAAACGTATCTTTCGAAAGTTGGGGCCCGCTATCAACTCGGGTCGCGGCTTGTTCCTGTTTGGTCCTCCAGGGAATGGAAAAACGAGCATCGCGGAACGCATAACCGAGGCGTTTGGCAAGCATGTCTGGATTCCGCGTGCGTTGGAGGTGGAAGGCGAGATCATTCGGTTATTTGATCCCATCAACCACGTCGAAGCACCCCTCGATGAGGGCATTTCCCTGATGCAGGATGTCAAGTTCGACAAACGTTGGGTTCGCATCAAGCGACCGACGATCGTGGTGGGTGGTGAATTGACGATGGAAAATCTGGAAGTCACCTACAATCCGACGACAGGCATCAGCGAAGCTCCCGTTCAATTGAAAAGCAACTGCGGCACGCTGGTTATCGACGACTTTGGCCGACAAAGGATGGCGATTGACGAACTGTTGAATCGCTGGATTGTGCCCTTAGAGAAACGATATGACTTCCTGAATCTGGCCAGCGGCAAGAAAGTTCGGGTTCCGTTCGACCAGTTGGTCGTGTTTTCGACCAACCTGGAACCGAAGGACCTGGTCGACGAAGCATTCTTGCGACGAATTCCTTACAAGATCGAAGCACTGAATCCACCCGAAGAGGCGTTTCGCAAGCTGTTTACGATCATGGCTCCGATCGTTGGTGTTGAATACAACGAAGAGGCGTTGGATCACCTGATCAAGGAATACTACCTGGCGGTGGATCGTCCGTTTAGAAATTGCCAGCCGCGCGACCTGTTACTTCAGATCAAGAACTTGGCGCGTTTCGAAAGGACCGAAGCGGTCATGACCAAAGATGCGATCGACTTTGCGGTCGATAACTACTTCTCGGTAATGTAGAGCGCACGATCAATTAGCGGACTGCCGGTAAGGTTGATGCCGCTGATACATTTCCATGCGGGTTTCCATTTCGGTCGCTTCACGCATCTGGAGTGCCTTCTGGTACGAGCCGACCGCCGCTTTGGCTGTGTCTTGCGCCTCTTCGAACTGGCCATTTTCGGCATAACCCGCCGCCAACGCGTCCAGGATGACGGCTTTGAGACGATCATCGCTACTATTCGTCGCCGAGGTGTCATTGAAAATTTGGTATGCAAGTTTCCCGAAGTAGACGGCAGCCTCGCCATCGCGTACTGATTCGTCCGGACATGTCGCCAGCAGCCACGCCAGTCGCGAGGCAACTAGTGGCCAATCATTCTTGACCTTCAGCAACCGACGGTAGTTCTTGACGGCTGCTGCGTATTCACCCCGATCAACCATTTCCGAGGTTAGCTGAGCGGTTTCCGTCAAGTATTGTGGCGATATCCAGACCGGTTCGGCCTGATGCTCGCTCGCATCGATTGGCTGCAGGCCGTAACGCTGAACCAACAGATCTTCAAGGTTCTGGACGGTCACCCCTCCATACACTTCCCCGTTTTCGATGAACAGGCGTGGGAGCGTCTTTGTTTTCATTTCCAATTGGTTGCCCAGCTCCATATCACGGGAAAATCGTTTCCACATCGCCGGCGAATCCAGGGCCTTGTCGAACGCTTCCGAACCAACCAACTCACGCGCCTTGCTGACGGCGGCCGTCTCGTTCAAGACCGCTCCGTTTGTGTAGATCCAGTGCAGATATTCAGGAAAGGCATTGCCGTCGACTGCGGCGACCGCAATGGCGCAACGCACCAGTACGCACGCATACCGATGCCGGCCATCCGCCAGGGCTTTGTCGAGCTCGTCGTTGCACGCATGCCAGAGTGGCCAGAATCGTATATCTACGCGCACCTCAGGATGCCGTTGGGTCACCGTGGTTAGCAACGCGTGGATCGCCGCACATTGTGGGCAGGTGGGACAACTGTAGACGATTATTTTATGCGTCGCGTCGCGGTTGCCGAGCGTCGTCCAGATGGTTGCTGTGGATTGCGAAAGGTTTGTGTCGTCTACGTCGACGGCGATTGTTTCGATGGGATCGGCACGCAAATTCTTTAGGCCCAACACGACGCTGCTCTGCAGCAAGCGGTTATCGACGACCGGTTGATCGTGAAACACACTCATCGCCACGATCTGTGTCAACATGATCAAGACCGCCAGGACAACGTGCAAATGGATCGGCGAGTTCGGCAGATCGGGTAATGCCACTTCCCAGCGACGCCGCTGCCTGATCCGCCAGTCTTCGCGAGCGTAAAGAAAGCTGAGCACGAAGATCGTGATATTGACGATGTTAATCGCGACGCAATAAGCACAAAATTCGCGCAAAATTCCGAACAGGACGCTCAACGACCACACCGCGGCGGTTAGGCCGATCGAGGCGATGACAGGCAATGCCAGCGAGAGCGGCGGAGCGACGGAGAGTTGCCAGGCCAGTACGGAAATTATGAGGGTGGCGGCCACCAGTCCGTAAAAGGCAAGATTCCAGTAGACCAGCGGCAAGTCGAATATCTCTGAATAGTGACTCGTCAAAACCTGTTCGCAGGACTGTCCCGCACCACAGCCGGGCAAATTGATCGAAACGTTACTCGACGTCGTGGGATCGAACTGACGGTCCTGCCAGATCAAAAGTAGCGTGAGCACGACGCCGCAGGATATCGCAACCCAAAGAGACCACCAATGTTTTGGACCTGGGTGATCTTCGCGAACCGTTATCGGGCCTTCTGTTATTTGGCTCATCGAATCGTTGAAAGGAATGAATTTTGCCGCGTACCGAAAACGTCGCAATTGAACATTTTCAATACGGACTGGAGGTTCTGCTGATAAGGTGACTCACCACTGGGTCGGGCTCAGAACGTGTTTTAAAATTTGTACGATGGGCCTCCGAGCCCGTCGATCGGGAAGACTACGGCGACGAGCGACGGGCTCGGAGGCCCATCGTACATTCATGTCGGATGCCGTCTTACGTTTTAAAACACGGTCTCAGGCGTGGGAGCGCTCCATCCCGAATTCCAGCAACATCTGCGAATCGTCGTCGCCTTCTGGATTCAGCTCCTTGAACATCAGGCTCGGCTGGATATCGTGATTGTTCTGGTACTTATTGCTGTCGTACTCGGTGATCGCCCCCGTAAGTTCGTGGTAGAAAATCTGGCAGATCGGAACGCCGGGATAGATGCGGATGGGTTGAACAGCATACATCTCCAGCGTCCAGAAGCCCGCAAAACCAACATCGCCGAATCCGGCGGTAACATGGACAAAGAGTCCGAGCCTGGCCGCGGAACTTCGGCCTTCGATCATGGGAACCAGGTTATGGGTTTCCGTCCGTTCCACCGTACGGCCGAGATAGAGCTGGCTGGGATTCAACACAAGGCCTTCCGGCGGAATCGTCATGCGGCGTACGCGATTTGCTTTGCGCAAATCCAGGACCATTTCTTCGTACGTCATCAGTTCGTCGTGCAACGACAAATTGTAGCTATTCGGATTCAACCGCGCCCCGTCAAACGGCTCAATGATGACATCTTCACCCAATCGATTTTGTATTTCGTTTCCGGAGAGAATCATGGCGAATCAGAATTCCGTAAAGGGGGTCAGTTCCTGGCCATCATTCCTGGCCATCAATTGTCGACACCGATTCGTGGGCAAAATGTTTCCATCGAGCATTGCTCGCACTTCGGGCTGCGAGCATTGCAGACTTGACGCCCATGGTGAATCACACGGTGGCTGAAGTCGATCCATTGACTACGTGGGAGTTGCTCACAAAGATCTTGCTCGATTTTGACCGCATCCGTATTTTCCGTCAAACCAAGGCGGCGAGAAATTCGGGTAACGTGCGTGTCCACGACGACGCCCGATGGGATGCCGTACGCGGTTCCCAATACAACGTTTGCCGTCTTGCGTCCAATGCCGGGTAGCTTCACCAGTTGATCGATGTCCTTGGGTAGTTCGCTGTCATATCGGTCGACCAACTCCTTGCAACACCGGCGTATGTTTGTCGCTTTGTTTCGAAAAAATCCGGTGCTCTTGATCGCTCGTTCCAACGTTGACTGTCTCACACGTGCGAAATCGTCAGCGGTATTGTACTTCTTGAATAGATCGGGCGTTACCTGATTGACCCTTTTGTCCGTGCATTGTGCTGACAATATGGTTGCAATCAGTAACTGCAACGGAGATCCGAAAGTCAGAGCGCACGTGGCGTCTGGATAGTCCTTTTGCAACGCCCGTGTCACTTTGGCGGCGTAACGTTTGGCTTTGGCTTTCGCGGTGGCGACCACTGCTACGTCCTGCGGCGTGGCGATTGAAGGCGTGGGAAGGGGGCCTTACCGTCCCTGGCACCGACGGGGCTGAATCCTACGTCAATTTTGTCGCGAGTGGCCTCACTGTCAAGTAACTATTCCCAGGCCACTTCCCAAGCCACTGCGAGACCCGATGGAATTGATACGGAATTGATACATCCATGGACCGTTGATATGAAGTTGACGTAGAATGGGCGGCGTAGCATAGGCCCGTCTAGGATATGCCCACGTAGCATCAGCTTAGTACAATGATGTCGAGCCGCAGTAGAATGCGGTTGTCGCCTAGAACATAGAACCATTGGTAATTGGAGGGGTTGTGATGAGCGGAATATCTCAGTCTTACAGCGAAGCCGATCTGCTACAGCCTGTGGCCCAGGCGCCAGCGGCCGCTCGTGCGGACTTCATTCGAAAAACATATCTAAATCTGGCACTGGCTGTTTTTGCGTTCGCCATCATTACCGCTGCATTGTTGCAGATACCCCTAACACAGGAATATTGCCGGCGGATGCTCGCCAATCCGATGATGTTCCTCTTGAGCCTCGGCGGGATGATGTTTGTTGGATGGGTCGCGGACCGCTGGGCTTGTCGATCGCCTAGCATCGAAGTGCAATACGCGGGCTTGGCCCTATACACGATCGGTGAGGCAATTTTCTTCACCCCGTTGCTCTATCTGGCCAGCGCTTATGTCGACGGCGAGGACGTCATCCCGACTGCCGGAGTCCTGACCTTGCTCGTGTTCGGCAGCCTGACTGCCGCGGTCTTTGTGACCGGAGCCGATTTTTCCTTTCTCCGCCCCGCACTTGTTGTCGTCGGTGCCGGTGCCTTCGGCTTGATCATCTGCAGCTTGCTGTTCGGTTTTTCGCTAGGGATCGTTTTTCCGGTTGCCATGGTCGTTTTGGCGGCCGGATACATACTCTACTTCACATCGAACATTCTGCATCACTACCCAGTCGGGATGCACGTCGGAGCTGCTTTGGCGTTGTTCTCGGCCCTGACGACCCTGTTCTGGTACGTATTGCAGATCGTGATGTCGATGGACGACTGACCGTCCGCTGGACCGGGTGACGCGCGGGTAGGTCCGGCGCAACGTTGCGTTGCGGTGGTAATATTTGCAGCGGGTCGGCGGTCGGCACCCAGAATGACAGCACCCAGAATGACAGAACCCAGAATGACGGATGTCGCCCACTACGACGCACGCTACGTGAAGGGTGTCCAGCTGTTCAATCAGTGCGAGTTCTTCGAAGCGCACGACGTGTGGGAAGAGCTGTGGACCGAGTACCGTGGCGAATCGCGGGATTTTTACAAGGGGCTCATTCAAGTCGCCGTCGCCCTGCATCACTTCGGCAACGAGAACATCCGCGGTGCCAAAAAGCTGTATCACAGCAGTCGCGGCTATCTACAGGCCTACCGACCGAAACATTTCGGTTGCGATCTGGAACTGCTGTTTCAAGAAATGGAAGACTGTTTTGCGCCCGTGCTGGCGGCGGATGAGCAGTTCCCGCGGATCGCGATCGATCCCGAACAAATACCTGAAATCGAACTCGATCCGCCGGCAGCCTCGGTGTGACGATGGCCGCTCGAGGCCGAGTTTCGCTTCCGCGGTGCTTTGAGACCGCCCGGCGGGTAATGCCGGCAGAAATCGACTTTCGATGGTGGGCTGGTTGACCCTGTTGCGCGGCGGTCTTACCATCGAAACTGGAAGCTCCACCGTTCTTAAAGAAGGTATACCGCAAATGCACTCGATAGATTCGGCCACCGATTCGGCTCCTGGCAGCCTGGCCGGCGAGGATGACGATCTGGATCAACCGACGCCGTCCGCCGTTGATCTCGATCGGATCGAACGGGCCGTACGTGAGATTTTGCTGGCCGTTGGTGAGGATCCGGACCGCGAAGGTCTTCAGCAAACGCCAGCCCGCGTAGCAAGAATGTACGCCGAAGTCTTTGGTGGTTTGCACGAAGACCCGCGCCAACACCTTCGTAAGTTTTTTACACAGCAATATGACGAAGTCGTGTTAGTCCGCGACATCAGCTTTAACAGCTTTTGCGAACATCACCTGCTGCCCTTTATGGGAAAGGCCCACATCGGATACATGCCGAACGGCAAAGTGATTGGGCTTAGTAAATTGGGTCGCGTCGTCGAAGTGGTCGTGCGCCGTCCGCAGGTTCAAGAAAGGATGACCGAGACCATCGCCGATTTGCTGGAAGAGACGCTGGGGGCAAAAGGTGTTGCCGTCGTCGTTGAGGCGACACATACATGCATGACGGTTCGCGGCGTGCGCAAACCTGGCAGTGTGTGCGTGACGTCGGCGATGAAGGGGAAATTTCGCACGAACCAGTCCAGCCGTTCGGAAATCATGACGCTCATCTACGCGGACAGGCGGTAGCCCGGCGTGGCCGAACTGTTCGACTTCGTTTTGCGACTAGCCTTTGGGTTGGCTCTGGCGATGGCACTTA
>CAWJNN010000041.1:0-58340 GCA_963844115.1 uncultured Planctomycetales bacterium | reverse complement strand
TGGGTCAGCGAGTTGACCGCAGACGGCCAAGAATGGTCGATGATCTGCGATGGTGAAAACCGATGTACACCGAAGCGATCAATCACGATCCGGCCATCACGTTCTCTGCACGGCCAGCAACTGGCCGGCCGACAGCATCGGGTTGGTCGCTCGTTACGGCCTGGGCACGATGAACCCGCCTTCGTCGTGCTGCGCGACCTGACGGCAAGGACAACGCAGTCCCTTCGATTGTTCGTGGTCTGGCTTTTCCTGCCCAAATTATCAAGGCGTATCGCTTCGCGCAAGGGTGATCCGGTGTGTCTCGCTTCGATCCGGCGCGACTCGTGCATGCTCGAATGCCGATTCAATCAAACCGTGGACGAGTGGGTGATCCGGAAACCCAGGCCGCATTGCGCAATACAATGGCGTTTCGCATGCAGACCGTCGAGCCTGATGGCCGATCTGCCACGAACCCCAGCCCGTCCTGACCTTTACGGGCCGGACGTCCGATCCAGCTGGTACATTCCGCGGCCAGACCGCCTTGTTGGCCCGCCGCATGGCCGAAGGGGCGTGCGGTTCATGCAGCTCTTCCACCGCGGCTGGGACCATCATGGCAACGTCCCACAACATTGCCGAAGCCCCAGTGCCGCGACCGGACCAGCCGTGCGCTCGGGCCTTGCTGCAGGACCTGAAACCGCGGGGCTGCTCGACGACACGCTCGTCGTCTGGGGCGGCGAGTTCGGCCGCACGATCTATTGCCAGGGCACGCTGACCGACGAACTACGGTCGCGACCATCACCCGCGGTGCTTCACGCATGTGGATGGCCGGCGGCGGCGTCAAGGCCGGCATCACCTACGGCGAAACCGACGACTTCAGCTACAACATCACCGAGAACCCGGTCCACATGCACGACTTCAACGCGACGATCCTGCACCGTCCTGGCATCGACCACCGCCGCCTCACCTACAAGTCCCAGGGCCTGGAAAATGCACTGCCGCGACCGGTGTCGAAGAGCACAACCCGGTGCATGACATTCTTCTGTAGCACGACAGCCCATGCGGCTTAGCGACGGCCATACGGAACAAGTTCGTGCTACGTACCGGGACTCCAAACTCGATCGCCACGACGGGTATGGGAGGACACGAACCTTCCATCCTGTTTTTCTGTCTGATTTGCCATGACACGCGTAGCGATCCTTGGAGCGACCGGCTATACCGCTCTGGAAAACTCGTCAAAATACGGCTTCGACATCCTGAGGTCGAGATTTGGGCCGGTCACCAGTCGGCAGGAGGCAGCTCCTGCTGCTTTCGGCCGTCCATCCGTCACTGACCGGTCGGTTCGAACCGATTTGGAAAACCTCGAACCGGCTCAGTTGCCGCCGCGCCATTATGCTTTCCTGTCTGCCCCACGGAATTTCCGCACGGTTGTCCCAGCGTTGCTCGGTTGTGCCCGAGTTCGCCGGATTTTTCGGCGGACTATCGCTTGGACTGGTGCCGAGCAATATTTGACTCGAACAGCCCGATGCAGCACGACTACCGAACGTCGTGTACGGGTTGCCCGATGTTTCGCGACAGATTCGGCGAAAGCGACCTTGGTGGCAAATCCTGGTTGCGGCCATCCGAATGTCGGCCATCCTGGCCCTGGCACCGATGTTGCAACATGGCTTGATCGATCCGGAAGACATTATCATTGATTCGAAGAGCGGCGTATTCGGTGCCGGTCGCACCCCGAAGACGGCCGACCGACGCACTATCCCGAATGTAACGAGAGCATTTCCGCCTATAACATCGGCCGGCATCGGCACAGCGCCAGAGATTGATCTCATCCTGAGCAAGCCCGCAGGCAAGCCGGGTCAGCGTGCCGGTCCCATCTGGTTCCAATGGATCGTGGGATTCTGACGACGACCTACAGGCGACCGGCGAGGTAAGCGAGGACGAACTACTTCGGGACTTCTACAGCGATCATCCCTTTGTCCGGTATCGTTCGGCACCTGCCGGCGACGAACGACGCCGCTGGGACGAACTACTGCGACATTACGGTACGTATCGTGCGCGGACGCGTTTTGACGATCAGCTGTCTGGATAACCTGATCAAACGCGGGCGGGTGCCGCCGTGCAGAATTTCAACCTCATGTCCGACTGAAAGCTTTGTAACTGCTCGCTGTAACTGAACTCGTTCCGTTTATGTCCGATGGGGAGGGAAACGAACAAGTTCCGTTGGTTGTTCGAATGAGATTAGAGCACTCCGAACATGTCAACACGATGACCCATTTGGGTTTTTATTTCGCGGGCGTTCATTGCGGAATCAAACGAAAACCGCAGAATCCCGATATCGCACTGATTGTTTCGGAGCCGCGGGTGTGTATACGCAAAATCGCATTTAGGCCGAGTGCAAAATGACCGCGAACGAACCCCCAACGACTGCCTGCGTCAATTCGTTGGGGGTTCGTTCGCGGTCAACTTGGACCGGGGCGGCGTAAATGCGATTTTGCGTATACACACCCGCCGCGGTCGCCGGCCGATCCGAAACGATCAGTGCGATATCGGGATTCTGCGGTTTTCGTTTGATTCCGCAATGAACGCCCGCGAAACGAAATCCCAATGGTAATCGTGTTGACATGTTCGGAGTGCTCTAATTCATCGAGGCGCAGAACGGAACTTGTTCCGTTTCCCCTCCCCATCGGACATAAACGGAACAAGTTCCGTTCTACAGCGCAGTTACAAAGCTTTCGCCTCGGGGAGACCGGACATGAGGTTGAAATTCTGCACGGCGGCACCCGCCGCGCCTTTGATCAGGTTATCCAGACAGCTGATCGTCAAAACGCGTCCGCGCACGATACGTACCGTAATGTCGCAGTAGTTCGTCCCAGCAGCATCCTTCGTCGCCGGCAGGTGCCGAACGATACGGACAAAGGGATGATCGCTGTAGAAGTCCCGATACAGCTGAAGTAGTTCGTCCTCGCTTACCTCGCCGGTCGGCCGACTGTAGGTCGTCGTCAGAATCCCACGATCCATTGGAACCAGATGGGGGGTGAACAGCACGCTGACCGGCTTGCCTGCCGCCTTGCTCAGGATGAGATCAATCTCTGGCGTGTGCCGATGCCGGCCGATGTTATAGGCGGAAATGCTCTCGTTACATTCGGGATAGTGCGTCGTCATCTTCGGGGTGCGACCGGCACCCGATACGCCGCTCTTCGAATCAATGATAATGTCTTCCGGATCGATCAAGCCATGTTGCAACATCGGTGCCAGGGCCAGGATGGCCGACGTCGGATAGCAACCAGGATTTGCCACCAAGGTCGCTTCGCGAATCTGTTCGCGAAACAGCTCGGGCAACCCGTACACGACGTTCGGTAGTCGTGCTGCATCGGGGTGTTTCGAGCCGTACCACTGCAAATATTGCTCGGCATCGTCCAAGCGATAGTCCGCCGAAAAATCCACGACTCGGGCCCCCGCATCGAGCAACGCTGGGACAACCGCTGCGGAAATTCCGTGGGGCAGACAGCTGAAAACGTAGTCGGCGCGGGCGGCAACTTGAGCCGGTTCGAGGTTTTCCAAATCGAGTTCCAACCGACCGGTCAGTGACGGATGGACGGCCGAAAGCGGCGGACTGCCCTCCTGCCGACTGGTAACGGCCGAAATCTCGACCTCAGGATGTCGAAGCAGTATTTTGATCAGTTCCAGAGCGGTATAGCCGGTCGCTCCAAGGATCGCTACGCGTGTCATGGCAAATCAGACAGAAAAACAGGATGGAAGGTTCGTGTCCTCCACTATACCCGTCGTGGCGATCGAGTTGGAGTCCCGGTACGTAGCACGGAACTTGTTCCGTATGGCGCCGCTAAGCCGCATAGTACACGGAACAAGTTCCGTGCTACAGAAGAATGTCATGCACCGGGTTGTGCTCTTCGACACCGGTCAGGCGCATGTCCAGGCCCTGGGACTTGTAGGTCAAGCGGCGGTGGTCGATGCCCAGGCAGTGCAGCATCGTGGCGTTGAAGTCGTGGATGTGGACCGGCTTGTCGACAATGTTGTAGCTGAAGTCGTCCGTTTCGCCGTACACAATTCCAGGCTTGACGCCGCCGCCGGCCATCCAGATCGTGAAACAACGTGGGTGATGGTCGCGACCGTAGTTGTCCTTGGTCAGCTCGCCCTGGCAGTAAATCGTCCGCCCAAACTCGCCGCCCCAGACGACCAGCGTGTCGTCCAACAGTCCGCGGGCCTTTAAATCCTGCACCAAGGCCCAGCACGGCTGGTCGACGTCGCGGCACTGGTTCGGCAAATCTTGTGGGACGTTTAAATGCTGGTCCCAACCGCGGTGGAAGATCTGCACGAACCGCACATCCCGCTCGGCCATCCGTCGAGCCAACAAGGCGCTGGCCGCGAATGTGCCCGGCTTGTGGACGTCCGGCCCGTACATGTCCAACACATGCTGGGGTTCGTCGGAAAAATCGGTCAGATTGGGTACCGACGTCTGCATGCGAAACGCCATTTCGTATTGCGCAATGCGGGCCTGGGTCTCCGGATCGCCGATTTCGTCCAGCGTTTTTTGATTCAAACGGGCGAGCGAATCGAGCATGCGGCGACGAGCGGTCGGGCTGACGCCCGGCGGATTGGACAGGAACAGCACCGGATCGCCCTTGCTGCGAAGCGATACGCCCTGATGATTGCTGGGCAGGAACCCCAGCCCCACAGACGATTGAACAACGCCTGTGCTTCCTTGCGGCCCGTCCAGGACGCTGTCAAAACGACGAAGGCCGGCAGGTTGGCATTCATCGTGCCCATGCCATAACTGAGCCACGAACCCAGGCTGGCCCGACCGGGCAGCTGATGTCCCGTGCAAATGTAGGTGATCGCCGGATCATGATTGATTGCTTCGGTGTAAACGGTTTTCACGATCGCCAGATCATCGACCATTTTGGCCGTATGCGGCATCAACTCGCTGACCCAAGTGCCGTGCCGGCCGTATTGCTGGAACTGGTACCTGGACGGCGCGATGGGGAACCGTTTCTGGCCGGAGGTCATGGTCGTCAGTCGCTGGCCCTTCCGCACGGACTCGGGCAAGTCCGTGTCGAACAGCTTGTCCATCTGCGGCTTGTAATCGAACATGTCCATCTGGCACGGCGCGCCCGCCATGAACAGGTAGATGGCCCGCTTGGCCTGGGGGGCAAAATGAGGAATTTCCGGCAAACCGCCGGATACCGTGCGCGTGGCCGCCTCGCCGCGCAGTGGCAACAGCGAGGCTAACGCCGCCGTGCCGAGCCCCATGCCGGTGCGGCCAAAAAAGTGCCGTCGCGTGATGGCAGTTTGAACGTCGAACATCGAACGTTCAACGTCCAACATCGAAGGTGAAGCGGATGATTTGCTCATAGTATTAGCCGGTAGTGCTACATGTTGTCTTTTGCCGTTTAACCGCAACTGGACGCGCATGCCGTTGGCATTGCGGTTAAACGTGTTGGTTAGTGGTAGTTTACGACTCCTGCCCTATCGATCCCCGCGAACGGTCTTACAAACGACCAGGTCTGCCGAGGCTTGCCTTCGTTAACAGGATTCTCTTGCACATAGCGGATCGCGTTTTCGATTGCTTCTTCCGTATCCAGAAAAACCTTCCATTGGCCACGTGCCCACGGAGACGGCGGCCGTTCGCCACCACAACCATGCGAACTGAATGGGTGAAGTCCTTCCTTGTTAAACTGTTTTGTGGCTTCGCCCTTCATGAGATTTGCAATCTGTTCGATGTTGTGCGTGTGCCGCGCGATGACCAGGTGGACGTGCTCGGGCAGAATGGAACATGCCCATATTGTCAGTTGGCTCTTCGCGCACGCCATGGCGAAGCCCAATCCCGCGGTGCGCGCCTGCAGCCCCGTTAGCTGAACGGGCTTGTACTTCAGGGCTTGTTTGGCCGTCTGTCGCTGTCGCTCCTGATCAGGAGTTAGCGTCGCGCGATCCAAGGCTTTCGTGGCCCGTCCGAATCGCACCAATTCCCATGCTCCAACAAAATCCGACCAGGAGCCGCGCGGATCGTTGGGCAACCAGAATCCGTAGGCCCCGAAAATGACATGGTAACCGTGGATCATCACGATTCCTCCCATCGGTTTAACCGCAATCCCAACGGGATGCGCGCCTTACCTGACGCGCATGCCGTTGGCATTGCGGTTAAACGGGTTAGTTCTTGCTCAGCACCTCGTCCAGATTCAGTACCAGATTGGCGACCATCGTCCAGGCCGCCCATTGGGGGGTATCCAAATCGCTTTCGGGTGTGAATTCACCGACGCCTAGCAACTTTTGCGCTGCTTCGACGTTACTTTGGTATTCCGCCAGATGATCGGCGAAGACATTGGTCAGTTCGGTAACTTCTGCCTCGTCCGGGCGCCGGCCGGTGCACAAACGGAACATCTGTCGTGCGCGGTCTGGCGGTGAACCGCCGCCTTCGACCATCACCCGCGCGGCCAACGCTCTTGCCGCTTCGACGAACTGCGGGTCGTTCATCATCAGCAATGCCTGCAAGGGCGTATTCGTACGCTCGCGCCGCACCGTGCACGACTCGCGCGACGGCGCATCCAGGGTGCTCATCTGAGGCGGCGGGGCAGTTCGTTTGATAAACGTGTACAACGTCCGCCGATGAACTTTCTGCGGGCCGGTGTCTGCCTGGAAGCGGACGGTATCGGAACCGCTGTAACCGACGGCGAACCAGAGGCCGTCCGGTTGTGGAGGTTTGACGCTCGGCCCCCCCAGTTTGTTGACCAACAGTCCGCTGACCGCCAACGCCTGGTCCCGCAGCATCTCGGCATCCAGCCGGTATCGCGGACCACGAGCCAACAAGCGGTTCTGCGGGTCACGGCGCACCAGATCGGGTGTGACACGCGACGCCTGTCGATAGGTGGCGGACATCACGATGCGTTTCATCGTCTGCTTGACGTCCCAACCGTCGGCGATGAACTGAGCGGCCAGCCAATCCAAAAGATCAGGATGGCTGGGCACGTCGCCCTGCGACCCAAAGTCCCCAGCGGTTTTGACAATGCCGACGCCAAACAGCTGCTGCCAGAATCGGTTCACCGTCACACGGGCCGTCAGAGGATTGTTCGGATCGATCAACCACTGGGCCAGGCCCAGCCGATTACGCGGTGCACCGTCGGGCATGGCCGTCAACACGGCGGGCGTAGCTCGCGAGACCTCTTCGCGCCGTTTGTCGTATTCGCCACGGTGCAGGACGTAGGCCGGCCGCGGCTCTTTGCGCTCCCGAAAGATCTGGGTCGTCGCCGTTGTCTTTTTTGTTTCGTTCAGCTGTTTTTCTTGTTCAGCAATCCGCTTGTGCAGCGGATCGAAGATTTCGCGCGCATCGGTATACACGTGCTCGACGAAATAATCCTGCAGCTGTTTCTGCTGTGCGGCGGTACGCACGTCGGTTTCGATTTGAATAATCTTCTTCAATTCGTCTGGCAGCTGTGATTTCTTGGCACCACGCTGTTGATCAATCCAGGCAGCCAGCGACTTTTTTGTTACCGTGTGCTCGCCACTCGTGACGATCCCCGCAGTATCCCAGTAGACTTTGCCGTCGAATTGCGTGAAGGCCCAGCCCGTGATGCTTGTCCCAGGCGGCAAGCCGACCTCGGCTGCCACGACTTCCAGGCGAACCCATTGCCCTGCGGCCGGCAGATCGCCGATTCGCCGCCGGCTGGGCTCATTGTCCTTTCCCCACGCGATATGATTGCCGCCCCAGTAGGCACGATGTTCCCACGTGCCATCGTTCCACTGCAGCATGATTTGCTGAGGCGGATCAGCCGGATCGAGATAGACATGAGCGAACAGGCGATCGCCATCGCCAACCACCAGCGGCTGTGCGGCACCCTCAAAGAATTGTTGACTTAGGCCTTTGGCCTCGCGCGTCGTCGACTTCTGCCCGCTGTGTACCGGATGTGGGGCGCTAACGAATTGCCAGCCGCCCTGCAAGCGCGCGCGGGCGGGGTGCCATCTTCGATCCACACGACGTCGCGCGGTTCGGTCGACAGCTCCGCCGTCGATTCTGGTTCGGCATACTGGTACTCGGCGATCAGTTTTTGAACTTCCGTGCGCGTGGCCGAAAGCTCGCCCTCTAGTTGTTGGATCTGCTGTTTTTGTTCTGGTGTCTGAATGCCGAGGATCGGTGCGTGATCCTTTTTGTTGCCATCCAAAGGTTTCCCGTCGATGCTGTTGAAGAAGGCGAACAGCGAGTAGAAGTCCTTTTGCGTAAGCGGATCGTACTTGTGATCGTGACAGCTGGTGCATTCGAGCGTCAGACCCAGGAACACGGTACCGGTCGTCACGACGCGGTCCACAACGTTGCGAACGTAGACTTCTTCTTCGATCGAGCCGCCTTCGGATGTCGTGACATGGCAGCGATTGAATCCCGTCGCGATCAGCTGGTCGGTCGTCGGATCATTCAACAAATCGCCGGCTAGTTGTTCCACCGTAAAACGGTCGAACCGCATATTGCGATTGAAAGCGCTCACAACCCAATCGCGATACGGCCACATCTCGCGATAGTTATCCAGATGCAGGCCGTGGGTATCGCCGTACCTGGCGGCGTCCAGCCAGAACCTGGCCATGTGCTCGCCATATCGGCGCGACTCAAGCAGCCGATCGACCAGCCGCTCGTAGGCGTCCGGCGAAGCATCCTCCAGAAACGCGTCGACTTCGGCAGGTGTTGGCGGCAAGCCTGTCAGGTCGAAGGTCACCCGCCGAACTATCGTGTCGGGATCCGCTTCTTCCGTAACCGATAATCCCTCGCGCTCGAGTTCGCCAGGATAAAGCGATCGATCGCGTTACGAGGCCACTCACGGTCCGTGACGGGTGGCGGATCGGGTTGGGACAGAGGCACGAAGGCCCAGTGATCCTGCCAGGCCGCACCTTCGGCGACCCAGCGGCGGATGTTTTCGATTTCATCCGCGGTTAACGACTTTCGGGAGTCGGCCGGCGGCATGCGTTCGTCCTGGTCGGCGGCGGTAATCCGCCGAATAAGTTCGCTCGCCTCCGGCCGCCCTGGAACAATCGTAATTTCGCCGGAATCGGCTTCGCCCAAGGCGCTCGCTTTCTCGTCCAGCCGCAGACCCGCCTCGCGATGATCGGCGGACGGGCCATGACAGAAGTAACACTTGTCCGAGAGTATCGGTCGGATGTCGCGTACGTAGTCGATGGGCGCGAGTGTTTCTTCGGCCACAGCCGCAGATCCCAGCAAGCTGATCGGAATAATGACCGCCAGGTAAGCTGAGATCAAACGCAAGGCGAGGCTTGGCAAGATGTGGCGAGCGCGATTAACGGCCATGGCTCACAACCCTAATTAGAGGCATTGTTACTGCTGTAAGGCGGGACGCTTCGCAGGTAGCACGAAAGCGCAAACAGCAGTGGCAAGTTGCAATATTATTGAAGCAGACAACATGGCAAAAGTCAACCAAGCGCCCGGTCGTAAACACCATTCAATCTGTGCACTTCTACGCGAAAAGTTTCAGGTGTGCCATAATGTCACAGCCGCACGCGCAGAGGTGCAATTGAGCGACCTGTTTAATCCCGGCGCCGGGACTAGCCCAATGCCACTTACTTTGGATACTCACCCTCCCTTCGGGAGGGTCGCGAGGAACGAGCGGGGAGGGCCGAGCGTTCGATTCAATGTCTCAGTACTGACTTTCGCTCAACCCTCCCCGGCCGCGGGCACCGCCGCGTAGCGGTGGTCGGCGTCCGACCCACCCAAAGGGCGGGTAAAATAAGTGGTATTGGGATTAAACGAGTGACCAGAAAGTCAGGGTGAACTTTGAAATCGAGCATACACGACCAAATTGCGAAGCAAATCGGCGAAATTGAACAAGGTCGCATTCGACGCCACGTCGAGACGCTGGCCGGTTTCGGACCGCGATCCGTTGACGATCCCGCGACCGTCCAAAAGACGCTCGCCTACCTCGAGGACCAGCTCGTCACGTTTGGCTACGCCGTCTCCCGTGAGCCGTTTGGAGCCGAGCCGTATGAATTCAATCTGCTCGCGTCCACTGTGGGAAAGGAGCTGCCCAATTCGATCGTGGAACTCGGCGGCCATTACGACACCGTTCGCGGAAGTCCCGGCGCCGACGACAACGGCAGCGCGGTGGCCGGTGTATTGGAGATCGCGAGGGTCTTGCGCGTTCTTCTTGCCGGCGCACGATCCGCTTTTGCTTGTTCGGAGCCGAGGAATCTGGTCTGCGAGGCAGTCGCGCCCATGTCGACGCGATTTGCAACAACTCGAATGAAGAAGTCGATGGCATCGTGGTCTTCGAAATGATCGGTTTTCGCACGGACGAACCTAATTCGCAGAGCACACCGATCCGCATTCCGATAATCCTCTCGCCGCCACGAGTGGGCAACTTCGTCTGTGTCGTTTCGAACTTCCGATCGCGGCGCGTCGCGGCGCGGTTTCAGAATGCGGCCCGCCGGTATGTACCGGACCTGCCGCTATTCGTCGTCAAGCGACTCGGCGGCGTGCTGAAAGACGGCGCTCGTAGCGACCATCGGCCCTATTGGGACAGCAAACGCCGCGGCATCATGCTTTCCGATACGGCCAATTTCCGTAATCCACATTATCACCAGCCCACAGACCTGCCAGATACGCTGGACTATTCGTTCGCCGTGCAAATTGCGCGCGCCACGGCGGCCATGCTGATCGAATGGGCAGGGGGGGGAATGACCAATGACAGAGAAATGACCAAATCCCAATGTCCAATGACCAAGAGCGCTAAGTCGTAATCTCGCCAAACAGCGTGCTCCCTGATTTGGACATTGGGATTTGGTCATTGCCTTTTCCTTCATTGGTCATTGGAATTTGGACATTGGTCATTGTTTCGTCACAGATTCCGCAGGTATTCGGTCGCTTGGGAGACGGCCGCGAGCGGGTCCGCGGACTCCGTTCCGGCGATCGTCAGGTAACCGCGATAATCACATTCTTCCAGACCGGCAAGCAATTCGGGAAAGTCGGCCGAACCGCGGCCGACTTCGACTTCCAATCCGCGACCGCGGGCCAGGTCACGCGCGGCATCACGCACGTGAAAGTGCGCGATAAGCGGGCCAAGCACACGCAGGGAATCCACGGCGGAGTAGCCGTTCATAATCAGATTGCCCGGGTCGAAGTTCACGACAACCAACGCTTCGGGTATTGAGCTCAGCAGTGCGTTTAGGTTTTCGCCCGGCTCTGTTCCTGTCGACGCGGCCAGGCGCGTTCCACAACGTTGTCCGTGCAGGCCTAGTTCTGTTAAGACCTCGACCAGCGTCTGCCATCGACGTCGCTCGTCTTCACTCATCGCGTCATCCGGTTTTGGCGGTACCATACCAATCTGATTGATCAGAACGGGCGCGCCTAATTGGTAGGCGGTGCTCATCGCTTCCTTGGTCGCGGATACTCGGCGATCCAAGTCCTCTAAATCGTCGTAGCCACGGCGGGTTGGGAACGATACTGCACAAACACGCAGATTCAGGTCATCTAACAGCTTTCGAAACTGTCGCAGTCCCGTCTGCGACAATTCTCGGACCGGCAGTTGGTTGCGCAAATCGAGCTCGACGGCCTCGAATCCTAATTCGGAGGCAAATTGCAGAGACTTTTTCAGCGGCTGCTGAAAGGCGGCCAGCCGGATCGCGATGCGTAGCGTCAACATGTGTTTTAGTCGTCGAGCCGAGTTGTACTGGTGGCGTTCCGCCGGCAGGCAGAACAGGACTTCCGCGCTACACCGCGCCTACACCGGGCGGCGAAGTTCGTTGCCGTAGCTTAATCGAACTGTGATCTGCGCCAAGGGAACGACCCGCCTGGCCTCCATGATTGTTTCGATCACGCTGAACATGTATAAAACGCCTGTCCTCCAAGGCCGTAGAAACTTGGCGAGCCGCCAACGCCGATGCCAACCCTGCAAGACATTTGTGATTTCCTGGAACGACTCGCGCCGAGCGACCTGGCCGAGGATTGGGATAACGTCGGATTGCTGGTTGGCGATCGCAGCGCCAACGCAAGCCGCGTCATGACGTGCTTGACCGTCACTGGCGCCACGGTGAGCGAAGCCGTGCAGGAGGACACCGACCTGATCGTTGCCCATCATCCGCTGCCATTTCGCCCGCTCAATCGACTGACGACGGACACGCCGGAGGGTCGTTATCTGTTGGAGTTGATCGCAGCCGGAATCGGCGTCTTCAGCGCGCACACGGCCTTCGATTCAGCCCGCACCGGGATCAACCAGCGACTGATTGAGGGACTGAACGTGGCGGAAGTCTCGCCGTTGGTTCCGGCCGAAGACGATGCGATGACCGGCCGAGGGCGCATCGGCACGGTGACCGACGCCACAACGTTGTCCGAAGTTGGCAGCCGGGTGAAGCAATTTCTGTCGATCGATCATCTACGTGCCGTCGGTCGCGCTGAACAATCCGTCCATCGTGTCGCTGTCGCCTGCGGCAGCGCCGGCGAGTTTCTAGAGCCGGCACGTCTGGCGGGTGCGGATATTCTAATCACTGGTGAAACGAGTTTTCACACCTGCCTGGCCGCCGAAGCGCACGGCATCGGCCTGATATTAACAGGGCACTATGCAAGCGAGCGGTTTGCCATGGAGTTCCTGGCGAACGAACTTGCCGGCGAATTCTCCGGGCTTGCGGCCTGGGCCAGCCAATCTGAGCGCGACCCGTTGAACCTGGTATGACGCACGCCTGAACGAAGGGATTGCCATTTATGAAAATGAACCGACATACGTTCGTAACCGTCGGAATCCTGGTTGGTCTGGTATTAGGATTTGCCGTCGGACAATATTTTTTCAGTTTCGCCGATGAAGCGACGCGGTTGAAGGCGGTCGACATTTTCGACTTCCTGGGAACGACGTTCTTCATGAATCTGTTGAAAATGATGTTGGTTCCGTTGGTCGCTTCCAGCGTGATTGTCGGTGTAGCGTCGATCGGTGATCCGAGTTCGCTAGGGAGAATCGGTTCGATCACCATCCTATATTACTTTGCGACGATGGTCATTGCCGTCGTCCTTGGCTTGGCACTCGTAACCTCCATCCGACCTGGCAAAGGTATCGATCCTGCGACGCGGGAAAAAGGGGAAGAAGCGTACAGCGAGGTCGACGACAAGAAACGAGGAGCGATTGAAGAGCGCGGAGCAGGGGGGCTATTCGGCGGCTTTCAAGAATATTGCCAGCCAGATGATTCCCTCCAATCCGATTGGCGCTGCCGCAGAAGGGAAAATTCTACCGGTGATTACGGCCAGCATGTTGCTGGGAATTGTCCTCACCGTTATCGGTCCGGCAGGTAGACCGTTGCTGCAAGTGTGCGAAGCCATCTTTGCGGCCGTCATGAAACTGGTCGACTGGGTGATTCTCCTGGCACCGTTTGGCGTTGCCTGTCTGGTTGCCTATACGGTCGCCAAGATGGGGGGAGGCGGTCTCCTGAAACCGCTATTTCTTTACATGGTGACCGTAATTCTTGGTTTGGCCATTCACGCCCTGGTCGTCTTGCCGCTGGTCCTTTGGATATTCGGCCGCACGAATCCGTATCGTTTCATGCACCAGATGCGCGAAGCGCTGATGACGGCGTTTGGAACGGATTCGTCGAGTGCCACGCTGCCGGTAACCATGGACATCGCGCAAGAGTTAGGTGGCGTATCAAAACGATCTGCCGGCTTTGTGTTGCCACTAGGAGCGACCATCAACATGGATGGCACTGCGTTATACGAAGCGGTCGCGGTCGTGTTTCTCTTTCAATGCTACGGTGTCGAACTTGGTGTGACGGAACTGGGCATCATCGCCGTTACGGCAACGCTAGCCGCTGTTGGCGCGGCAGGGATTCCATCCGCCGGGCTGGTAACCATGGTGATCGTCGTCCAGGCAGTGAACGGAGCGTTGGGGCCGGGAGTCGAGAAGCTTCCGATGGCGGCCGTCGGTATCCTGCTAGGCGTTGATCGGATCCTGGATATGTGCCGCACGACGGTCAACGTCTGGGGTGACGCGGTCGGTGCCAAGCTCATCACCCGCATCGCGCCGGATTAATTGGATTGCGGATCAATTGGATTGCGGATCAATTGGATTGCGGATCAATTGGATTGCGGATTTCGGATTGCGGATTGCGGATTGAATACATCGATCGGATTTTGGGGCGGTGCCATGCGACGGTCAACATCCGGGGCGACGTCGTCGGTGCCCAGCTCATTGGCGCATCACACCAGGCTAGATTGCTGCCGGAATCCCGGCGTGCGGGACTAATTCCGGCCTACTTCACTGAGCGCGTTGGGAATCCGTAATCCCCAATCCGCAATCCCCAATCCCCAATCCCCAATCCGCAATCCGCAATCCGCAATCCCCAATCCGCAATCCGCCAATCCGCAATCCCCAATCCGCAATCCGCAATCCCCAATCCCCAATCCGCAATCCGCAATCCGCAATCAAATCACTCTTTGATCATATCCTTGACCGTGCCCATCGAGGGGATCATCGGCAGGACGTGTGCAACATAGGGCACTTCAACGTCCAACAGAAACGGGCCGTCGGATTCGATCATCTCTTTCAGCGCTCCGACCAGATCATTTTTCTTGCTAACGGTTGCGGCACCCCAACCGTAGCCCTTGGCAATCGCGACGAAATCGGGATAGCGTTCAACCGCAAAATCACCATTGCCGTCACCCGTCGCCTCCAAATGACCGATCGGTCCCAGGTACGTATGTGCTCGGTTTCCGCCCATGAAGCGGTCTTCCCATTGGACGACCATCCCAAGGTGTTGGTTGTTTAACAGCATCACTTTGACAGGCAGGTTCTCACAATAACAAGTCGCCAATTCTTGCACGTTCATCTGAAAGCTGCCGTCGCCGTCGATATCGACAACCAGCGCGTCGGGATGAGCGGCCTGTGCTCCCATGGCGGATGGCAAGCCGAAGCCCATAGTTCCCAAACCTGAGCTGGAAAGGAACGTGCGGGGTTGGCTGAATTTATAGAACTGAGCGGACCACATTTGATGTTGCCCGACGCCAACGGTAATGATCGTTTTTCGGTCTTGCGTCAAATCCGATAACTCGCGGATGGCGTGCTGTTGCAGGATGCCGTCATAGTCTTCGTCGTAATGGAAAGGATCAGCCGCTTTCCAATCCATGCACCGCTGAACCCACTCCGTGATGTCTTCCGGCGGCTCAACGACCTTATTCAGTTCGGCGATTGCAAACTTTGCATCACTGCAGATCGGGATATGGGCGACCTTGTTCTTATTCAGTTCGGAAGCGTCGATATCGATATGCACGATCTTGGCATTTTTCGCAAATTCCGACAGTTTTCCGGTAACTCGGTCATCGAACCGGACACCCAGCGCCAGAATCAGATCGGCTTCGTTGATTGCATAGTTGGCGTAAACGCTGCCGTGCATTCCCAACATATCCAACGACAACGGATGTTCGTTGGGAAAAATCCCCAGCCCCATGACTGTCATCGTGACCGGAATACCGGTTCTTTGCACTAACTCGCGAAGTTCGTCACTTGCATTACCCGAGTTAATTCCTCCGCCGGCATAAATAATCGGGCGTCGCGCGATCTTGATCGCGGCGGCAAGTTGGCGAATCTGTTCGATTGCAGCGGTCGGAGGCTGAGGCTTGTAGCCTGGCAGCTTCATCTCGACGTCCCACGCCGGCTCGACTTTCGCAAGCTGGATGTCCTTCGGCAGATCGATCAAAACAGGCCCTGGCCGACCGGTTGTGGCGATATGGAAGGCCTCACTCACGACACGCGTTACGTCGCGAATATCGGTCACCAGGTAATGATGTTTGGTGATTCCGCGGCAGACTTCGACAATCGGCGTTTCTTGAAATGCGTCAGTTCCGATCACCGGCGTTCCAACCTGGCCGGTGATTGCAACCAGCGGAACACTATCCAGTTTTGCATCGGCGATCGCCGTCACCAGATTCGTCGCCCCAGGACCGCTGGTCGCCATGCACACGCCCGGCCTACCGGTGCTGCGCGAATCCTTGAGCGGCAAAGCCTCCGCCCTGCTCGTGACGTGGCAGAATCGTCCGGATCTGATCCTTGAAGCGGGTGAGCGCCTGATGCAGCGGCATGCTGGCCCCGCCGGGATAAGCAAAAACGACATCGACACCATGGTTCACCAGGCATTGAACCAAGATATCGGCGCCAGACATCAGCGTCGCTTTTTTCGACTTTTTCGTGCGAGTACCGGCCACCAGTTTCCCCCTTTGCGGCGTCCTTCGGACAGGCTCGTGGAATCCATCGGACACGAATGTGTGAAGGCACATTCGATTCGCCATAACTAACGCAAGCCATTCAGGATAGAGTCGATTGGTTCAGCTTGCAACAGATACTCGTACTGATTTTAGGCATGCAGGCCGATTTTCAGCACTCCGAATGATCCAAGCGGGTCCGCCTGGAGGGTCTCGGAAGGCCATACCGAATCCTAAAGACTCCACGCGATAAGTGCTGCAATATTCAACGTGCCGACGGCGTCTTTGCTTGACGAAGCAGCAGACGTCAGGCAACGCGCCGGGACCGACACGAATGGCAACTCGATCGCGCCATCGAGAGCTTATACCTGACCGTTCAGAATCGCTCGGAGGAACCGGCCGGTATGCGCTTCCTTAACGGAAGCGACCTGTTCGGGGGTACCGGTGGCGACCACATTGCCGCCGTCCACACCACCTTCGGGACCGAGATCAATGATCCAGTCGGCCGACTTAACCACGTCCAGATTGTGCTCGATCACCAGCACTGTATTTCCCTGCTCCACCAACCGATCCAAGACGTGCAACAGCTTGCGAATATCGTCAAAGTGCAAGCCGGTCGTGGGTTCGTCCAGCACGTACAGCGTGTTGCCGGTGCCGCCACGGGCAAGCTCGGTGGCCAGCTTGATCCGCTGGGCCTCGCCGCCCGACAACGTCGTGGACGGTTGGCCTAACGAAAGATACCCCAGCCCCACATCGACCAGGCATTGCAATGTCCGTTGGATTCCGGCAAAGTTTTCAAAGAAACCCGTGGCGTCTTGGATCTGCATATCCAGAATATCGGCGATGGACAGGTCGCGATAATGGACGTCTAACGTCTGGCGATTGAATCGCGCACCGTGGCATTCGGTGCATGTCACGAACAAGTCCGGCAGGAAGTTCATGTCTATTTTCTGCTGGCCCTGCCCCTGACAAGCTTCGCAGCGGCCGCCGGCGACATTGAAACTGAAGCGTCCCGTGCCAAAACCCCGCTGTCGCGCGGCACGCGTTCCGGCAAACACCTTCCGGATCTCATCGAAAATCCCGGTGTAGGTCGCAGAATTGCTGCGCGGTGTGCGGCCGATGGGCGACTGATCGATCTCAATCAGCTTGTCCACTTGGGCCGCACCGCGGAGGCCGCGATGTGGCCCGGGGCTTTTCCCGGTACCGTGCAGTCGGCGATGCAGTTCGCGAACCAAGGTTTCGTTGACGAGCGAGCTTTTCCCGGAACCGCTAACACCGGTGACGCATACGAATGCACCCAAAGGAAATCGCACGTCGATCTCCTTCAGATTGTTGGTGGTGACCCCCAGCAATTGTAGTGAGCGAGTTTTTGTCGTGCGCCGGCGCTGCGGGGGAACAGGGATCGACATCGCACCGCTCAAGTACTGGCCGGTAATCGACGCTTCGACCTCATAGACTTCCGCGACGGAACCTTTCGCGACGATATGACCGCCTTCTGCGCCGGCTCCCGGTCCCATGTCAATCAACAGGTCGCTGCTGCGCATCATGGCTTCGTCATGTTCGACGACCAAGACCGTGTTACCCAGCGCCTGGAGATCGCGCAAGGCCTCGATCAGCTGGTCATTGTCGCGCGGATGCAACCCGATGGAGGGTTCATCGAGTACATAGCAAATACCAACCAGCCCGGAACCGATCCCGGTCGCGAGGCGGACGCGTTGTAGTTCGCCGCCGCTGAGTGAATCGGCAGGTCGATCCAGCGTGAGATAACCAAGGCCCACCTTATCCAGAAATCGCAACCGACTGTCAATTTCCTTTACGATCGGCTCGGCAATCGGCTTTTCGTGGCGCGGGAACTTGAGGTTTTGAAACCAATCGATCGCTTCGTTGACGGCCATCCGGGTGATTTCGTGAACGGGTCGGTCGGCCAGGAGCACGGCGCGGGCCTCCGGCCGTAGTCGCGATGCTTCGCAATCAGGGCAGGGTCGTTCATTACGCAATGCAGCCAGCTTGCGCTGCCGGGTGTCACTGCTGGTCGTCGCATACTCCTTCTCCAACAGCTTCACGACCCCGACGAAATCCTTGTCGTCACCGAGCATCAGTTCGTCAAGCGTCTTCGTGCGTAACTGCGCTAACGGCGTATCCCAGTCAATTTTTCGCCTGGTCAAGAACGGCTGAAGTTGTTTCCGTAGAGCGTCGAGTCCCTTAGCGGTCAGTCCTTTCCAGGGAGCAATCGCTCCCTCGTTCAAAGACAATGCGTGGTCTGGGGCGATCAGTCCCAGATCAAAAGCCTCGCGACTTCCCAAGCCGTCGCAGGTCGGACAAGCGCCGTAGGGGCTGTTGAAACTGAACGTACGTGGTTCAAGTTCGGCGTAGCTGATATTGCAGTTCGGACAGGCGTTCCGCGTGCTGAACAGTACCTCGTGCCACGTTGTCAGTCCGTTTTTCTCCGTGCTACCACGGCGAGCCTTCGTCGATTCCTTGGTCGACTTGGATCGCTCAGCCTGCTTCGGTGCTTTGCCCTGATAACAGACAATCAAGGTATCGGTGCCATGCTTGATCGCGTTGTTCAAGGATTCGCCGGCGCGCGCTTCAATTCCCTTGCGGATCACGATACGGTCAATCACCGCGTCAACGTGATGAACTCGACGGGGCGCCAGCTCGGGGACATTTTCAATGTCGTAAATTTCGCCATCGACGCGTGCCCGCAGAAAGCCCGCCTTGCGAATCGTCTGGAAGACATCGAGATGCGCGCCCTTCCGACCGCGAACCATGGGGGCCAGAATCATGGCTTTGGTTCCTTCTGGCAATTTGAGAATCGCCTTCAGGATCTGTTCGGGCGTCTGTTGGCTGATCGAGTGACCGCACTGGTAGCAAAAGGCGGTTCCCAGGCGGGCCATCAAGAGCCGCAGGTGGTCGTAGATATCGGTGACCGTCGCGACCGTACTGCGAGGATTCGGATTGCCGGCTCGTTGGTCAATCGCAATGGTCGGTTGCAGTCCTTCAATCAGATCGACATCGGGCCGTTCCATTTGATGCAGGAATTGACGAGCGTACACGGAGAGACTCGCGACGTATTGTCGCTGGCCCTCCGCACAGAGGGTGTCCATCACGAGGGTGCTCTTCCCGGAACCACTGGGGCCCGTGATGACAATAAACCGGTCGCGCGGGATATCGATGTCCAGGTTTTTCAGGTTATGAACGCGAGCGCCGCGGATGCGGATGGCGTCTCGCGATAAATCGTCGTTTCCAGAATCGCTCTGCAGTTCAGCCATGCACGTCCCGCTAACCTTATTCCGAACGGTCCTAAACTTGTAAGGGTATCAGCGCATTTCAACGGCTTCAACGTTTCCAACCGGCAATGTTCCGAAATGGGGAACCGTGACCGCAAGGTCGGCGGTTGGCATCGGCGAAACAGACCGATATGATTGAGGGTTCCGTGCAACTGCCAGGAAGGAATTCGATATGCGCCACGTGCTTTCCGCGCTGGTTCAAAACGTACCCGGTGTACTCGCTCATGTTTGCGGGATGCTGGCGTCGCGCGGCTACAATATCGATAGCTTGGCGGTCGGCGAAACCGAAAACAACGAATTGTCGCGGATGACCTTTGTCGTGGTCGGCGACGACAGCGTTCTAGCACAGGTTCGCAAACAACTGGAAAAGATCGTCACCGTCGTACGAGTCGACGATATCAGCGCGAAGGACCACGTTGAGCGGGATTTGATGCTCATCAAAGTCAAGGCTTGTGCGGGTTCGGCTCGTAGCGAAGTCCGGGAATTGACGGATGTTTTTCGCGGCCGCATTGTCGACGTCAGTCCGGACGAACTGATCATTGAGATTTCGGGACAGGAAGGAAAAATCGAGGCTTTTATCGATTTGATGAGACCTTTTGAAATCACCGAGCTCGTGCGGACCGGCCGCATTGCGCTAGTTCGCAGCGTTTCGCGGGATGGTGCGGCCGAACGTGGAGTTCGGCGAGCCGAAGGATTGCCTGGCCGAGACCAGGACAAGTAGAGCCTACCCAAGCAACGAGAAACGGAACGATTAACCGCCAGCAGGACGCGAGACATCGACCTGGTCGGCGCAGTGTACAGATAGGTTGTCCGGCTCGTTTGCGCCTGGCAGCCAGTAGTCATCGCTATTTTTCGTGAACAGAAAACTAAGGGACAACTATGGCCGCGACGATCTATTACGACTCCGACGCCGACATGTCGGTGTTGCAGGACAAAACCATCGCCATTTTGGGATATGGCTCACAAGGGCACGCACATGCTCAGAACTTGCGAGATAGTGGCTGCAAGGTAATCGTCGGACAACGGCCCGGCAGTCCCAACTACGATCTGGCGAAGCGTCACGGTTTTGAACCGCAATCGTTGGAAGATGCCACTACCGCCGCCGACATCATCAATATGCTATTGCCCGATGAAGTGCAGGGCGGGATCTACGAGGAACATATCCGCGATCATTTGTCTCCTGGCAATGTGCTGATGTGTTCTCATGGATTTAACATGCACTTCGGGTATGTCGCGGCTCCCGAGGGCGTGGCGGCCCTGCTGGTAGCGCCCAAAGGCCCTGGTCACCTGGTACGAAGCGAATTCGAGCAGGGTGGCGGCGTACCGTGCTTGATCGCCTTGGGAGATGACTCGGATGAAACGACGTTGAAACTAGGGCTGGCCTACGCGTCGGCCATCGGTGGCGGCCGGGCTGGTGTCATCCGGACAACGATCGCCGAAGAAACGGAAACGGACCTGTTCGGCGAACAGACGGTTCTGTGCGGTGGAGTCAGCGCGCTGGTCAAGGCGGGCTACGACACGCTGGTCGACGCCGGTTATCAGCCCGAAATGGCCTATTTCGAATGCATGCACGAGCTGAAGTTAATCGTCGATTTATTCTACAAGGGCGGGCTGAACTATATGCGCTACAGCGTGAGCAACACCGCGGAATATGGCGATTACACGCGTGGCGACCGGATCATCACCGAGGAAACGCGCGCGGAAATGAAACGCATCCTGGCAGAAATTCGCAGCGGTCAGTTTGCCAAGGAATGGATTGCCGAAAGCAAATCCGGCGCAAAGAAGTTCAAGGCGCGACGGGAGGCCGAACGGGAATTGCCCATCGAAAGCGTCGGCCGCGATTTACGCCGCTTGATGACCTGGATCGACGCCGAGGAAGTGTGAGGCGAATTGCGGATTGGCGATTGCGGATTGCGGATTAGGAAGACCAGCCCGAACATAATCCGCAATCCGAAATCCGAAATCCGAAATCCAAATGGCTAAGCTGTACTTCTACTATTCGGCGATGAATGCTGGCAAGAGCACGACGCTGCTGCAGTCGGCGTATAACTATCGTGAACGGGGAATGAATACTCTGCTGTTCACGCCCAAGCTGGACAAACGCGATGGTGAAACGACAATCGCTTCGCGAATTGGGTTAACGTCCGATGCCATCGCCTTCGCAACGGATGACGATCTTTTTGTCGAAGTTCGCGGACGACAGAAGGAGCAAGAAATCCACTGCGTCCTGGTGGACGAGGCCCAGTTCCTCACTCCCAAACAGGTGCTGCAACTGACCCTGGTGTGCGACCGTCTAATGATTCCCGTCCTGGCGTATGGAATTCGCACCGACTTTCAAGGCGAACCGTTCGAAGGCAGCAAGTACCTGCTGGCTTGGGCCGATGATCTGGTCGAAATCAAAACGATCTGCCATTCGGGGAAAAAGGCCACGATGAACGCGCGGTTGGACGAACAAGGTAACCGCGTTGTGGATGGTGCCCAGGTCGACATCGGCCACCATTATCTGGCGATGAGCCGCAAAGAGTTTCAGCTGGAAAAAGTTACGCCAATCGAGTACGAGCCGCCCGAGGAGGAGTAGGCTCGGAGTCTGAGCCGTTTAACCGCAACGCCAGCGGCGTGCGCGTCCGGTGCAGTAGCTATCCGGGGTAGATCGCCCACTTCCGCGGCAGTACGCGCAGCCCGCTGGGCGTTGCGGTTAAACGATTAAGCGCCTCAAGCTTCCTTCAGCGCCGTGACCAGGTCTAGAACCGCCTGCTTGCCGTCGCCGAAGAACATCAGACAGTTGTCGGCGGCGAACAGAGGATTCGGAATGCCGGCGAAACCGGGCTCAGGCTGCGTTTGATGACCACGACTGTCTTGGCCTGATCCACGTTCAGGATCGGCATCCCGGCGATGGGACTGGTCGGGTCCGTGCGGGCCATCGGGTTGACGACATCATTGGCTCCAACGACCAGGACAACGTCTGTCTGCGCAAACGTCGGATTGATCTCGTCCATTTCCTTCAGTTTGTCGTAGGAGATCTCTGCTTCCGCCAGCAACACGTTCATATGACCAGGCATGCGACCAGCGACCGGGTGGATCGCAAATTCGACCTCGATGCCCCGCGACTCCAACTGTTCGGCCAGTTCCCGTACCGCGTGCTGTGCCTGTGCCACGGCTAATCCATAGCCGGGAACAATGATGGCCCGTTCGGCACTGTCATACAGCATGGCCACTTCGTCCGCCGTTGTGCTCTTGATCTTTCCTTCGTAAACCTCGTCGGCCGTCGCGGTTTCGGCACCAGGCTGAAGGACGCCGAACAATACATTTGTCAGGGACCGATTCATCGCCTTGCACATGATGTTGGTCAGGATCAGGCCCGAAGCGCCGACCAGGGAGCCAGCGATGATCAGCACGCTGTTGTTGATAACGAAACCGGTCGCGGCGGCCGCGATGCCCGAATAGGAATTCAATAGCGCGATGACGACCGGCATGTCCGCACCGCCGATGGGAAGCACCAGCAGAATCCCCAACGCCGACGCGCTGATCACGAGCAACAGGTAGAAAAAACCACTGCCGTCAAAGAAAACGACGCACGCACCCAAGATCAGCGTGGCAACAGCAAGAATGATTTTGATCAGCTGCTGCCCATTCAGATCGAAGGGCTTCTTGAACATGTCCAGTTCTTGCAGCTTGCCAAACGCGACCAGACTACCCCAAAACGTAACGGCGCCGATCAGACCCGACAAGACAATTGCAACGTTCGTTACGACGTCTTCGGATGGGAGAACGTGCTGGATTTGCGAGGTGGTCTTCCCGTGCATCGCATTTCCAACCGTTCTCAGAATCTCACCGCTCGTCGATGCCACTCCGCCTTTCATCTGCGCTGTCAGAAAATGGTTTCTGAAGATTTCAGCCCACGCGACCAAGACGGACGCGGCGCCGCCGAAGCCGTTGAACAGGGCGACCAGTTGCGGCATGGCCGTCATCTCGATCTTGGCGGCGAGGATGCCCCCGATGACCGTACCGATGACCAGGCCCAGGAGGATCCATCCGTAGCCAATATCGGAACGCAGCAATGTGGCGACGACCGCCAGCAGCATGCCGAGCGCCGCCGAGCTGGTTGCCGCGCACGGCCGTCCGTGGGTGCGTGAGACCCTTGAGGCCGAGAATGAACAGCACGCCGGCCGCAACGTATGCCAAGTTGATGTAATCTTGCCTGACGAATTCCATGAATTACTTCTTCTTTTTGCGGAACATGGCCAGCATGCGGTTCGTTACCAGGAAACCTCCAACCGCATTAATCGTGGCCAGGACGACGGCAACGAATCCAAAGAATGTAGCCATCCCGGATTGCCCGTAGCCTGCGGCCAACAGTGCTCCAATGATGGTGATACCGCTGATCGCATTGGACCCAGACATCAGGGGAGTGTGCAACGTGGGCGGGATCTTGGTGATGATTTCAAAACCAACAAAAATCGCCAGGACGAAGATCGTGATGCCGGTTATCAGATTGTGCGCCTGCGACGACTGTCCCAGCGCAACCGACAAATCCTGGCCGATCTTCGCCAGAAGGATTGGTGTCATGACAGCCTCCCGTCAGTCGTCGTTAAATCACTCTTCACGTTACTCGTCTTACTCGTCACGTTACTCATCATCATCGTCGTCCAGCGAGATGGGCGGCAATTCCGACCCGCCGGTCGCCTGAGGTTCTGGCTCAGGTTCCGGCTCAGGTTCCGGCAATGGTTCAAGGCCGAGCATTTGGCGCATCCGAGCGTTGATGACTTCGCCTTGGTGCGTCGCGATCGTCTCCCGAGTGATTTCATCGCCCATGTCGATTTCAATCTGCCCCTCTTTCGTCAGATGCAACAGCAGGTTCGTAACGTTCTTGGAAAACATCTGGCTCGCATGGTACGGCACTTCTCCCGGCAGATTGGTCGGTCCCAGGATCGTTACCCCGTGCTCGATACAGCGCTGATCGGCCTGGGAAAGTTCGCAGTTTCCCCCCCGTTCGGCAGCCAGATCGACAATGACACTGCCCGATGCCATGCGCTCGACGGCGTCCGCCGTAATCAGCAACGGGGACTGCTTGCCCGGAATCGCCGCGGTGGTAATGACAACGTCCATTTCCGCTGCCACGGCGGCCAGCAATTCCCGCTGTCGGCTGTAAAACGCCTCATCCATCGCTTTGGCATAGCCGCCCTGGCCTTCGGTGTCGGTCGCTTCCAGATCCAATTCAATGCACTTCGCTCCGAGGCTCTCGATCTGTTCGCGCGCGGCGGGACGAACGTCGTAGGCGCCGACGATCCCGCCAAGACGACGGGCGGTCGCGATTGCCTGCAGACCGGCGACACCTGCACCGATCACAAGCACCTTGGCAGCCGATAGGGTTCCAGCTGCCGTCATCATCATGGGAAACATTTTGGGCAGCGCCACAGCCGCTAAAAGGACGGCCCGATAGCCGGCAATGGTCGCCATCGACGAAAGGACGTCCATGCTCTGGGCCCGCGAGATGCGCGGAATCAATTCGAGCGCAAAGAGCGTGACGCCCTGGCCGGCGAGCTCCTGAGCGGCAGCGGGAGCACCCAACGGATCGCAGGTGCCGACCAGGATCTTTCCCTTGCACATCTGATCCAGATCTGCGCGGCCTGCTTCCTGGTTGGCCCCGAGACAGCGGACTTGAGCGACCAGGTCGGCGGTAAAGACTTCGGATCGGGCGTCGACGACGATGGCGCCTTTTTCGCGATACGCGTCGTCGGTAAAACCGGCGGACGTCCCCGCGCCGCTTTCGACCACGACCTCCAGCTGGGCTTTCGTCAGCAGAGGCACGTGGGCTGGCACCAAGGCAACTCGTCCCTCGCCCGGATACGTCTCTTTTGCAATGCCAACCTTCATGGTCTACTGCGTTCCTGGTCGCGGACAGGGAGAGGGAGGGGCAGGGGGGCAAGGTCGGGATACTGCAGATGCCGAATCGCCCTCCCGTGCACTCGGTTAAGTCGAATAGCTTATATGTCCGGGGCGGGGCGGAAAAGGCACGTCCGGGCGGATAGCCGCTTCCTGGCTTGTCCGCAGCCCGATGAGGTAGTAAATTGAGCGGTTTGCCGTTGTCGATTGAGACGGCGGAACGAACCCACAAATGGATGGACGGAAGCGATGTCCGGCGCTGCGATTACAACGAAAACCTACTCAGCCAAACCCGGCGACGTCGAACAGAAATGGTGGTTGTACGACGCCGAAGGTCTGATTGTGGGCCGGTTGGCCGCCGAGATCGCCCCCATTCTGATGGGCAAACATCGCCCGCAATACACCCCCCACATCGATACCGGTGACTTCGTCGTCGTCGTGAATGTCGAGAAAATCGTATTCACCGGTAAGAAGTGGAAAAATAAGACTTACACCTGGTACACCGGTTGGCCCGGACTACGCAGCGTCACGGCAGAAAAGCGCCGTGAGGCTCATCCGGAACGCATTCTGACGGAAGCTGTTCGTCGGATGCTGCCCAAGAACAAACTAGGCCGGAAAATGCTGGCCAAGTTGAAAGTGTATGCAGGCGACCAACATCCTCATCAAGCGCAAGGTCCCCAGTCGCGGCAAGCCGTGACTGCCTCGTAGGCCGAACGATTGATGGCGGGAATAATATCGACGGGAACAACCTAGTCCTAGGACGAAACGAACATGCCTGAAGCGACCGACGTCTCTGAAGCGACCAGCCTACCTGAGCCGACCAGCAAGCGCGCGGTGATCAAAATAAGAGATGGTTTCTGCCTTGGTACTGGGCGACGCAAGACGGCCGTTGCTCGCGTCCGCATACGCGAAGGTAAGGGAAACGTGGTCATCAACAAGAGACCCATGGACGAGTACTTCACGCGACCTCAAGACCGAATGAATGTAGTCGCGGCGCTCGCGCGTACCGGCAAGCGGGACGCTGTCGATGTCTTTATCCGTGTCTCCGGTAGCGGTAACACCGGACAGGCCGGCGCATGCAAGTTGGGAGTCGCACGCGCACTGGTCACATTCGATTCCGCAGTGGAAGCGTCGTTACGCGAAGCAAACATGCTGACTCGCGACGGACGAATGAAGGAACGGAAGAAGTACGGTCTGCGTGGTGCTCGCAAAGCCACTCAGTTCTCGAAACGATAGACTTCGGCGATTGCTCTCTTGTACTTCAATTCTTGAATTCTTGGCGCTGTGATTGTACGCTAAGGCGGCGGTCGCTTGCTGGCGGTATGAATTTTTGGGTCGTAGACCGTCACAATCCGCTCAGCTGAACCCAGCATCTAGTGAATTACCGTTGAAGTTTGCGCCGTTTCTCAGGTTCGATCCGAGCCTCCGCCGATGGATATCCTCAGGGAGCGTCGTACGCGCACTTTGCCGATCGGCCAATGCTGCGGCCGAGCCCGCTCTGGAGAGTTCAACGACGAACCGCAGACATGATGTCAATCGCACTGCCCACCCATTCTACGACTGCCGGGACCGCCGACGCGCTGTCCGATAGTCACGGCCTTCGCTGGCGCATCCATGATGCCGTGATCTTGGCTTTTTTGGTGATCATGGTCGGCCGTTCCGCTCTGCCTGCGTTACAGGAAGCTAACTTCGGAATTTCGGTTGACGCCAATGGTGGCGTGACGATTCGCGATCTGGCAGCTCATGTAAACTTCACCAGGGATTTCTGGCTGGGCAAGGCGGACTATTCTGTCGCATCCCACGTGAAAACAACGGACGCCTGGGCCGGGCAACCGGTCGGCGTCGCCTTGCCGTTCGGTTATTCGCCCACGATGTTCTATCTGCTAGGCCCCTTCTGCCTGGTCCCGACCGTTTGGAGTTATTTTTTCTGGACCCTGATTAGTGCCGCTGCCGTCTGGTGGATGACGCGCCGCGGTCGCTCATGGCCGGTCATCACTCCGCTGGTATTGCTCAGCCCCCTAGCGCTGGTTTGCTTCTCCCTGGGGCAGACATCGTTGTTAACGACGCTGGTCATCCTGTTGCTCTTCCTGCGCCACATGGAATGCACGGCGGATCGCATCGGGAGCCTGCATACTTTGCGCGGCGACCTTACTTTACGCGCTGACATTATTGACGCGCTCTTGTTGTGGACGCTAACGGCCAAACCACCGTTAGCCATTGCCGCTGGCGTTGCTTTGCTAGCTGGACGCAGATGGAGAGCGGTTACGTTCGGCGTCCTCTTTACGGCCGTGACGACGTTGGCATTGACACCACAACTTGGCTGGGACTGGCCATCACAATACTTGCACCTGGCATCAAATTATGACCGGCAGACCGCGGACGCTGCGTTTGCGTGGTCTTTGCGCCCCGATTACATGACGAATTTTCGTGCGCTGCTGTGGTCGGTGGGAGTTGGGGACGCGTTGGCGGCTGGCCTGGCGACCCTGGCCTGGCTGACAACCTCCCTCGGCTTGGCGCTGATCGCGGTCTGGAAACGCCTTGACCCGCGATTCGTTTGGCCGCTCGCGGTCCTTTCCTACCTGATTTTCTTCCCGCACGTGACCAGCACCGAAGATTTGCACCTCGTATTACTCGTCGCGGTCCTGGCAACCACTGGCGGCCTGATTATCACGGGTCAGCACGTGGCCGTTATCGGTTTCGTCCTGCTGGTCGTTTTTCTTGCTCCTGGTATTGTTCTTGAGACCGGCGGCGCGCGCATTGCATTTTGTTGACCGCGAAACTCGCGATCGCCGCCCTATGGCTCCGTTTCCGCTTCGGTCAACGCACCCCGCCTACCGCACTCACCTAGGCGACTTCCTCGTAGAACGGAACTTGTTCCGTTGGCAGCTGGCGCGTCGGAGGTAAACGGAACAAGTTCCGTTCTACGGGCCTTACTTATCCGTCGCGATGGCGAACAGGTGCTTCTTGTTCGTGATATACAGCACGTTGTCCGCGACGACGGCAGTGCTGAAAACCGAGTTACCCATGTTGATCGGGCCCGGTTCACCATCCTCGTCTCGCGAGAGAATCTCTTTTTCTTCGGACAGTTTGAAAACGGTCACGTCGCCGTCTTCATCACCGATATAGACCTTGCCTTCGACGATCAACGGCGATCCCCAAGCTGAGGCCAGCATGTCGTGCGTCCAATAGACCTCGCCCGTCTTGGCGTTCAGGCAGTGAAACAGGCCGCTGAAATCGGCGATGTAAAGCAGGTCGTTTTGAATGGCGACCGTTCCGCAACTGCGGTGCATCTCTTCTTCCCAATCGAATTCTCCATCGTCATTCTGGTCGTACTTGTGATAATGCCACACGGCGGCCGAATTCGGATTATCGCGAGCCACTTCATGTTTTTCGGGATCGCAAGCTTGGATGCGGCGATGAGGAATCGGTTCTTCGTCATTATCAACACGGAATACCTGTTGAGGGCTTACGTCACTGCCATCCAGCTTCTTGGTCGGATCGATGCACCAGAGATGACCCGGCCCTTCCGCGTGTTCCGGGTCCTGACCGACCGCTACATACACTAAGTCTTCGTGAATAACGGGAGTCGCAATGATATTATTCCGGGTTCCTCGACCACCCAGGATCCACTTGGACTCCTTTGGATTCGCGTCAAATTTCCACAGCAGTTTTGAATTGCCGTTACCATCGCCGTCCGCGTGAAAACTGTACACCCAGCCATCACCACCACCAAAGATTACCTGCGGAACCCCGCCCAGATCAGCGATAGCTGGCGACGACCATTGCCCGTGCAGGATATTAGTGCCGGGCGAATTGTCGGTCCAAAGCACTTTGCCGGTGTTTTTATCAACGGCGATGAAGCTTGGCGCTTCGGGCGCGGGAATGAAATTGTGGAACTCTTCCACGCCGTTGGACGTGTTCACAAACAGTACCTCGCCGGACGCGGTGACGGAACAGCTGCACATATTGTGTTGCGATACGCCCAGTTCCTTCATCATGTTGAGCGACCAGATGACATCGGCCTCGTCCTTATCGTCCGCCGTGATCAGCTTAAAAGCACTTAGGTTGGGGCCGCGTACTTCGAGCCGGAACTTGCGGTCCGTACCGCCAACCCTGGCCGCCATCGTCCAACTCTTGTCAGCGTCACCCTTGTCGATGGTAACTTCTTCCGACAAATCGAGGCCCCGTTCTTGGAACAGCGCGCGCAGGGCATCCGTCAATTGGCCCAGGCCGAGCGATTCGATCGCCGCGGCATGTTTTTCCGCGTTCTTAGCCTGGTTCCAGTCAAAGACGCGCCCCCATTGATTCTGAACAGGGCCGTTATCGGTACCGTCGTGAAATCCTTCCGTGTCCAGGCAAAGGACTTCGCCACGACTGGAAACGAACCACAGTCGTTTGTCCTCAACCAACGGAGCACAGCAAATCCCCTGCAACGGCCAGTCATGGACTCGACCTGTCGGCAGTTTCTCGCTGGAGTGTTGCCAAAGGAATTTGCCGTCTTCACTATCGAAGGCAAGCAGGCAGCCTAGATCGACGTCCGCTGGATAGCGTTTCACCCAGCCCGCACTGTTGTTCGTGCCGACGAAGACCTTCTTGCCGGCCACGACGGCGTTCCCGTAGGTCTGAGAACCGAGCGCCGCAACCCACTTCACGTTCTCGGCCGTCTCTGGCATCCACTGATCGTCGTTAAATTCTCCCGGATTCCATTGATGCGGTATCCCCACGCCAACCGGAGTGTTATTCCGTTTTGGCGATCCGCCCCATTGCGTCCACTCGCGAGTGATCTGCACATCGGCAGGAACGATCGCGGTCGCGATGGTTTGAGTCGACGACGCGCTTGGCACCGGCAACTCGGTTCGCGGTGGCGGCACCGGTTCGGCCGGTTGCCTGGTTGTTGATGAATCAGCAACCGCCGCGGGCAACGATGGCCGAGCCGCGTCGTTCGGTGTGGATTCTTGCGTACACGAGGTCATCGTGCCCACGATCGTCAAGAGCACCGCGGTCACGGGTAATGCTTGGAATAACTTCATCATTCTTCGTCCTTGTGTGGCCGTCGCTGGTTAGTCACCGTTCGGCGTGACCGTCAAATTATCAAGATAAAGTTCCGCATCCTTGGCGTTGCCGTACAAGCCGGGGCTGCCGGTCAGATTCGGAACCTCGTCGACAGCCTCGACCGTCCACGCGTCGGGTTCGGCTTCGCCTTTAGGCCATACCTTGCCTCGCAACACGGCGCGTGGCTTTCCGTCGACCTCGACCACTTCAGCCCGGAACTTCATCACGTACCATTTGTCCTCTTTCCATGGAAAATCGACCGTTTTGGCCATCCGCAGGACAGGACCCCACGTGCGGATCTGAAGTTTCTGATGAACACCCATGAGATCCAAGGTGTAGCGCTGAGCGATCAAGCCGATATCGGGCTGCTTTTGGTTGTTCAGCGCGCCGCGGACTTCGGCTTGAATCGTGTAATTACTGTCATCGGGGTGCCCCATCCACGCGCGTGAACGGGTGCCTAGGGGAATGGTGGTGATTTTGACGATGACACGACTACCGTCCATCTCCCGGTTTTCGTGACGATACCGCGCGCAACCCAAGTCACCGGCACCTGGCCGTCTTCGAAGTCGAATTGCCACGGCAGATCGGGCACAACACGAATTCGTGCAGAGCCGTTAAGACCTTCAACTTGCACTCTAACAATTGTCACCGTGTGAGCCTTGTCGTTTGCCGTGGTGAATTTACCGTCGCTGGTTATCTCGCCCGGACCATCGAGGGAAAACTCGGCTTCGGTCTCCTTCAAGAGTTGGCCCGAGGCGTTAAACAGCCGCACTGTAAACTGTTGGGATCCTCCTGATTTCAGCAGAACCTCTGCCGGAATAACCTGGACATGGGCCGGTTCTGGGTCGTCGGCGACGGGATTCTCGTCCAAAACAGGTGGCGGGGCGGCGGCAGACGACTCCTGTTCCGGATTGGCGATGCAGTAGAGATGCCCGGTCGATGTCAGATACAACCGCCCGTGCGATACGATGGGCGAAGCGTGACATTCTTCGCCCGACGGCAGCCTATCGCGATGGACGACTTCAATACGTTCTCCATTTAACCGCAGGATGTACCAACGACCATTGGCCGTACAAGCGTAGATCTTACCATCGGCGTACAACGGACTGGAACGCATCACGGTCCCAAGCTTTTTCTTTGTTTCGACCTCGCCGGTTTCCGGGTTGACGACGAGCAAAGTTGCCCGATCGTCAACGAAGATGATACGACCGTCGACCGGCAGGGGTGAACTCTTACCGGCCATCCGCTCTTTCACCTGCCAGAGGCGACCCGCTTCCGTAATGTCCATCTCGCCGGTCCTGGTCGGCTTGCCTTTCGCCAGGGCATTGATTGCGACCAACGCGCCCATGCTTGTGCCGCCCATACTTTCTTCACTGTGCGAAGAGAAGACGCGATCACCCATAACCAATGGTGACACATTCAAACCGCGGCGCGAGAACTGGTATTTCCAAATCCCCTTGCCGGTCCGCGGCTGCATGGCCCACACCGCGCCATCTCCAGAGCCGAACACCAACGCACGTTGACCACCGAGCACCGTGACGGTTGGAGTGCTGTACGACGTGTCGTAGGGCAGGAGCCGCGTGCCATCGAACCAGACGACCTCGCCCGTCTTCTTGTTGAAAGCCAGAAAGCGATGAGCCGGCTTGGCCATGTCCCCCCAGCCAATCACGACGGCGCTGACGATCACCAGGTCCTCGAACAAAACAGGAATATTCGTCCGTCCCCCGTAGGTGCTCAGCAGCCCGTATTCCTCATGCATCGAATGGGACCAGATGGTGTCGCCCGTTTCCCCATCGAGACACTGAAACAGCCCGCAGACACCCAGGGCATAGACTCGATTCGTTTCCGGATCCCCAACACAAGACGACCAACCAACGCGCGTGTCTGGAACATCAGACAAATAGACGTTGAAGCGGTTTTCCCAGATCGTTTTTCCGGTCGCCGCATCAAGGCAGACGACCTTTTCGCCTTCGCGCGGCGTTTCCGGCTGATCACGCACAAGGGTGTATAGCCGACCGTTCATTACGATCGGCGTCGATCGACCTCCCACGTCGTCACGCTTCCACAGCAGGTTGCTGCCGTCTCCACCGCGCGGATTCCAACTTTCAACCAGGTCGGTCTCGACCGAAGTCCCATTCTGTTGAGGCCCACGCCAATTGGGCCAGTCGAGCGGATCGGCGGCAGTGCTAGCCCCAATCAAAAGACCCGTCAGAATGCTCGACGCCAGAAGAAAGCAGATCAGCCTGACGCGCAAGGAATGAAAAGAGCCGACGGCGCTAGCCGCGGGTCTCGCAGCGATGTGCATTTTCGGCGCAACACCCGACGCTAGCGCGTACGGCTCACGTTGTGAATCGATACGTCGGCTGAAACGCAAGTTGCCAATCCGCCGTGGCGGGCGAGGAAGCAAAGACACTGTCGGCAACGGAATTTTCGCCATGGCAGGTGGGATTTCGCTGGGCGGGAGGGTCGAATAGCAGTCGTAACAGGTACCTCTGCAGGATACCCGTGGCACCAAGAATTCGCAAGTTGCCAGCGTCGTCAAGTGTCCGGCATATCTGTCGTTGAAACCCTTGGCCACAGGTCCATTCGAAAAATTCGATCTTGACCGCCGGCAACCGACGACCTACTTTTCCGCTCCCTATCTCCGTCCATGTTCCGCCGATGCCACCATTGCGAAAGCGATCTACCGTCATGACCAACTCCAACTTGGATTCGTCTAGCGAATCTGGCGTCCCCCTCCTGGACATCAGCCGGCAACTAGCACCTTTGAAAGATGAAATCCTGGCGGCAATCAACGGCGTATTCGTGTCCGGCGGTTTCATACTGGGACCTGAAGTAGACAAACTAGAAAGCGCGGTCGCCGACTATTGCGGCACACGCCACGGCATCGGCTGTGCGTCGGGAAGTGACGCGCTTCTGCTGGCGTTGATGGCCGCCGGAATTGGACCCGGCGACGAAGTGATCCTGCCCAGCTATACTTTTTTCGCCACGGCCAGCGCCGTTATGCGCGTAGGAGCAGAAATCGTTTTCTGCGACATCGAACCCACCTCGTATAACGTATCGCTTGAAGACATCGAACAGCGGATCACTCCAGCGACCCGCGCGATCATTCCCGTCCACCTCTACGGCCAATGTGCCGAGATGGATGGGCTGCGCGACTTGGCGGATCGACACAATCTGTTCTTGATTGAAGATGCTGCGCAGGCGATTGGGGCGGAATACCGTGGTCGGCGAGCGGGATCATTAGGCGATGTCGGGTGTTTCAGTTTCTACCCCACGAAAAACCTTGCCTGTGCCGGCGATGGCGGCATGTTGACCACCAACGATGATCAGCTGGCGGACCGGCTGCGGCTGTTGCGCGGGCACGGCATGCGGCCCCGATATTATCATTCCGAAGTCGGCATCAATAGCCGCTTGGACTCGCTGCAAGCCGCCGTGTTAAACGTAAAGTTGCCGCATCTGGAACGTTGGACACAGTTGAGACAGCTGAACGCTCAGCGCGTATCTTGGCCTGTTGGTCGCGGCTGGACTCGACCGCTGGCTGGTATTGCCTCAAAGCGGAGCGGAACGTCGTCACGTCTGGCATCAGTTCGTGATTCGCGTGAACGATGGCGAGCGTGATGCGTTGCGCGAGTACCTGGCATCGCGAAAAATCGGGACCGAAGTCTATTATCCGGTGCCGCTTCACCTGCAAGCGTGTTACCGGGATTTGGGCTACGCACCAGGAAGCTACCCAGAAACCGAAAAAGCTGCTGCCGAAACGTTGGCGCTACCGATCTTTCCCGAACTGACGTCGATCGAACAGCAATTGGTGGTCGACCGGATCGCCGAATACCGAAACGGTGCCCGCCTGAAGCAGGCCGCCTAGCCGCCCGCTCGCCGTAGCCCGTAGGCCGGAACAAGTGCTTTGTCAGGCATCGATTGATGGCTCAAATGTAAGACGGGCACTCTTGCCCGTCGTCGTTCTGGACGGGCAGGAGTGCCCATCCTACTCATCAAAGCACGCCTGACAGAGCACAAGTCCCCGCTCGCCGTGATTCCGGCAATTCTCCTTGGACTCCTACGCGCCGTGTTTCTCATCATGCCGATCCTTGCTGGTCACCTGGCTCCGCTCGGTTTTCGGTTGACCTTTGCCACCGTTTGCCAACGATCAAGCGAGCGCCTCGACGGAATGTCAGGTAGGACCAGGCCCAACTGAGCACAACAAACAGTCGATTTCGGAAGCCTGTCAGATAATAGATGTGCACCATCAGCCAGACCAGCCAGGCAAAGAATCCTCGAAACTTAAAGCGGCCTGTTTCCACAATCGCGCGGCTACGCCCGATTGTCGCGAGTTGCCCCTTGTCCGCGTACCTAAATGCGGGCCGTGGTTTGTGATCGAGATCGCAGATGATCGCCCTCGCAACATATCTTCCCTGCTGCAATGCGACCGGGGCCACACCCGGAAGTGGGCGGTCGGAATCCTGAACGAAGCGCGCCTGATCGCCAGCAACAAATACATTCTTGAATTCGGGAATCGTCAGATCCGCACTTACGACGACGCGCCCCTGCTTGTCCGTCCGTAGTCCGCACTTTTCGCCAAGCTCGGACGCCTCGACGCCGGCGGCCCAAAGAACCGTTGCCGCTTGAATCCGCTCACCGGATATCTCAATACCATCAGCGCCGATGTTGGTCACTGGACTGGAGGTCCGGACTTGGACGCCTAACGCCCCAAGGTCACGCACCGCCCGCGCCGCCATGTCCACAGCGGAAACGAAGACAGATGCCCGTCTAAATCACTCCCCGAAACATGTTAAAAGCCCTGGCCACTCGAGGCCGTCGCAGAAATCGGATTCGCTGCAATCGACGGCCTCGGAGGGCCATCGTACGAATTTTCCAACACGCTCTCAGGCCTCAGTAAACGGTACGCGATACCAAACAACGATCGAGAATACCGCAAATGATCCGGTGTGCTCGATGATCGATACGACCTTGTCCGCGCCGATTTCCTCGTCAATAGCCCGCTGCGCCTCGCGGCGAACCTGATCGCGGTACGTCTCTTGTGTCAGCGTGAAGGAAAAAGTTCGACCGCCGAAGGTGCGATATTGAATGCTTGCCGCTTGGGTAGGAACAACATCGGCTGGCATCGGTGTTAAGTATGGATTCGTGTCCATGTACCTGGCGAGCTCAAGGAAAGATTACCTGTCGCCGCCCGTTACCAAAGCGACCGACATTGAACAGCCGATAGATTCCATGGCGCCGCCCGTCGCTTGATCAAAGCGCGGTTGATCAAAGAGCTATGGCGACTCGAGCCGCCCGGTCGCCTTAGTTCTTCGATTGAAGCTGCTCTAGCTTGTGTTTCAATTCCGATTCGACCATTTTGGGCTTGTCGCGCCGACTCGTTCCGCGCATTACAATCACCAGGGCCAGGGCCACGACAAACCCGACCAGAAAGTAGGACAGCGGCCACGATTTTTCAGCCCTTTCGACCGGCTGTTGCTGCTGTGCCCACGCCGTGGCATGGGTCAACAAGACGCCGGCAAGGACGGTCAGCGTCAGGGCAAGTTTTTTCGCTTTTCGCAACACGCGTTCGTTCTCCAATTCTGCCTTGATTGTACAAGAAGACGGCGGCCGAATCACGCTGGGCCAATTGTAGCCGTGGCTTCCGGCCGCTGGGGGCTTGTGGGGCGGCTGGAAGCCACACGACTCGCAAATCGACGGGCGCAGGCCACTAATTCGCGGCGGGCGTAATCAGATCTCGGCTATCCGGGTCGAAATACGGGCCTGCGCCGGTGAACTCGATCCTGGCCTTCCGCCTTTGGCCCGACGCGATGTGACGAAAGGCCTTTTGAATCGCGACGCCTCGCAGTTGATCGGCAACGTCTGTCCACTTTTTGCCGCCCGGTTTGACTTCCACACATTGAATCAGATGCACGCCGAATCGAGTCACGACCGGTTCGCTGATCTCGGTCTCGTCTAGTTCGAAGGCAACCGCGGCAAACGGTTCCACCATCTCGCCATGGCGGGTTATCAACCCCAAGTCTCCGTCATCTTTTTTGCTGGGACCTGTCGAATACTTCGCGACCGCATCGGCAAAGCTGATTTTCCCGTCCAGAATCTCGCGACGGATATCGCCGGCCTTGGCAATCGACGGACCGCCGTCCGAGTCCTCGGTTGGCAACAAGATATGGCGGACACGTAGTTGCGTGCCGTCATATCGCCTGGGGTGTTTATCAAACACGCTTTGCAGCACCTTGTCCGTCACATTGCGATCGATGTAACGCTTCCAACTCATCCGCCACGTCAAGTCGGTCCGTAACGCTTTTTCGGTAATTCCGCGTTTCTGCAAATAGTCTTTGAGAGACGTCTTGCGTTGTTCGAGCCGAGTCTTCAAAACGTCGATTTCTGCATCGACAAGTTGCTTGCTGATCGTTTCTCCTTTTCGCTCCAGATATTTCAGAACCAGGCGTCGGTCAATCCACTGATCCAAAAAGTGGGCTAGCAGACGCGCACGATCCGTGGCGGCCAGGTTTTTGTTGCCAACGATCTTCGCCATTTCCTGATCGATTTCACCCTGGTAAATGGGCAAACCGTCAACGCTTGCGATCTCAACCAAGGCAACTTCAGATGGCGATTTCTCGTCTGCCGCCACAGGACGAACACAGCAGGCCAAAATCACGAACATGAAAATAGAGAATGGCCGGTGAGGGAGCATATCAGTTCCTATCATGATGGAGCTGGCCTTACGGCCTGGGACTCCAATACGTTCAACTCCATTATAGTATTGGCCGGCACAATCGAATGGGACGTTTCGGCACCGAAACGCGGTGCAACATCAAAGCCCTGGGCTGCGTTGTAAGGCCGCATTGCGGGTTACGGGCAAACGCTACCTGGTCACAAAGTTGATCAGCCGGCCCGGGACAACGACGACTTTGACGACGGTTTGTTCGGCCAGCAATTCGGCCGTTTTCTGATCAGCGCGCGCGGCCGCTTCGATCGTGTCGCGATCCGCGTCGGTCGGTACGGACACTTTGCTTCTCAGCTTTCCCTTGATTTGCACGGGAATCTCGACGGTGTCTTCCTGGATCAGGCTTTCGTCGAATACGGGCCAGGCATGATAGGCCAACGTGTCCTCGTGCCCCAACCGCCGCCAAAGCTCTTCGCAGATATGCGGTGCCAGCGGTGATAACAGCAGGACCAATTGTTCCATGGCGAATTGTGGCCGCACGTCTTCTTTGAGAAAGAAATTGGTGAACTCCATCATGCGGGCGATCGCCGTATTGAAGCTGAGCGTGTCCAGGTCGTGCGTTACGGCCTTGATGGTCTTGTGCAGAACGCGGTTCTGCTGTTCGGTTGCATCAATGCCCTGCACCGCGGAATTCAACTGTGTCGTTTCCGCATCCTCGTCGACGATCATTCGCCAGACACGATCCAGGAAATTCCGGACGCCACTGACACCTTCCATGCTCCAGGGCTTCGTCGCGGTCAGCGGGCCCATAAACATTTCGTACAACCGCAACGAATCGGCACCGTACTGCTTGACGACCACGTCAGGATTGATAACGTTGCCGCGACTCTTCGACATTTTGTAGGCGCGCGAGACGAGTTTGATCGAGTGATCTGCGGACAACACAAAGTCGTTACCAATTTTTTCTCCGCGTTCCATCGGAATCGACATCCGGTTGACCTGCTGACCGGTCGCTTTCAACACCGACTCGCCCTCTTTGTTCATCTTGACGACGTCGGCACTCACGTGGGCATCGCTGTTGTCCGGATCGAGGTACAACGTCAATTCGACTTCGCCGAGGATCATTCCCTGGTTGACCAGCTTTTGAAACGGCTCCGGCAAACTGACGATGCCGCGATCGTACAGTACCTTGTGCCAGAAACGCGCGTACAACAGATGCAGCACGGCGTGTTCGGCGCCCCCAATGTACAGATCGACCGGCATCCAGGCCTGTTCAACATCCGGATCGATCAGCCGTTGGTCGTTGTTCGGGTCGAGAAATCGCAGGTAATACCAACACGAACCGGCCCACTGCGGCATCGTATTGGTCTCGCGCTTGTAGCGCACACCGTCGATGACCGGGTATAGCCATTCGTCCGGCGCTTTATCCAGCGGTGGTTCGGGACGACCGTGTGGTTTGAAATCGTCGAGATGCGGCAAATCGACCGGCAATTGATCTTCAGCGACCGGGACGACGGGTCCCGTGCGCTGGCCGTCAGCGTCCAATTCGTGCAGAATCGGAAAGGGCTCGCCCCAAAATCGTTGCCGGCTGAATAGCCAGTCTCTCAGCTTGTAGTTGACCGCCGCCCTGCCCTGTCCCTTGGCAGCCAGGTCTGCAGTGATTCGTTGCTTGAAGTCGGCAGTCGAAAGACCGTCATACGGACCCGAGTTGATCGCCGTCCCGTTGGCGGTGAAGACCGCCTGGCATGCCAGAATGTCCTCCCGCGAAGCGTCCTCGGTGTCCTTGCCCGGATCGACCACGGCAACGATCGGAATTTCGAACTGCGTGGCGAACTCGAAATCGCGTTCATCGTGACCCGGCACCGCCATGATCGCTCCTGTGCCGTAGCTGATCAGCACATAATCGGCAATCCAAATCGGAACCGGCTCATCGTTCACCGGATTAATCGCATACGAACCGGTAAACACGCCCGTTTTTTCTTTTGCCAATTCGGTCCGATCCAGATCGCTTTTCTTCGCGGCCTCGTCGCAATAAGCGCGAACCGCATCGGCCTGATTTGAGGTGGTGAGTCGTTCGACCGCCGGGTGTTCCGGGGCGATCACCATGTACGTTGCACCAAACAAGGTGTCAGGGCGCGTTGTGTAGATGCGCAGACAGTCGTCGTCCGGTTTGCGAGGCAACCCGCGGTCGGCGCGGGCCGTTTTCCAGATCTGTACCTGGTCTGCGGATCCGATGTAGAAGTCGACCTCCGCCCCGGTACTGCGGCCGATCCAGTTTCGCTGCAGCGTTTTGATGCTCTCCGGCCAGTCCAAGTTGTCCAGATCATTTTCCAGCCGATCGGCATAGGCGGTGATCCTGAGCATCCATTGCCGCAAAGGCATGCGCACGACGGGATGGCCACCCACCTCGCTTTTGCCATCTTGTACCTCTTCGTTCGCCAAGACGGTTCCCAGTTTGGGACACCAATTGACCGGCGCCTCGCTCTGAAAGGCCAGGCGATGCTCGTCTCGGTATTGGCGGACTGCGTCGTCGCCCTGCTGAGCAACCTCATCCGGAATCGGTAGCTCGGCAATCGGGCGCCGCGCTGCTGCACCGAGTCAAACCAACTGTCGTACACCTGCAAGAAGATCCACTGAGTCCAGCGAAAGTAGTCCACGTCGGTTGTCGACAATTCGCGGTCCCAGTCGTAGCTGAAGCCAAGCATCTTCAGCTGCCGGCGGAAGGTCTCGATATTTTTCTCCGTCTGCACGCGGGGCGGAGTGTTGGTCTTGATCGCATGTTCTTCGGCCGGCAGACCGAAGGCGTCGAAGCCCATCGGATGCATTACGGATTTCCCGCACATCCGCGCATAGCGGGAAACGATATCGGTCGCGGTGTAGCCTTCGGGATGACCCACGTGCAAGCCGTCGCCACTGGGGTAGGGAAACATATCCAGCGCGTACAGTTTGTCACCTTCAGGCAAGCGCGGCGACTGGAACGTCTTGTTTTGTTCCCAAAACGATTGCCACTTGGGCTCGATGACGGCGGGGTTATAGCGAGACATGGGGGCGGTTCGTATGAGAGAATTGGCCAAACGCGTGATTGTACTGACTGCACTGCCGCCAGCCTAGCACGAGTTCCAAGTCGCGAGTTTGGGAGGGCGAGGCTCCCGCCGAGCCGACTTGCCGCATTGAAACGGCTCAGCAGGAGCCTCGCCCTCCCAATCTAGAAACCCCTCGACACTTGCCACTCGACGCTGTTCCCAAATGATCTTGAACGGCATTCGCATTTGCACTAAAAGCCCCACCCTCTTCTACCTTTTCGGCTGGGAACTCAATCAAGATACGATTCGCTCGCGGGAGGTTCACCATGCGCGCTGTCTGCGCCATTTGTGTTGTACATTGCATTTTTTGGACTACGGTTTTTTCCGCTGTGATATTTTCCGGCGCGATGACTGCCGGTGCGGAAGAATTTCCGTACAAAGCGTATGTGAACGGCAACGACGTCTACGTCCGCAGCGGTCCAGGGAAGAACTACTATCCCACCGACAAGCTACAGCGCGGCGCAGAAATCGAGGTCTACCGTCACGATCCGGGCGGTTGGTACGCCGTCCGACCGCTGGAAAACAGCTATTCGTGGGTCGCGGGATCGAAGCTACGGCCACTGGAAGACAATCTGGCGGAAGTCGTTGAACAGGATACCACCGCCTATGTCGGCAGCAAATTCAACGACGTCCACGACGTGAGGCAGGTACGACTGGAGGAGGGCGAGTTGGTGGAAATCGTGGGCGAAAAACGATTCGTCAGCCCCGAAGATGGTAAGGCCGAAACCTGGTACAAGATCTCGCCTCCGCGCGGCGAGTTCCGCTGGGTCTTTGGCCGCTTTATTGTCCCCCAGGGGATCGCCGGAACCACCGCCGAAAAAGTTGAATCGGAACCACAACCCAGGTCCCCTAATCGTTGGTCAAAAGCCGTCCATTCGGCGGACGTGGCACAAAATAACGAACAGGAATCGTTCGAAGAAGAACCCGTTCAACCGATTGCCACCAACATCGACCAGGAACAGGTAACGATCCCCGTCGCCGCTTACCAGGACGGTCCGGAAGAGGTTCGAAACTCAACCGTGCAAGCGAACTTCGAGTCGCCGGCGGATGACGGAATGGTGTTTTCCACGACGCGTCCCGCCTCACGGCGCATGTCGCAAATCGACCAAATCAACGGAGATATATCGTTGATTGTTTCTGAGCCACCGGTCAACTGGGATTTCCAGGGTGTCCGGATGCGCAGCCCAGGCCGCTGTCGATAACGCAGCGTCCGCGCTGGAACGTGGTCGCGCAAAGGAATTGCTGCGCGAGATTGCTCGATACGAGCAGTTGAAGGCCGCGTATTCCGAGATCGACACGATCCGCGAACAAACCGAACAACAGAATCGATGGGTCGCCGCGTCAGCGGCCGCCCAGGCGGCGGGAGCGGCTGCCCAGCCCTCCGCATTGCGCCCGGCGGCAATGTACACGGCTCCTCACTATATCACGCAACAACCCATGATCGCGCAGCAGCCGATGGTGGCGCAGCAGCCATTCGCCGCTGCAGATCCCACGGCCATGCGTCAACCGTTGTTCGCACGACAACCCCTCGTCGCTCGAGCGACGGCGCTGTTTGCACCGAGACCTTACGCTCCCCGGCCACCGACAACTTTCCTGACGCCACACCCAGTTGCCGCTCCTTCCATGCCGGCTCCTGTGGCCGCCCAGCCGATCGCCGCGGCGGCCTCCCCAACACAGGTAGCTCCAACACAGTTTGCCCCAATACAGGTAGCCCCAACATCCGTTGTAGCTCCAGTGGCGCTAGCGCCGGCGGCACCAACCGAAGTAACATCCCACCTGCTGACGACAACAGCGGCGCCCGATCTGTTAACACCTCCTGCGACGCACGACACCGTTACGTTAGCCGCAACAACCGATCTGTCGCAGTTTGACGCGGTCGGCCAGCTGCGACCGGTGCTATCGAATCGCGCCGGAGCGCCACGTTTTGCATTAACCGATGAGGCGGGTGGAGTATTGATGTTCATTACCGCGCCCGCCACGGTCAATCTGCAACCCCACGTCGGCAAAGTCGTTGGTCTCAATGGCAAACGTGGTTACATGCCTCGGTTAAAACAGGCACACCTCACGGTCGCTCAAGCCCAAACGCTCGACCCGAGCGTCCTCGTCGCTCGTCACACGACGCCTTAGTTCGACAGCGCCACTGCCACTTCTCAATCGAAATTCAACAGACCTTGTTGCGTTGTAAAGACGAAAGGGGCTACCGAATGCATCGCCCTGAAAGGGCGCAATATGACAGCCCAGGGCAGAGGAAATGCGAGTAACACGAGCCTTCACGTCGCCCTGGGTAACGGTCGCCCATAATCACACAAGCCCTGAAAGGCAACGCTGTGAAGCAATTCCGTAGCTGGATTCGCAAGAATTCAGTGAACTGCCAGTCGTCTGAATTCTTGCGAATCCAGCTACGAACCCTAGAAACGCCTTATCGAAATGCTTCACAGCGTTGCCTGAAAGGGGCAATAAATCGATGTCGTAATGATCCGGTCGGTACCTGGCCCCTTTCAGGGCTAAAATATGTTTTGTCTCATGGACCCAGGGCGGCGTGCGGCTCGCAGAACTCGCCGCACCTCTGCCCTGGGCTATCATATGGCTGCCCCTTCGGGGCGAAGACTTGTGTAGAACAACGAGGGCGTTGCCCTGGGCTGTCGAATGTTGCCCCTTCAGGGCAGCAAATCCACATTTCTTACGATGATCCAAGTACAAAAGGGCGTGTCCAATTAGGCGCGGCGGAAAAATTACTTTTCGGTTCCTCGTGGCTGCGACTTCCAGCCACAGGGCGGCGGCAAGATGCCATCGTTACGTCGTTTTGCGCCAACCTCTTAGTCGCGTATTGCCGCTAAGGTTCTCTCTACATGCTGGCGCAACGTCATAAGATGCTCTCGACGCTCGCAAGCGTACGGGGCATCGCTTGCGGTCCGTTATTGCGCGCGTTGCCAGCAGAGAAGAATGCCGGCCGAGAATCTTAACGACCGCGCAGCTTGCAGGTCGCTCCGTGCATCCGTCTGCCCGTGGCCCTCGTTTTTCACACCGTATTTATGGGGTCCAAGTCTGCGCCATGCGAAAAGTTGTAAGGGATTACCGACTTTGACTTACCCGAAAGGCTTACCAGGGCCGAACTATTCCAATGGCGATCTCACAGGATGCCACCTGCGGGGGAGAGTATGCGATTGGAGTGCAAATTCAGTGGGCCGGGAGTTCCGGCGCGTTGGTCACGGTGGACCGTTCTTCGAATGCTGCCAGCGATCTGTTGGATGGCATTAGTCGTTTCGTCCAGCCACGCTCAGCCTGCGCAAGGAACGGACACGAGCCAGGCGTCCAGGGACGCGTCGATCCGAGCCATCCCGTTCGACAAGATGGACCAGGCTGCCGCGTGACAAGGCGGCGGCGGTCGTCCGCCAGACCAGCATCTTTCGACAACTGCCTCGTCAGGTGATCGATTGCGATCCCCGCTACTATCTCTTCCTCGTCCGTCATCCGGAAGTCATCGTGAGCATCTGGAAGAAGATGGAAGCTACCGACATGACGTTCAAACGCATGGGGCCGGAACAGTTTTATGCAGAGGATGGCGCGGGAACGGTAGGCAACATCGAATTCCTCTACGGCGATCACAAAACGCATGTCTTGTATGCGGAAGGATCGTATACGGGTTCGCTGACCGCGCGTCCCGTGAAGGCACATTGTCTGCTGGTTCTGCGAGCGGAGTATATTGCGCATCCGAGCGGCCGGTATCTGGTCGCCAACCAATTGGACGTCTATATCTCGATCAAGAATCTCGGCGTCGAACTACTTGCCAAGACCTTCAAAAACATGATTGGCAAGGCGACCGATCAGAATTTTGTCGAAACGGCCAAGTTTGTTACCAAGTTAGGCCGCACGACAGAAAAGAACGGACCCGGTGTTCAACGCCTGGCCTACCAATTGCCTGATCTGCAGCCAGATGTTCGCCAGCAGTTCGCCGAACAGGCCGGCATCGTTTTTCGCAAGGCGCGCGCACGCAGTGCCGCAATAAACGTGAGTGAAAGTCAGACAGCCCAATTATCACGCCCGGCTGAACCACGATAGATAGTCCCGGCGCGCCGAGACCGATGCGCGTCGTAGATCACCAAGAATATCGCAAACCGGTGTTTTGCTCGTGAATTTCCGTCGCAGCGCGCCGGGACGGACCTGCGTTCCGATGCCGTTCACGCCCCCCTTTCGCCGCACCTACGTGGCCATTTCGCTTGCCATCTGCTTGATCGCCTTGAGGTCCAGCTTGCCGGTTCCCAGCATGGGAAGCTCGGTTACCTGGAAAAAACTATCCGGCGACGGGATCCAGATGGCGGGTAGGCCTGCAGCTTGCAGTCCTTTGCACAGCTCGCTGGGTGTCTGTTTGATTTGTGTGTGCAGGACAATCAGCCGTTCCCCCTTGCGCTGATCCGGTATCGCCGTCACCACCGCATCCAGTGTGGCGTCATCCTCTTCGCCCCCTGCGCTGGCCAGCAGCCTGGCGAGCGCTTCCTCAATGCCCACATGGGGCACCATTTCGCCACCGATTTTCGAAAAGCGACTTTCGCGACCGGTAATTGTGATAAACCCTTCGTCGTCCGTCTTCGCGATATCACCCGTCAGGTACCAGCCATCCTTCAAGACCTCCGCCGTCTTATCCGGCTTGTTCAAATAGCCCTTCATGACGTTGGGGCCTTTGATCAGTAGTTTGCCCGGTCGGTCGTCGTGGATTTCCTCGTCGGTATCCGGATCGACGATCTTCGCCATAACATTGGGAATCGGACGGCCGACACTGCCGGCTCGGATCCCTTCACTCGGATCCCCCAACGCCCGACTAGGCGGGATGTTGACCGAAGCCAGCGGCGACAGTTCAGTCGCGCCATAGCCTTCGACGGGACGTACCCCAAATTTCTTTTCAAATGCATCAACCAGCTCCGGCGGCAACCGTTCGGCCCCGGTAACAACCGTGTCGATATGCTCGAACTGTTCGGGATCACAGCGCTTTAGATAGCTGCGCAGGAACGTCGGTGTTGCCAGCAGCAGAGTCGCACCATGTCGCTTGCACATCTTGCCCACCTGGCGCGCGTCCAATGGGGTGAAATGATAGATCCCCTTGGGGACCAGGGTTAACACGGTCCAAAGTGTGATCGTGAACCCAAACGAGTGGAAGAAAGGAAGAATGCCGACCAAGACATCGGAGGCCTTGAGGTGAATCACGCTATCGATGGCGGCGACGTTGGAAGCAATGTTTCGCGTCGTCAACATCACACCTTTGGGGTCGCCGGTTGATCCCGAAGTAAAGATGACGGTAAAGACATCGTCCGGATCGCATTCGTGAACGCCCAGGCGCCTTGCCAGGACGCCAACTGGGGCAAGATAAGCGCCAATCGCTGCAGCCAGTTTGTCCGTCACCGTTGCTGCGTCTTTGAAGTCTTCCAAATAAATCAGCTCGGCATCGATATTGATGTCCAGCTTTTCCATCACTTTGCGACTGGTCAGCACGTGGCGGATTTCACATTGTTTGATGCAGCTGTTCATGACGTCGGACGAAACGGTGTAGTTCAGATTCACCGGAATACGTCGGCACAAGGTTGTCGCCACATTCGTGACGACAGCGCCCGCCGATGGCGGCAACAGCAGGCCGACATATTTTTCGTCCGCTTCACTGCCAAGTACGTCGCGCAACAAAATACGCCGCAAGACCAACGTCTTTAACAACAACTGACGTCCGGTCAGATCGGCCCCGCCGGAATCCGCAACCTTCGAGCGACCGGCCGCACTACGGCATTGTTTGAGAAAGGCAACTGCAAGATTCATCTCCCGTGAACTCCTTTTGAAGGACGCCTCCGTGCCCAGCTCTTCCACAGCGCGCCGGACTTCACGCACATCTTCGGGATGTTGGATCGGCGTGCCGAACGATATCGAAAGTGGATACGGCCACGCCACGGGTCGCGAGTCAGATATCCGATCTCCCTTGTAGCTAAACATACTGCCCCACATACCGTCCAGGTAGACCGGAATGACCGGGATCGGTGTTCCTTCAACGATCTTTAGCATCCCCGGTTTGAATCGTTGCAACAAACCGCTGCGCGTGATCCGGCCTTCGGGAAAGATACAAACCAGCTCGCCGCTTTGAACTGCCTCGCGAGCCGTTTGCAACGCTTGTCGAGTCGACGTTAGGCCTCCGCTGATCGGAATGACGCGCATCGTCCTGGCAAGCCAGCTCAGCCAACGCGATTCCGAATAGGGTGCCCAAACCATCAACCGCATCGGCCTCGACGACGAAATTAACAGCAAAACGCCATCCAGCCACGAGACATGATTCGCGACCAGCAGAGCGCCACCGGTCTTGGGCAGGTTGTCGCGACCGTCAACACGCACTCGATAAATCGTGTGCGTCGCCAGCCAAACGAGAAACCGGACCGATGCCTGTGGAATCACCCAGATGATGTAGATGAAGACAGGAATCGTCCCCAACCCGCCCAACAGGAATATCTGACGCGCTGTAAATAGCGGGTCGCCATTGACATCTGGCTGACGCAGAAAATTGTACATCCCGGCGACGCATAGCATCCCGCTGAACGTCAGGAAATTGCTGGCTGCCAGGATCGCCCCGCGAGATTCCGGAGCGCTACGATGCTGCATATACGCGGCCAAAGGCACATCGAACAGCCCCGCACTGACGCCCAATAGAAACAGCCAGCTACAAGCCCAGAACAGCATCCGAGTCCACCGTTCTTCCTCCGCGTTGAACAGGTCGCCATGAACCGTAAACAGGAGAATCGAAAAGAAAGCGACGCCGCCGGCGCCTAGCGGCAGAATGCCCAGTTCGACCTTCCCGCCCGACCACACGCCCGCCAGCACACTTCCCAATCCGACGCCGACGACCAGGGCAACCAACAACGGAATGATCTGCCCTTGGTTCAAGCCGGAATCATGGCCGAACTGATCGATATTCAGATTACAGAGCGATCCCAACGACCAGAAAAATGCGATACCTAGCGCGACTCGAAACATGGCGCGATTCGCGGCCAGAGTGCTCAGATCTTGCCAGGTCCGTTGCACCGCGTTCCAGGGGAACTTCATATTGGGATTGAGCGGCTGCAGTCGCGTGATGAAGACGCTGGCAACCAGACCTGCCGCCGCCGTGCTGACCAAGACGAGCGACAGGATCCACCAGTCGGTGTCCCGCGAAAGGTGCGTCCATTGATAGAGAAGATTTCCAGCCGCTGTTCCTACGCACGTCGCAACGACGGTGACCAGTCCCAGGATGCCGTTCGCCGACGAGATTTTCTCCGGCTTAAGCATTTCTGGAATCGAACCCAGTTTGGAGGGACCGAACAGAGTGCTTTGACTTCCCATCAGCAAAATGACGCCAAATAGAAGCCCGACGGCAAGACGCGGATGCGTTGCTCCGTACTGGTTGCCCAACACGACGGCCAAAACGGCCAGCAACATAATCACGATTTCCGCCGCTTTGCAGGCGACGATCACCTTCCGCTTGCTAAAGCGATCGGCGAGGTAGCCGGCGGGTGCGGCCAGGACCAGGTACGGTCCCACGAAAAACGCCAACCCCAATGACAAGATCCAGGCCGAGTCCTCCTCGGGAACGAACTCCTTACCGATCCCGATACACAGCCAACGAATCATGTTGTCGTTCGCCGCCCCCAGGAATTGGGTAACCAGCAACGCGATGAAACTTTTCGAGCCGATGCCTAGATCAGACTTGGTTTCCATGGACTGCCTGGATGCAATGGGCCGGATGGGATCCGCAAGCCGCGAACCGCGCCTCAACGCGATGTCGTTCAATTAAAAGCGATAACAAATAACCCATTCCCGGCAGGATCTCAAAATGGTAACGGCGAACCCGCCTTGGCCGCCGTAGCCAGCTGCACGATGCGGCATCCGAGTGCCACGTCCTGGATCGCGAGTCCAACGGACTTGAACAGCGTCACGCCGCCCGGTGGAAGAATGTAATTGCCGGCGACGATGTCTGCCAGAGCGATTGCGGTGTCCCATTGGAATGCGCCTGATTTAGCCGCCGCTACCAGTTCTGCAGCCTCCAGCCGACAAGCCTCCACGTCATCACAAACAATATTCGTTGCCAGCCGCACGGTCTCGGCATCCACCTCCAGACGGTTCAGCGCGTTCGACCCGACGGCGCAGACTAACGCGGAATCGCTCAACCACTCAGCCTGCAAGACTGGCGTACGACTGGTCGTTGCGGTAACAACGATCGGCATCTGGGCAACCGCGGCCTGCGCAGATTCCGCGGCAACGACTTCGACGTTCAATCGCTGACTCATTTTCGCGGCGAATTCCTGTCGTCGTGTTTCATCGCGACTAAAAACCAGCGCGCGTTGCAGCGGTCGAACGGCGGCAACCGCGGCCAGTTGAGTTTCCGCCTGCCGACCCGTCCCGATCAGGCCCATCTGCGCTGTGTCCTGCGCCGCGAGAAATTTGGCGGCAACTCCCGTCGCCGCGCCAGTTCGCAAGCGTCCCAACCGATCGGCTTCGATCAGCGCCGTGAGTTGGCCCGTGTCCGCACCGTACAGACCGACCAAAAACTTAGCGCCCTGTTTCGTTGTCGTATACTGTTTCCAACCGACGCAGCCCAGATAGCCAGCGGCGGCACTCATCGAATGCAGGACAATTCCTTGGGCCCGCACGCGCCGGCGCGGCTGATTCTCCGCTCCGCCCTCGGCCAATTGCCGAAACGCCTCTTCAACGGCATCCAACGCCAGATTCATGTCCGCCAGCGCAGCCACGTCATGTTCTGTCAGGTAGATTGCCGTCATGCGAGACACCTCGATACTTGCATTCGCCAGATGTCCATGCTGCAATAACGGAAACTGAATTGCAGAATGCCAACGCAGCAACGGAATGTGGAGGTGCCCTGGCCTAAAGCATTACGGCACCCGGCCCCTTTTCGTAAAATCCCAATCCGCAATCCCCAATCCGCAATCCCAAATCCGCAATCCGCAATCCGCAATCCGCAATCCCAAATCCGCAATCCGCAATCCGCAATCCCAAATCCGCAATCCGCAATCCGCAATCCGCAATCCGCAATCCGACAATCCGAAATCCCAAAGGCTCCCACTATGGCTCGTAAAACTTCTCACGCCAAGAGCGCGGCTTGGGCCGGATTTGACTTGAGCACCACTGGCCTCGCGCTGGGCGTGCGCAGCAGCGGCGGAAACGAGGCCTTTGTTCATTGCAAGATGCGCGGAGCGACCAAGTGGAACGGCGAACCGGCATTCGACTTAAGCCACGTGCCGGCGATGATTCGATCGCTGTTGCAGAAGCTGACCGCCGATGGCTGGGAGTTCGACAAGACGTCTCTGTCGTTTTCGGTGCGCCAGCACGACATGGTGTTACTGGACAAGAACGACAATGTTTTGATCCCTGCGCTCAGTTGGCAGTGCAATGCTGCGTCGAACGAAGTCGACCAGTTGCGAGCGGCGGGCGCAGAGGATGTCGTCGGCCGTATTGAAGAGCGTTTTATTTTGCCGAAAATTTTGTGGGCTCTGCAGCGATCGGCCGCACTGAAGCGCCGCGTCAACAAGGTCATGACGACCGGAGATTGGATCGCTTATCGACTGACCAGCAATGACCGCTTGAGCACCTCGGACGCCGTCAGCAATGGTTTGCTGGAGCAATCGACGAAGAAGCTCGCCAACGACACGATGCGCAAGGCAAAACTGAATCCGTCGTGGTTTCCGCAGGTGATCCAGAGCGGTCAGTCGGTCGGCCGAGTCAACGCAAAAAAGATTGGCGATGCCAGCAAGGCCTGGACGCAAGTCAAAGAGCTGTTGGCCGGATCACAGGTCGTGGCCGGCTTGGGGGACAATCATGCAACGGGCGTTGGCTGCGGTCTGGATGAAGACGATTTTCAGACCATCGTCGTTTCCGCCGGCACCAGCGGAACCGTTAATCGTGTTTGCCCGCCCAACGTCGCGCTCGCCGGCCAGGCGGCATGTTTCGAATACTACAAGAACCGTATGCTATTGATGATGCTGGCCGATTGCTGCAAGTGGTACGACCGCTTCGTCGCCGACTACGCCAGCGACTATGCGGACTCCTTGGACGCATTGAACGATCTGGTGACCCATTCCAATCCCAACAATCTCTGCCGGATCTACCACGATAACGGTCGCGAGATCCACCCGGCGGACTGGAGTGACCGTACAACGGGCGAACAGGCAGCCAGTACGCAGTTTTCGATCATGTTGGAACTATTGTTCCGAGTCCGTGCCATGCAAAACGAAGTTGGAGGTCAGTTCGCCGAGATGAACCAATACGTCTTGACGGGCGGGCTGAGCCAATCGCAGTTCTTCCAACAAGTCTTTCACGCCGGAGCCAACCTGCTTTCGCCGAAAGCCAAGGTCATGATCAGCGCCCGCAAGGGTCCCCTGCGCCACCAGACGGCCGCGTATGGCGCGCTGTTGAATGCCATGCGTCCCGAAGACCCGCGCGCCGCGGATAAGCTATGTGCAACCAAATCCGCCGCGCGTCCCGACCCCGACATGAACGCTCACCTACAGTACCTGCTAAAGACACAAGGACTGTAGGAATTGCGGATTGGGGATTGCGGATTGCGGATTTCGAAGCTCGCACATCGGTAATCTGGTAATTGAAGTCCATTCTCGTTCCGCGCAACCGCACCTCAGGCGACGCCTTCCCCAATCCGCAATCCCCAATCGCCAATCGCCAATCCCCAATCGCCAATCCCCAATCCGCAATCCGCAATCCCCAATCCGCAATCGGTAGACTTTTTCGCGATGTCGTCTTAGAATACGAGGTCTTTCACCGCTGGGGCGGTAGCTCAGTTGGGAGAGCGCTGCGTTCGCAATGCAGAGGTCGAGGGTTCGATCCCCTTCCGCTCCACTCTTCAGAAGCTGTTAATTGATAAGGGATGACGTCGATCATTGGCGTTGTCCCTTTGCTTGTTTCTGTATGTTGGTGATACCTTTCGTGATACCTTTGGGGCGACGAAAGAGGAAATCTGAGCGAACTGCTGGACGACCCAGCGTTGCCCGCCAGCGGCTCGAGATTGCGCCAAAACGACGCCTTTGCTGTTGCTGGATACCGGGGAGGCGTCAACGAAAGGCAGGTCGCTAAAACGCCGTTCTCGACTTCGCGCCGAAACGGCGGCGCACATGAGCGGCCAGGGATACCCTTCTCGACTTCGGAATTTGTTTCGCTCGACATGGCCCGGCTGGACGATAAGGGGCCAGCACGACGATCACCGGGGGCGTACCCCACCGCCGGGCACACGTTGTCACTGTTGTCGTTTGCCGGCAGATTCCACAAAAATCGCCCCTGGCCCGATCTCTCAGGCCAGGGGCGTCGACGAGCTCGACCTTCACCTCACGCTGGCCGGTCCAGTAGGTGTACAGACCCGGCGCCAGGACGTGACTGAAGCGGCCGTCGATCCAGACCAGCGCCCGCTCGTGGTCCTTCAGGTCCACAACCTCAGCGAGGTCGGTCAACGCACCCGACTTGACGATCATGTCGAGCTTGTCGTGGACCAGCCACGGGTCGCGCTGCGAGACTACTTCAACGCGCACCCGCCACAGCGGATCGAACAGCCAGTTCGTACCGGTATCGCGCAGGCCCTTGAACTCGCCATTACGGAAGTACAGGCCCATCTCGTAGCTGCGGATCTTGATTCGCTTGAAGAACATCATTGCCGTACTTCCTTTCTAGCCGTGGTTATGAATGAAAGCGGTCGGCTCGCCGCGTTGGTTGCAGGATGATTAAGACGCCTGCAAGCGTCACTTGGTTCGTGTTTGTTTTGGTTGAGTGATAAAAGAACGCCGTTGGGAGGACGGCGCGCTCGTTCGGTCACACGTCGGAGCGCGGACTGCTGTTTGAGCAGTCGCGCTCGTAGCGTCGTCCGATAGTTCCCGCCTTCGAGGCCAACGCAGGCGATGCCCACGCGGCGACAACCGGTTTTCGCCATCTTCAAATGCTGCGAGCGCCAGCGCGGTATCCACGCACTACATAGCACTCGTCCGTGCTGCTGCCGTCAGAACAGTTGCACGACTTTCGCAACAACACACATCCAACAGCAGCCGACTAAACGTACGTCCGCCTCCCTCGGGCTTCATGGTCGACGCTCTCGCGTCGGGTCGCCTTATTGGCGCGGTGGACGGGACTCGAACCCGCAACACCCAGGTCTGGAGCCTGGTGCTCAGCCATTGAGCTTCCACGATGAAACCACACGCTTTCGATGCCATGCTCGGAACACACCTGGCGAACCACAACCGCACTAGACAGCGTGGGGCTGGTGCGCCGCTGGCGCGTCAGCATCATCGGTCGCTTGCTTGAAAGAGACGCCGGTGGGAGTCGAACCCACTGTGAGCTGCTTTGCAGGCAGCCGCCTGGCCGTTTGGCATCGACGTCAGTTGCCGGATAAGACACCGGATCGAACGCCCTGGTTCGGAGCGACACCCCGTGCGGGGCACTGAGCACCCTGATCCGGGCTCGTGTCCAATAGCTTGCGAATCGTGCGGTTAAGCTGCCTCGGGTGTGTCGGACCGAAGCACGTTGAGGCAACTCGATTTCGCGCTCAGGACACGCCCTCCTGTGTTGCGAAGGGCGTAGTCGGACGGGGGCTTCGATGGCTAGGAGCAGGTTGTCATCGATGTGGTGGCGCAGGTGCAGAGGTCTCATTCACTGCCTGCACTCTGGCGAAAATCTGAACTGCGTCGGTTTGTCCAACATCCGCGCTGAACGAAACCTCGAAACTGCATTCGGTCGATGTGACCTGCGCACTTTACGAAGCAGACCCAGAAGACCGAAAAACGGTTGTTTCTTGCTGCGATTCAAAAAAAGGTATGACTTGATGAAACAGTCTGACGGCCAGTTGGGGCTCCCAAATCAAAGGGGTCTCCAAATCAAAGGGGGGGGACTTGTTTGGAGTTTCGTCGAGGAATCGAACCTGGGGACGGCCACGTGGACGCACCGTAGACGCCAAACCGAAACGCTTTCACGTTCGATTCAATCCACGAGGGGGTACCAAAAGGACTTCCTCGCTGCGCGGACTTGCGGATGGCCGTTAGTTCGCCATCTGTGAGCGGTGCATTCACACGCTCCACCCACTGCGGCAGGCGCAGAATCGGCCAGGATGATAACAGCGCTGGTTCAGGTTCCGTCTTCTGTAGCCAACGCCACAGTGAGCCCCAACGCCAATGCTCGGCACGCCGCACCAGTTCTGCCCGCCGAGCATTGCGTTCCACGTACTGGCAGACCGTCAAAAAGTGTTCGTCGTCTTGGATCGGGAAGCTCTTGAACCGGCCTTGATACACATGTCCTTCGCCAGAACTATGGTAGTGAGCGTGGTACCGCATCGTATGCGTCGCCGTAACCCTGCGCGGGAATCGGCTCATCTGATGGCGCGATGCTCTGCGCAAACTACATAAAACTATACTCCGCACGGTCAAGATCGTGGCGTTTAACGGCAAGCCGGAGGCGTCGACGTTATCCACACGGTCTCGACGCCTCCGGCTTGCCGTTAAACGATCAGATGTTTCATTCCTGACCGCGTGCCGTATAGATAGGGCAAACTCGGCTTCCCAGAGCCCGCATCCTTCCCGATCTCCGGTCACGACAGTGCCATCCAGTTCTTGACCCGTTTTTCCGTTCATTTTTCCGTTTACTGGCTCGCCACTTCCGCCTCCCGAAATTTTCCGGGATTTACCAGTTGCCGCGCCCCAACCCCACGACTATAGAACTTGTGAACGTTTTGAACGAATTCTCTGGCCAGAGATCGTTGGTTCGGGCGTTTTCGGCGACAGCCGCTTGTGCGTCTGTCTCCAACACCTTTCCAGCAAACTTGTTACGAGGAGATCAAAAGATGTTATTCCGAAATTTCGCGGCACTTGCAGCAGCCCTGGGACTTGTCTTCGTCGGCCTCTTGGCACCAAAAACCTGCGTGGGTAAAGACGTTGTAGATACGGCCGTAGCCGCCGGCTCGTTTAATACGCTGGCGGCGGCCCTCAAAGCGGCCGGCCTGGTGGAGGCACTAAAAGGCAACGGCCCATTTACCGTGTTCGCTCCTACAGATGACGCTTTCGCGAAGTTGCCAGCGGGAACGGTCGAAATGCTGTTGAAGCCTGAGAATAAACAACAATTGATCGGCGTGTTGACCTATCACGTTGTTCCTGGATCCGTCACGGCCGCTCAGGTTATGACGCTCAACGCCGCGGAGACGCTCAACCAACAGCGAGTGGACGTCAAGGTCAGCGATGGAAAGGTTACCATTGATGGTGCAAACGTCGTAAAGGCGGATATCGAGTGCGACAACGGCGTGATTCATGTCATCGATAGCGTGTTGTTGCCGAGTGGCGAAGACGTCCCCAACACGGCCGCCAAGGCCGGAAAGTTCAAGACGCTGGTTGCTGCGTTGGAAGCTGCCGGATTGGTGGAAGCGTTGGCAGGCGAGGGTCCTTTCACGGTTTTTGCGCCGACTGATGAGGCCTTCGGCAAGCTTCCCGCAGGTACGGTAGAGTCACTGCTGCTCCCCGAAAACCGCGAAAAACTGGTTGCAATCCTGAAGTATCACGTCGTCCCCGGTCGTGTGTTCTCAGATGCCGCGCTCAAGGCGGGTCAGGCAAAGACGCTGCAGGGCGGCACGGTAAAAATCGCTGCCAACGGTGGGGTTGCAACAGTAGACAAGGCGACGTTGATTGGGTTGGATATTGACGCCAGCAATGGTGTCATTCACGTGATCGACCAGGTCATTCTGCCATCGGATAACGCCAGCGCAGCCAATCCGCGCCAGATGATTGAGCAGGCGGTTGCGCAAGGCTCGCGCCTGTTCAACGAAGGCCACGCCAGCGCCTGTGCACGCACTTACTCGCATGCCATGCGCGAGATCCTAACCCTGGAAAATCATGGCATGTCGTCGGATGCGGTCGACACGGTGCGGACCGCCCTGCATCGTGCGGAAAACACGCATTGTTCCGCCTCGCAGGCCTGGATCTTGCGTGACGGCCTGAACGCTGCCTACCGCAGCATGTCCAGCACGCTCGCGGACACGACGGCAGCCCAGTAGACGCGTGGTCGTGCTACGATACCGTAGCTGTCGCGCGAACCGGTCCTTCGCCACTGGGTGCAAGGACCGGTTTTGCTTTTTTGGCGATTCCCTGCGTGTCTCGGGCGGTGCGAGCGCCGGATTACCCATGATTGCCGCAGGGCTCTAAATAGGATTTCATTATGTGTTAGGCAAGATAGCCGTAACTCCGATTTCGCGTCCCGGTCTTGATAAACGCTGACCGGTTGATGAATCATCCGGGTTAGGGTTTTTTAAGTGCACAGCGGCAAATATTCCGCAGATTCGTTCCTGACAAGCAAGATATGTGATGTCCGATTCAGATCCCAACAGCGACGTCCCCGAACTGCGAGTGCGACCGGGCAATGCGGCAGCCTGCGCCCCGGCAGGCGACTACGTGCTGTACTGGATGGTTGCTTTTCGGCGGACCCAGTGGAATTTCAGCTTGCAGCGCGCGGTGGATTCGGCGCGTAACTTAAAAAAGCCGCTGGTGATCCTCGAAGCGTTGCGCTGCGACTATCGGTGGGCCAGCGACCGGCTGCATTATTTCGTCATTCAAGGAATGCGTGACAACGCCACCCAGTTGGCCGGCAGACCGGTGTGGTACTATCCCTACTTCGAATCTGTTCCCGGTGCCGGCCGTGGACTGCTGGCCAGCCTCGCCGCGCGTGCCTGTGTCGTGGTCAGCGACGATTTTCCCTGTTTCTTTCTGCCACGGATGATCGCCACCGCAGCTCGGCAAATCCCTGTTCGTTTTGAACTGGTTGATTCGAACGGCATTCTGCCGCTGCGCGCGGCCGACAAGGTTTTCGCGAGGGCCCACGACTTCCGCCGCTTTCTGCAGAAGAACCTGCGGCCGCATTTACTGGAATTTCCGCAAGCCGACCCGTTGTCGCGAGTCAGACTGCCACGGTTGGAACAACTTCCCGGCGATGTCCACCAAAGATGGCCCTCGGCGGACCTGGACGCTCTGGCCGGGCACCCCGAACGGCTCGCGCGTTTTCCCATCGACCACAAGGTCGCGACCGCGCCGCTGGCCGGGGGTTCGAAAGCCGCCCAGCAGCGGTTGCGACAATTTCTGCAGCACAAGCTCTCACGCTATGACGAGGACCGCAATCAGCCGCAAGAGGATGTGACCAGCGGTCTTTCGCCGTACCTGCATTTCGGCCATCTCGCCGTCCATCAGATTTTCGTGGAGACGATGGAGCAGGATGGCTGGTCGCCGGGCAAGCTGGCCGAAAAAGCCAGCGGCAGCGCCCGCGGCTGGTGGGGTGCCAGCCCCCAGGTAGAGTCGTTCCTGGACGAACTGATCACGTGGCGCGAGGTGGGCTACAACCTGTGCTGGCAGCGCGACGACTACGATCAATACGAATCCCTGCCAGACTGGGCCAGGAAAACCTTGGCCGAACACGCCGGCGATCGACGCGCGTACTTCTATGCCTTGGACCAGTTCGAACAGGCCGCCACGCACGATCCGCTCTGGAACGCCGCTCAACGCCAACTGGTCCGCGAAGGCCGTATCCACAATTACCTGCGAATGTTGTGGGGAAAAAAGATCCTGGAATGGTCGGCCGGGCCGCAGGATGCGCTGGACGTGATGATCGAGTTGAATAACAAGTACGCCCTGGACGGCCGCGATCCGAACAGCTACAGCGGCATCTTCTGGGTGCTGGGCCGCTACGATCGCGCCTGGGGCCCGAACGCCCCATTTATGGCAAGATTCGTTATATGACCAGCGAGAATACGGCGCGTAAGGTCCAAGTCAAAGACTACATCAGCAAATATGCGGACTTCGTGGCAGGTTAGCCCCTCGAAATGGATTACAAGGGGCATTTCAGCCGCCGGCGTTAGCCAGGGTGTTGCGAGTCCGGCGTCTAATAACGTCCGAAATGTCTATTGCCTTCCCCGCGTCAGGATGAGGTCGGCCACCACAAAAGGATGTTTTCGGAGTTCAATACACAGCCTGGTTGTACCCCTGTGAACGCTTCGACCCGCCAGTTGCCTGACGAGCCGCATCACTCGGGGCCAAGGCGACTGGCTAGGTCTTACCTTGTGCGACTCTTGCATTCGCGACTCTCCTCCGGCTTATGCCGGCGCACCCTGACACCTTTTTTCCCATTCAAGGTCGATATCGAGCAGCTCATTCCCGACCACGATCAGCCGCGAGGCCGGGACCGACGCCGCCAGTCTTTCCCTGCTGGCCGAAAACATCCGCAGTCACGGTCAGCTTCATCCGCTGCACGCCCGCTGGTCCGACGACGCGCAGAAGTGGCTGATCATTACCGGCGAACGTCGCTAGCGGGCCGCACGGCATGCCGGTTTTTCATCGGACATCATGGTCGAAAAGCCATTTTTTGAGCACCGTGAAGTCCTTGTTCGTCAAAGTAAAACTTCGGCAAGTGGAATTCGTTCTTGTTCGATACGCAGATTGCCGGTGCGGCAACGGTCGAAAGCTCGTTGTTCGGCGGCGACGAGATGTGGTGGGCATGCCGGCTTGCGACCCGTGCCAGGGACGGCCAGATGGTGGAAGCGAGTGAGTGCTGCATCGTCCATCAGGTAGCTGCGCGTGCGAGGGATCACGGCACGCACGGCGGACAAGATTTCAAAACCCTCAACATCGAGGTCACCCCAATAGGTAACGTGCACGTTTTCCAGCCAACGGACAAGTCGCAATTCGGAGGCCGCGAGACCGACGGCCCCCAACGCCAGCGTGCTTGCGCGAGGCGGCAGTGTTAGCAAGTTGACTTTGTTTTCCACAATCACAACGTCGGCGGCGCCGGTGTGCAGTTCCGCCAAGGCTGAAATTGGCAGAGACAGCTCCGACCACGGGCTGTTGGATTCGCGCTGCGATTCCCGGTCGAGAAAACGGACCATCACGTGTAGTTCCGGGTAGCGCAGGCCGTAGCGGCGGCCAAAGTGCGTTTCGTCACTGCGGATCGAGTCTGGCGGGAGGACGACATCGAACCAGTCCCGCAGCACGCGCTCATGCCGTTCGATGAACTTCGTGTCGACTGGCAGCGGCAGTTCGCGGGCGAATCGGTCCGGCCGCGGTTGCTCACGGAAGTAGCGGAGCACGGCCAGCAAGCCGTCGAGCTCCGTTTCCACGTCGATCAGCAGTTGCCGGTGCGAGCGAATCCAGTTGTCGAGTTGTGGAAACTCGTCACGCAGT